>JADYXR010000171.1 GCA_021772095.1 Candidatus Obscuribacter sp. | reverse complement strand
CCACCACTTGCAATACTAAAGCAGCCTGATATCATAATAAGAAGATGAGCACCCAGAGCCATGATCATCAAATTTCAACTACGCTAGAGACATCCCCTCGTCTTCAATTGCCATCATCATCAATATCTTGCTACTCCGGATCAGATTCTTGCGATTGCAAACACAGCAGTCGAAATCGTGGAAACACTTTTGGGAAAGAGCCCGCAACCAATTCCGGTTCGCGAAGTTTCAGTAGTGAAGCAGAGCCGTTTATCGAGTATGGAAAACCGAGCCAATATTGCACAAAGAATTAGAGACAGTCGACGGTCTTGATAATATTGAGCGACGACAATCATGAGACCAGAAATGAATGGTCATGAATTTTTTGGCATTATTATTCTAATCGAAGTTGCCGAGGGATGGGATCGAACCATCATAACGACGTTCAGAGCGTCGTGTCCTGCCGTTGAACGACCTCGGTGTAATCAACACGCGTTGTAGCTTGCTGAAAGGAATTGGTTCCGAAGGATGGGGTCGAACCACCGTACCGACATTCAAAGTGTCGTGTCCTGCCATTAGACGACTTCGGAATATGCTGGTTTTAAATGAAGCACGCTGCCTACATAGTGCCTACATGGGATACCAGCGATCCCTGAAATTGGTGCCCGACAGTGGATTCGAACCACTAACTTCCTGCTTCTAAGGCAGGCATCTCTGCCAATTGGATTACTCGGGCGTGGTGCGGATCTTTGCGTTCTTTTGTTTTGAACGACTCTGATCCGCTTTGGAGATGACCGCGCTCGCTTCGTGTGAAGAGGCTTGTGCTGCCGTTCTCGATGTGGTCTGAGTGGGACGTGCCGCCCGTCCGGCCTCTCGCTTCCAAGGCGAGCGCTCTGCTGTTGAGCTACACCCAGTCGTTGTCTTGGTTAAGGAGGGTGGTGGCAGGAGTTCCAGTTGAGTGGAACTTCCTGCGCCGCTCCCTATGTGGCCATGTGTGGTCTGAGTGGGACGTGCTGCCCGTCCGGCCTCTCGCTTCCAAAGCGAGCACTCTACTGTTGAGCTACACCCAGGTTTGGGGGATGGGACGGGAATCGCACCCGTGTCATTGGCCTCACAAGCCAAGGTCCTGCTACTGAACGACCTATCCCATGGCGGTGCTGAGGGGAGTCGAACCCCCGCCTTTTGCGCTGACAACGCAATACTCTTGCCACTAAGTTACAGCACCATGTTGTGCAGATATTTCTTGATGCGAACAATTTTGTTCGCGCGGTAGATCGAAACATCAATCTGCGGATGTGTCGAGAAGTGTATGAATAGCCGCGCGAGGATGACTCGCTCACAGAGATCGTGATGCTATTCGCAAACACACATGTTTCGTCGATAGCGATCGAACGTGCCGTGCTGAATGCCTTAAAACGAGTGATGCGCTCTGCAATTAAGCGTGCGAAGCGGTTTTCGCTTGATCTCGTATTGGTCCCGACGACCAAGCGACCGACGCCCACAATTGTTTTCGCGGAGCAATTCGCGAAGAACACTGTTGCACAAACGTTTGCGAATACAAAAAACAACGCTGTGATAACGTCTACGCAAAACTCTGCGACCGCTGTTCTCCAGCAGCCAGAACGAGTTTCGGTCGTTTTAGCGCTGTTGAATAATGTTATCGATGAGATGAATGTGATCATGGTCGTGAACCGTTCCTATTGCGTACCTACCCAGCACCGGATGCAGCCGTGTCGGCTGGCTATCTTGTTGATGCTGGATGGGGAGGACGCGGAACACGATAATCACCTAAATAAATTCTTGAAAGACGTTCAACCGGCGACTCGAAAGTCACCTGCATAAATCCAGCATAACCATCACCCCAAACTTTGTCAACCCGGGTTTTTACTGAGTGCGAACGCGGAACAATGGCTCACAGCAACAGATCATATAAGTTTATATCTTAGATCTATTGTGAAGAATGAAACTAAGTATGAGATCTGTTTCTTGTCATAACATGGTGGCGCATTTGGTGGCAAGCAAGATTGAAATAGTTTTGTTTTAATCAAAATTGCAAAAAAAACGTCATCGATGATCGAAAAAAGAATTCAAAGTATGTCCAACTTCACCGCAAGATTGAGTACGTTTATTAAATCAATAGATTGATGAATGCTTATGCCGCATGACGTTCGTGCCGCTTCGCCCGAAATTAGTAGCAACGCTGAGCCTGTGAGGCAAAGAAGTACCACCCCTATTTGATGATAACGAGTCACCCGTATCGGTGATTACGGAAACAGTCTTCCGACAGCTAGAATGCAATTATGTGGGTCGCAGCTGACCGTTTTAGCCAAGCTGCTTACTTAAGGTGAAAGAATGTCACAAGAACTGTTGTACTCATCGGACAAAGGGCGGTTGCTCAAGGAGCTCGAGGTCGCTACAACAACTGCCAACAGGCTTCCTGCGTTGCCCAATCCTGAACATGTCGAGGCACTCCATGATCTATTCGGTCAGGTGGTTGGGCTCAAGGAAGAGGCGCCTCCGGTGGTCAAGCCGAAGTCGCCGCGCATGACAAACAATCAGCTAAAAGCGATGAAGGTCGCTTCTACTAAAGTTGAAACATCAAAGGATGGGCTGATGCAGCCGGTCTTTCAGATATTCATAAAAATAGGTGATGCTTTCAAAAACGTATTCTGTTCGAGCAAAACTAAAGGCGCCGAAACTTGCGCAAGAAAACGTTCATAACACTCGTAAATCAGGTTCCTCACGGCGTTTGACGTCGAACTAGTCTGTGAATCGTTCGTTCTGACCGCCATTAGCACGATTGATTCGACCGCCAGTAGTTGAAATCGTCGATCACTAATCCGAGCTCTCCACAATTCCCCCCAGAATTAGAGTCGGAGTGACCGCCGCGCGCATCCGCCGAATCGCTCCGCTGTGATCGGCGAACGCACTCGACTACTCGGGTGAGTGATTGTCGCAATGGCACCACTAAGGTTGTGCCATTGCGCGCGATCACTTTTTGCATTTATGTAGGCACCGACGGTAGTATCAGATAAACCGTAGTAATAAACTCTCAATAGAATTCAACCTTCCGTAGTATCCGATCAATAGGTTAAGACGCGCTCGTCAGACCTTCCTGTATTTATGCCGATTTTTACCACAAGCACCGTAAAGCTCCGTCCTTTAGGGCGGTGATATAAGGTGCGACCGCCGTGGCGGTCAAAGTGGTGTTTGTTGTTGCTGAATATATTGCTTGATT
>JADYXR010000170.1 GCA_021772095.1 Candidatus Obscuribacter sp. | reverse complement strand
TCGCATAGATACTCGATATGTAAAATCCGGGCGTTCAGCTCAGGGCTTACCCTAAACTTTGGCTCAAAACTGTCTCACTTATCATAGACACAGAGGGCCGGCTCCAGTAGCGGTGATTTCGATATCGTCCATGCTTACAACATTTGCCCCACTAAGTGTGACATTGCCGTTGTTCGTGGCTCCTGATGTAAGTATAAAAATACCGTTTGGCAAATCTATGTTACCGGTACCACTGGCAGTCGCTTGAACATTACCTCCCGACCCGCCAGCGCCAATGGACTGGGTGTCAATAGCGTTAACGGAGAGCCCTCCGTTGCCGAGGTTGGTAATTGAAACAGAGCCTCCGTTGCCTAAATCACTAGTAGTTAACACATTTCCGATAGTGACTGTAGAGCTGCTAGTGGCTGTCACGGTGACGGGGCCACCATCTGAGGTGGCACTGCCTGATGAATTGAGGGCTTCGACATTAATGGCAGTCGTCCCCGGACTGCCAATATTGACAATACCCGATTTGCCTGTCCCGTTGCCGCCCGCTGTTATGTCGAACGCTGTGATTGGCCCTGCTGTAGCGTTGACTGAGACGGCACCGCCCGCGGTGTTAGAGAAGTTAGCGGATGTGGTTATCAGTAAGGTTGTGACACTAGTGGTACCACTCACGAACACGCCACCACCGTTCACACCGGCATTTTGTCCGTCCGTAAAGATGTTGCCGCTTATAATACTGCCACCACCTGAAACGGTGACAGCTTTTCCGTTCGTTCTCAAGTCGCCTGTGATTATATTGCCTGCAGTCGCTGCTCCAGTTCCGAAACTGCCGGAGTTTATATTCCCCTGTGTGGGACCAGCACTTGTCTCAATTATCACTGGCGAGACGGCTACGGTCGGTGCGGCGGCAAATACGGCGATTGTGCCACTAGCCCCGGTGCCACCACCACGAGTATTGAGTTGCCCCACATTGACTGCAGAACCGCTTGTCGCACCTCCTGTGATGGTTATGCTTCCGTTGCTTCCGCCCACCCCACTACCGCCTGTAGTTATAGTGACAGCGGATGGTACTGTGACTGTGCCCTTGCCGGCTCCGCCGAATGCTAGAATTTGAAGATTACCACCATTGACGGTGCCAGTCCCGGTGCCGCCAGTTCGAAGAGTCGTAAGTCCAGTGAGGTCGATGCTACCGCCTGCAGCCAATCCACCAGTTATGTGTAGATCTGCAGGGACCGTGAAGTTGGCTCCGGCGACTAATAACATGGTGCCGCCCGTGCCACCACTAGATGAAGTGTCCAGCGTCGTGACGCCAGGATTTACTGTGATATCTTGTCCTGCGATAATCGAGAGCGGTTGACCATTAGTGATCTGGTTTGACATGATCACTACATTTCCCGCGTTAGAAATCAGGGGGTCACCGGTAGTGTTCATCTCGCCCATGAGCAGCGTGGCGGCTGTCGAATTGAATTGCGCGGAACCACCGGTGATATTAACGAGTCCGGTGACATCTCCCACATCAGCAGATACTGCGCCGTCCCCGGATACTATGTTCAGCTCCTTGGAATGCCAATCACCGCCGACCAAAGTTGTATTGGTCTTCGGATAAGACCTCGGTATTGTCGCGATATTGATGTTGCCAGAAAGCGCGCGGATTTCACCACCGGTATTGTCGATGAAAAGGTGGGAATTCGTGGGAGCGCTAACAGCAACACTCTCTGTCATCGAAGTAACGAGCCCCTGATTTTGAATTTGGTTCGCGTTGAGCGAAACAGTTCCTCGTGCTTGGACCATACCCGAGTTGCTGAACGACCGACCGGCAGAGAGTTCCAGATCTCCGGAACTTGTAATTTGCCCCTGGTTATTGAGGTCTCGATCGGCTCTCAGTGCGAGATTTAGTTTGGAGTTTGTTGAGCCGAACTGGGACGCTATTGAAGCAGGAACATCGGTTGTAATTAAACCGCTTTGCTGGTTGCTAATATCTCTTGCGCCAATAATGGCTGTAGTGGTCCGTCGATTGCTTGACGTCGCGTAGAGTGATCCGAAGTTGACGAGATCATTGTTGACTCTGACGCCGTCGGCACGGCGGCCTAAGTCGCCGGACACTTCTACACCTTGCGGTATCACTAATTCGGAAGTTCTGATTGTTCTGCCAGCGTCACTGACGAGGTTAATATTCAGGGCACCATCTGTGGCGGCGCCGCTGGAATTCAATGTTAGTCCTTGAGCGCCTGTTACCAATTTCTGATTGAGTGCGGCGTACTCTGCTGCTGTGACCTTAGTCCCAGCAACAATCTCTTTGGTTCCCTCTCCGATACTGATGGTTGCTGACGAATCGCCGAGCAAGTTACTTCCAACCGTAATGTTGGTGTTGGTGGAAGAGAGGTCTAGAGAAACTCCGTTGTGTATATTTCTGTTGTTACCATTACCGCTCAGATAGGTACTGCGGACATCGGAGGTCTGCGGTCGCGAAGTCCTGAAAGTGGAAATTTGACCAGGTAAATAATTTTGACGTGCCGCCCTTCTAAGTTCGCGCAGATGGTTTTGTCCATTACCAGGCACTATCGGTGGACCGAGAAGCGCGATTGAGTTATGTTCAATAGCATTGGGAGCCACAGGTGCAGGCGTCGAAGCCGAACTATGTCGAAGCGCGCGTAACTCACGCCGCTGAGCTCGCAACTCAACCCTGGCGTTAATGACATTCATGTGCCTGGTTACTCTGTCGACATTGTTTGCGTTTGCCGCTGCCGCGCTTAAGGATAATGAAAATGCGAATAGGCAGGCACCAAGCCTGCGACCGTTACGCGACTGCATCTCTAGTGAACTCATCTCGTCACCTGCTGGTTGTCAAATGATAGCGATAATGGCGAAGCCGCTGGCCCCTGAATAGAATTCGATCAATTTGAATTCTATTGTTCGTAAACCAGCGAGACAGCCTCGTTCCGTCAAAACGCGTGCATGGATTCCATTTGCCAGGCCGTCAAATAGCGTTGATTAGTGTATCCATTAAGAGCGTCTTTGTCTGTACCGGCAGTAGCTGCACCGTCGGAGAGTTCCGCAATTTTGCCAAGAGTTCTAGCTTTAGCGTGATAGCAATCGCGGTTAACTTCTGTTAAAGGAGTAGAGACCAACCGATTGGAGAATGGCTAAAATACTTTGATGAGCAACTTGTGAGTTTAGCGACGATAATAAGGTCGGCAGATATCGCGTTGTGAATGGCGGGGAACGTCATCAACCATGGGTTTTAGACAATAAGCGTGTGTTTGAAAACCGTGTCGGAGATCGCGTTGAAAAATTTCATTCTGAAAGTCGAGTGCTAATAGTTGAGTAACGTCAAATAAAATTGCGGGCGGAAAGCGGGTTAACGGGTCCATTACACGGACGTTCATCGAAGAAGTCGCTTGGCGCAACAATTGAAGGTTAACCGCCCCGGCTCTCGAGCCACCGATAGAAAAACTCGCGTTCTCCTTTAAGGTGCCGATCCCCGAGGAATCTCTTCGCATCTTCGACTGACATGCCAGCATCTATGAAGCGCGCTGCAACGTCGATTTCTCTCATTGCTTCACTAAGTTTTCCAGGTTTGTCGCGCATCTCCATCTCTAGCTCCGCATATTGCGGTGAGCTCTTGAAAGTATTTGCCAGTTCCGATCTCGCACCACCATCACCTTGATTGTTATGGATCAAACGTTCCTCATAGGCAGTAAGAGCGACTCGTCCACGCAACATCTGGAATGACGGGTGATTCTTCAATTGTTCGAAGAGAGCGAGGTCTTGAGGCGATGGAGGCGAACTGAATTCGATCTTAGCGCCGGAAAGATCCACGCGCACACCGCTGGGAAGGGTCAGAATTGGTTGGGCGAGATCAGCTCTGCTTTCCGAGCCTCTGTCACCCTCAACGCTGGTGTCAGAGGTCCTTTCAGCAAAACCGATTTTGTCCATCTGCTCGATGATCTGTTGCATCCTCGAGGGATTGTCCAGATCATTCACGCTCAGGTTAACAGGCGTGAATTGGTCTTTGTGATTGGAACGGGACTCCATTGCTACTTCAATCGCAGTTTCGTAATCGTGCTTTGCAAGCGCGTCCATGAATGCTGCCACTTCCGGCGGGAGGTCGGTGGATTTCGGACCGTCGATTGATATTGGCACCGAGCCTGGTATCAAAGCCGGTTCCATGCTTTCTATCGTATGGGTAGACCTGTCCATTTGTCGCAATCGCAATTCGGCCATGTCCATCGTTTCAGGAGCCGCAGGAGCGGTCTCGAGTTGGTTCACGAATCGATCGAAGAATCTCGTATTTTCATCTTTGACCAATGAACGAAACTCTCTCATTCTTTCAGCATAGGCATCGACCTCTCGCTGGCTAAAGTCTGCCGGCTTCGCTGGTTCTTTTTGCGAAGAGTGACGAATAGAGCGCTCTGTCCATAGTTGGTCGAAGTGCTCGAACAATTTTGCGGAGATTTCCTTAGGCTGGCTGAGCATGTTAGAAAGAGCTCGGTCCGAAAGGTGTCCGGTTGTCGTAGCTTGTCGGACGGATTCAAGCGTCGAGAGAGGCAATTGACCCTCTTTAACGGCTTGCAGATATTTGTCGACCGTCTCTTTGGAAAAGCGCGGTCCATCCGACTGCGGCAGAATTGTATCTGCCACGATGAAACCTTCAGGTCCCGTCAGTAGCAATGTACGAAGTTCTTGTGGGCTGATGAGATTGTTTTCGAATGCGCTAGTCACTCGCCCTCGTCTTGCAGAGCCCATCATCTGCATGCCGCCTGGACCAAGGCGTGTTTCTTTCGGTGCAGCCATATCTAATTCCAACATCTGCACGACCGCACGTCGATTCGAAGGTGTGTCCGAAAGAAGAGTGTCGAGATTGATACCACCTGTGCCGAAGTAACCTTGACTCATTGCAGTCGAGAGAGTTGCTACCGTATCCATTGACTCAGAACCATCGGCGATACTCTTAAGCAACGCAGTGCCATCTTGCGGTGAGACCCTTTGCAAAAGTTCGGTAAGGCGCGTCAAGTTCTCATCAGCCTGTCGCAACTTTGCAGGATCGTTCTTAACAGACTCGCTCTCCACGGTACGGTCCAGAACCTGTTTAACGAGGTTGGCATCAAGTCCATTTGCCTTGTTAAAGAGCTGTGCCGTAAATGCCAATCGTCCGGCGTCTCGACGTTGCACAAGATTTAAAACGGCTTCTCTAGCTTTGTTAGCAGATTGCGTGTCTTTGGAATTTTGTGATATGTATTGCTCGAGATTAGTCACCGTGGACGGTGGCAGAGACAGCAGTTTTCCAATTACCTCAGCAGACGGCATTTTGTCTGGGCCGGCGAGTATTTTTTCGTAAGCAACACGTTCTGCCGAGGAGCGTGTCAGAAGTTGGCTTACAGCAAGTTGATCGACATTCGGATTGTTGAGCATGCTGACATAGAGTTGTAGTGACTGTGGCGTCATCTCGTCTGAAAGTGTGTCGAGTTGATTTGCACTTAGATTGATCAGGTTCGACAGACCGTCGGCGGTTAGTTGCCCCTTCCGCAAAAGCGACGGAACAAGATTGTCTGCGACATGGGGACTGACATCGTTTAGCAAACGCGACAAATCCTTCGGCGAGAGTAGTTTATTGGCAATGGCTTGTTCGTAAAGCGTTCTTTCCTTCGGACCAATTCTATTTTCGGAGGTTGCGCGATCGAGAATGGCCGACGGCTTCATACTCGGAAGAGACGCCGACGCCTCGTTAGGATGAGCCGACAATCTAGCTATGGCTGCCGCATCTGAGATCGTTTCTAGATCTGCCGGACTAATATCGTTTGTGAATTGTGGAGGAATTTCCGTAATCAATCCAAGATCGAGAAGACGTTGAGCCATCTGGCGACCGACGTCGTGATCCGGCAATTTCTCTGCATATCGCTCGGCCGCCTGCTGTGCTTTCTCCCATAACTCGGTCTGCCGCTGCGGATCCGTTTCTGTTCTAAACCTCGAGAAAGCACGAGTGAATTGAAGCGCTCTGCTCTCGAACGCAACTTTGTCCGTCGTTGAATCAAACACATCGCCGCGTCGATCTATCATCGAGGATAATGCCTGGGTTGCTTCAATCAGACGTGCTCCATTCTCCAGAGGAGAGGTGGCGAAATATGCGACCGGATCCTGTGCCATTCCAAGTCTGCTGTCGACAATGCCGCGGGTCAAATGATCGAGTTCGAAAGTATTTCCGGATGCAGCACTTTTCTGAGCGCGACGCATAAATTCGTTGAACAATGCGCCGTTTCCGGACGCTTCCATCGCTTGCTGCAACTGCTCGACGTAGTTGCCGTCACCTTGAGTTGCCGTCATCGACGACATTTTGAGAACTTGCCGGTAGTGATCTAGTTCCTTGTCCATCAACTTTGCAACATCGGAAGTATTCAGCTGAGCACCATCGAATGCAGTCAGGTCTTTACCGGCAAGAAAAGTTTCAATCTCAGCCAGAGTCGCCTGACCGTCCGGACGGCTGGCGGCGAAGTCCTTTAATAAATTAGAGAGTGGCTGTCTCAGTTCCGGATGTTCTATTAATTCTGTTCGCCGTTCCTGCAGCCCTTCACCTGCTGCTCGATGGCTATCGATACTGGTTAACATCATTTGCGCGATTTCGATATTCGGTCCAAACGGAACGCTCACATCCGGATGATTCTTTGCCAGCCACTCAGCAACGTCTCTGTCGTTGAAGGGCTTATCTCCGATACTCTTCTTATAGTCAGCAATTATTTCCTTGATGTTAGGAATGTATTTTTCGAAACCCGATGGAACGCGATATTCTCCGTCCGAAGTGACCATGCGTTGGTCGCCAGACAACAATTCACCGAATACTTCTTCCTGCAAACGATGCTCGAATCGATGATCGCCGCTAATTTCGGATGCAAGCCGCTGAACCGTGAGTCCATAGTAATCCTTTTGGTGCCTCATCTCGTGCAGCAATGTCGACATCATTCCCGGGTCGTCTATATTGATGGTCATTTCGTTTGACCAACCAAAGGATGCAGGGCCTTTGCCACGGACAAGAGATATTTGTTCGGGATTGATTAAATAGCCAGTCACGTTACCGGCGGAGTCCCTGGTGACAAGACCCAACCTGCGGGCGTAGTCCTTAGCCTGCTCGACGAGGATTTCTTTGATCTGACCTTCGATTTCAGTTTTCGTCGTTGGGTCAAGATTAGCTTGATTGAGCTGTTGAACAAGGTTTTGGACTTGCTCTTGACGCATAGCCGGCGTCAGTTGCGGACTGGTGTCGCCGGTGGTACTGGCGGTATCACTAAGCACTGTATCCCCGCCAGTGGTACCAGGAACGGTGACTGCACCGTCCGTAGTTGCATCTACGATGGTGTCGCTATTAGTGGTGCTCTCGGTATCAGAGGCACTGGCGGTATCATCAACAGTGGCACCAGCAGCTTTAGCTGTCAATGTCAGGACCTCGCCTTCCGGCGTGGTTACTGTCATTGTGTCGCCATTCAACTCGGTCATCAGCCCATCAGCACGGAGTTGTGCCTGGAGAGCTTCCATTGTCGCAACTGTACTTCGCCCATGCTCGACTTCAATCTCGATGTTACCGCCTCGATGCGCATTAACATCGAAGCCTCCGCCTAGATTTCTATTTGCGATGATCGCGGACGAGAGTACGGACAAAACAGGGTTAACATCACCGAGAATCTGTTCCATGCCGGCTTCGGCACTCTTGCCCATAATTTCTTCGACGACTTCCTCACGGAATTCGTGCGAAAAGTTTGTCATCCACTTTTGCAACAGTGCTTTTCCACCGACTTTTTCCGCCGCCGATTCCACCTGTTGGACACGTGACGCCAAACGTCCAAAACTCGCGGCATTGGAATTAAGACCAGCGCCGGCTCCCCCTCGAATGCCGGCGAAAGCACGACCGAGAATAGTGCCTGCCCCCATGGTCGCCAGCGCGAGCGCGGTACCCTGCAAGAAGTCCAAGCCATGCTGTTTTAGTGCACCGGTGACGGTGGCATCTTCAGCATGTCCGTCTGCACCCATGTTCAGTCCGCCGCGCACAGCGTGAAAGGTTTGTGCTCCGGTACGTTCACCAGTGTCTACAACTCCGAAGCTTCGCAACTGGAACAACGTTTCGGCCATTACTTCGTAACCGATGATACCGCCGGCGACACCTGCCGCAGCAATTACGAAAGGTCCCATCGTCACCACTGCTGCCGCAGCCGCCACACCCAACGCTATCGCACCCAGAGTCTTCAGCCCATCGCTTTTCATCCAGTTGATAAATCCGGACTCGTCAAAGTCATTGCTGTTTACCTGATCGAACATCAAGCGCAAGTCTTTGCCCGACTGTGAATTCGGATCGAGAAATTCGAGCATCTTCTCCATCGCAACGATTCGCTCGTTTATCTTATCCCGAACGTCCGGATCCATCGAGGGTAGCGCAAGCTTGAGTTCATTGAGCGATGCCCTTGCTGCCTCAGCAGGTGTAAGGTTGGTTACGGGATCCTTGACGCTCATGCTGTCGTACACTTTCTGGAAATCCTGAACGAATTCCTGAACACCGCCGACATAACGTTCACTGCGTGTGCCTTGAATTCCGGCTGAAACCAGTTGCTCCAACGCCGGCAGGCGTGCCTGAAGATCTGTGATCGTGGCGGTAAACTGACTTAAGGCGGGATCGCCGTCAATGCCGAGCAACGCGAGAGTGGTCCTCGCTCGCGCATCGATCTTTGTTTCATCCAGGTTTGTTGAGAGGATGCTGATACCATCCTGCATGCCTTCATGTGACCCAAAACGAATCCGCGGCGCGTCGGGTGACTGGCCAAGACCCTCGCGACTTAACCGCTGAAAAACCGTTTCGTTGAGTGATGAAGACTCGGAAACCATGCCAAGATCGCTCCAGACCTCGGGCGCCCGTTGTCTGATCAGCGGACCGTACTGTTGCAACATTTGCGCTGCAAATAAATCCGCTTCACGCTCATTGCCACTGGCTTTCAGCTGTTCATATTGGAATGCGTCCGTGGCGGCGGACAGAGCTTGCTCGACGCCCACCAGGCGGCCAAGCCGCTGCTGTTGCATCTTTCCAATCTCTGTGTGGCTCTGGTAATTGATAAGACCAGTCCCCTGCTTAACAGTAAACTCATTCAGTGTCTGATCACCAAACCAGCTCGCCAAATAATTCCAGGTGTTCACACCCTCGGACGTCAGTTTTGTCAGCTCCTTAAGTTCGTTCGACGCCGAGCTTTGATTTAGCTCGAGCATCGCCGCAACCCGTCGCTGTTCTTGTGCAAAGGTGTCTCTAATTTCTGTGACTTTATCCTCGACTGGATTCAATAAGATATTATTGGAGGAATCCTTGAGTGTTCCTTCGGACATTTGTCCAAGCACTTGAATAACATTGATCGGGGGCGCCGAAACAGGAGTTTCCGGGTCGCTAACGCCCTCTGCTCTTTCTGGTTGAAAGAGCTTAGAGCGCAGTTCTTCAGGCAAGGCATTATACAGCGCAGCTCTGGAGATGACATTGCGGATGGTGGCATCGTCGTAATTCGTCCTGGCTTGATCGACCATCTTATCCAAAACGTCGGGCGAAACGCCCTGATCGCGGAACATGCGATGAATCGATTGCGGAAAACCGGTGTCGTATGCTAGACGTTTTGCTGCCTCCGACATATCGACGCGTGCGATATCGCCGATGACAAAATCAGCAAGCTCTTTGCGAAATTCTGCTGTCATAGGCATTCCTGGAGCCGTTCTCCAGCCATCGGCTTGCAGCGCCGCCAATGCTGTTTCGCTGCCAGGATTTCTCGAACCGCCCATTCTCATAAGTGATGTTACACCGGCACGAGTCAATTGATCTGCACCGGGACCGGTGGCAAAGCGTCTGTCGGTGGCGGCTGTCTTAATCGCTTGTGCCGCCTCCGGACCCGCAAAATCAGAGAGTGCACCAAGGGCGGTGACTGCGGACGTAACTTCTTTCACATCAGTGGAAGAATTGTTGACGAGCCGATCTTCTATGAGTTGAGCGAGCTGTTGCCCCCTCTCGGGAGTGAGCTTACTGACCGCGTCTTTGAGACCCTCGGCAAGAGCCGGCGTGAGGTTCTCGCTGAGAACTTTAACGTCGGCTTCCGTCCATTTGTCGGGCAAACGCAAAATGCCCTGAACAGCACTGCTTTGCACTTCCGGATCTGTAGAGTCCACGCCTTCGCGCAACATTCTCTTGATCGACTCGAACTGTTTATCATCCAGGCCGCCATCAGCGGCGGTGGCGCCCAGAGTTTCAAGCAATCGATTGTTATCGCCATGTTTTGCATAAACATCTTGCAACGCTGAGACTACTTGATCGCCGTGCCCGGCAGCGGCTGCCTGTCGCAAGCCTTCGAGCGCAGTCGTGGAGACGTTACCGTTGAGTTCGCCAGATGACACCGCGAGACTGAGAAGTCGAATGTCTTCCTTGTCTCCCTCGGCTGCACGTCTGCCCATCGACTCGAAGAAAAATTGACCGTGGTTGTTTTGCGACATTCCATCCAGGAATATCTTCATCAAGTCATCGCTATATGGTTTGTCCCGATTGTGCAAACGCCAGAAGGCTGACACGCCCTCATCTGTGGATGCCGAGTCTTTAATAACCTTGGCAAGAACGTCAGCATCTTCAGTGCGCCCGGACCCTCTGGCGATTTCATACGTCGTAGCGAGGATAGCCAACGCCTCCTTCGACATGGGCTTGTTTTCGGATCCAAAGGTTTGTGATTCGAGTTCGGACCTTGCTCTTTGGCGAAGCTGTTCCCTGTCCTGAGCGCTAAGGTTATGTAGCTGCGGCGCGAAGATCGGATTGTCGCGCATATTCATTTGATGGACTTGCGCGAGTCCGGCAAACCCTCCTTCAAGCGAGAGAAACGTAGCTGCCAGAGCCGCTTGCGCGTGTTTGTCACCCTTCTTGGCCAGTTCACTCAAGGCATCAAGGTTTTGCTCGGCTGTTCGCAGGTCCTTGGCCTGGGACATCTGATCGATCAGTGTCACCGTCTGGTGCCAGTCCAGAGGACCTGAAGGACGACTTTCTTGTCTTAACGATATTAGCGCTTCAAACGGATTGTCTTGTCGCGAATCGAGAAACGGAAGCTGAAAATCCCCTGCCACTATCGGTGGTGATGGGTTTACCAAATACGGCGACTCCGTTCCCGATGAGCTTGGCAGTAGGAGCCGTGGTCGGATCGGTCTATCCCGACCCAATTCTGGTATAAGCGGTTGTGCACCAAAATTGTCAGCGGGCATGTAAGGCACACCGAAACGAGTGACGTAAGCCATGATGTCTTTGAACTCGCCTGTGGTTCGAGCTTCCTGCAGAGCAGCCATCATCATGGTGTCGATCGCTTGATCCGGATTCGATCCGGGCAGTTGCAAAACGCTTAGATCGAGAGAATCGCTGGTTGGAGCGATGTCAAAATTTAAACGCGTATTTCCAGAGGTGTTGCTGTGGGCTTCGTTGTACATTGTCAGAATCGCCATCGCCTGATCGCTGGTGGTGGCAGATTGCAAACTTTCCAGAAGGCGCTGTTCTTCCTTATTTCCGATGGTAGGTCGCTGCTGCTCACCTTGACCGCCCAACAATCCGAAGGAACCTAATGGAGGACGCCTCTCAAGTGATGGAAGGCCCAGACGAACTGTCGACTGCTCGGCATCAAGCGAACTCGGCAATTTATTGATGCGTTCCAACTGCTCCAGAATTGCCATGGCAACTAGCGGTGAACTGGCGCTCTGCAATGTCGCTAGTTGAGTCCGATCGCTGCCGGATGTTATGACGTCGCTTAAGAGAAAACGTTCGGGCAATTGTTCCAAAGGAAATACTCGCAGCCGCTGCGTATCGGACGCCGGTTCCGTTGCCGTTTCTCCAGAAGAATTTTCAGCCGGATCTAGTTCCGTGGTCGCAGATGCAGGAGCGAAGTCGATAACAGACTCCAGGGATGGCTGCACAGTCTCTGGCACCGCAATCACTTCGTCCGTAGGGTTTCTAACTGTGACATCGCCTGAGGTCAAATCATCATCACCGGATTCGGTATCAACTATTTCAGCTTCGTCAAATAGCTCCGCCGGTGGTGCCTCTTGATTAACGTCTGGATCCGGCTGAAGACTGACCAGGAGATCGCCATTAGCCGATGAATGAGCCAACTTAACTGCTCCCAGAGGCTCGGCGAACTCAACTGTTTTCGTTCGATCGGTTCGCGAGGAAATTGTGTGCTGTGGAATGCCGTCCGATTCAGGTATGCTTCGTGTCCACTTTAATCCCTCTGGGTTGGCAGGAAAGAACGTCATACCAGTGGCACCATCAGACTGCGGTCGATCGAAATCCACAGACAATGTTCCATCAGCTTTCTGCGAGACTTTAAAACCATTCCCTTGCACCGAGGCAATCTCGATGTTGGCCTCGCTTCTGGGAACTCTTCGCGGCTCCTTTCCGCTTTGCGTGACCTCAGCAAAATCTCCGCTCGGCGGGAATCTGTATTCCGTTCCGTTAGCGAGCTTCGTGACCACACTGCCTGATTCATACACTCTAGTGATCACCTCTCCATGAGGTGTCGAAGCCAATGTGAATCCGGTAAACGGACCAGTGGCTGAGTCGCCGCTATCAGTCAATGCTCTAGTGTCTGAACCACGAATCTGTTTGCGGTTGAGTCCGCCGAGCAATGTCTGAATGTCACCGGGGAGACCGGCAGACTGAATGAGCGCATTGTCGACAGAAGCGAACAACTCCTTAAGAGTGACCGCCACATCAGCGTCAGGAGGAACCTGCAAGTCAGGCTTGCCTTGGACATCCGCTGTACCAGTACCATTCAGATTACGGTCAAAACCATTGCCATTTCCGCTGGTGGTTGTCGTCGAATCAGTCTTTGATTCGGTTTCCTCACTCAGTTTCAGATCTGCATCGTGACTCGAGCCATTTCCGAACGCGCTTGACTCTGTACGCGTGCTTTCTTTGTAAGGCGATTCAACAATCGGATCTTTCGGGTCTTCCTTGCCGGTTTTAGGATTACCTTGTGTCATTGCTTTTCTCAGAGGTTCCGTTTTTTCGGAAAAAACCAGCTAGACGGATTCCTTGCATCGGCGCGTCGAAATGAAAAAAGTCCAGCAACTCGACTCCGCGTTTATTACTTACCCATATATCTAAATGAAAGGTTAGAACTTTTGATATTGTGGCTATGATCTATGATTGAGCTGAAATCTTGGTATGTTTCAGTACTAGAATCCAGAATCGCTCTGGTCGGATAGTCCGCCTTGATTCACATAGCCGCTTTGATTGCCGAGTGCTCGATGAGCTGGAGCATACTCTTTACGCAACGAAACTGAGAAAAAGGCTAGACGGTCGACGTGAATTAAATGGTGTACGATTCATTTGCGCTGCGCCTCAGCTGGCACCGTTCCCAGTGTTGACCCGGTCGTCAACACTGGGAACGGAAATAAACCCGGCATGCTAAGATCATCGCACCTGGCGGTGTCCTTCGGACATTTTTATTGGAGCAATCGGTATCTAATTGGATACACGCGCTCTTTCGGAATCTCGGTAACTTAATTTCAGCACACTCATATCACCTGATCTAACGTAGGGTCTGTCATGTGTTGAGTGCTTTTGTTCGCGTGCGCAGATGAAGATGTCATTGTGTAAGAAACGGAGAATACTAATGATCGGTCGTTCCAATGTTCGCCCCCTCGCTTCCTTATCAATGCTGGCTGGCAGTATCGCTCTGGCTTGCGCACCGGCTCGTGCTGGTCAGAATGACGACATGCCTAGACCGCGATTTGCAGACTTTAAGGATATGCAAAAAGACTTGTCCCGTCGCGAAGCTCGTGATCTGTTTGAAGGTGGGCGCGATTTAGTTCGGAATCAGCGACAAATTACGCGAATGCAGTTGCGTGCCGACAGCTCACGTTCGGCTGATACACACAAAGAGATGATGTCTCAGACGAACCTGTTGAATCTACCGAAGTTAAACAATCTCAAACAGAGCATCCAGATTAACGACCGTGGAAAGACTGTTGGGATGCGCTCTGGTGTCGATATAGACCTGGGTTCCACTGATGCCAACATCGTGCTTGGAGCGAAACTCATGAGCACTGCCGGAGCACTGACGATAAACGTCGGAGGAACTGCAAAACAAGTTGCAGCAGGCGATCAAGTAACCGCAGCAGAGTATATCGCGGTAAAGCAAATGCTTGCATCCGGCAAGCAAGACATCGGTCTCGACAGTTCAGGTCGTGCAGTCGGCGGAGAATTTGACCTTTCGCAAATTACCTCCAAGCACGATCAAATTCGCGCAGACGATTTTGTCATTCCAGAAAATGTCGTCGGTTACGGCGACTTCGGACGACGAGCGACTTTTCAAATTGAAGGGGATTTGACCAACGCCGGTTCACTGATTGCCCGCTCTTATGCCACCAGGGGTAATGCCAGTTTCGATCTGGGTGCGGACAGCATTACGAACAAAAACGGAGCGCTTATCTCAGCACAATCAGGAGTGCACACGTTTGCGCCGGACGGCAGCACCGTCGACTTAGAGCTGAGTGCTCGTGACTTTATAGAAAACGCCGGTACTATCTCAAGCTCCGGGAATCTCACACTGACGGCCGGCAACGTTGTAAAAAACGACGGCGGTACGATCACAGCTACTGGAGATGTGCTAATTAGTTCACACTGAAAAACGTGCTTGAAGATCGTCCTCAACAGATCTTGTCAATAGACAGGCTCGCTTGGAATTTTCAAGATGCCACCACTTG
>JADYXR010000019.1 GCA_021772095.1 Candidatus Obscuribacter sp. | reverse complement strand
CTTTCTTCATTGGCGTATCTCCTTTCTTTGTCGTTATTGAAAGAATACGCCACCTTATTCAATTACTCAAAACACAACATCTGGCAAAAACTCGAGAAATCATCCACCGTTGGGATTACTCCGTGATGCCTTCATTCTTCCGGATGAAAGTTGTAATTCGGTGTTTCTAGATCGGCCCAAAGGCTGACAAACACTATCAATGCATATCCAAAACCGGTAATTAAAGGTGAAAAGCTCAAGAAACCCGTCTGACTCTTCTGAACCTATGCCTACTGAGACGAGCAACCTAAAGTGCCTCATTCATCAAAGACACAGAGGGGCAGCGTTATTTGCGATTGATGGGCTGTTGCTTGACCACAACATTCTCGTGCTGTCTCAACCATGCCATGAGCATTTCCATTGTTTGATTCGTAAATTGACCTTTTTGGAAAATTAAATGTTCGGCTTGACCAACCATCAGCAATTGCTTATCGGAACTCGCCACTCTCTTGTAGAGATTTACGGTAGCGTCGGGCTTAACCAAATTGTCACGGCACCCTTGAACTATCAATACCGGTGTCTGTCTAATTTCTTTAGCGCGATCCGTCGCTGCATTCATAAATCTCTGGAACTGTAGTAGCTCACGTGGGGAGACATGAATTCGATTTCGCGGGTCTAGTAGCCACATTCGCTTGAGCTCCTCATCGGCGATCGCACGATCAACTACCTTATGCTTAACGTCAATTTCTTTATCGGCATCAAGCAGGTATCGGAATGCCACCACTGCCGATGCCTTTTTTTGTTCAAATCTCTCCGCTGACGGAACTGAAGCAATTAGCCCATCAATGCCATCAGGATAGAGAGAAGCTGCTGTGATAGCGATAGCCCCACCCATCGACTCGCCTAGAACGAAGACAGGCATATCTGGATGGTTGGCCTTCAGCGCTTTGACTATGCTGCGAACATCCTCGACTGAAACAGCTAAGTCGAGTTTCGGATGAGTTCCGCTGGCGCGCCAGTACCCAAATCCGCGAATGTCTGGCGCAAAGCAAGCAAAACCCCGCTCGGCCGCATCTTTGCCAAATGCTTCAAAGGAACTGGCATTCAGTCCAAAGCCATGCAAGCAAATCAGAACACCCCTTAGAGATGTTGATTTGCTCGGCAACCAGAGCTTGCCCGGAGAACCCAACTGCGATGTCGACATTTTCTGATCGGTCGCTGCCGCGATCGAGGGTAATAATTGGGTTGTTATAACGATCCCAAAAACTATAACCAATTTCAGTAGAGTCGTTAAATTGCTTGCCACGTCCATTCTCTTTAGCCGGTTGGAATCATTCGTTAACCTAGAAGCGCGGCTGCGTCATGCCACTCCTTTTGAATCAAACGGACTACGAATTCTATAAAGAAACGATGCCTTTTCGAAGGGCGAGAAGAGCTGCTTGCGTTCTATCATTTACCGCCAATTTGTCCATGATTCTGCTCATATGTGACTTGACTGTGTCGATAGTGACGCTTAGTTCTTCGGCAATCTCGCCATTGCGAAGACCTTGTACCAACAGTTGTAACACTTCCAGCTCTCTCTCCGATAATTCGTCGGAGGGACCCAGTAAATTTTTTCCTGCTCTTTTGGATTTAAATTCTTGCGTAACCGACCTTGATCCGGTTGATTCATCACTTGAATGTCCGTCTTGGATCATGGAAAAAACAAGACCGGCAATTTCAGGGTCAATCCAAACATCGCCGCCGGCAACGGCGTGAATTGCCGCCAACAGCCGACTTTTCGAGATGTTTTTCAGGCAGTATCCCCGGGCACCGGATGAAAAGGCTGCAAAAACGAGATGTCTTTCAGTATGCGAAGTTAGCATGAGCAGTTTCAGCTCCGGGTGTACATCTCTGATTCTTCGTCCGGCCTCGATTCCGTCCATAACGGGAAGTCCGATGTCCATTACGACGACATCTGGACGCAGCTCCAGTGTCAACTTCATCGCCTCTTTACCGTCCTCTGCCTCTGCTATCACCTGAATGCCGGGATCGTTTTCAATAATCGCCTTGAAGCCCATTCTTGTAAGCTCCTGGTCTTCGACTATGATCACCGAAATCTTATGATTCGAAACGGGCTTGTCCACTTGCTTTACCTTTCGTTGTCCGCACTATTTTTTGGGCTGATCTGCAACTTCGGCAGAACAATCTCGAAGATGTTCTGCCCTCGATTGCTCAAAAGGTTTAGGCAGCCGCCATGAGCCTCGGCCGTCCACCTGGACAGGAACAATCCCAGTCCGCTCATGCTGCCAGTCTCGGCGCCGTTGGCTTCGCGCCAACGACTGCTGAACAGTGCTTCTATCTCTGTCTCATCGTAAGACTTTCCTGCGAATTCGATTATTACTTCCAGATTTGGATACGCTTCCTTGCTTCTCACACTCAACGAGATTGGTATTTCTAATCGGCAGTGCGAAGCTGCCCAGTCAAGGAGATTAGTAAATAGGCGCTTTAACATTCGTGCGTCTGCTTGCACGATAATGTCGTGTTCGTTGTCTAGCTCTTCATGGAACAAAAAATTCGGTCCAAGTGCTGAGTCGCAACTACCAACCATGGTTCGAAGGATATCCAGGATTCTTACAGGTCGAAGGGCCAGACTATCTTTAGGCGCTAGTGAGTAAACCCTCAGGAGGTTTTCGATTGACCTGCCAAAATCTGAATTGCTCTTAAGCAGCGCGTCAAAGACCGGACGCGGAAGTCTTATTTCCGATTGCTTTTCGTCTATATCTAGGTTTGTGACAATTCGATGAAACTGGTTGATGCTGTTTTGAACATCATTGCCGATAATCGAGAGCAATTCCTCACGGTCTCTGGCGAGCCTATGCGTTTCTTCAACCAGCGCTTTTTCCCTCGATATGTCCCTAGATATGGCAGAAACTCCAAGCAAACGACCTCTTGGATCGACAACCGGGGAGAGTGTCACAAAGACCGATACTGAAGTGTTCGAGCTAGTTATTCTGGTGCTCCTGAAGCGAAATTGACGAAGTTTTTCCTTTGCCAGATCGAATCTTCTAGAAAATTCCGGGTAGTTTTCACGCGAATACAATGAGCTTACGTGATTTCCGATCATCTCCCGGGCTGTGAATCCATAAAGTCTTTCTGCCGCTGGATTCCATGCCGCGATTACACCATCGGGAGTCTTGAAGTCGATTGCGTCAAAACAACTATCGAAAATGCTGGCGTATAGAAGCGTTCCAGTCGAGCCCTCTTTTATTGACCTATCGAAGATCGACTCACCTCCCACTGATCGGTTATCTGTCATTGATCGGCGTCAAGGCCTTTTGCCGGTTGACGACAGTCAAATCTGCCGCTTGACATAACTGTTACCTCCTTTAGTTTCTTAGTCTTCTGGTTCTTT
>JADYXR010000169.1 GCA_021772095.1 Candidatus Obscuribacter sp. | reverse complement strand
CCACCACTTGCAATACTAAAGCAGCCTGATATCATAATAAGAAGATGAGCACCCAGAGCCATGATCATCAAATTTCAACTACGCTAGAGACATCCCCTGTTTTAAGCGAACATCTCTTGAGGCCTCTGATGTCGAAAGACAATGAAGTTAAAAACACTGTCGACAAATCTAACGATGGTGGGGATCATGCGGTCAACAAAACGTCCAAGAAAACTACCGATGAGGCGGTTGCTGATGCACCAATGGCCAAAAGGCATGGTGACAATTTCCGAAGCTTTAGCGATGGAACTAAGGCGATTAGTCCGCTGGTTCTTGAAGACAGCAAAACCGGTCAGAAATTTTATGATGCCAGCGACAAAGCTAAGCATGCCACCACAGGCGGTGAACATAATAATTGGTTTAGATCCGATGTGACGGTTCCATTACCCGACTACAAGCACCTTGCACCAGGGACTATTCCGAGAATTCTTATGGTCGAAATCGGTCCTAAAGACAATTCTGCAATTGAGCGACGATACCAGCAAGAATTATCTGGAAAAGATGTTAGCAAAATGAACCAGCACGACAAAGATAAATATCGAAACGCCGCAGTCTGCGACGTGCTCGTAGACAAATATCAACAGGCATTATCCAACCAAGCCCTTAGTGAAGCGAATTACATGCCTAGTCCCATGAAAGGGCTATTCCTTGCAGCTACGGCATTGCAAGACGGAGCTAACGTCGGCGGCTGCAAATCTGCACTGCACAAGATAATTACCGAAAACGAACTTGGAAATTTAGCTACCGGTGCAGGAGCGGGCGTGTTGCTTGGGGAAGTAATTAAAGTTGGAGCAAAAATACATCCTTGGACGAGGACAGCGGCTACAGTTCTGCAGGTAGGAGGAATTGGTTTGTTAGCAAAACAAGTGACAGAGATTGGCATTGCGGAGTGTCAGGACTGCTAAATTCCTTTCCGGATCTGCAAGAAGTAATCAATCATCCTTCCGAACAGACCTTTACTAAAGCAAAGGCAACCGTCGAAAAGCAAGTCGGTCCGCCAGTAGGAGAAGGTGCGCTTCTTGCTTTGGGATTTGTAGCGAGTCAAGCCGCAGAAAAGGGCATCATTCATGGTATCAAAACTGGAAAGGCAAGACTTGGCGGAAAAGGCTCTGAAAGCGGTAAATCAGGAAGCGATGAATCACGGACGACTGATTCTGTTAAACAAGTAGGGACAGTTGAGCCTCTTTTCGAAGTGGAAGATTTTGGCAAGCTCAGACGAATGAAAATTGACGGACAAGAACAAATTCTTATGTCTAGCGGTGGTTTTTTTAAAGGAAAAACCTCTGAGCTTAGGGAAGCGGTTTCCCCAACGAAAGTACACGTGCTTACAAACTCTGCAAAAGATTTGCACAAGCTGCAAGCTGCGCTCATTCCGGAACTAAATAAAGATCCATTGCTGACCAAGTATGTTGAGGAATGGAAAACCATGGACCCATTATTTGGTTTGGAAAAGCCCGGGCGCGCTCACGCCGTTGCGCCCGACGGAGTGGAACAAGGGGCAAAAGCATTCACGATTTACACAAGAACGGCCGAAGATGCATTGTTAGTAAACAAACGACTTGAAGAAATTTGCAAAGCGAAAGGTCTTGGATTAGAGAAACCAATCAGCACTGGCAACTGTGATACTGTTGGCGGTGCAACACATAGAATAGGTATTGTTCGCGACACATTTCCTATGGTCCGGGATGCCAATGGGAATTATGGTTCCGGCCTTGATGATGTGATTAATCAACAAATCAACCAAAAATACAAGGTCACTCCTGGGCAGCAACTAAACGATGTCCAGCTTCGGGACCTTGAACGAGTCACCGGAATTGAAAAGGATTTGCTAACGTATAGCAACGACGGACGATTGATGCTAAAAACAACTGGCGGAAATGGTAAGCCTTATCACAATGGATTTTACGCAGATGAGTCCGACGCCGTAAAGACATTCGGTCATCTCACTGAACGACCAGCAATCTACTCTCTGTACAAAGCCTTTAAGCTTGATCCAGCAGAAATTGCAGCAAAATTAGGTAGGTAAAGATGAGCAGCATTACTAAACCCTTTGACCTCAGTGAAATTTTCATGTTCGGCACACGCATTACCGATGCTGGAGAACTTTTCTCGATCGAGAAAAAATGGAAAGAGCACGAAACGATTTATTGCCGCATCTCCTCGGAGCGCGGTGGTGGACGCAACTTCGAGGTCATGGCTGTTATCGAAAAAGCAGGCGACAAATATTTGGTGCTTACTGATACGCCGGACGTGTCTATCGATGATCCGTGTATTACCGGGTTAGTGCTGAAATTAACTTCGCCCGACTCGGCCATAACAATTCTTGCAGAAGAGCTGGAACATGTTTCCCAAACCTGCATGAGCATCGTGGATCTAAGCAGCGACGAAAGAAATCAATCAGCAGTTGAGCACTTGGAATTGTTTGATTGACTTTTAACGGCACCGACGTTTCACTTCAAAGTCAGTCATTCCGGCAAGCGCTCCAAGTCAGCTTCTGGAAATGGTGACTTTCCTGATTGGTAAAACGTTTCCTGATTCTTCAAATACTGATCAAAGAAAGCCTTTACGCATGATCGTGTCATCTCGATGACTCTATCGCCCGGCACAGAGCCAAGTGGATTGTCCGCGACTCCGATAATTCGAATGACGAATTCAGTTACTTTGCGCGTGGCCGAAAAGATAAAAAGCGGACCATCAGAAAAGCTGGCGTGAATAAAACCTTTTGCCCTGAGCACCCACCCATTAGCAAAATGTCCGCGATGTCCGCGATGTTCACGGTGCCCAGGTGGCACCATATTCGGTTCTTCCACAGAACGGGCTGCAATGTATAAAAACGGTTTCGCCACGACGCGGTCAGCGGAACCATCGACCTCTTCGAAGAAACCATCCATGCAAATCGCCGCTCTGCATCGCTCATCAATCTGAGAAACCAGAACTGCTGTAGTGCCACCGAACGAATGACCAAACGCACCAATTTTAGTCAGATCGATGATTTCGCAAAGTTCCGGCAGCCCTGCTCTCTGTGCGGTATCTTCGTCGTTATTGCTCTGACTGATGCCCTTACTCGACTCCGCGCCGATCCCTGAAGAGTCCTTGAATTCAAACACGGTATCGAGAACAAAACGCATATCGTCACACCACACCGAGAGCAATGTGCGCTTGCGCTCATTAAGTTCATTTTCATCGCGAAATGCACATTGACCAAGTTCATTTCCTAAAATTTCAGTCCCATTTGGAAACAGCACCAGGGGTGGTGTATAAGGTCCGCATATTCCTGCCACCACATAGCCGTGGCTAGCCAACTCTTCAAACAGCGATGAATAGTCAGTCGGCAGTCCTTGAAGCCCCGGGGCTGTTGACGGCGGTTTAAAAGCGAACGTTCTTGGGTGGCAACCTTAAAATGCACTGAGATTTATTCGCCGGAGTTGTTGTTTCGCCTCCCGCGATCT
>JADYXR010000168.1 GCA_021772095.1 Candidatus Obscuribacter sp. | reverse complement strand
GCGTATCTCCTTTCTTTGTCGTTATTGAAAGAATACGCCACCTTATTCAATTACTCAAAACACAACATCTGGCAAAAACTCTCCCAAATGCCGCTCTCGGATTCATTCCAGCGCGACGATAATTTAAGAAATTCGTTTAGCGGCTAACATAATCGACTGAACCGACAAATTCGTAATCGCCATATTCGGATTTTTCATTAGTGAACATATTCAATCGATACTTTCCCTTCTCGGGCAGTGGAAACTCGATTCTTGCTGTTTCAGTGTTAGTGGTCTGAGGGGAACCAATTTGTTTCCCATTCTCTTCAAGTGAGGCCATGAGCCAAACCTTCTCAGGGTTTTGGACGATTGCAACTGCGTTAGAGTCGGCCTCGTTCTGCGCTCGACCGGGCGCAAGTAGAACGAGCTCAGCTGCCTGAAAGCTCGGACGGAGCATCGGTTGGCGCAAAAACTCACCTTGCGTCATTGGTTTCGCGAGCAGCTGCCAGGTTGATTCTTCAGGGAAATGATCTTCGAGCATAACAGCGGGCGGAGGGAAAAGATAGTTCGTGTTATAGCTCTTCGTGAAACCCTTTTCGCGACTGGCATAGCCAGAATCCCAGCATGCATCGACCAGGTACCAATGACCCTTTATGCTCGCCGCATTCCAGGCGTGTCCACTGGGTGAGAGCCGATCGCCAGTCGACATATCGCGAGCGTTTCCGACCACTACTATAACCTTTTCCTTAATCGCAGTTGCCAACGCATAGAACAAATTCGCATATCCTGCACACACGCTTTTGCGAGTCTTGAACACGGTCTCAGCGTCCTGTGGTGGAAATTTGCCTGCATAGAAAGAAACACTGTCGTATGCCACTCGGTCGGCCACGTAGTCGTGCAGAGCTTTCATGCGCAGCACAGGATCGCTCTCCTGTTTGGCAATATACTTTGCGACTGATTCGATGCTGGTTTCAACGGATGCTGGCATTGACACCACTGCAGGGTGCAGAGCAGATTGTTTCCACGGCCATTTTTTGTCTGACTTTTTGCGGTTGGCATCGGCAGTTTTTTGTTTCACTGCAGCGGTTTGTTGATCAGATGTATCCGTTTGTTGTTCCGCTACATCAGTTGCATCTTCCTGGGACACGTCGGTTCCATTATTTTGACTTATCGGAGGAGGACGGAACAAAAGCGAGTCTTGATCAACCGTTTGTTCGGTGTTCTCGTCCGATTTTTCCGATTTTTCTGTCTCATCCTCACGCTGCTTGGTCGCTTCTTCTGCAATTTGGCGAGCTTCCGGATCGATTAACTTCTTGTACGGATTGTGCTTGGTCGCTTCGTGCAACCACTCAATGCCACCGGCAGCAGTGAACAAAACTTGGCGCACCTTGTCAGCGCGAGCATCCTTCACACCGTCGAGCATCCAGTCACCTCTTGTTGAAAGAGCGACAAATGCAGCTTGAGGGTAGAGGTACAACAGAACCGCAATGAATGCGGCGCCAACGATGAAAGTCCTTATGGCGAGCCGCTCCAGAGGCTTCAGGATGGGTTTGCTATCGGCGCGTCGATGGGTGTGGGCATGCAGCTCCCACAACCCCGGGATGATCGGAAACAGGAATGCTCCTGCTGTCCACGCCATCCACGGCGGTCCACCAAGGAATGCCGCTAATGAGGAAACCAGCCAAAAACCGAGCACTGGTGTCCCATAGAACAAAACACTTGAGAGCACTCTGATCAAGAGCAACATGGGAATCGAAACCAGTTTAAGCATTCTGCTTTTTCCTAACCCGATCTTCGGTGGCGATTACTGATGGCAAAAAGTTTCTCCAGGTGTAGCGCAACTTTCGCTATGCGCGTTATCACAATGTACCCTTCTGACCGTAATCTACCTTGGAAACAAGGCTCTCAAAAGCTAAAGAATCCTTAAAACTAAATTGCTGTAGTCATCAATGATGATACCGGCGGCGGTGCCCAATCACCTAGAACTTGCTCACGATTCGACAAACATAATAATAGATCTGTTTTACCTCCTGCCTTTGAGTGGTATGCAACGTATAGACAGCGGGCCTGGTTTGTTGGAGGCGAAACAAACATGACGGACGTAGAAAAAAGCAACGATGATGTGAACAAAAAGCCACCCGATGCGCCGAAGCCGCCCATAGAATCATCGACTGGTGGTGAGCTTGCTAAGCCTTACCAGGAAAATTTCACTTCATTCTCCAGCGAAAAAGCACTGGGCTTTAGTTCATTTATGATCGAAGATGCTCAGTCAGGAGTATCAATTTCAGCACAGGGGACAAAACCAATTGATTCATCCAATGTTTTAGAAGCTCTGCCATCGCCGAACATGGACACTGAAAACACTTTTGCTTCTAAGGCAAACGAAATCCTGGAAGCAGCTGGAACGTTCAAAATTCCCACTGAAGATCAAATTGCAATAGGGAAAAATGTTTACAACAAAACTGATGTGATGACGCAGGCAGGACAGACAGGCAAGAACAGAACTGTGTTGGACGGATCATCAGAACTTCTGAAGGGTTTTTCCAAGGAAGAATTGAATCACCTGAAAACCCTGAAAGAAAAAATAGCAAAGAGTGATGAGGTTCATTATTTTGGAAACGTTTCCAGTGACTATAAAAAACATATGGATCACTGGTGGAAAACCGTTCCTGAATCGACTAAACAAATGATGAAAGCACACAAGATTCACGTTGTGGTCGCCGAGAATACCAATCAAATTTATCCCAACGCTGACAAAATGCTTGCCAGAGGCCACGGTCAGGATTCCATTGCCACCACAGGTGGTATGTACTCACCGCACATCGGTGCAGTCGTCATGGTTGAGAATACCGCAGCCTCACCCAATATGCAAAAGTCGAATGAGATTGCCAAGCAAGTTGGAACGGAGAAACACGGACTGACCCAATGGGAAGTGGTGCGAAAGGCCTGGCATGAACTCGGTCACGCGCTGGACTACGAAGCAGCAAATCACCTTGCCCGCTCTCCGGAGTTTAACAACGCTTTCAACGCCGGCTTAGCTCGACTAACACCTCTGGATAGAAAGAATTGGACATATTTTGTGTCGTCAAAACCGGTCGAGGGTAACAGTCATCTAAATGACGGACCGAATGAAGAGCTGCTTGCCGATATGTTTATTCTCGCAAATGTGCCCACAGACAAAGGCTATCCAAAACCATATGACTCTGAATTTAGAATGTTCACTGTATTCAAAGAAGTAGCAGATTTGATGAAAGCAAAACAGCTAATTCCTAAAGAGGATCCGACGAATTAAACCTTATCGAAAGAAACTGACTGAATACAGCCGTTCATGCGGTTCCACAATGATATCAAACTGAGTAACCAATCCTGATTTCTTGTACGTTTTCGTAAGCTCCCGCTTGTAACCGTACTTTTTCTGCAGGTGCGACCAGCAATCAGTGACGCCGGACGTCTGTCCTGCACCGAACGAGTTCGTGACGTCTGCTGATTTGACCGTCAAATTTTTAGACGGAAACAGTGTCACACTGGTGATTTGTCCCTTGCGATCGTTTGCGACCTCAATGTGATCGATGATGTCACTGTCACGTCCGGAATCTTTAGAGACCGACATGGCGACACCATGCCACTCAATCTTTAATCCGGTCGATTCGGTTATATTTGCTTTGGTGAATTTTGGCAGATTCCGCAAATTTACTACTCGTTTTACAAAGCGTTCTACTCGCTCAGGCGTGGTGGTATCAGTAGTAGTCGTAGTAGCACCCGTAGGTGTGCTCCCTGAGGGAGCCGATTTAATAGTCTCTCCAGAACTGGAGAGTTCACTACCGGAGGCAATCTGACAGCAGGTCAAATTGACGAAGCATAACGAGGCGATAACGGTGTTTATAAGCGTTTTGTTCATCTGTTCATTTAAACACACTGACAACTCCACGCGTTAGATCCTGTCAAAACCAGCACTATCAACGACTCTTCTCCTTAGAATTTTTGCGATCATAAACTTCTGATTGTCGGCCAATCCGCGAACAGAAGTTTTTGATCACTGTCCGGATTTTCGATCAAGGAAATCGGTGATTTGGACGCACTGCTGAACCAACATCATTTTTTATTTCCGGGAAACATACAACTCCTTGAATCCCCGAAGGCTAAACGGTCCTTTATAGGTCCTCTGCCGGTCTGAGAGCGAAAGATCACGAATTCGATCGAATAATATCTTGATTGCAATCCGACCTTCGGTCCTGGCAAGTTCCGCACCGAGGCAGTAATGTATGCCCGCACCAAACGTGAGGTGCTTGATGTGCTCGCGTTCAATATTAAAAACGTCAGGCTCATTCACAATTTTTGGATCGCGATTACAGGCTGCTGTGACTACAGTGAGAATGTCATTCTCTTTTATGCGCATGCCACCAAGTTCAGTTTCTTTCTTTGCCAGTCGGCGAATAATTTGCACCGGCGGATCGAATCGCAAAACCTCCTCCACCGCATTTGGTATCAACTCCGGGTCACTCTGAATCTTCGCCAACTGCTCCGGATGCTGCAATAAATTGAAAACCGAATTACTGATCAGATTAACGGTCGTTTCATGACCAGCGATTAAAATCAAAACCGTGTTCGCAAGCAGTTCGTCATTGGAAAGTCGATCGTTATCTTCCGATTGCGCTGCCACCAGAGCCGATATCAGATCTTTCTTTGGATTCCTTCTTTTCTCTGCAATCACAAGTCTCAAAAACAATCGAAGGTTCAGCATCGATACATATGATTTCGCCATTCGGATCGGATTCACCGATCCGCTAAACGCCAACGTTATATCATTCGACCACTTTTTAAACTTCTCCCGATGCTCCGTCGGCACGCCAAGCAATTCAGCAATAACAATCACCGGCAGCTGAAATGCAAACGCCGAGATCAAATCGATTTCTTTCTCACTTTTAAATCGCTCTTGCATTTTATCGATCAGATCATTTGCAATCTCTTCGATATGTCCCTCGAGACCATGAATCACACCCGGCGTAAACGCGCTATTCACCAGCGATCTCAGCCGCGTATGATCCGGCGGATCTTGAATCAGCATGCTACTGCCCTGCTTCCGCCGCAGCATCCGCATCGCGCCGCGCAGAAAAACATTGGGCGGTTTCCAGTTCTCAAGCAAACGTTTTCCAAAATCTTTGCTTCGCAAAATCGAGTTAGCTTCTTCATATCCCAACACCAGCCACTGATTCCCGCGCGGACTAAAAATCACAGAACCGCCGCTTTGTCGCATTTGCTCCAGCACAGGGTACGGGTTAGCCAGCCGCTCTTCCGAGTGGTCCATGATTGGATCAAAAATCGCATTGGCGTCTGGCGTACTAGCCGTAGGAATATTCATACTGGTCACTTTCTCCGAACAAAGCAACAATATAGCCGTTTTTCATCGTAAATTTCGAAAAACCGCATTGGAATTCCTTCTTTCGCGTTAATATTGTGAACGCAATTAACGGGGAATGAAATCATACTCGACCGACTCCCGCTCTTAACCTGGATGTAGAACGTGGAAAAAGCAACTTATCGCGGTCCGAAAGAACTCGCGTTGCAGAGGCACCGGAAAGCCACGCATCTGCGGAGGGCGTCGATTGTCGCACTCGCGATCCCCATTTGCTATTTTATCACCGCGGGTTTCGACACCCCGCTTTGGATGGTTTGCCTCTTCCTGGCACTGGCGCGGTTGCTCTACCTCGAATTCAAAAGCATGAAGCAAGCAGCGGAGCGCGCCGAAAAAGGTGGACGGGCCGAGGACCAGGTAGCTGAAATCCTTGGTGCTCTCAAGGACTCTGGATGGCATGTAGAACAAAACGTTCTGATCCCGCGCAGAGGCGATGTAGACTTCGTCGTCACCTCTCCAAATCAAAAGGTCTTCGCCATTGATGTGAAATCGCACGCCGGTATCATTACGGAGCGAGATCGGCAGCTGCTCCGAGATGATAAGCCGCTCGACAATGACTTCATCGCAAATGTGAGACAGCAAGCTTCTCTAATCAGTTCGCAAAGAGGATGTGGTATCGTCATCCCCGTGCTTGCATTCACGCGTGCCAAGCTTAAGCTCTCAGAAGAAACCGTCGACGGAGTCTACGTGATCAGGACCAGCCGCTTAATCGAGACGTTATTGAACATTTCGGGATTGTCAAAATCGATAAAAGGCAAAACCTAAGATTAGCTATGTGGTATCACTTGGAACGGTGCCAATAAATGTAACCGACCTGGCGAATCAAAACCGACACATCTATCCGACACATGTATCCGAATCCTGCTACTAGAAACCTGCTATTCGACGTCTACTTCGTTTTAGGAAACCAGGGAATGAACGGACTCGTTTCCTTCTGATACTGGCGATAAGCATCACCTCGGCTCTTCAATGAGACCTCTTCTGAGATTTTGACACCCGAAAAAACGAGCAGCATGACTAGCATGATCAAGGGACTGGAGATTGCCCAGAATCCGTATGGAGACGCGAACGCCAGAAGCGCCCAGGCGCACCAGATCAGCCATTCGAAAAAATAGTTTGGATGTCTGGAATATCTCCACAAACCATCTTTGCAAACTTCTTTCTTGGTTTTATCAGTTCGCTTTGTGAAGTTCTCCAGTTGTTTGTCAGCAGTGGTCTCTCCAATGAAAGCCACCACAAACAGTGCCAATGCTGCGTATTCCGTAATGCGAATGGATTCGAAATTATCGAGAGATGTAATTATAAATGGCAGACTGACCACAGCTTGAAGAACGGCTTGGCACGCGCAGATCCAGAGGAAGTAAATGTCTTCGTTGCCTTTGGCTTGTTCTCGAAGATGGCGGTAACGAGTATCTTCTTTGTGTATGTGCGCAAATGTTCGGCGAGCGATATAAATTCCGAGTCGCATACTCCAAATAGTGACAGGCACCATTAGCAGTATCTTTCGAACTAACCAACCGTCATTCATCAAACAATACACTAACGCCAGAACTACGAATCCGAAGGACCATGTCAAATCAGCAACAGCGCCATTTTTATATTTTACGGATTGAGTCCATGTAATCAGAAACATCAGACAAGATGTTGCCAGTCCCGCGGCAATACTTTGTAAAATGGGATTCTTAATAAGCTCTTCCATGTCGTCTACCCCAACCGTTTACTTTGCCGAACAAATTGGTTGTTCGGTCTGCTGATAGTGATTTGCGCGACGCTGATTTGCCGCATGTCAAATGCCGCTTCGCAGTAGCAGAGATAGTAAATCCACTTTCGGATGAACTTCTCTGAAAAACCAAGCGCGCGAACTTCGTTCAATCGCTGCTCGAAATTATCGCGCCACAGGCGAAGTGTGTGCGCATAACTCTCGGCGAATTCATTGAACTCGACCATGTGCAAATCGGAAACCTTACTGGTCGCTCGGATTACACGCTCGGTTGAAAGCAACAAACTGCCTGGAAAAATATGTTTTTGGATAAAATCCACACTTCCGCGCAGAAGATCGTATCGACTGTCAGGGCTGACGATCAATTGAAATGTCATTAGACCATCGTGCTTCAGAAGTTGTGCGCACTTCTTGAAGTACGTCTCGACATACTTGTCTCCAAGCGCTTCAACCATCTCTATAGATGCGATTTTGTCGAAGTGTCCGGTCAAATCTCGGTAATCTGTCAGCAAAATCTGAACTTGATTTTCCAGTCCTTCGTTTTTGATTCGCTTTGTTGCGTATTCGAACTGGCTAGGAGAAATTGTGATACCAGTAATTTTGCATCCGTAGTTTCGCGCAGCGTAAACAGCCAATCCTCCCCAGCCGCAGCCAATCTCCAATAAATGATCGCTTTCATTAAGCATTAGAGATTCACAGATACGCTTGTACTTGTTTTGCTGTGCTTCGAACAAATCTTCGTCGGCTCTTGTAAAAATTGCACTCGAATAAGTCATTGACTTGTCGAGAAATAGTGAGAAAAACTCGTTGCTCAAATCATAATGCGCTTCGATATTTGATTTGCTGATCTTCTTGCTATTCGGGCGAGACAAGTGACCAAGCCTGTTTACGAAGTTAAAGAGATCCAGCATCGGATTACGGTTTTTTGATCCTTCCATAACGGTTGAATCATTCAAATTGAGAATGAACCATCGAATTACATCCGTAAGATCTGTCGTGGTCCATTCACCGTCGATGTAACCCTCGGCAAATCCAATCGCGCCATACTTCACACACCGCTTGAAGAAATCGTAGGAGTTTATTTCTATGTGGGCTGTGCACGAGGTCTCGACTGAACCATTCGAAGCGGATGTACCGTCAGGAAGTTTCAGATCGAGTGAACCTCGTCGCATTCCAGTCAGCGAATTCAGAACCACTTTCTGGCAGAAGAGATCGAGCGCACTTGGTTTTTCTCGACTCGGCTTTTTTGGACTTGATTTTTCTGGACTCAGCCTTTCTGGACTCGGTCTTTCTGGACTCGGACTTTCTGGGCTCCGTTTTTCTGAACTCCGTTTTTCTCGACTCGCGTGTGCACCACTGTTCATGCTGGTATTATCCGACGCACCAGTTGCTGGCGACAATTCCGCTCTCGTCGAGACGGTATCCGAAGGCGGCGGCCCCTCGCCAACTACGAACCCAGGCGCGCTCTCTTGATGCGCGAAATCGTCGGTTTCCAAATCTCTACTTTTCGTTGATGATTTCATTCGAATTGGTTCTCCGGAGACTGTTGTGAGGGCGCCATAAATCTGTTTGTTGTTCTGGAAACTCTTCCTTTGCAAAAAATGGAATTTTCTTCAAATAAAGAAGCATCGCCTGATAATGGATTCTCGCTATTGCCACCATCGTGCCGAAGGGATATCGAACCGCGCATTTTCTCAGGTTTTCATTGCTAAGTTCGATCGAGGTTCCCTTCATCTTCGCCTCCATGATCTTCTCGCCATTTCGGAATGTCGTTGCCGACACTTCGAAGTTTTCCGAAGGCATTTCTATTCTGAACTTCAATACGTCGTCTGGTTTGCAAAAAGGACTGATATAGAAATTTTTCGTCTGCTCGTGCTCGATCAAGGTGCCTGGCTGCAGATTAGAAGTATCAATGAAGTAGGCTTTTCGTTCAAAGAACGTATTGCAAACCTCGCAAATTACTGCCATAGGTTCGTCATTTTTTCTGATACAAAAGTAGATCGAAATGGGATTAAAAACGTATCCCAAGATTCGCGGATTAGTGAGCACCAAAATTTGAGTTGGGATCTCTTCAAAATTGTTTTCACGAAGCAGTTTGTAAACCCGCGATTTCAGCGGCTGCGCGCCCTCGTCGAGGAAATCTCTATCTTGAAAATTGTAGAGCCGGTCGCCGTTGTGGCTGAACAGTTTTAGTTTTTTCTCCAAAACTTCTAGTTCATCGAGGTCGAACAAAAACATCATATGAGGATAGCGAAACTTATGAAGCTTCGGTGAATAGCGAGTATGCAGCACATCGCATTTCACAATTTTGGAGTTCAGTTCCATACCGACCTCCCGAGAAGACTCTCGCAAAGGTGAACCGCGGAAGAGAACGCGTCTTCATGAAATCCGAATTTGGAGTAGCTACCGCACAACAAAACTGAACGAGCGTCTGCGTTTTTATTGATTGCGACTAATTGGCTTTGCGCCTTAAGCGATTCGACTGAGAACACTGGATGGTCATATTCAATCTGGCGAAGCACTGAAGAGGGTTTCACTGCGTTGGTGCTGTCAATGGTGATGAAGTAATTTTGCTGGTCGGAAACGCCTTGCAAGCTGTTCATCCAGTAATGAGTTGTTGCTATCGCTGTTTTCGACGCAGGGTCGCTCAGCAATTGGTCGTCATGAAATCGATCATTCTGTAGCCGATCGTTCTGTAGCCCGGTGTTCTGAATTCGATAGTTCCACGACGCCCAATTCCCCCGGCAACTTGGCATAACACTAGAATCGGTATGAAGTGTTGCGATATTCCTTTGGTAGGGGAAACTGCTCAGCAGTAATTTCTCTTCTGATGATTCCTCTGTGAGCATCCGCATTGCTTCGTCGGCGTGGCACGCGAGGATACACTTGTCGAATGTTAGCTTCTCACCGCTTGACGTTTCTAGCTCGACACCCTGGGCGACTTTGGTCACTCTGACGATCGGAGTATTTGTTTTAATCTGGTCTTTGAACGGTGCCACTAGTGCTTTGACGTAAAGGTTCGCGCCACCATCCACGGTGTACCACGCCAATTTGTCATAGATGCTGAGCAGTCCATGTGAATGCATAAATCTCGCCAAGAGCGCGATTGGAAATTGCAGCATCGCCTGCGGAGGTGCTGACCAGAGCGCCGACATCATCGGTACGATATAGAGATCCAATACCGAGCGCTCTATTTGATTATCGGAGGCAAACTGTTCGAGATTGACAAAATCATTTTGATTCTCTTCAACCACTGCTTTGGCTTTTTGATTGAAACGATCGACTGCCAGCAGAAAACGCCAGAACTTTCCGTTAAGCAAATTGCTTCGACGTGCGAAAATTCTTTTGAACCCGGTTCCGGACCATTCGATGTTGAGAAGATCGTTTTGAACGCTAAATGACATATCGGAAGGCTTCACCGCAACGTCGAGCCTGTCCAGGAGTTTCGAGAAATTAGGGTAAGTCGTGCGATTGTAAACCATAAATCCCGTGTCGATAGCGATACTTTTGCCTCGTTCGGAAATCTCGACAGTGTTGACGTGACCACCGATTCGATCGTTTTTTTCAAATACGGTGATGTCAAATTCGTTTTTCAGGAAGTGCGCGCAACCCAAACCGGCGATGCCACTACCGACGATGGCAACACGTTTGTTAAACATCACCATAACCACTGCGTGCGCCCGCTTCCATTTGGCTATTGAATTGAACCGACGAGAGTTCAACTGGATGACTCCGCGCCAAAACAGCTCCACCATCCTGTGACAGTTGATGACGCAGAGGGACACCAACTTCGCTATCCTGCGACAGTAGAGGACGTCGAGAAACACCATCGTCGCTGGCGCTGCAGGCGGACGGGTCGTAGTTTGCTTTCGAAATTTCCCATACCAGTCCGACTGACTGCATGAGTTTCAGTACTTCATAAGTTGCGTCGAATTCCCACCACATAATTCCTTGTTTAGTTGAACCTGGAAATCTGTGGTGGTTGTTATGCCAACCTTCACCAAGCGTGAAGAGCGCCAGCACTGGATTGTTTCTGCTGTCGTCGTCGGTGTCGAATCTTCGGCTACCGATTAGATGACCGAACGAATTGATGCTGCACGTGGCGTGAAACAGAATTATGGTACTGACGAAACCCCAGACCAGAAGCTGCGCTCCAGTGACGCGAGAATCGAAGCCATGCAAATATTGACCGTATGCGAACACTGAAACTGCGAGTATAACCACTGGCAGCCAGTCGAATCGGTTTAAAAAAACAAGCTCGGGAAACTTTGCTAAATCAGGAACTCGCGAGTAGTCCGTCGGAATGTTTTTGTCGCTGGTGATCCAACCAATGTGTGACCAGACGAGACCGCTTACCACTGGTGAATGCACATCCAGTTCTTTGTCTGAGTATCTGTGGTGTCCCCTGTGGTGCGCTGCCCACCAGAGCGGTCCGCGTTGCACAGAGGTGGCACCGATCACGCCGAAGATGAATTGAAGGACTCGCGAAGTTTTGAATGTTCGGTGCGAAAAATAACGATGATAAAAACCTGTGATAGCGAACATTCTTATGAGATACAGGACAACACACAGTGCAACAGCCTGCCAACTCCAGCCCACCGCGAACAGCATAAGAAACGGAGCGTGTAGAACAACAAAGGGAATCCATCGACTCCAACTGCTCTTATGCTGCGCGTGCTGGAGTTCTTCCAGTGGTTTAGAAGCTCTATCACCGTCAAGAAAACTTAGAATCGCAAGAATTTTCATGTTGTTTCGCATCGCATCCGATTGCATCGCCATGAGACGTTGAGCATGGTCTGAAACCAAACTTTGAGGTCCCTGAGATACAGGCTAAATGGTCGACGTGAATATACAGTGAACGCTGGCGGCTTCAGGCTGTCTGCTGAGATTCGCGCGCCAAATTTCACCGTCGGCTGAGGTGATGCTATTCAAGTTTTGAGGTTTCCAAGGCGATAGAAAGACAGTATGATAGAGGCAAGATGTCTAAAAAACGACCTAAGTCATTCGCCGTTGCAGCAATCGCTTGCTGTGCAATCCTTTTTGCCGTCGGCATAGGATTCGGGGACCGAGCACACAAGCATCCGATGCCGATTGGTTCGAATTCCGGTCCGATGATGGATCGAATCAATGTTGTCGCTCCCAAGTTCGGACATGCCCCTGTCAGACCAGCCACTGTCGCGACCTGCAGAGAAGTTCTGCGAAAACTTCCTCCAACCATATACCAGCTGCTCGAGAAGGGCGGTGCGACGATCAATCTCGCCCCGAATATCGAAGACAATTGGCCTGGTTCTGGAGACGGACGAAAACCTGGACCGTACGATGAAACCATGGGCGAGGAATCAGGCAGAACCTACGGGCGCGATGTCTGGCTCTACGAATCCGAGAAAGTCCGAGGCAGCCAGGAACTAAAGACGCCTCGCTCGCAGGATCAGATGAAAGACAACATGTACCAACTTCTTGGTCACTCCATCAACGATTGCATGGGCGTTGTTTCAAATAACCCAGAATTTTCAAAAGTGTATTACGAGGACGTCGACAAAATGCAGCCTCTGGCTAAGCTAAATTTTGCTGCCTCAACTGAAAGAGACCAAGATTCGATCGGTTTGGGGACTTCTGAAATCATCGGAGTGTTAATCGGCGGCGAAGGGCACCACGATGTTTTTCCAGTATTGGATAACTTTCCAAAAACGACAGCTTATCTAAAAAGGGAACTGCTGAAGAAGCAAACAATTCCGAAGGCCCCTTAGATGGTATTAAACTGAATGTTAATAGCAAAACTCTCGCGACAGGAATGGAACAGAAGACGCTGCATTTTTGTCCTGCAACGCCTCGCAAAGCTTTTGCAACGAGCGAATTGTCGTCTTTCCCAATACATTATTGGATGAATCGTTTTTGTCTTTTTCTTCGTTCACGTATTTGAGCGCCAATCTAATCACTAACCAAGGCGTGCGATATTTTTGGAACTGTTTCTAGATGAGTGATCTGGGATCTGGAGATAGATTGAGATCGGAGCCGATGCCAGGTCGTTACGGTGTAACGGTTCCAGGCAATCCATCACCGCCACTGAAGCCACCAAGTCCTGCCGGAGTGCCGGCACCACCTGAGCCACCATCTCCACCTGCGCCACCATTAGCGTTTGCGAAAGGCAGTGCAGTAGAGCTCGTGATCGAACCACCTTGTGCTCCATTACCACCGTCACCGCCATTGCCACCAAGTCCAGGTGATAATGCGGCACCACCGTTACCGCCATTGCCACCATCGCCGGCGTCTCCGCCCTGAGCACTAACGGCTCCAGACGTTGAAATGGATCCTTTTGTGATTATCTGAAATTGCCCGCCGAATCCTCCGGATCCGCCGATGCCACCATTACCACCGTCCGTACCGGTTGGATTGACAGTCGGACCACCGCTACCGCCTGCGCCACCAAGACCGCCCGCTCCGCCTTCGGCAGACCAGCCGCTGAATACGATATTACCCTTCATTTTCTCGGTAATGAAAGAACCACCTGTGCCGCCAGCACCACCGGTTCCACCATCGCCTCCGGCCGTTTCGTCGGCTCCAAATCCACCCGGACCGGCATTGCCACCGGCGCCGCCATTAAGGGACATGGAGTCAATTTCTAATGCGGCTGCTTTCACTGAGACATCACCACCGGTGCCGCCAACACCACCGGTACCTCCAGTCACGGCGACGCCGCCAGATCCTGATAGTCCACCTTGACCGCCAGCTCCGCCAACGCCCACCACCCCGCCTGACAAGTTGGTATTCCCCTTCGCCGTAACCGTCAGCAGTCCGGCGTTGCCGCCACTTCCACCAGTGGCCGCCGCTCCGGAGAAATTACTACCGTTATTACCGCCGTCTGAGCCACTTCCACCTGAGAAGTTAAGCGTTCCGGTATTCACGGAGAATATATTCCCCTTTTTCGTTGTCAGGAACAAGCTGCCGCCGGCACCACCAGCAACACCATTTGCACCAGCAGCTTCGGACTCTGCAATACCGGATATACCGCCACTGCCGCCAACCAATGACACATCAGTCAGGTTTATGTCACGCGCGCTCGAAATACTCACAGTGCCGCCATTTGCGGACTGACCGATCGCACCGGCTGCGCCACCACCTCTGGAGGCAGTCGTGCCACCAGAACCTGAGGTGGATCCAGCGCCGCCGCTAGCCAGGATCGAAGTTACATTCACGTCCGGCGTTCCTTTTCCTTTTGTTGAAAGGACGATGCTTCCGCCACCACCTTGGGCACCACTATCGCCACCATCACCATTTTGACTTAACACGTTGGAGTTTGAGGCACTATTGCCATTTCCTCCTTGACCGCCAGTTCCACCATCAGCAAACAACACACTCGCATTGATCAGACTTCCGGAAATCGTAATCAATCCGCCGGAACCAGCGTTCCCGCCGTTGCCGCCAGAACCGGCGCTACCGTCCGTGGATCCGGCATTGCTTCCGAACGCTCCACCGAAGCCTCCTGCATAACCAGCAGAACCGCCAACCAAAACCGTTCCAAGATTGAGGTTGCCACCAGTGACGGTGATTGTCCCCCCGCTGGAACCATTTCCGCCAATGCCACCATTGCCGCCATTACCGCCGGTGGCACCGGCATTCGCCGAACCATTGCCACCATTTCCACCGACCGCCGTTCCCGATCCGCTAGCGGCGGCTATAATTCCCGTGAAGTCAAGATCCGGAGCATCGATAGTTATAGAACCGGTATTGCCATTGCCTAATGAGTTACCGCCATTGCCTCCGTTGCCGCCGGTTCCGGCACTTCCACCGCCAAAACCGCCATCGCCACCATTTCCACCAACTCCACCGACTGCAAAGATTTGGCTGGTCACGTCGCCGAAAGTATCGCCGAAGCCCGAGTTGGTCATTAGGATTTGACCAGCGCTTCCGCCTCTAGCACCGATCCCACCATCTGCACCGGATCCACCATTTATTCCATTTCCGCCGATACCACCGGCGCCACCGCCTCCAGCAACAGTGCCAATCGAAACCCCGCCACCGAAAGTGATGTCTCCATTATTTGATTGAACAATAGTTATGTTGCCGCTATTAGAGCCATCTGCGCCATTGCCGGCTGCGCCGGCGCTGCCACTGAAGGCATCACTACCGGTGCCACCATTACCGCCACTGCCACTGACTCCAGCTTGGCTGATTACGTTGGCATCGAGAGTTGTAAAACTGCCGGCATTGATAATTGCAATATCTCCGGAACTGCCGCCAAAGCCGCCGTCACCACCCGCGCCGCCGCTTCCGCCGGTCACAACAGTGTCGGCCGCTCCGCCCAATCCACCACTGGTACCGATACCACCTATAGTGCGTACGAAACCATCTATTCCAATTCCGAATCCATCAGAAGTAATTGATATATTGCCGGAGTCGCCGCCCGCTCCGCCGTTTCCACCGGAGCCTCCATTAATCGCTGTCGAATCTCCATCCGCCCCATTGCTACTTGTTCCGCCATTACCGCCCAGTGAGGCGATTCCAAAAGAAGTCAAATTTATATCTTGAGTAGCGGTTAATAAGATATTTCCGGATCTGCCGCCCGCTCCTGCGTTGCCAGCACTAGAACCAGGAGCACTCGCGGTGGAGGCCGCGCCACCATCGCCGCCACGAGATTCGATGAATGTAGAGTTGAAGATGTTGATTCTGCCATCTGTTGCAGTCAAGGTGATGTCACCGCCGGCGCCACCATCAGTGCCAAACCCGCCAAGAGGAACGTTAAAGCCGTTTCCACCAACAGACGAGAGATTATCGTACAGATTTACTGTTCCTGCAGTGACTGTGATGAAACCAGCGTCGGATCCAATAAGTCCGTCGACACTCGTCGCCCCGCCAAAGAATCCGAGAGACGCCGAACCAGCGGTTGATATGTTAATTGTGCCACCATGCGCTGTCAGTGGTCCGGTAAGAATATTTCCGGTAACCAGTTTTCCAGGGCTAATCGACCCCACTCCGGCACCGGTCACGTCATAAGTCATTTTGATTTTCGGTTGGGAATTAACCAGTGAGATATTTCCTGCCGTGCCCGTACCGTTGCCTGTAGTGATGCTTGGCGCATTGATCGTGACGGAAGAAGCTTCAGCGCTTCCTGCATAGACTGTCACGCTACCATTGTTGCCTGAGCCAGAACCAGATGCGTCGATGCCGCCGAGTTCTACTATTCCGCCACCAGTCTTACTGGCAAAAGCGATGATGGTGACATCGCCTCCGCCTGAGGCGTCAACCGTAGAAATCGGGGTGTTCGAAACGTCAATACTGCCGCCAGTTTTCGATGCCCCAGAAACCGACACTGAACCTTGAGTGATTTGTCGACCATCTTCTGCGAATGACTCAGATTGAGCACCGCCTAGTGCCTTCAGCTTTGCGCCCGCTATCAGTGTTACAGGTGATCCCTGTGTCGTGATTACGAAAGGGAAGCCGTTATCTCTTATATCTCCTGATGCCAGAATCGTGATCGCTTCGCCGTATATCAAATTACCCGAAATCGTTATTTGACCAGCGTCGTTGAAGAAAGTCGGATCGCCCGTTATCACGCTCTGCCCGAGATCCAGGTTACCTGTAGAAACGCCAAAGTGCGCGGCGCCCGCCGAAGTCTTTACCTGCCCGGTGACATCACCGACGGTGCCATATATTGAACCTTCTCCAGCGTTCAGAAGCAGCTTCTTCGAAAGGTAGTCACCGCCGGCTAATACAATCTTGTCGGTCTCAACAAAACTGTTACTGCCGATCGTAATGTCTCCATCAACCGCACTAATCGTTCCGCCTTGTCCATTAACAACGATAAAGTGATTGCCAACACCTGACTGCAGTTGATCTGCGATGTTGATATTACCTGTGGTGGCAGCCAATATTCCTTGATTGGCGATGTTGCTGCTTTGCAAACTCAGATTTCTGCCCGCAGTAATCGTTGGAGCCAGATCATCAGCACTGCTGCCAGGTTCACGCACGTTCAAAATCGAACCACCGGCAGTCAAATTGACATTGCCATTACCGGCGATGCGGCCGTGATTGACAATGTCCATGCTGGCAAACAAATTCAGATCAAGAGTGTTGCTGCCAGCGTCGATGGTGCCGATGTTACCGCTTCTTGTGTTTCGAATATTGGTTGCGTTTATGGTAGCAGCCAAAACGGAAGGGTCGCTTGAAGTCACCAACAGATTACCTGCATTATGCAGATCTCCGTTGATACCCAGTTGCTGAGCTGCGGCAAAGTCGCCGGTAATCGTCACATTCTTCGGAATGCTCAGACCGGTGAGACCGTTTACTGCTGCGGCATCCAGCGCAAGACTGCCACCTTCGGCATTGCCTTTTTTGCCCAAAGTCAGACTCTGTCCACCTTCACCGAGAACCTGATAGACAGCCGCAATTTCAGCAGCTGTCAGTTTTGTGCTGCCATCAACGACAACCGACTCTCCGCCGCGAGTGATGGTGACATTGCCGTTGAGAGTTCCCAGAACATAATTGTCTCGTTTAGACTTCAAATCAAGATCAGTAGGCAAACCATTCAGATTGAGATTGTTCAGTCTTATCGAATGCATCGTCGGGCGCTGCGCCTGCATGGCGTTAATCGAGGCAGCTGTATTTACCCCGATCCGATTCTCCATTCGAAAGATTCGGTTTTCCTTTCGAGAACCCGCAAATTCGCCGTTTTGGAAAAGGAAAAGATCTTTATTTTGACGACCGCCGTGCTGCTTGTTAAGCGCGTGATTTAAGACAGCGTCGACACCCCGGTCGTGTCCACCAGCTGCGGCAGGTGCCTGCATCGTCAGGGCAAATGCGGCGCAAACTGCGATGGCGTAAGCACTCTTCTTGAATTTCTTCACGGTCGTTCTCCCAATACAGATCTCGGCTTGCCTTCTGAACAGCTCAAAGGAAGCATAGAAATGAAGCAGCTACAATACACTAGTGCGAGCAACAAAACCTAAGAAAGCCGCATTTTGCCGTTGTGACTGTAGTCAGGGACGCAAGTTTTAATTGGAATATAGTGTGCGACGCGCTGGACATCAAAAACTTATTCAACTACATGGATTGGGCAAAGGCGATGATGGCGATCAAAACCTTCGGATTCTCATCGAGTGCTCAGGTGATGCAGTGCCACTTTAAGTGACTTGATCCAGTGCTGCATTTGGTTTTGAATTTTGGATTATAATTTCGTTGAGTACTTGGAGATTCCAGTGGCTACCAGTTGCGAAATCAGCTACGCGCCCGGTCCTTCGCCGAACACCGTGCTTGCATCGGACGGTCGAGTGTTGACCGTGGTGGAAGGTTGGGTCTTGCTCCCGCCTGGCGACGCTGCGCTCACTCGCCGCGTCAAGGCCGCCGGCGACCATTGGGTAGTTCAAGAAAAGAAGGGTCGCAAGATTTTCTCCCGCGGCGTCTGGGCACCATCTGCCACCATCGAAACAATCAAAGCTGAACTGATTATCGAACGAGAATCGCCTGCTCATCAAAAAAGAAAGGCGAGCGATCTCATTCGCCGCGAAAAAACTCAAGCAGCATATGAGGAAGATTTCTTCGCCGCGGTGTTATCGTATCTCGATTTTCATTCGAAATATGCCAACGTAGCTGAGCGCATGGCACAAGCAGTAGCGGATCATGCAACACCAGTTGGAAGCGGAACCGTCGCTCGCACACAACGAATTCCAATCGATGAAAGAGCGGAAGCTGCTGTGCTCGCCTGGATGCGGCACAAGACAACAGATCTTTATATTCCAAAGAATGTCACCGTTACTGGTGACTTCTCGTCAGCGCAACAGCTCAACATATCAGGCAACCTCCGCAACGCAGGCAACCTCGTTGTGCGATCTGGTGATCCTTCAGTGTTATCAGCGACGATTAACGCAAACCATATTCGCAACTCAGCCGGTGGCAGTATTGCAACAATCGATTCAGGCATCAACACACTCGACCTGAATCTCAACTCACTCACTGACATCATCAATAGCGGCAACATTACTGGTGGTGGCAACGTCAGCCTCACCGCAGGTGGTGCGATCATCAATACCGCCGAACCTGGCAGCGCAAGCGCGCCTTCGATTATCGCCGGCAACAACTTGGGCTTGCAGAGCAGCACCATCGTGAACAATGGCTTCATTGGTGCGACAGGCGGTAATATCTATATCGCAGATCAATTACAAGCGAGCAGCACACCGCACCTGGTATCAATCAATTCCGAGGGCGGGACGTTCCGTGCTGACGACGGTGACATCACAATCGGCAGTAACAGTTTTGGCGCTAATGACGCAATCCTTCTCCAGGACGGTGATTATTACTCGAAGAAGCTGTTAATCAACGCTGGTGATGGTAGCGCAGATGGTATCGTAGGCGACCTGACCGGTCAGCTCAAAGTTTCAGCAGGCATCGCTCACATTGGAGCATCGACTGCCAATTTGGACATTGGACAAAGTGTCATCTCAGGCGATCCAACCTTCTTTAATGACGCAGGAAACATCTCGATTTCCGGCACTTTGACTTTTGGCGAAGCACTGGCAATTCTCGCAAGCGGCGACATCACCGATAACGGAACAAGCAGCTCAATCGTGGCACGCAATGGCGATCAGGGTCAACCAGTAACGATTATCGCAGGGGCGCTGTTGAAGGCAGTTAATGGTGCTGTTCCAACAACATCACCGATCACGGGACCGGGTGGTGCAATCGCGCCGGGTACTTCCGTTCAAGTCGGAAAAGCGTCGGCGACTGGCGGGAGCGTACTTCTCGGGTCAACGACTATTAATACATTTGGCATCAACAATGGTTCCGGTGGCAAAGTCGACATAATCGCATTAGCCAATAAGGCTGGCGAAAATGGCACTGTGAATGTCGCGACCGTCCTGACCGGCGGCGCAGGCACCGGCGGCTCCGGTTCTGTTCAAATAATTGCGGGCGGACAGAACGCTAACGCGATAAACACGCCATTTATCGTCACCGCAGGCGGCGCGGGAGCGCCAGGTTCGATTACTCTATTGAATTCGCAGGCAGCTTTGAAGCTCACTGTGGACGCGACCGGTAAGGCCGATGGCACCATAAAGGCAGGCAAGCAACTCGCTTTTGGAGGAATCAAGAGCGGGCAGCTGATTACCGCTGGCGCCGATATCCTGGTTGCCACTGCAGGTCTGGCTAATGTAGGTTTTGGTAATCAAGCAACGGTAACGTCCGGAACCTCCACCGCATTAAAGGGAGGCAACGTTTCCATCACCGGCGGTGATGTCGACATTGATGGCATAATAGTAACCGTTGGTTCTAATGGAGCGCCAGCGGCAGTCGCTGGATCTGCCGGTGGAGCCGGTGGTGATGCTGGAGATGTCATAATCACTGCCACCACGGGCAATATCGATGTAGGTAATGCTGTAGCTGCTTCCGGAGGCTCAGGCGCCGCGGGTGCAGCTGGTGCTCCGTCAGGCGGAGGAGCCGGCAACATTGGTGGCGCTGGCGGTGCGGCAGGCCGAGCTGGCGACGTGACCTTAACGGCGGTTGGCAACATTGTCGCTACGGGCACGCTGGCCTTTCAAGGAGGAGCGGGAGGTCAAGGAGGCAGCGGCAGTATCGGTTCCGATCTAACAACCGGAACTAGTGGTGGCGCAGGTGGTGTCGGCGGAGCGGCCGGTCGAGCCGGCAATCTAACAGCCATCTCCGACGGAGGTGACATTGACCTTGTCACTGTAGTGTTGACTGGCGGCAACGGTGGGAGTGCAGGACAGGGAGCGAATGGTGGCTCCGGCGTGACTGGTAGCGGCGGCACCGGCGGTGCAGGCGCCGCTGGTGCCGTAGGCGGATCTGGTGGCACTATTCTGGTCGAAACATCCGGGACTGGGGATATTACTCTCGCCGTAGCTATATCTCAAGGAGGAGCTGGTGGCAATGGGTCCAATGCAGGAGCGGGCGGCGCGTCTCAATCCGGTACCGGTGGCACGGGCGGTGCAGGCGGAAACGGAGCAACTGGTGGCACGGCCGGACTGATCACTATTTCGGCAGGGACTGGAGATATCGATAGCGGTTTCGCTTTGATCTCAGCAGGCGGCGCCGGAGGTAATGGCGGAATCGGAGGCAACGGTGGTGCCACTTCCACAACCGGTGATGCCGGCTTTGGAGGAAATGGCGGCGCCAGTGGTGCTGGAGGAAATGCGTCGGCAATCCTCATATCAACAGCAACAAAAGACGACAGCTCTAATATAGGAGGCGGTGGCGGAAGCGTCATAACTGCCAACGGAGGAAAAGCTGGTAATGGCGGCGCAGGCGGAAACGGAGGCAAAGCCGGCGGATCGTCCGGAACTGGCGGCACTGGCGGAATTGGGGGAAATGCCTCAAGCGGCGGCGCCAACGGTTCAATCGAATTAATCAGCAGTGTGATTAACTTGCCGGGAACTATAACGACGGGGGGCATGACCTTAGTGCTAGGCGGAAACGGAGGAGCCGGTGGTATTGGTGGAGAGAGCACTAATGGCGTTGTCGGCGATGGCGGTAGAGGAGGCTCTTCAGCAGGCGTCCGAGCGGCTGGAGATATAACCATCACAGGCGGCATTATTGATCTCGGAGTTGTTGATGCCAGCGGTGGAATGTCAGGAGCCGGCGGTGTGGGCGGCAAAGTGCAGAGCGCGTTTGCAAGTCCCCTCAATGGTGGCGAAGGTGGAACCGGCGGTAATGGTGGCATGGGCGCAGCCGGAGGCACCATCGAAATTTCCGGTGCGTCTGTCGAGGCTAATATTATTCGGAGCGACGGAAACAGTGGTGGTTCTGGCGGTAATGGTGGTGACGGCGGCAACATCATTAACGGCACTGCTGCCGGTGGCGCCGGCGGGGCGGGTGGCAACAGCGGCGCTCAAGGAAGCGGCGGCTCCATCTCGATCACGACCAAAGGCAAAACCGATCCCGACATCAACATCATCACGGTCTTGTCCGCCAACGGCGGACTCTTCAGTTCAACAGCCGGAGCCGGCGGAGATGGAGGTATCCCCAATAGCGGTAATGGAGGCGTCGGCGGACGTGCCGGCGAAATCGGAGCATCGGCAGCGGGCGGTACAATTGAACTCAATAGTGGACGGAACATCAACCTGCAGACCGTATTCGCCAGTGGTGGTAATGGATCCCTTGGGGCTTCCGGCGGCGAGGGTGGTTTCACAACCGGAAATGGCGGTAACGGCGAAAACGGATCGGTTGGACAAGACGGTGGCGCCGGCGGTATCGTTTTATTGAACACCAAATCCGGAAACATAACCGTTACCGGTACAATTTTTGCCGAGGGCGGCGTAGGGTCCAAAGGTGGCAACGCAGGAGCCGGTGGGGGCGCAGGTAACTTCCCTACCGTTGGTGGCAATGGTGGAGTTGCAGGGATCGGAGGCAACGGCGGACTGGGTGGTGAGATCACTCTAATCACCAAGAAGGGAACGGCTAGCACAGACGACGTCAGTGCTCGTGGTGGCGCAGGCGGTGCCGGTGGCGCTGGAGGAGATGGTGGTCAAGCAAATTCCGGCACTGGGGGCATCGGCTCCATTGGCGCAATCGGCGGTACAGGCGGCAATGGTGGCACCGTGAAATTCACGGCCTTCACTCTAGCTGGTGGCGACATCAGCGTTCTAAGTGGAGTTGGCGGAGCTGGTGGCGCCGGCGGTGACGGCGGAGATAGCAATAACCACAATGGAGGCGTCGCTGCTGCTGGTGGCGCAGGAGGAAGTGGAGGACTCGGCGGTTCGATTTCCGCGCTCAAATTTAAAGGTAACATCACATTGAACTCCCTCGATGCCTCTGGCAATGTAGGCGGAGCCGGTGGTCTTGGCGGCGACGGCGGCGACGCAGGCGGAGCACCTACTGATGGTGCTATCGGCGGTGTCGGCGGGACCGGAGGATTTGGCGGAGAAATCAATCTGGGCACTGCAGGAACAGGAAACGTGACAACTACAATCGTTTCCAATGGTGGGACGGGTGGTGCCGGCGGCAACGGCGGCGACGGCGGTGCCGCATCAGGTTCTGGCGCTGGCGGAGCAGGCGCAATTGGTGGCAACGGCGGTAACGGCGGACAAGTAACCACTTCCGGTTTCCCGCCAAGCTTGACCCCTGACGTAGTGGGCGGACCTGGTGGCGCTGGCGGCACCGGAGGTTTTGAGTTCGGCGAAGACGCTCCGAATGGCAGCAGCGGTCAGAACGGAACAGTTTCTCCATAATCGCAAAACAAAACAAAATTGAGTGGTCCTCTCGAGTTTCGGGAGGACCATTTGATTATCGAAGACTATATTCAGATGACCACTGGTCTACTCAGTGCTGGTAACACTAAGCCCACTGTTTCACGAAGGTCAATGATTGACGAAGTGCAGTGATGCACGAGGTCTAGCGGAACGAAGCCTAGCGGTTGAACGAAGCCCTGTGTCTGCATTAGAGGACTATTAATTTCAAGAAGTCCATTGGTTTCTCATCAAGTCCACTTACTCAGTTTGCCAGACCAGGGGCCAATAAACTGGTCGCACCGCAGGCGGTGTGATACCGCGAACAGTGAAAACCGACAAAGCCGCTGTTCTGACCTTAATATCGGCAGATCGCGTGTGGTGCGAAATCGAATTGATGTCGAGTTCGGGGAAGCGCGCAACAGTTTCGCATTCGATAATGCGCCATTGGTGCCATGCTTCGGTTCCATAATTCCCGAGAGTGCGCGCTTCAGCAAGCGCATCCGCAATGGATTCGGTTTCGCCCAGAGAAGGATGGGCTTTCAGCAAGGCGATCGCGGCGCGATGGTACATCAATGTGACCGCGTTATCGTGGTCGGATGGATTGCGGAATTCGAGTGCAATAAACTTACGCAAGGCTTCGGGATCAAAATAGTCCGCCAGTTTTTCGAGAGCACCGAGCGCTGCAATTTGCTCGTTATCGTCGGGCTGGCTTAACAGCTTCCCGATAAATTTCAAAACATCTTGCTCTCCCCAGGCGACCAAAGCTTCGAGTGCAGGTGCCATGCATTTACTCATGTGTTCTTTGATGCAATAAGATAACAATTTTCGAAGCGCACTGCGCGTAGTATCAGTAATTGTCAAATCCGCAGGCTGAGCAAGGTCTGTAAGAGCGCGGCATATGTTCACGAGGAGATCGTCCCACGGTATGGTAGCCAGCCTCGCATCAAAATCAGTTTTGTCCGCGACCACATTGAAATATTCATCGAGCAAAACACATAATCGAGGAACGGCTTTATACTCGCGCATTGCGCCAAGGAGCTCGACCGCCAACCGACGTTTAAAATTATATTCTTCAACGACATCGAGCTGAGCGATACAACGGTCCGCAAGCCTCGCATCCAGGGCACCAGGTGTGGTTGCAATCGCCGGAAGAAGCAGATCCGAGAGTTGCGTAGAAATCGAGGACCACACAAACGGTTGCAACATGCATCGCCTAGTGTTGTTGCAAACCGCTCTGTAAAAGCGGAGTCTGAAACGGGCATTTGAGCGACGAAGACTTCTTGACCTAACTCTCACTCCATCACAGAGTCATGATCAACTTCGTCAAACAACGACATGCACTGCTGAAGATTCGACGCGAGAACTTTGTAGCTCTTCGACCGCCGATCCGCTTGTAGCACTTGCTCATTGTTACCCGCGTTCTGAGCCATGGCTCCACGATTACACCATGTTTGCGCACAGTCCAAAGTTCTCTGATGCTGCGTCCTTAGCTGATCTCTCGCTAGGTTTAAACTGCGTTCTTTCGATTCGGCGTTAGATTCGTTCAACACGCAGAGTGTTCGAATATCTTTTTGTATTGGTTTCAGTAAGTTGTAAATAGCGAAAAATACTGACTGGTTATCAGTTTGAAAATCCAGTTCTAAATTCGCGGCCCACGAACTTAGCAGCTGATGATCCATCGATTTAGTAAGTCGAGCTAGTTTCCCGAGTTTACTCGAAAAATCTTTTGCAATTCTTTTCGAAAGAAGGTCAAAGTGATCACAACATAGATCAATCTGTTTCCGTATGCCACGGTCATCCTCAGAAAGATCGACGCTCTTCAGAACAACCAGAAATTCCTTCAAGGAATGCAGCTCCGACAGCATATCTTCGCACCGCTGGAGATCTCTATACGAAACGGACTTGAGTTGCGCATAGTAAGCACTCATATCCGCATCTTTGCCTGATTGCGATTCAGCTGAATTTTCCATTAAGGAGTTATGAACACCGATGATGGTGGCAGTCATTTGTCGCAACTTAATAAGTAGATCTTGCACCATCTTATAGTTGCGCTCGATGCCACGACTAAAAATGCTACGAATAGATAGTCCAATGTCCATGATAATCGAGTAAAACATGACTTAATCAGCTTGAAGCTCGGGAACAAAGCACGTCTTTATTGTACTCTACTGAAAATTTTCTGCTTGCGGCACAGAATCAAGCTTTGATACTAGCGCGGTGCGTCGTACTAAATAAAGACGCAACGCCCATTGTTGTTACCGCTCCGAACATTATTCTCCAGGGAAACGATACAACAGGTATCGCTTTTAGGTGCTCTATGGGCTGAGCTCCACACAATTCGAGTAGCTGATTCGGTATACCAGTAAGCAATGACACCACCAGAAAACCGCAGACCATCGCAATGCAGTTCCCAAAATCCGAACCTCTGTTCTTTGTTAGAAACCCGAGCAAGAATATGCCCAGCAGTGAACCATAGGTGTAGCCAAAGATTCCGAGGACGATTGGAATAATGCGAGAATCTGGATGGTTTACAACAAAGAATGCAGTGACACTTGCCACCAAAGTCATCAAAGCCGCGAAAACGAACGTAAACCGTTTGGCAGCAGTAACTGTATTTTCCTCTGTCGCTGATGGATTCCGTCGTCCGTAAAAATCGCGAGTGAAACTCGTAGCAAGTGCATTGAGCGCAGCACTAAGTGATCCCATCGCAGTAGCGAAGATGCCCGCAACAAGCAGACCCCGCAAACCAATCGGCATTCGAGTCAGAATAAAATATGCAAAAATCTCGCTGTTCTTCTGAGGCAGATGTGGATCCGGATTCTGCTGGTAATAACAATTCATAAGAATCCCGATGGTGAGAAAAATAAACGCAATCGGAATATCAGCGAAGCCGGAAACCACAAGCGACATTCGACTTTTCTTGTAGTCTTCCGCTGTCAGCATACGTTGAACCATGTCCTGATCGGTGCCATGAGTGGCCATTGCTGTGAATGTAGAACCGAAGATTGCTGCCCAGATCGTATACTCGGAAGTCAAAATGTTGCGGACATTGGTCGATATAGTTGCACCATCTGTGGTTCCAGATACAAGAACCGGGGTTTGCGTTTCAGTGAAAAACTTGGCAATCGTTGACCAGCCACCCGGCATGATGACAATCAATAGAACAATGGCGCTGACTGCGCCTCCAACCATCACACTCGACTGAATGCAGTCAGTCCAGACAACTGCTTTGATACCACCGACTGAAGTGTAGATCGCGGTCAATATCGTGATGAACAAAATCGATCCGACATAGATAATTATCTGCTGTTCCGATGTTGGTTGAGTGCCGGTAAAGACCTGAAATCCGACAGCGATAATTATCGCTGCTACATATAAACGCGCTCCAGACGCCAACAAGCGAGTGATCAAAAACACAGCGGATCCAGCAGTTCTCGTCACGCTTCCGAACCTGATCTCGAGATATTCATAAATCGAATATACGTTGTAATCAAAAAACGCTTTTATGAACAACCGCGCAACGATTATTCTTCCAATGATCGCACCGAAGAGAATCTGCAAATAAGCATAATTACAAAGTTGAAATCCCTCGCCCGGTGCGCCAAGAAACGTCGCCGCACTTGTTTCAGCCGCAATGATAGACGCTAAAACCGCAAGCCAGGGAATCGACCGCCCCCCGAGTGCAAAACCTTCCAGCGTTTCTTCGCGTTTGCCAAAGCGCAGACCCACGTACACAACAAGTATGAAGTACGCGCATACAACCAACAGATCGACGATCACATCCATCAGTACCAACATCTGGCGAAGAGGAAGATGTGACGAATAATACCATTAGCCAACGATCAGTTCATTTTTATATGAGCGTTCGCAAGAAGGTGATTAAGAGCCCGGAACCTGATTCTGAACATCCTTCGTTCATAAGAATTGAATTTGTGAGCGACTAAACCCATAACCATTGGATTCGGCAAGGCACGAAAACATCATTGTCTTTCAGTGATCGATCCAACGTCAGCTTCATATTTGCGCAGTATCGTAAAATTGCTACCGCGCTTTCGCGCGACAGATACTCTCCGACAACACGCCCGATGGTAAAGGCACTGAGGGCGGTGACCGATTCGCTTCACCAGTACAAGGTATCAACACTATTATTGCAACGGCTCGACTAGATTTGATTATCGCAGACAAGCTAGATCAATCGATGATGGAAGAGTTCGCCGATAAGGATCTCAAGAACGCGTTGATAGCAAAGAAGCAGCTAATCGACGCGATAGAAAAGTCGATGAAACCAGGCGGGTTTGCATACGACAAAGAAGGAAAACCAATTTCTGTTTACGACAGTGCACTCAATGCGTTTCAAAAATCCAGCAAACAATCAGCCAAATCTGATAACCAAAACACTCTACTACAATTGAGTTTGGGCAGCCTAGAGAACGGCTTGCCGACTACAGCGCCCATACCGAAACCGGATTTTTCATCGCCCGTGGATATATCAATGAGTGACGGTAAAGTTTACAAGTCATTCGTAAACGTGCCTTATAAAAATCGTGGTTTCGTATTTGGTGGCATCGGTGCGGCAGTTTCTCTGGTAGATCAAAGAAACTGGCGAGCGAAACTCGACAATTTGCCTTATCAGATACCAACCATTGTGAAGGTGGCACAAGTAGAGAAACGTGAGAATGAAGCTACCGTCAAAGTTCTGGCAGTGGCTTGCGCTCAACCTGCATCGCATGTGGTGCCACGACCCGAGCCGGGGGCGCTGACAATTAGCTTTCCTGATGGACCGGTTCCTGAAATTAAACATCCAGCAGATTGCTATCTAAACGAAAAATTGAATAGTCGCGACGCCGATACAATGGATTTACTTTCGGCTAATGGTGGCGATTATCCATCTGATTCTAATTCCAGAATGGAGAACATGAATTGGCCGCTTACCGGTTCAACTACTGCAGTATCGACCGCTGATGTCTGGAGACAGGCGTTGTATGACTGGATTCGTAGAGCAGGACCAACAGCCAATATCGACTCCATTGTTAACATGCAGAAAATTTTGCTCGACGCTCCCAGACCGCAGAAAATTTTGTGGAAAGCTCCACTCTCTGCTCGTGCAAGTCACTCAACTATTGCGCCGATACCAGCCGGAACCGTTCACATCTTTGAATTCGATCAAGATGGAATTGTTGTCTACAGAAGCAAAATACAGGCACCATATCCATTAGACGTAGCGAGCCATCATCAAATGTACGGTGAGAATTATGGTGCCCTCGACCACAGTGCGATCGGTACTCAGGATGTAGCCGTAATAACTTCTCCGGTTCCTAAAAAAATCATATTATTGGCTGCCTGGGATGTTTTCATTTGAGATCAGGTCAGAAATCCCGGCACTATTGCTGGTGGCAAGCATGCCGGTCAACCAATCGCAAAACCGATTTTGGCATATGAAGATCACGGTCTGGACAGCCTGTCATTGTTAGAAGAACCTATAACGATCGATCTAGTTAGTGATCAAGCGGAAGAACCTGATTTCGAGAAAGGGCGCAGAAAGCCATTCGGAAAAGGTCGCGTCGGTGTCATGGGCGCGCAGGATGCGGGCTACCCACCCCTTATCACTCCGCAAAGCGACTTCGGAGAAACCATAAATCAGACCTCTCCATTCGTGCGACCCATGCCCTTTGGCTCCGGAGTGCGCCCTCTGCTAAGAGCCAGCGCCGTTGACATCAGATTTCGAAGAGAGGTCGACGTATCCGAATTGACTGGGAGTACGGTGACAGGCTACTTTGGAATCACACAATCCGACCAATAAGTTCAATGCCCTGTATCTTCACAAGACGATACGCGTCACTAAATTTGAAACGTGAGCGTTTCTACGATATCTTAGATCCTTGTGATCATTTGATGACACGAAGGACGCGACATGACCGACCGCACAATTGACCTGAACAAGGTCCGAAACGACACACCCGGAGTAAGTAATCGACTTCACTTCAATAATGCCGGAGCTGCACTGCAACCGAAAGTTGTAACTGATGCGGTGATAGGCCATATCGAACTAGAATCGAAGATCGGTGGATACGAGGCCGAAGAACAAAACCACGACAAGATCGAAATGGTCTATGGCAATCTCGCAAAACTTTTGAATTGCCAAAGTTCAGAGATTGCATTTGTAGAAAATGCTACTCGAGCGTGGGACATGGCGTTCTATTCATTGCCATTAAAACAGGGCGACGTTGTGCTTACCGGATTCAACGAATACGCCAGCAACTACATCGCCTTCCTCCAGCAGTGTCGCAAAAATGGAGCCGAAGTCAAAGTCGTACCCAACGACGAATACGGTCAGCTGGACGTTAAAGCACTCAAAGGAATGATCGATGATAGAACAAAACTAATTGCGATAACGCATGTTGCCACCAATGGTGGTCTCGTCAATCCAGCCAAAGCCATCGGAGATGTAGCCGCCGAATACGGTATCACTTATTTACTGGATGCATGCCAGTCAGTTGGTCAAATGTCAATCGACGTGCAAGAGCTAAATTGCGATCTGTTGTCTGCCACTGGCAGAAAATATCTACGAGCACCACGTGGAACTGGCTTTCTCTACGTGAGGAACACCGTTAAAGTAGAACCAGTTTTTCTAGACCTTCATGCCGCGCAGTGGACGTCAAATACTGAGTACAAAGTGCGCGAAGACGCCAGAAGATTTGAAAACTGGGAACAGAATTTTGCGGGCAAATTAGGTCTGGCTGTTGCTATCGAGTATTTGCTTGATCTGGGCATCGACGCAGTTCAGCAGCGCGTCTTCGAATTAGCAAAACAGCTTCGCGACAAGCTCTCGGCCATCGACGGAATAACTCTAGGCGATGTCGGTGAAGTAAAATGCGGAATTTGCACGTTTTATTCAAACAAAATCCCAGCACCTGATATAGTGAATCAACTGGCAGCAGAAAACATCAATACCACCTATACCACCGTCGCTGGTACCAGGCTTGATATGACTGCGAGAAATCTTCCGCCGATGGTGCGTGCGTCAGTTCACTACTACAACTCGGAAGCAGAAATCGAAACGTTTTGCGACGAGCTGGCTAGGATCTGCCGCTAACCTCGCATTAATTGTGGAATCAATTCGCCGATAGCAATGAAGCATTACCTCGAGGATTATCATGAAGCGATTTTTTGTAACCGCAGCCATCGCCACTGTGCTCGCGTTCAATTCTACCTCCGTAAGCGCTAAGGATGCCGCCTTTGCCGCTTTCTGGGTGAAGTTTCAAGCCGCACTAAAAACGAACGACAAAGAAGCAATTGCATCCATGACACGCTTGCCGTATCAATTGGATAGCAAGAGTTTGGACAAAAAGGCATTCGTTTTAAACTGCGACAAAATTTTTTCAAAGAAAGTTCGAACCTGTTTAGCGAAGGAAAAGCCAGTACAGGACAAAACAAGTTTCAGTGCGTTTTGCGGGGAAGAGATCTATATTTTTGAAAAAGTGAACGGCAAATACTTGTTCACCGAAATCGGTGTCAACGACTAACCTGGCGCTCGTAGGTTGTGCGAGAATACAGTAAGAACAAATTTACCCTGGCAATGATCGGGGTCTAACTTGAACCGCAAACAGGTTGAAGAATGGCAAATTCACAGAGCGCTGAAGAGCTAGCAAAACAAAGCGGCTTTCCTTTGGAAGTCATCAAATTGATCCAAGGCTTCTTGAAACCAGAGAAATATTTCTGTACTCCAAGCGACGACGAGATGTCCGAATTAAAGCTTCCGCGATATTGCTCATCGCAAGACGGATTTCTTTCGAAAGAGGAGAAGGAAAATTACACCGAAATAGTCAAGCAATACCCTGAGCTAAAGCCGATTGTTGAAGGTGAGCTGCAATTCTATATGAGTAGCGACGAACGGATGTCGACCGCTGAAATTGTTAAACAAAAATTGAGCGAAGAAAAGAAGCTCGATCCTGAATTCGATGGACTGGGTCTGGAGTACCTCATTCGCGATTTCGAAGGTTCAAGAAACCCAGCTAATCAATTTGAAGAGTTTGCTAAAAATTTAAACGAATTGGGCTATGCATATTCGAAAATTCTAAGTTTTGTCGAGGGTTTTAGATTTAAGTCACGAAAAGAGGCAGAGGCGTTTTTGATTCAACATGGCGTGATCTTCTCGCATCACGTAAGTTTAGTTCTTTTTGAAGAGGAAGCACAAACATTCGAACTTCATTCTGGAGAGTCAGCCTTTAATCCGGAAATGAAAAACGTGCATTTAGCATTAGACACGCAGTTAATTCCTGGGCAAAGCACTCCAGGATTTATAACGCATCTTAAACGTGGGGTAACACAGCGGGTTCCGCCTGGTTCCACAGTTTCGAAGATATCTTTTAATCATTGGAAAGTGGATGCACCGGAATGCTACACCGCTCGATTACACAAACGCCTTGCCTTCATCTCGAAGACTCGCGACAAATTTGAGCTTATTAGAAGTCTTGGAACGTACGCTCCGAATTACTCGATCACTAATGAGATGGTGCTAGACCAGCTAAAGTCTTGGGACAAAAAATATGGAGTTAAAGTTCTCAGTGCAGGCGGTGATTGTATTGAAATTGAGCTCGAAAATCTCCCTAACGATATGAGTGCGCTCTGCACAGAGTCGTTTCACTTCTGTGGTGAACTTGAATTAACTGACGATGAAAACATGAATGCAGCAATCATGCGGGATCTCGCCGCCCGAATTCGAAAGAGTAAGAAGATGAATTTTTGGTGGGATTAACACCGGGATATAAAAATGACTGAAGAAGAAAAAGAAACAGAAGAAGAGATCAAAATCATCAAACCTGTCGGCGGCATGCGAATGTGGTATTACCCGATTGCCAGGAAGTTTCGCTATCCGATTCCGACGGACTTTGAGTTTGCTTTTATCGATTCCTCAGCGAGAATACAAATTACGGGTCCTTTCGTTTATGCCTCCAGCTTTTGCAATGGCATATCAAAGGTGATGCTCTCCACCGTCGAACTTATCGACGGCAAACAGACACTTAAATCGTTGAGTCCGAGACAGAGTGGCATGGGAGCGATTCTTCATACAAACGGAACTCTTTCCCGAGTTCAGCCCAATCAGTCAAAAATATCTTTGTATGATCTATCAGAGGAGATGGTGTCCTTTTACGAGCGCGGGAAGTATGGGTTTACCGATGAGAGCGGAACATTAGTCATCTCTGCGAAATTTTCGAAGGCATCCAAATTTAGCGAAGGATTGGCTGCCGTCGGCATTGTGCAGGCGATGGTATCAGACCCAAAACGACTTGAGTTTTATTACCCTTGCAACTATTTCTACATTGATAAAAATGGAGAGACTATAATTCCCGGTCCTTACCTTGGTGCAGAGCCATTCGCCAACGGACTCGCGGCGGTCATGGTAGAAGGCAAATGGGGGTTCATCGATAAGTCCGGCGCGTTCGAAATTCCTAACGAATTCGACTGGGCCGGAAGCTTTACCGAAGAACTTGCACCCGTGGAAAAAGAAGAGAGAGTGGGATTCATTGATAAATCAGGAAACACTGTCATCCCTTTTAAGTTCAAAGACGCCCGAAATTTTGCAAACGGTTTAGCACCAGCTACGGTGAATGCAAAACACTGGGGCTTTATCGACAAAACCGGAGAATTCGTGATTGCTCCGGTCTATTTAAATGCCTTTCCCTTTAGTGACGGGCTTGCACTCGTTTACCTATCAACGATTGATCAGCACCGACCGCTAGCAGGAACGGCAGAAGAAAATCCAAGTGCGTAACTCCACTCTGGAATTCCAATAGCACGAATGATGGCGTGTTTTATTTTGTGAAAAGCTTGATAAAACGAGGATGAACCTGTTCGTTTTCCTTTTCGACATGGATTCGCAGATCGTCTTGCACTCGCTGAATCGTATTTAAAAGCTCGTCTCGAAGCTCACCTTGCGGGGTTGAATTTGCAATCATCTGATAAATCGTCGTCAGCGCGTTGCCGCAGCCGTCGTGTTCTTTTTCCATTTCGTTGAGACGTTCCAACAGGTCAATTTCCGCAGGCGGAGGTGTGCCACCAGACTCCAGAGTAATGCCGATTGGAAACAAAATGGTTTCTTCGTCTTTCAAATGCGTCTCAATTTTCGTTCTAACTTTTTGATAGATGTGCTGCGCTTCGCTGACTGAGTCATTCTTGCCCTCGCCGGAGGACAGTCGATTTAGCATCTCAGTAATTTTAGGCAGCTCTCGTCTCAGCAAACTGTGATGCCGACTCACTATTTCTTCTACAATGTCTTTAAAACTAGAATCCACGAAATATTTCAACCCACGTGCGACTTGAGGATTTTACCGCATTGCAGCTAAATATGCCGAGGTGCATGATCGCATTCACTTCTCTGACGCCTCCAAAATTATCGAAATAACAGAAAGTCCAAGATCAATCGTTTTAGTAACCCCAGCACAATACTCAGCACGTGCCCCGGCGATATCCGCGCGAGTCTCATTGTTTTCTAGTTCCGCATCGATTTGAGAAACCTGCCACTGATCACTTCGTTCAACATTCTTGACCCGCTCAATGTTCAACGCAGTAGTTAGTTCCTCCAAGTCTCTCCGTTTAAGTCCAGTGCCCTTAAGTGTTTGCGAGGTTTTAACATCCTTCGCAATTCGGACATAGATAGACAAAACTCTGTGTTCAAGTTTGGAAACATGCTCGTGCACATATTGGTACTCGACTTTCGCATTTTCTTTGCTAGGAAGTTTTAGTATAGTGGCGGAAACTGAATCGATGAGTTTTTTCAGCAATTGAATCAAAGAGTCTTCCCGGCGTTTCCTCGGGAGTATCTCCAGGAGCATTTTTACACTCGATAGACGGCTGACGATCGTCTCCGAATAGAACAAAGCATCTTGTGCAGCAACGTTGTTTCGGTCAATCAACGCCAACGCAGTCTCGATTTCGCTTGATTGCTTTCGATTATTCGCCCATGCCAAGCTGTCGTCATCCGTGTCCGCATTCTCTCTATCAGTCCAGAGTTGACTAGACTGTTTGTCGCGCTGTGCAACTATTCTTCCAAACTCTTCTCTATTCATTAATGACTGATTAAGAGACTCACGAGCAACCGCTAGATGATCGGCGAGCCGCTGAAACGATTTTTCTAGACTCTGATCCAGGTTTCGGATGGAAGCAGTCTGTTTGGAAACAAATAAACCAATTACGCCGATCTTTTCGATGAGCTTTTCGAAGGCGGCATCAAAATTGCCTTCCGATGAAATCGGCTTCTCATAACACTCAAGTTCTTTCGACAAAATTTGCATCTCGACAATTTCGTAGATTTCACTAGGAGTGCGCTTCGGAGGACGGCTAAATATTTTCTTTGTTCGATCACGATCTTGTTGTTGAGCCGCTAGTGCCACCATATCTGCCACGGTCAACTCCGGTAGAACGAATAGATCCGGTGGCTTAAGGACAGCCTCGAACATTTTTTGACGTTCTCGAACTCGTTCTACTTTACTCTTAAGAATTTCAATTTTTCCAAGCGCTCTTTGTACCCTAGCATCTTCGTAGAATTCGCAGTCTGGCGCTGCAAACCAAGTTTTGAACTCTACTAAGTATTGCTGCCTTCGCTGAACTTGAAGGTCGAGTTTTGCAAGGTGTCGCTCCAAAAATTTTGATTGCTCCAGGAGCGCGTTCATGTCCACGAAATCGTGCTCACCACGCGCTCGCGAAGGCTTTTTATCGAGTCGGCTTCTTCGTTTTCTTCTTCCAGGCATCGACGTTTCTACTCTTGGACCCCAGCCAACACTAGCGCTTTAGGTTATTATGACAAAAACAGATAATTCCCGCCGGGACGGGAATACCACCTTTCCGCCGCAAATTTCAGCAACATGGCATAAATGGTATGGGATCAGTCACCTGGTAACGCATGTCGGAAGAACTCGAGGGCAAGTCAAAGCGTCACAATGAGTCGGAGAAATCCGAACTCAAACACTCGTCCATTGAAAGTAACAACGACAATAAAATAGCAACTAATGCTGAATCACTAAAACAGTCAAGCTTTTCATCAGACATCCTTAAGACGATTAGTCCGAACGATCCAGAAGTTATGAATCGCTCTTTTCAGATAACCGATGGCGATGATGTAATTCTCGACTCTCGAAAAAGAGGTCACGTAGGCGAAAACAGAAAAGATCTAATTGCCTACAACGAGCAGAATCCGCTGCAAGGAAATATTTCTGAAGACGAGATGTTTTCAAAATACACGGACAAGGAAGGAGTCGTGCCGTTTGGTGGACAACTGAGTGGAGTAGCAAACGAATCCGCGAAAGCATCAGCAAAGTATGCAAGCATCACTATAGGTATTGAAGGTTGGGCTGCTGGCGGAGTGGCTGACAAAGCAGTTCTCAACGTCAATATTTCTGACAAACTACAGATTGATGGCGTCAACATTTTAGATGGAAAATCACACCGTGGCACATTTCCTATAGCGCCTTTGCCTGGTGCTCCACGGCATTGGAAGTGGATCGATGCAACAATTTCCTCCACTAATAATCATGGAACAGTAAGCGAAGCTTTCATCACCATTCACAAAATGAGCAGCAACAAAGAGCTTTCAACAACTAGCAAGTGGGACTCGGTCGATCCTAAACACAGCACCTTCCCGATGCTTTTCAAAGATCTGCCTCAGTACGCTGAGGCCCAAGACTATTGGAATTATATGACCGGTGGAAAGGTGCAAAAACCAGGTACCTGGCAAGAAAACCGGGGGGAACTAAGAGTAAATGAAAACACTTCTAAATAACTGTTTGGTCGGCGCGCTGACATTAGCAGCGCCACTCTTGCTCTGGAATGTCTCAGCAGCAGGTGCCGAAGAAACTATCGGACTTTACGAAAATGTTCTGTCCGATGTTGAAAAATCAGTTGGTCCGGCACCGAGGTTTCTCGGAGCGCTACGAGAACTAGCGGAGTTGCTCCACGAGCAAAAGCAGGACGATAGAGCTGAAAAGATTTTGCTGCATGCCATCAAAATTAACAAAACTGGAGGTAACGAGGAAGATGAAGGTGAGTGTTTAACATCGCTCGCGGATATTTATCACGATCAGAAAAACTTTGAAAAGGCAAAAACATGCTCGCTGGAAGCCCTTCGGATAGCGAATGAACGAGGAGATGGATGGTTTCGAAAATTCTGGCCAGTCCGTTACGCGTCGAAACTGCAACAACTCGGCAAAATCGAAACGGCTTTAAAGGAATATCCATCTGCTGAGGCCCACTACACCGAGGCCATCACAGTAATTGAGAAAGCTTACATCAATAAGTTTGAAGATCTCGGTCGCGCCAAACGCCACCTCGCGTGGTGCCTTCGTGAACAAGGAAAAATTGAACAAGCATCCGCGGCTTACGAAGACTGCATATCAACAATAGATAAAGCTTTTCGCGAGCCACATTACAGTTTGGCCGATACATTTTTGGGAGACTACGAAATGATGCTAAAACTTGCAGGCAAAACTGCTAAAGCAAAAAAAGTGGAAGAACGTATTCTACGACGGAAGAAGCGCTATCTGGACACTTCACGTAATTGATTTGGAGCCCGCGCGGCGAAGCATCTTCCTCTGCAAAACACAATCAGCGATAATGCCGAGTATTCCAAAGATGATCGCGCTTGGATAGAACGTGTCACGTCGGCACAGTTCGTGGTACTTATGTCTTTTCAAATTTAGTTTTGATTTGTCTATGTCGCGGATGCATGACTCCACGTCATCCGGATCAGTGTCACGCACCAATATATGTTGGAGTCTGTAAAATATTTTGTGTCAAAGGTCAGAGCCAAACCGCTCAACTAGAAAGGACCTGACAATGACATCAACGAAACCGAACGATATGAATAG
>JADYXR010000167.1 GCA_021772095.1 Candidatus Obscuribacter sp. | reverse complement strand
CTTGGTGAGCTAATTCAGGGAATTAAGTTTGTTGATGGTATCAAACAAGAAGAGGCCGCCTAAGCAATGCTAAAACACAACATTTGAGAAAATCTCGGTTGCTATCGTCTGCCTGGTAGTTTTCGACATTTCCTTCAGGTCTTCAGCAGCTAGACTCTTTTTATCGCCTGGTTTTGCCAAGTAGTACTGAACCAAGGTCCGCGATCTGGAGCTTGCTTGAGAGAGAGCTGCCGTGAGAAAGTCCTCAGCCTCAACGTTATGCTTCAAAAGCTTTTCCAGCAAGTAGTACTGTGTAATGCTTGCGGGCGAGAGTGTTTTTTTTGTCGCTCTAATGTCCTTCATGTACTGTCTTAAATCCTTTGCCGCTTCGTCGAACTGACCTGTAGCAAGTCGCGCTTGCGCGAGACTTGGCAAAATGTAGGAAGTTTCAGTCGTGTAATTTCGACAATCCAGGAAGTCTTCGATCGCCCCATCAAAGTTACCCATTAGCGCTCGTAGTCTTCCGCGCTCGAAAAAATAAACAACATATCGTTCATCTTTATATCCCCCAGCTTTTACGAAGGTGATCAATTCTGAAAAATCGCTCTCCGCTTCTTTCCTTCTGTCGAGATGACGATATGTTTGAGCTCTGGTGTACAGCGTATTCCAGTCTTTCGGCTTGATTGAAAGAAAGGCGTTTGCGTCATCTAATGCGGCCTGATATTGCTTTGATCGATGTTCTGCATCTGCGCGTATTCTTAAGGGCTCTTGATCCTTCGGATATATCTTTAGTGCTTCGTTGCAATCAGCAATCGCTTTAGAATAATTTTTCAATTTGAGTTGGCAATTCGCTCGTGTCTGCAATGCAAGCGAGTAGTTCGCCTCTAGTACCCCAAGTGGTAACAGTTCCTTTCTGGTAGGCATTTCCAGATGCTTTGTACACAGAGCGATTGAGCGTTCGTAATTGCCTTGCATGTACTCAAGCACGGCGAGGTCGAGAATTGGTCGTGAGTCAGGAAACAGCGAAATAGATTTTTCGAGATCGGCCCTTGCCTTATCATACTGACCCAAGCCAGTGTAGCTGCTGCCACGCCATCGGTATGCGTTGGCATTATTAGGATTCAACTCTATTGCCTTGTCGAAGTCGGATATTGCATCCGTGAGCTGACCCTTATTTTTGTAAAGGAACGCTCTTCCTGTTAATGCCTCAACGTCATTGGGATTTTGACTAAGTTGCTTGGTGAACTTTTCAAGCGATGGCTCCATCGACATCAGCCAGATCGTGCCAACGGCAACAAATGTCACGGTGAGACTGAGCGCGATCAGCGAAAGTCTCACGACCGCTTGTCGATTAAATTTCGTTGTTGGTTGTTTCTTCCGAGGAGCTAGAGGTTCGAGCCCAACTTTTAAATACTTCAGATCGCGGGCTAAATCATCTGCAGTTTGATAACGTTCCTGCGGATCTTTCGCCAGACATTTTAAAACTACGGTGTCGAGAGCATCAGAAATTCCCAGTCGTTTATCAACAAGCGATTTTGGTTCATCGTTAAGGTGTTTGAGAATGGTCTGTACAGGATTCGCACCTTTGAAAGGTGGCTTACCGCTCAAAGCCTCATATAAAACACATCCCACCGAATAGATATCGGATCTGGTATCAACGTTTTCGCCTTTGCATTGTTCGGGACTCATGTAGAGTGGACTGCCAAAAATTTCTCCGGTTGAAGTCAGGCTTTGAGCAAGATTCTGATCTCCTGTCACTCTTGCGATGCCGAAATCCAGAAGCTTGACTTGATCCTGATCACTCTCGCCGTTTGCAACCAGCATAATGTTGCTTGGTTTGATATCCCTATGTACGATACCACTCTGGTGCGCGCGGCTCAGTCCGTCACAGACTTGAATGAAGATTGCGAGTGTTTGATCGACAGTGAGCGAACTATCGCTCGTCAGGATGTCCTGCAGATTTCGTCCATCCAGATAATCCATCACGAGGTATGGCTTTCCGTCTTGCAAATGATCGATAGAATAGACGGTGACCAAATTTTGATGTGAGAGCGACATACAGGCTTTGACTTCCTGTTCGAATCTCTTCACTGCGACACTGTTGCTGACCAGATCGTCGCGCATGACCTTTATTGCCAGAGTTCGTCCGCTGCCCTTCTCCGACACTTTGTAAACGGATCCCATGCCGCCATGTCCAATCAGCCCGAGAATTTCAAACTGTTCGAATTGAACGGGCAGGTTGCTCTGAGGCAATATTATCGCTTCGAGTTGGCTTTGAAGCGGCTGACACTGACAGCGATTCTCTCCAAATATCCAGCTAGTGAGCGAACCCATTTTAATGGCGCGCTTGGTCTTTCCGCACTGAGGGCAGATTTCTGAAGCTTCTGATGAAGAGTCGTTGTTAACCAAGTTTCCTTGTTTGTCCACCATTCTAGTCACATTTATATACCCTTGGTTTGTTCGATAACCGAGGCGCAGGTTAACGGCGACCGTCCAAGCACTAATTCCGGCGACGATTCTGCCAATCGAATGACTTTGGCGGTCAGTTCGTCTGCCTCCGCATAATTGCCCTGATAAATCAGGACCGCGCACAGGTCTTCGAGTTTATTCATGTCCACGCCGGTTGGAGTATTTAGCCCTTCTTGCAAAGACTTTCGAAGCTGCTTCAGTTTAGACGCCCTCGGACATATTGGCGCGGCACCACTGGTGGTGTAAACGGCATCAATTATGAAAGCATAGAATACGAAGATCGACATGAGGCACTGCAAGTCTTTTAGTGTGTCATTCCCTTTTGCATTGGACTCCTTTCTAGCGCGATCGAGCTGCGCAGCTTCGTCAGGAAGGCGGTTGTTGCGATGCAAATAGTTGGCTAGATACCACCGACTTTGTTGGATTCTCCAACTGTCCGGGTCAAGACGTTGCAGCCGCATCGACAGAGAATCACGGTATGTTTGCTCACTTAGACTCGAGTGGATGCGTTCATAAACGTACCCAAGGGAAAGAAGGACATCGCCATATCCTTCTGGTGTAGTTATCCGACTGAGAATACCAACTGAAGTTTCCAAACAGACTTGAGCGGCAGCAAATTTATTGGCAACTGCCAAAGCGTCGCCATATTGATGAAATGCATTCGCCAGCTCAAGGCTATCAGAGCCATAAACTTCTCTTGCGATCACACACCATTGGATGTACTTCTGAAGAGTATTTGCAGAGGTGCCCTGAACGATCATTGGTCCTTTGTCAGCAAAATAGCGATAAGTTTTCGGATATGACAAAGGAAATGCTTGATAAAATCGCCTTGCATTTTGAAAATCATTTGCCGCAAATAGCCAGTCGGCAACCGCTTGTCTTGAGAAAATTATCAACAGTGCACCCCCGACTAATCCGATTGCCATTTCGAATATCCACGCATGTCTTTTCTGTTTTCTTACAAGTTTAGAAACATGCTTGCTTCGTTCTGTTACGGAAGATTTGCGCAGATCATACTGAAAGCAAGGGTTCACAACGAGAATTGCCAACAATGCCAATGCTGACTCCACGCCTAATATGACTAAGAAAAGAATGTTCTCTGGACTGAACGCGTATTGAAACGCAGGCACTGCAACAAAACCTAAGAAACAGGCGGCTATGATCAACTTAGCAAAACTAGCCGACCTCTGTTTATTTTGATCAACGTCCAGTTTTTCCAATGCACGCAGAAATGTTTTTCGCATGATTTCTGCGACTCCTATCACTTTCTTCCAGCCTAGCGATGAAATGTGACTGAAACCGGTCGAGCGCTCAAAACAGGTTGAGTAATCAGATAGAGCGTTTTACAATAGATGCCTCAAGCTGCGGCAGCATGATGCTCATACGCTAAATTCTCAAGGCGACAGATACATGACCAATGTACTTTTGGTAGAAGACGACTTGGCGTTGTGCCATCTTATTAAAGACTGGCTCTCCAAGGAGCGCTTTCACGTTGAGTTTGTCACGAAAGGTCGGCTTGGAATAGACATGGTGGTGGGACAACCGTTTGATGTAATTGTTCTTGATTGGGATCTGCCTGATATTCCCGGTGTGGAAGTATGCAAAGAAATTCGGAACAGCGGTTGCAGTCTGCCTATTCTAATGCTGACTGGGAAGAGTAGTTTGGCTGAAAAACAAAGAGCTTTCGATGTCGGCGCGGATGATTATCTGACGAAACCAGATCAGATAAAGGAATTGGCGATGCGCATCAAGGCAGTTCTCCGACGACCTGAGTCCGTCGAAGAGCCTGTCCTCGAGTTTGAAGGACTGAAAGTTGAAACGGAAAATTTGAAGGCGTCGTTTGCGGGTAACGTTATTAAGTTGATGCCCAGAGAATTTTCGCTACTGTCTTTACTAATTAAACATCCCGGACATCTGTTCGAGGCCGATGCAATCCTCTCTCGATTGTGGATGGATAACCAGGAAGCCAGCCAAGAAGCGCTCAGGGCAAGTGTAAAGAGGTTGAGAAAGGCGCTCACCAGCAGCGGTGTCACGGTTAAAACTGTTTATGGGCAAGGTTACAGATTGCAGAAGGAAACTCAAGACGACAGTGATTAAACAGGTTCTACCGGTGTTTCTTTCTTTGTCGGAATGATAAACCAAAATCTACTGCCGGCACCACGATTAGACTCGACTCCGATAGTGCCATGATGAGCCTTGACGATTTCTTTGCAAATCGCCAGTCCCAGTCCGGAACTTCCAGCTTTGCTTTGCCCCGGAATCTGATAGAACCGTCCAAACACCAGTTCTCTATGTTCATGCGGAATGCCGGCTCCGTTGTCTGTCACGGAAAACTCAATGCCATCGCTTGTGGTTTTAGCAGCGAGTTTGATCGTTGCGACATTCGGCGAATATTTGATCGCATTCGACAGCAGGTTGATTATCACTTGGGTGAGACGTTCTTCATCGCAAATCAGCTCCAGCTCAGAACCTTCAACATCTAACATTAACTCATTTTGCTCGATAATCGCGGCAAGCGAATGCACACTTCGTTCAAAAATCGTCGCGACCTCGCTCAGTCCGAGGTCCAAGTTAATAGTGCCGGATGCAAATTTTTCCACGTCCAATAGACTGTTTATCAGATTCACTATTCTCTGGCAGCTATTCTCGACGAGTTTCGTTCTTTTGCGACCATTCTCGGTGAGTTCGCCGTAGCGCCCGTGTTCTAGCATTTCCAAATAGACGAGAATAGCGCTTAGTGGAGCACGTAAGGGGATGTCTCTAGCGTAGTTGAAATTTGATGATCATGGCTCTGGGTGCTCATCTTCTTATTATGATATCAGGCTGCTTTAGTATTGCAAGTGGTGG
>JADYXR010000166.1 GCA_021772095.1 Candidatus Obscuribacter sp. | reverse complement strand
TGGTGGTGGTGGTGGTGGCGGTGTTGTTCATATGACTAGAGCTCCATTTACGGGTTTGTGGTTACTGCAGAGGTGCACTTGCAGCGAACCGGTAACAAGAAACAACCCAGCTCAACAATGAGTCGGGTCGGCTGACACGGAAGACCGAGGCGGAATGCCACAATCAACCGTTCGTCCTCCAAGTCAAACCAATTCCAATCAAAACGAACGTTCTCCCACTTTGCGCAAAGCGCATACGAATTTGCTCGAATTGAGACAATGTTCGTGAGTTGTGTGGAGAGAGTGGTCCGTTACGAGAGGTTTGGGTTTACAAGAGGTTATTCAGACCCTACAAATCGCCGTATATGACTTACTAATTAAAACTGCCTGGCGTGATCGAAGATTACGAGCCCGATATCCAACCCATTTAAGCCAAAACCTTGACTGGACCAGGCTCAACAGCCATCCATCGTCCCCAATGCCTAAAAATGAGATCCGTTTTAATACCTCGCGCAACTCGCACTCCGTCTAATGTGAGCGCTATCGAAGTTCGCGTTAGCAATATTGCCTCAAAAGGAAACCACTGGAGATTACACAAAACCAACCCGCTGAAATCAGACGAGCTGCTCGTTTCTAGCGCCATCAGTCGTTGGCTCGTGCCCAACCACCCAAGAAGCAACCACCCAAGCGGACGCTGCCGTTTTGAAATCGCAGCGACTAGCAACGAAAGGCACGTGGCTCGCTTCCTACAGAAACACGAACCAACGCCGCACCGGAGAACCCGCACCAGCACGCATCAGAGAACCCGCAACAGCGCCCACCAGAGGACACACGCCAGCGCCACACAGAGGCCGCGCCATGCAAAAGCCACTGATCTCTTCTACCGAACGAATCCACGTGTCGTTGATTTGACTGCCAGCAAAGGAGCGCTGCCGATCTACCAGAAGCGTTCTCCCGCAATAACTTTCGGGCTTTGGACTTATGTGCTCGACCAAACCAGAGCTTTAAACAAATCATGGAGACAGCCGAGGCGATCCCGGAAAGCTAATAGTTTCGTCGGTGGCCATAATATTGAACCGGCTCATAGGTCCCGAAACGCAGTGTTTGCGTTGCGCCTCGATTGATACAACAGAGCGAGAAGACGACGAGGAAATCGGGAAATCATCGAAAGCTCTTAAGCCAAGCCAGTTTCAGAGTGCGCACCCACGAGACATCGATCAACATCCCATTGAAACAACCTAAGGAACCAGCTGGATCTCCGGTCACTACAGAGCAGAGGTCACTCGCCATTACCATCACTTATAGTATTGCCGCGTTCAAAAAAGAACAGGACCAGGCCGAACGCACTGCAACTCGTTTTTCAACGAGGTGGGTGCATCCGGTTCAGGTTCTGTTCCTTGTCTCGTGGCGCTTCATCAGTTTCAAAAGTTACGCTTGATGATGTCGTCGCATTGGTGGCGGCGATCGGCATAAGCCTCGCTGTTGATGTTGGTGTGGGTATCTTGCAGTCGCTGGATGGCGAGGGAATCGCCAGCTACAACCTGCTCGACAGTAACCACACCATGGACGAACGCGAAGAACGAAACGGGCTTGGTGTCGGCGTTCTTGGCGCCATTTTTCACCATTTCAGCGTTCAGTTTCTGTTCAGTGCTGATGCCGAAGCAGACAACACCGGACTTGACCAAACGCGAAACGACAGCAGGGCCCTCGATGGGATTGTCCGGCTGACCGTTGAATTGCTCGAGCTGTCCGTCCACAAGCGCGAAGTCATAAGCTTCGGCAGTGAGGGTGACGGGCTGGTCATCGATGTCGATGGCTTCGAGCTTGTCGATGTCGCTAAACCCGATCACGCATTGGACGTCGTGACCTTGAGCGCGAAGAACTTCAGAAAAGCCTTTCGCTATGGCGCGAAAGTCTTCAACAACTAGAATTTTCATGATAGACCTCCTGGCCCTGACGCTATTGTTCAGGATGTTAGAGGGACTACTCGTCGAAACGGCGGGTGATCCCGATTAGAGCAAACCAAAGAAAGCACCCAAGTCGAATCGAATGTTGTCGTTCCGAAGGTCGAAACGAGTGAACTCGATGCAAGTTGAGTGCTATACCGAAAACCGAACCAACCCACAAGACTACATAGCCGTGTGTGAAATATCTAAATTGGTGTGGTGCCTGGTATTTGGTTGTGAGCTCTGGCTTTTGGTTGAAAAACAATGTGAGTTCACCTTAGACCTCTGATTTTCCAATCACAATATCCAAATTCAATAAGCAGATTTAGTCATAATTGAAGAAGACCCGTAGGATGAGACTTTTGATGCTATTAGCAATATCATCTCAAGCAGTTTTGAAAGCTTGAAAAGAACTAGAGAATTAGCGCTGCTAGCGAACTTCAGGAAAGCCCTTCGCGCGAAGAGTGCTAAGTGTTAAAACGGATTAATCCTGAAGAGAATCGTCTGACTTTGAAGGCGTGCGATTTTTGGGGCAGGGGAAAGCCGACTTTTCGTCACTCGGAATAGGCACCCCAACAACGTTTCGCGACTTAGCTCCAAGACACTTTTGATATTGTTGTTCCATTGACCTTGATCAGAACTGGTACTAGGGTGAATCTATCCTTTCTTTCTCCATTCATCAGACTTTAACAACCCCAAAAACAAGCTTCCTGCCAACGTTCCATTCTCCTCTACACTCCAGATCACTGGACGGGACCCTGATCTCGTTCGCGAAACTTCTGGATTGCTCGAGGGAATCAACACGTTCAGGAATACAAATCAGGAGACCATCATGGTTTCGCTTTTGCCGTTTCGTTAGAGCATCAACTTCCAAGCCGACTCCACCGAGCGGCGGTTGATGTTTTAACGGAGGACAATCATGTCCGACAACGTCATTCGCTTCCGCATCTCCGGCTCGCTTCCCGCGCCCTGGGAGGACTTCCTCGCTCTCGACAAGAACCGCCCCAACATCACGATCATGACTCGCGCCAACGCGGACGAGTGTGGTGGTGAGTACGGCGACGGTTCCGATGGCTGGCTTGACCTTATCCTCGATGTCGACTTGATCGACGAGGATGTGGCTCGCCTTGCTATCGCGGACGCACTCGGCATCGACAACCCCGAGCACGTCATCATCGAGCAGGTTGGCTTTTGCCAGTCGGCCTAGTCTGCGATTCGGAATTCGGAAAAAACTCCGCTGCCGGCGCTCTTGCCGGCATGCGGATGCTGTACGAAGAAGTTGGGGCGTACCCTGCTTCTGACGACCGGTAATACTCACGAACTTAGCAAGCTCTGAGGTGGAAACCCGGTCCCACGTTTACTTTATCGAAAGGCAGGTAGGTGATGCTATGAATACTACATTTGCAAAGTTTCTGACTGTTGGTCCGCTTTTCCGTGACGCCAGCGGCGTTGTGCACATCAGCCGCACGTCAAAGAGCGATGTCGAGTGCAAGCTGCTGAACGGAAACATCCAGGAGTTCGGTCTGCTGTCCGCCGTTCGCGAAGTTGCCGACGTTGAGATGACGGACGGTTTCGTCGCCTCCGAAGCGGCTTACCTGTCCATCGTGGAACTGCTCAAGTCGATGGCGGCGATTGCCGGCGCAGACTTCAGCGGACACTACCTGGAAGTGGCACGGCTGGTCGGCGAGTTCGCCAGCACGCTGAGCGTGGGGGTGTCGGCTTGATGACTATACGCGTCGAGAAACCCAAGACAGGAGCATTAAGGAACACCCTCTCGGGGTGCCCTTCTTAGCTCCTGTCGCATTTTCGGCACTCTACTCATCGAGTTAGTACTATTACAACCAAGAGAACCGAACGAAGGCACAAATCGGGCGCGTCGAAATCAAACGATCTTTTGCGAAACAAACTGATGGGAATTGCTAGATCAGTCCACTTATTGAAATCCTGCATGGGTGATAATGAACGCGTCAGGAATTCGCTGTACCTCTTACCCTGCCAAACGAGTTTACGAATGAAGTTCGACCTTGGTAAACCAGACCTTTTGACGGTCTTACTGATTTTAGTCCCTTTGCCGTTTATCGCATACTTCATGCATCTGCCTGAAGTAGCCATATTCGGCGCATCATGCCTGGGAATTATTCCGCTTGCCGGATTCATGGGTAAAGCCACCGAGCACCTCTCAGAACACGTCGGACCCGGTCAGGGAGCCCTGCTCAACGCGTTCTTCGGCAACGCCTGCGAATTCATCCTCGCGCTTTCAGCCCTGAATGCCGGTTTAATTGACGTGGTGAAAGCGTCCATAACCGGTTCAATCATGGGCAACGTGCTGCTCGTGCTTGGCGCCAGCATGTTCGCGGGAGGCTTGAAGCACGAAACCCAGAAATTCAATCGCACTGCCGGCAGTGCCTCGGCCACCTTGCTGGCACTGGCTGCAATCGGTCTTCTCATGCCCGCCGTCATGATGCATACGTCCACACACAAAGACCATGATGGGCTGCAATCGTCTATGGCGATTTCAATTATTTTATCGATTGTCTATTTAGCCAGTCTGGTTTTTTCACTAAAAACGCACAAACGTTTTTACGGAGCAGCCGTCGGAGAAGAAGGACAGATCGCGCTTGGCGTGCATGGATGGAGTAAGAAAAACTCCCTCTGCATTCTACTCGGGGCGACTGTTATGGTTTCGATAATCGCCCAATTTTTAGTCAGTGCAGTCGAAGCAACCGGAAAAGCGTTGGGTATGTCCGAATTGTTCGTCGGCGTCATCCTCGTCGCCATCGTTGGTAACGCAGCGGAAAACAGCAGCGCCGTTCTAATGGCGATGAAAAATCGCATGGATCTAGCTATAAATATCTCTCTGGGATCGAGCGCGCAGCTCGCTCTTTTAATCGCACCCTTACTCGTATTCATCGGCTTCTTCATGGGTCGGCCGATGAACCTGATGTTTACCGAAGCAGAAATTGTCGCGGTGATAGTCGCCGTGGTGGCATTAAAATTTGTCGCATCCGACGGTGAAAGCAACTGGCTCGAAGGACTGATGCTGCTTGCCGTTTACGCGATTCTCGCTGTCGCATTTTTCTATATGTGATGATATTGCGTTATATCCGATGCGATTAATCCGCTACGGATTTGCACAGTTTTGTTGGATTAAATCAGGTCTTTCGGCGCATCCTTCGTCCCACAACGCGCACAAACGATTGACTCGCGTATTAGAACAAAGTCATGTTGAATTATAGTTTTTTATTCTCTCAACTCTAACAACAAGGCAATTCGCTCACACCTAGCCCGTTTTTCAACACCAGGCAAAGACAGTTCCATGGCATCGTTGCTATGTGAATCTGGCCTGACCAAACTGAATACTTAACGTATTCCCGGAAATCGGAGACAAGTCATGTTGTTTTACAGAGTCGACGTCCGTGAAAGCCTGCTGCGCAACTCCACCGGACGTCACTACGCCAAGCGCGTTGAAACGATCGAAATCGACATGAGCGGCGCCAGCAGCAAGGTCGCTCTCGAGCTGTTCGAACGCGCCCGCCATCAGGAAGACCGCTACCAGCCCGAGTCCGCTCGGCGGTTGTACTGCCAAGCCGCTGCCGTTGCTCGCCGGAACAAGGACTATTTCGTCGAAGCGGCTGTCGTCATGTGTCAGACCATGATGATGGACGGCATGACGAACGGCGAATCGCAGATTCAGTACATGGAACAGGCCCGCGAGGCGCTCGAATACGGGCTGTACGCTCTGCGCGACCAACTGCTCGAGGCTCGCACGAAGCGATCGGAGGCAGTCGAGGTGATCGGTCCAAAGCTGGATCTTCTCACCCTGATCGAAGAGAACAAGCAGCAGTACACGATGCGGCAGAACATGCTGCTGATTGCCGAAACCCGGCTCAACATCGACCGTCACATGGCGGCCGGCAACTGGGTGCAAGCGGCAAACGTGGCTCGCATCGGCTCACAGCACGCGTCGGAACAGTATGGCTCCGATCACTGGTGGAACGGCGTCATGCTGGCTCGACTGGCGACGGCGCTGATGCGCCTGCAGGAGGTCCAACAGGCTCGACAATTGATGCGCACGGCGACTACCGTTCTCGGCGAATGGACTGATTACAGCGCCAAGGACGCGTTCGATTTCGAACACGACCTGTTGTCCGTCGTCCACCACGACATCCTGCTGGTTCAAACCCCGTAGCAACAAGCCACTGAGGTCTGTCGCTCGGGACAGTGACTCACTGAATGTGCCGTCAACGGTGGTTGTTCGCCGAACAACTGCCGTCGTTCGGTAAACAGAACTGAAGTTATAGGCAAGGAATCTGCGGTGCTCGCTAGCGAGAACGCTGTTCGGCGCCGACAACTTCGGTCCTCGGCAAACGGCGCGTCAAGCGCCGATTGGTAGGCGGCGTCAGCCGCTCCACCGCTCATGTTTTCTTTCACAACGCAACCATCAACGGAGACGAACATGAAAATCGTTCAACACCTCTTCGACAGCTCCAAAACCGACCAGGTCGCTTTCGCACGCAAGGGCGACTCGTTCACCGAGCTGCGCCTCGGCGGCATGCAGGTGGGCTTCTCGGTGCGCCTGGTCGAAGAGCAGCACTTCCGCAACTACATCGAACTCGACGCCAAGCACGACGTCGGTTTTTCGCGGACGGCGATGCGCAACTACCTTCGGAACGGCCCCAACGGCGGGTCGGTTGCCGAACAGGAGGCATTGTTCGCGAACATCTCGTCGAACTGCATCTCGCGCATCTCCACGCAGGGCAATCAGCAGCCGCTCGAACTGTTGATTTCGGCTGAGAGCATCACTTGCCTGCGCACCAGCCTGGACGGTCGCTACATCGCCGTCGGCAACGGCGATGGGCAGTTCGAGCTGTGGAACATGGACATGGCGCCCGAGCGCATCTTCAGCTTCGGATTCCATGACCCATCCTCGATCGCTGATTTGTGCTTCTCGCGCAGCAACCTGCAGCTCTATGTTGCCACCACCTGCGGCACCATCCACAGCTTCGACCTGCATAAAGATCAGGCTGTCACGGTGAGCGCCGAAACGCGCTGGCCGTGCTACTCGGTCGACGTGCAGCAAGAAAAGAACGGCATCGTGTTCGGCGGCGAGGACGGTGTGCTCTGGACGCTCGACGTCAAAGGCACTGTGCCGAAGGAAAAGGTGTCGCTGGAAGAAGTGCCGTTCCGCATGGAACGCGCCAGCAACGTGACTGGTGCCGAGTTCTGGCGTGTCGCCGCCATGCCTCGGGCCCAGGTCGGGCGCATCCGCACGACGGTTGGGAGCTACATCAGTCAGGTGCGCTTCCTGCGGGACGACCTGATCTGCGCGCTCGGACCGAAGGCCACCGAGGTCTGGAGCCTTGAAGAGGAAGAACCGCATCTGGTGGCACGCCAACGCCACGATCAGGACTGCCGACTGCTCAGCTTCGGCGGCACGCCGGAGTTGGTGCGCGTGGCGCTCGGGCGCGCAATGTAAGGTGTTCCATTAGAGAACGCGGCGTTCCAGGACGCGGTGGTGTCCGAGCGCTGCGCACGAAAAGGAGCGGGCTCCATTCCCGGAGCCCGCTCCTGAGATGGTGATTTAACACACCGCGCGCTATCACACCACCCCCGGTGGTGGCACAGCCAAAAGTATTCGACCGTCCCGGGACGAGCATGGATATTCTGTGCCCTGCCCCAGGACGGTTATTGTTTAACCAAAAGAAGAGCTTTGTTATGCTTAAAAACGCCTTCAATGGACTGACCCTGTGCAACCTTATTTCAGCCATGGGTTTTAACAAAACCGGCAGCCCTAAAGCCGCTGCGCAGTTCGTTCATGAACTCCTGTCCTTAGCGCCCTTCTACAAAAATTTGAAGGACGTAGACGCCCTGCTTCCCCGCTCGCTGTATTACACGATGCTCTACGCGTTCACCACGCATGACGTGATGGAGCACGGCGGCAGCGTGGGCGGCTCATGGCTGACCAACAAGGGTAAGGCTTTGCGCGATGAATTGGACGGAATTGACTGGAAGCTGCCGGAACAAACTACTCTGCTTGAGTTTCCCAGCCAGAGACACAAGTTCGGCCCGGGGTTCGAAGCCCAGTCGGTGACAAGCCAGGTGTCCCATCGCCTTGACCATTGCGGTTGCGGCTGTGAGCAAGAAGCTTTCGATTTCACCGCCCAGCTTCTCAAGCTGGCGCCGTTGAAACATGACAGCGCTGAACTGACCGCACTGGTACCGGACCTCGGCATGCGTCAGTTCCTGATCTACCACATGACCTATCTCGGTCTGGTCGATCAGGCAACCGGCGACTTGACCAGCGACGGCATCGAAGTGGCAGGCCAGTTGGTTGAGATGGAAAACGAAGAAGAGACGGATTCGGAAGATTGAGGAGCAAGTGGATTAGTTTCGCACTAGACTCGTCCCAGGGACAAGAAGGCACCGCATGCGGTGCCTTCTTCCTTAGAATTCCAGCCTAGTATATGCAATAGTAATGTTTTTCAAACCGGTCAGACTGGGAGGTAGTCCTAGCGGCAGTTGAAATGAGTGATGACCTCCGTCACAGGCTGAAAGCCTGGTAGCGGTTAAGATTTCGAGAAGCCAACGTGGCTCAGGTTCAGGAGCCGTTTCCCGTTTCGATCCATACTTCAACATGCCGGTTTTAAACTTCCAACCCCGAGGCTGCCACAAGTGGAAGAACTTAAACCGATACCAATAAATGGAACGTTCACTTCAAAGTACTAACGCTGTTCAAGACGAGGACCTTTCATTTCCGCCTTCAACGAAGCAACTCCCGCTTTCAGACGATACTTAACTTAACTCGCGCTAATCATCAACAATCTCCAACCATTCAGTCATTTGAGCCAAATCCGAGGTGAGTTTGGCCGACCAGACCGACCCAGATGAGTAACGGTTCATGCGAACTCTGCAAGCTTTTCAAAATCGCGATGGGCCCACCTTACAGGAACTCAGTTTCTCTGTTTTAGTTCAATTCTTAAAGCCACCCATCATGCAAGAGAATGGGCAATCGCCCAACTGGCAACCGTTTCCAGCAATCACCCCACCACAGCCCAACGCTTGGAGCTGCGACAGCAGACTGCTAGGTTAACGGCATAACTCTTATTTCAATTCTTCCAAGAAGTCCCCAAACAACCCAGCCCTTCGCCTCGTCTCAATCGCAATCACCACAAGCTCTGCTTGAGGCGCCTGCACATTGTTCGATAAACGGAAAACTGGAAGGACGGCTTGAGCATTCGACAGCGAAAACATTGATGTATTCGTTACGCCTGCCCGAGCATCAACAGAAGAAATCTGACAGCCAGAAACACTTCACGGTGCCTGACTGCAGAGTTACAACGCAACTGCAAAAAACCGATCGCCAAAACCAAACTGACGATCTACAACACGGAGTCACCCAACGACTGCGTGGTCAACACATCTCATGTCTTCGAGTTCTTGTCGGTGAACTTGTTGACTGAACCAAAACGTAAGTACCGACAACCATCGAAAACCAAACTCATTATGCAAAACAATCATCGCTCCAATCACTTCACTGCCCAACCTCGCCGCATCAGCATCGAGCAGGCCTATCGCGAAGCCACCACCGGACTCCGCCTTGAAGTCGAAACCACCAAGCTCTCGTTGTCCCGCAAAGACAGCAAGCCCTGCGGCGTTTTCGCCACCGTCATCGCTGGACCGCTCACCGGATTCTCCGGCATGATCTACATCGGCGACATCCAGGGCAGCGCCGGCAAACCCGCAGCCGAAGTGTTGCAGGACCTCGTCAATCCTCCCGGACAGCGCCTCTCCGTGGCGATCAAACAGTCCGAGATCGAAACCCCCGAACGCGGTGGCGCGCGCCTCCGGCTCGGCTTCTGGCAGCACGGCGCCCCCGGCGATTCGCAACCGATCGAACCCGCGCACCACGCCGTCTCGACTGCACACGTCGCGGTTGCCCAAGCCCCGTCCACGCCGACCGAAACGCACAGCAATGGCGCCGCACCGGCTGCCGAGCAAACCCACTCGGGCGTCGGCTTCACGTCCATGCCCGTCGTGACCGTGACGATCTTCGTCAACGGTGAAAAAGGTGGTTTCCACTCGGTCAAAGCGGTTTCCCCGCTGGTCGCCGATGGCACCGTCCCTGAGCTGCTCAACGGAGACGGCGAGGTCTCTACGCTGGAAGCGGCGCTCAACCTCGCGCTCACCCTGGCGCAAGAGCACAAAGCGCAGGACATCGACATCGTCGATCCTTCGCGCCTTTTGCTCACAACCCAGGACGGCGCCCGCATCCGTGCCTCGAAACTGCGCAACCTGTGGCTCGCCACGGCGAAGCGCAAAGACGCGGCTCGCAAGTAATCGCTCGACGAGCGAAGAGTTGGGGTGCGTTAATCGCGCCTGCTGCGCTGCCGGTACCATCTCGTGGTACCGGCAGCAGTGGCCTGCGATACGGACGTCAAAGATGGCGAGCCATCAGCACACCAACTACTGCATCAGTTTAGTTCTCTCAAAAATAAACCTGAAATCTTTAACTTTTTGGGGGAGGATTGCTACAACAGATAGTTACTCGATTAGACATATAATCTGACGAATAAACGAGCATGGATCAGGTCGGACCCAGTTTTATCAACTCGGTTGCTGGAACCGCTTCAAACTTGTTTCACTCCGAGGCTGACCGGCACAGGGTTTACAAACAGGTCAATCAAATAATCAACTAGAGCTTCGAACGGAAGGGTTTTGTCCTGTCCACGGGTACATGCATAGAAGTAGCAGCACGTCTCTTGTCGGCTTAGTTATGCCTGGAAAGAAACCTATTCAGCCGAACGCCAATTGTCCCAAGTGCGGCCGCAAATCCAGCGAGGGCTCGAGTGGTTCAATCACGCAGTGGTTGATCGTCTGCAATTGTAATTGGGTCGAGAATACCGGCGCAGCAAGTGATGTCAGCTTCTGCGACACCTGCAGCAAGCGTGTCTCCGAGGGCCGAGCCGGGTCGTTGACGCAGTGGATTTTTCGTTCTGACCTCTGTCGATGCGCCAAACCAGTGATCACTCCGACTCAGCCGGCTGGCTTTGTCGAACCAGTCGAGGAGCCTCCTGGCGCGCAGACTAATTTGCCGTTCGAAGAACGGTATGAAAAAATTCGCGAACTTGGCTACGGGGGCGCCGGACGAGTCGCGCTCTATTTCGATAGTCTATTGAAAAAAGAAGTCGCGGTGAAACGATCCATCGAGCAAACAGCCAGACTGGCAATGGATTTCCAAAATGAAGCGCGTTCGGTCAGCCGGCTGAAACATCCAAACATAGTCGACATTCTGGATTTCGGCGCTGACGATGGTCGCCCCTACATCGTCATGAGTTTTATCGAAGGTGTCAGTTTAAATCAATACATCCAGGAGCATGGACCGCTGCCCGGCGATGTCGTCGTTTCACTATCCATCAAACTCCTGGACGCACTCAGTCATTCGCATCGAGCCGGGATTTTTCACCGCGACATCAAAAGTTCCAACGTGATTTTGAAAGGCGAAGCTGACTCTTTCGACGTAGTTTTGATTGATTTCGGCATCGCATCCATGTCGAGCGGCTCGCTCCATGAAACCGGAGGAATTGCAGGAACGCCGGCATACATGCCGCCTGAGCAATTCAACGGGACAAAATACGACGGGCGCTCAGAAATTTATTCACTGGGGTGTCTGCTATTTGAGGCGCTGACAGGGCGAGTGCCATTTCTTGCAGAGACGGCGCTTCAAACAATTTCGTTGCATGCCAACGCCGATGTGCCGTCATTGCGAGAAGCAGGTTGCGAACAAACGGTCGATTTCAGACTGGAAGAGATAGTCATGAAGGCTCTCGAGAAGGATCCAGACGACAGATTCCAATCCGTTTCTGTTATGCAAGATGCTCTATCCCTAATGGTTAGCGCCGATGGACAATCTCAAAAATCCGATTTCGAGACCAATGAACAAACCACAAAAGCATCCACACCACCATATGCGATACCACTTGCGGCGATTGCAACGATCACGCTGATTCCTGCGGCTATCTGTATCTGGATCGGCACTCTGTTCCATGAGAAACCGCAGCAGACAGTTAAGCCGGAGCGCGAGGCAAGCATAGCTTCACTCCTGGCTGATGACGCTCTGGAGCCCCGGTTTGAAAAGTCAATCGGTCGCAGCCAAGCGGATGTAACTCTCGGAATCACGGAAAAAATATCGAAACTGGCCTCAGCTATTGAAGACAATAACGCGACTGCGGCAGCAGATGCAGAGAAGAAACTGCAGGCAACACGATTGCAGATAAGCGATAACGACGAATCGACGAAAGCCGCCATCATGATTGCTCTGGCGAATTACAGGCTTTACACAAAACAGTATCCTGAAGCAGCGAAACTTTGCGAACAAGTAATAGCCATCCACAAAAAGACGCCACCGCCGGCGGTGAAGCTTTTCGAGGCGTTGGCAGTGACCGGCTCGGTTTATCGTAATCAGAAAGAACTTTTCAAAGCGCAAAAATATTTGAACAGGGCTGTAAATATGGTCGGCAAATTGCCGATGCAAGGCAGTCTGCAGGTGACTGTGATCGAAGATGGTGTAAAAAACGCAATAGATACAAATGACGCTAAATCCGCGGATTTAGCAATCGCGGCGATGAACTATCTTATTAAGCGCGAGGTGGCGTCCGAGGATGCAGCGTTCTTGTGGCTTGGGGATTTCGCAACCTATGCCAGGCAACACAACACTCCGGACATAGAGGCCAAATTGCTCAGTCGCACAACGGAGTTAATCCCATCAAAATACACGGAGACGGAGCGCTTCAAATTGTTTTGCAATCTGGCATTAGCAAGAATGAATTCGAAAGATTTACAGAGCGCATTGAAAGCAGCTACTAAAGCCGAAAAACACGTAGACAACGATGCCGGAAAAATGGGCGCAGTGGCAGGAATCTACAACCAACTTGCTTATCGCCTCATGGTAGTGCATCTATTTGACCAGTCCGAAAAGGTTCACAAACGAGCATTGCGACTGTGCCAGACCGGTCCCGGCATGGATTCAGGACCGGCAATTTCAACTTTGATTCAGCTTGCAGACCTCTATGCAGAAAAAGGTGATTCCAAAAAATTGGAGCAATATCTTCGACTGGCGAACACTCGCTATTTGACGAACCACACAACCGACGTCGCCAAGCGAAAAGTGTTGGAAGACTTGAAAGGTGCAATTGACGGCAGATGCAACCAGCGCAGCATAAAGCTCAAATCTTGATCACTCGCCGAAATGCGGTCTCATTTTTGCCTGAAATTTGCGGCTCCCGAGGATTTTTTCCAGCACGAATGTCGGGCTCCCGGCGACGGAACGGGCCTAGCCCGCTCCGCCACCGTAGCCACGTCTGAGTGGTTCCAACCACCTTTACGCATCGTCATCTACATCAATCAACTACAGTGGAATCTATATTTCTATAATATCGAGAAGGAGTGCTATATGTATGCAGTCCAAAGTCTCCTCTCAGTTCTTTCTGGGTGGTCTTAACGTACTATACGCATGCATAAGTCAGGAGCAAGCAAAAATTGCAACAGGGCTCAAGTTTACAACAAACCAGCGGGTATGAACGGTTTTCATACCCGCTGGCGCGGCACTCTATTCACGCTGGCGATCGGTGCGCCTAGAGGTTCTTGAGGTCGTCGAGTTCCTGTTGGACTTCAGCGCGCTCGACTTCGTCGAGTTGCTGCCAGAGCGCCGTTTCCAGTTCGTCGAGGCTGGCCACGCCGAGGACCTGTTTCATGGCCGTCGGGATAAACTTGCACATGATATACAGGGTGGGCGCGTTTTCGTATTCGGCGTCAGTGATCGCTTGCTTCTGAGCATCGTTGAGCGGCAGTTTGTCGAGGTAGGGATAGGTCATTTTTCTTACTTTCGTTTGAAGGTATGTCATAAATCGGCGAGAAAACCTCGCCGAGTACTAAGGGGTCGGACCTTAGAGAAACACTTGCAGAAAATGGCCGTCCGATTCGAGCCGGCCGTGAAAGACCGGCTCGAATAGAGTTGGAACGGCTAGCGTTCAATGATGTCGGACAGGAAACGAACTGTGCCATTATTTACCATGCAGTCCGTACCGACGCAGCGTGCGAGAGCTGACCTGCAGCTTGCTCACGGCATAAATCGCAGCTCCCCAGGCTTGCACAAACAGGTTGACGCGGTAGTTGGTCTCCTTGCCACACTGGCGATAGGAGTTAGCAGGATCGTCGATAGCTTCTTCATCGAGCAGAATGTCCTGCGGTCCCGAGGGCTTCTTGCCCCATTCTCCGAGCCAGCGTCCGGTCGCCGACACGTAGCTCTGCGCGTATCCACAGCGAGCCGCCAGAGTTGCCATCGTGGGCAGAGGTTCGAAGTCGACCAGGAACCAGATGCCGTTCACGCGCACCAGCTTCTGCAATTCGGACACCGCCACCTGCTCGAAGGGTTCCTGCCGCAGTTCCTTCTGCGATTGCTTCTGCTCCATTTCGCGCAGGTAGCGCTTGGGTTTGCGAGGCACCCGTTCAAGCGTGCCGGTTGCCGGATGGACATAGAACAAGAAGCGCTCCCAGGTGTCACTCAACTCGGTGCGGCTTTCCGGACAGATGAGCTTGCCATCCTGTTCGATGACGTTCTCGCAAACCATTCGCTCAAGACAGTTGCGCATCACATTGCCCAGGCCGGCCGAAACACGCCCTGCGCGACTGGCTTCATTTTTCACTTCGTCCCACCGGCTTCCGAGACGCAAATTCAGGAAGCGCTTGAGGGCACCGAGATTGGGGTTGCAAAACTTGCCGTCATACCCCGCGCGACCTGGCTTCATAGACTGACGTCGGGGTTCTGCGTCAAAGCGGTTATCATCCTCAAGGTCGCCGGGCCCGTCCATGACTTCAACATCAGCAACACAGATCGTTCCGCAACGCGCGATGCTGGATACGCTCAGGTACTGGAGCACCCGATAATTGCCCGGCAGTGTACCGGCAATGAAACGAACACGCTCGACCTTAGGGATGGGCATCGACACGTCGGTAACGCGGTGATCTACGCGGCTGCGAGCCCCGAAACCAGCGCGTGCAGCCTGGCGAAACGAGATATACATTCTGTCCTTTTGCATCACTGTTTTCCTAATTTGAGACAAGTGGCATAACCAAACGTTGACGTAATAATGCTGCGTCGCCGGTATGGCTACGCTGAAATGGCGGCGGGCTGACCGCTTTTTTCAAATGCTTTAGACACAAACTCGTTCAGATCGACCTTCAGAACCGATTGAATGGCGCCTACGTGCGCCGATTTTATTCCTCGCCGTCATCGTCGCCATAGAAGGACTGGATGTACGCCACCGGCCGGGCGAGCAACGCTGCCGGTGCCGCCTTGGCGACGAATCCGAGCTTGCGCGTCAAGCAGCGAATCGAATCGTGGTCCGGGTAAAACTCCGACATCGACAGCTTGGTGATAGGGGCCGGCTCATCGTGGGAGTCGAAAGCCGGACAACCGCTGAGGGAGGCTTCCAGATCGCTCTCGTCGAGGAAGTCGAAGTCGAAGTCGTAGTCGTGGCAAGCATCGCTGCAGTCGGAGCTCTTGTGGCCGTCGTCGAGGTATCCGTCGCCACTCAGTTCGAGAGCATCAAAGTCCAGAAAAGGCTCCACCAGGTTGCGCGTGCGGCGCTCAGGCTGGCGTTGAGGACGCTGCTTGTTCCCGCCGGAGCGAGTACGAAGGCGCTGGATCTTGCCGGACTGGAGTTCGATAAAGACTCTGGGCATAGTCAAATTCCTTAAAATGAAAGTTCTGTGCAATAGTAAGGACCGCTCCAAGACTAATTAGTTCACACTGAAAAACGTGCTTGAAGATCGTCCTCAACAGATCTTGTCAATAGACAGGCTCGCTTGGAATTTTCAAGATGCCACCACTTG
>JADYXR010000165.1 GCA_021772095.1 Candidatus Obscuribacter sp. | reverse complement strand
TGCCGACACATGCGACACACGTCGCTTGCCGGCTTGTTTTGCCGAACGGTTGCCCGCCCGACGAAATTCGTTGTTGAGCTAAAAAACACATGACCAGATACTCCAGGAGCACGATTGCTCCTGGAGGTGAACCAGTCACGCAGTGAGTTTCCTCACCGGGCTAATGCAGAACACATGAACCCGAGCCACAGGTCCATGTGTGAGCTACCAGCTAAAACACTGCCGCGCTCACGACAATGAGTGTCAAGCGAACCCGTGCCTTACTTGCCGCCGAAGCGGAGAGGCACGATCTTGCGGCGGACGAGCTTGACCTCGACTCCACCGTAGTTGACCTTCATGCTCCCCTCCTTGTTGGTGCGAACCAACCGGGTGGAGAGGACAAAGTCCGAACCAACAGCTGCGCTGCAACCGATGCAGAGCTCGGTTTCCGGGAGCGCTTCCATGCGCGCTGCCGGGATGGGATTTTCACAACGAATGCAATCCATAGTTCAGCCTCCTGCTGGGTTGTTGTTGTTATGACCCCGCGCCAGTCGGATAACGACTGGTACTACGCGCGGTGCAGATCAGTTCAGATTACCTTCTCGACCTTGGCGCGGGCCGCGGCGTGCCGGAGCACGTAGCGCGCAAAGGCGAGATTGTTGGTGGTGGCGTACTGGGGCGCCTCCATGATGCCGGCGTACTCGCGCACCTTCCGCTCCAGTTTGCGGAACTGCCTGGTGTCGAGAGTGACTCCGAAGCCGCCGGCGTACATAGCCAGCTGCGTCAGGGCACGACTCGACGTGTTGGTGCGACGGGTGCCGTCATCGTCGCTGGGGTTGTGGTACAGCGCCGCGATGGTGCCGCACACATAGCCCCGGTCGAAGGTCAGGAAGTTGGTCGGCAGACCCGCTCCCATCGGACCGAAACCGCGACCTTCCTCGAAGTTGACTGCGACGTTAATCTGCGGAATTTTCTTCGTCATCTTGGCTCCTGGTTCAGGGTTTCTGAGAAGGACTCGGTGTCCTGATAGAACCACAAGCGATTGCTCGCCTGCATCAAATCGGTGAATCGCCGTTGGCTAGCGGGTTGTGCCGCGTTGCCGACTGCTTTCACACCCACCTGATGTTTTCGTGACGCGGAAACGGTCCGCCCACGTACGTGTCGTACACTGCTCTCACGACCACATCCTGGGTCGTTTCCGGCAGTGCCGCGAGAAGTTGTTCGGACGTTTCGCTGACGCAGCAGTAGGTGCAAGCACCAACCAGCCGCGCATGCGACAAATCCCAACCCTTCGACTTGCAGATTCCGATCACCTCTTTGCCACCACCGAATGTGCCCTTGCGGCGCACCTCGAACTTGTCGTAACCGATCACGAGATCCATGATGTGTTCGTACGTCGGTTCGGCGGTGTGGTATTCGAGGAAGATGATCGGCATGCCTGCAGCTTTTGCCGTTTTAACTTCATCAGCCAGCGCTTCGAGGGTAGCCCCGAATGGCAAGTAGCGCGGCTGACAATCAATGACTACGAGAACCATCGTTGTCTCCTTTCTCATTTGAGCCGAAACTGGCGCTCCGACTCGTTTGTGAAAAGAGGGGTGAAACCAATCCACCCCTCGCGATACTAACCTTCGGTGCTAAACCGCTTTGCGGCTGAGCACGATGCCCGTCCCGTCCACGCGCAGAACCGCTGCCTTGACGGCAACGCCCGGGCGCAGCGAGTTGGGATTGATGCCGTTCAGTTCGGTCACAGGCAAGCGCGCCCGGTGACCGTTCAGCATGACGATGACGTCGCCGCTGTCGCAGCGCTTCTGGGCGACCGCACCTTTGACGCGCTTGCCGACCGGGAAGGCGATCACCAGAGTCGAGTCCGGTTGAGCGCAGGGCGCTTGGCCGGAATCTTCGACCTCGATCACCTCGTCGAGGTGTTCGCTGACGATATGGAAGGGCTGACCGCCGAAGCGACCATCGCGAGTCTCGACGACGAGCACCCGCAGTTCCATGCCTTCGCGCAACTGATCGAAGCGCGCCTGCTTGTCACCCTTGAGTTTGCCGAACGGCAAACGAGCAGTTTCTCCGCTGTCCAGTTCCAGCATGACTGAGCTCTGGACGTGGTTGATGCAGCGAATTTCGCCGCCTGTGATTTGACCGACTTTTGATAGAGCCATGGTAAAAACCTCCTATCGATCACCAGCTGGCATTTGCCGGTGTCGAAGCGTTTTGATTTGAATACCTGAGCACCACGTGAGGTGGCACCCGCCGAAGCTGACAGCGAGATTGAACTCCGCTATCGCCTCATACCGGCTTTCCGCACCCGCGGACAACCGGTTTCGATCCCTTGCCGAGCCATGCCTGGGCTTCGGTAAGTGACCGCGAACCGAAACAGCTGCGACGCTTGCCTTGCGGCTCGCAATCGCAACTGTTCCGGCGACTAACGCGACCGATGATGACACCACCACCGGTGACTGACTACGACAGCCGAAGCCGCCCCTTACTTGCTGTTGACCGCGTCGAGGAACTGCAGCAGGTACAGGAAGAAGTTGATGAAGTCCAGGTAGATGGACATCGTCAGCTCGATTGCCTTGGGCCAGGTGTTTTCGGAGCGCCCCAAACGGAAGAAGTCGTACACGAAGTACCCGGCGAAGATCACCATGCCGACGAGACTGTAGGCGATGTTGACCGTTCTCGACATGCGCCAGAAGATTCCGACGACGCCGACGATAATCAGCCCGAACAGCGCGAAGCCGAGGTATGTCCCCATGGAGCTGAAGTCAGCACCCGAGAACAAACCGATCGAGCCGCACGCAGCCATCACACCCGCGGTTCCGGCGAAGCAGCCGAATACCGTTTGCCAGCCGAGCGATTCCGCGCGGATTTGCACCACCGGTCCGATGAACAGCCCGGACACGAATGCCCAGCCGAACAGAAGACCGATGCCGACCATGGGGTTCGACTGAGCGACGACCAGCACGGCGATGGCGCCGAGTATGAACGCCAGACCCAGACCGATCATGGCACCGAGCGACCGCACCTGGCGACCGCAAAGGGTACCGAGAGCACCGAGAATCATGGTCACGGTGAGAAGCAGAGAGACCTTAGCGAACAGAGTTTCCATAAGTGTTTGGCCCTTACGTTTTGCTGGAAGAGCGGAAGCTCCCCAGCGGATTAGATCTCCGGGTCGACGTTGGACGTCAACCGATCCGGAACCGCCCGATTTGAACAGTTGGACGAAGTTCGACACGGGTAAATCGAACACCGTTGAGCCCGGAACTGAGGCAGGATCGCCTTTCGTCCCGGGCTCTGTTGGTATCACCGATGGTGACCGACTGCAGTTACGCAGTCGTACGACGCGGCAGAGCGACGCGAACGGTCACCGTCTCCGACTCCAGGACGGGGCCCGTGTAAGGACCACCGTCGTTGGTGGGCGAAGGGATGCCGGACGCGAACGAGTGCGCCGTCGCCAGGTTTTGCTGCCCACCGATCAACGCCGACCAGAGGTCTGCGCCGGCGAGCCGGGTCCGCGGTTCCTGCCGCACTACTCGTGGTGCCGGAGCCGCAGCGCGTGGTGCCGGCTGGGAAGCCGCCATCACCAGCCGAGGAGCCTCAGCTACCGGAAGAGGAGCGTCGCTCCTGAGCCCGAGCGACATGCAAATGAGCCGATGCTCAGTCGCCGTCGACGGTGCGTGATACGACAAGGAGGTGTACAACGCCTGACTGAGCGAACGGGCGACCTTGCGGTGCGCGTCCACTTTCGTCGTGCGTTGGCACCAGACCTTGCTGCGCGAGTCGAGCACCGTGAGCGGCACGACCCTGACAAGAAGCAGACTCTGCGAGTCCAACGTGTCGTCGTCCATCGTCCAGGTCATCCCGACGATGTCGATGTAAACCCCGGCGCCCTTGTCCCGTGTCGGCGTGGAGAACAGTCCCCATGCCCGATCCGGAATTTGGAAGTAGAGGCGAAACATCACCGTGCGACCCGTCATGCCGGCGGTGTAACCCGACGGCATGTCACCTTTGCGTGAGCCGGTCCAACCGTTGACAGGCAGGATCGTGTTCTCCGACTCGTTGAGCTCTTTCTGCCCAACCAGGATCGGAGCCACTTTCAGCAACCCGGCGCGCTCGGCCGACGCCTTGAGGATGTCCATCAGATTGCAATCGCGGTGACGCATGACGCGCACAGCGAAAGTGTTGCCATCCGAGGAGACACCCACACCACTGCTCGGCTCGACCTGAACGTCGTCGTCCAGAGTCAGCCTTCGACTGCCGCCTTCCAGCAGGTCGATCGTGTCGATGCCGTCGAAGTCTGCAGCGTCGAAGCCGCACAATCCGCCGACGCCATGTCCCATGTCGAGACCGTCGAGACCGCCATGGCCTCCACCATCATTGCCATCGCATCCGTCCATAATGTTGACCTCCTGTTTTCTAGTGTTTTGACGAAACGCCCCAGTCAAGGACGCTCGCCGGTGTTTGGTTAAGAAAGTCGGCAGCCATCCTGCAGCGAAGTGCCGCAGAACAACCGCCCGAAGCAGACGCCATCAAGGTTTCCCTCGACGACATCCGCTTACGCAGAGTCACTCGTTCAGACCGCAAATGGCTGTTCGAGCTCTCTGATCGGCACTACCTGCGCCTCTACCACCATCCTGTCGCGAGCTTCCGTCCACTGGGCGAAAGCCTTGCAGTTGTGGCGATAGGGGCACCGCAAGCAGTTGTGACCGGTTGATGCCTTGAACTCACCGGTTTCAACCGCCGCTTCGATTCTGCGAATCACAGAAGCGATGCGGAACATGTTGCGCTCAGTTGCCTGGCGCGAGTACCAGAACACATGCTCTTGACCGGAACGCAGAAGGCGGACGACGAGCTTGACCGGACCGTCGTGAGACAGAGCCCGACCAATCTGCGCCACCATGCCTGCGAAGAACACCTGGTCCTTGTTCTTCTTCTTTAGGACGAACGCCGTCTTCTTGTCCAGCAACTGCAGAACCGGGCGACCGCGTCCTCCGTCGACCATGCCGGTCTCGTCGGGTTTGGCCACCAGTTCCCAGTTCGGGTTCGGTCCCTGGCAGCGAAGAAGGAGCTTGTCCTTCTGCTGTTCCTGAACCTCACCACCGGCTTCGTCGAGTTCGTCATCGACGTCCAGAAGCTCGCGCACGACACGTTCCGCTTCGACGCGCGCGTCTTGAGGCAAGCGGTCCAACTGCTTTTGCAAGTCAGCCTCGCGGCTTTCCTTGTCGCCGGCAGCAGCTCCGTGATGAGTGAGGTCACCGATGATCTGGTGAATCTCACGCGGAGCTTTACGCTCACGGTTCTTGCGCTTCTGGTACGCCAACTCACAATCCTCGAACACGTTGATGTCCGAGAACGAGAGTGTCCTGTCCCAGGGTTTGAGTCCCGGGGGTGTGACCTGCACGGGGTGCTGGTCTTTCCTGATGCTGTCTGGGGGCGGGTTTGGTAAACGCGCTCTCATGTCCGTATCTTGTTTCATGATTAATCCTCCTGGAGGGGTGTTTAGAGCACCGCTAGGCGCTCGTGTTCGTAAATGGGATTTCTCCCCAGCCAGTCCCCGACAGCGCCAAAGACGCCATCAACCCGGACTGGCCAGCACCGCATTTCAGCGGCCCCACCGAAAGGTCCAACGCGAACGGCTCCTAACTGCCACCAGATCTGGTGACACTCAAGAGCCGAGGCGTCAGTGGTTCGGATAGGGGATGTAGTTCAAGTGAGGTGCGCAAACCGAACGAAATCAGACGCCAGCGTGGAGACGGCAGAAGCCTCTCGTTTTGGCGTCGTCATGCGTTTGGTTTACGTATCTGTTCTTGAACTAGTTGACGCGAACTGCGCCAGGGAAGTCGACCAACGCCTGGCCATCCGTGAGGACGACGATGTCGTTGATCACGCCGGAGGCGAACTGAGCGCGCTGCTCGAGTCCGTTGGTCTCAACCAAGCCTTCCTCGGACACGGCGCTAGCCGGCACGATGAAGTGGTTCTCGGCGATGTCGGCGAACTCGGGGAGTTGCGCGACGAGCGAGGCCGGAACGGCACCCTGAAGGATTTCGAACTTGCGACGGCTACCGTTAACCACGGAGCGAACGACGAAGTCGCCGTCTTGGAAGTCCTGGAGGGTGACCTTGAGAGCAGAGCCGCGTTTGGCGGTCTGGTTGCGGTGATCCGCGGTGACATCTGCTTCGTAGGGCATCGGTTCGACATTGGCGACCAGAAGGGCGCGCGAGGCGAAGATGGTGCTGCGAAGGGTGCCGTTGAGGTCGTTGGTAACGATGGTGAAAGTGTTCTGAGTCATAGCTGTCTCCTGTTTTTTTGGTTCTGCTCGTACAAAATTGTCGAGCTGGTTATGAAACAACATGACCGCAGCTAGCGCGAAGGCATGAGCGTAAGCTCAAGTCTGCCCCTTCAATAAGCTGCGTTCAAGTATTCACACACAAGCGAAAGCCTGGGCGTGAGAAATGCGGTGAAACCGCGAATTTCCAAGGTTGAGAGCGGTCGCTGCATCGGAGATGCATTGGTAAAGCTGGGAATTGCCTTAAGCTGTGTGGGTTAAGGGTTTTTTTTCTTCCTGGGGTATGGAGTTGTTCTATTAGAGATAAGACCAGCCTAATAAATCAGAATGATGTCAAGCAATAGCGGGGGACCTTTGCGTTAACATCCAGATACCTGATGATCTAGTCAGATTAAACTCTTTGAGCTCTTACCAGTTAAGCGTTTCGGGCTTCGATCCCGACCCTTTTGGGTGATTTTGAGCCATATATACAAAGAAAATTAGCTTCGTAAGGCTACGTAGCTAAGAGGGCATTAATATCTAGCTCAGCTATATGAGCGCGCGATCATCTACCTGGCTGGAACGACCACAAGCGCCTAAATAAGAGATCACAAGTGGTTTTGTGCTCAGAGATCCAAAGTCTAATAAGCCAATATCAAATAAAAGAAATACAGAAAAAGATCTGTTGACACTAGATTTAACTGTCAATTTGATTAACGGCTAGCGCGGCTAGCTGCGAATTAACAGCGCGGCCTTAGATGGCTAGTCAACCCGTCTTCCCGCCTGAAGCGCCATCATTCCCGCCTCGCACTCCTTCGCGCCCCTAGGGTCCGAAAGTTATAGCCCTTTTCGCGCCCGGACCTACTACGCGATGACGAATAAGACTTTCTTTCTAACCAAAAAATGCCCAAAAGTAGAAATGTGCCTGTGGGCCACATTAATTGCCGGCCGATTTAATGTGGCCCACAGGCACATTTTCAAATGCTTGTCATTTGGCCGCCGAACGCAGACAAGAAACGGAAATGATGTCGCTCGCAGCCTCAGCGATGACTACCCAGTCCATGTTGAGAAAAGAAACGAAAAATGATGTCGCTCGAGTCAAAGTCGCGGCAGACTTTGCCGACATTGGACTTGCCGACCGGGCGACTTTGCGGCCAGGCGTGACCGCCGTTTTGAATGGCGTAGACCACGACTTCGTTGCCGGCCGGGCAGTTTTGATAGCGGGCCACTTTGACTCTGGTGCCGTCGGTGCTATCAACGTCGGGGTAATCTTCGGAGGTGTAGTCGCCGCCGCACTTGTTATTTTTCACCCAAAAGGAAACCGAGTCTGCAGCCGAGGCGCAGATGCCGCGGTTTTGTCCGTGGCGATTGGGGTCGATCGGGCCGCCGAGGAAGGGAACGATTTTGTCATCCATGCCCAGGATGTAGAGCACCGAGACGTTGCCTTTGAGGCGCAATTTGTTGACGAGCACACCCTGCATATTGGCTGCTACTGAGGCGATTGCTGTGAGGCGACCGGGTAGTTTCAAAGCCAGGTATTGCACGAAAAATCCGCCGTCAGAAAACCCAGTGGCGCAGACGATGCGCGGATCGATGTGCCAGCGCCGTTCGAGCATTGTGAGCAAATCGTTGATGAAGCCAACGTCGTTGACTCGGTAAGCATCGGTGCGGCGACCGTCGTTCCACAGACCTTGTACACCTTGAGGATAGACAACGATGAAGCCGTTTTGATCGGCAACTTCGTTGAACTGCGCTAGCTTGCTCATCGCTTTAGGGTCGGAATATTCCTGGTGAAAAACGAGCAAAACCGGTGTGGCTGTGGCTGGGTTGTAATTGGGCGGGACGTGCACATAGTAGGTGCGATGAAGGTTCTCGTGAGTGAAAGTCTCTTTGATCAGCTGCTCACGATGCGGGCCAGCGTCTCTGGCAGCGGTGGATTGGCACACAAAAGCGACAACGATCAAAATCGAAATCGCAAGCAAAGTTGTCCGAAAAGCAAAATGTTCAGACTTGCCGAACAGCCGACGTAGTAGCGCATGACGAGCGGTTTTAAAGCGACCCAAAATTGAAAATACCGCCATCACTTTTTAGTGGTGCATGAGTTGTTGGAAGAAAACCACGATTTCACGATAGTACGTGAAACCAGCCAGCATCGCGGTAAAGCCGACGGTGATCATCATGCCGGTCCGGAAAACGCGCCAGAAACCGAGGTTAAACTTCCGGCCTTTGCTCTTGTTTGCTGAGGTGACAACAGGTTTTGCCACTGTCTCTTGAATTTTATTGCTCTCGTCCAGACCGACCAGACCGCTGGCGATGTCGAACTGTCCGGACTTGACGCTGTGTTCGATGTCAGGCTGTTTGTCCAGAAGTCCGTCCGGATTTTCCGGCAAGTTAGGCAACAGAGGCACCAGTTTGTCGATTTTGAGCCAGAGCGATTGATTGACGTCGGTGATGTGCTTTCTGAGCGGATCGAGAATGGCGTAGTTGCCGTCGGAAACCATAAGAAGCCGACGAACAGCCGCGTAACCGATTTCTCCTGATTGGTTTATTTTTCCGCCGATGATATAGCCACCTTGCGAAAAGGCAATCTGTCCCTGAAGATCGGAATCGCTGTCGTTGATGCGAAGAATCGGTGTTTTGACGGATTTTATTTCGGCACACGTTTTCAGGACCTCGTCGATGCCCTCCTCGCGTGTGATTTTGCCTTCGATAATTACGTCCACAATAACCTCGACATGCGTTGAGTTCGGTCCTCTGTCCTGGTGCCTCGACTCTTATCTACTAAGCGGTCCGAACGCAACCCGATCAAAAAACTAGTCTAACAGATTTGTTTGAGGTCAGGCAGGCGGTTGTCGAGGGACGAAAAGCCCGCTTCCATGGGCGCTTCAATGCCTGTGAAAAGGGCTGACCTTCAGCCGCTGGAGCGCTTCTCGACAAGTGTCCCTTGATATCACAAAATGCTCAGGATTGTGGTGGCAGATTATCGCGCCCAGTCAATTTGATGTAGAATCTGATGCCATGAAGAAGCGCATAATGTGTGTGTTTGGAACCCGACCGGAAGCCGTCAAGCTTGCACCAGTGGTGCACGCCCTCAAGGCATCAGAGAAGGTCGAGCCGATTGTCGTTTTGACAGCTCAGCATCGAGAGATGCTCGATCAGATGCTCAAGTGGTTCAAAATCCAACCCGATCATGATTTGAATTTGATGCGTCACGGGCAGACTTTGGCGGAGCTGACTTCGCGCGTAGTCACCAGTGTTGATGAGCTTCTTGTCAAAGAGAAACCGGATCTTCTGCTGGTCCAGGGTGATACCACAACAGTAATGGCAGCATCGCTTGCCGCGTTTTATAACCAGGTGCCGGTCGGCCACGTCGAGGCGGGACTGCGGACTCAGGACCGCTACAATCCGTTTCCCGAAGAGATGTCGAGAAGACAAACCAGTCAAATCGCCAGTTTGCACTTTGCGCCAACTCAGCTAGCGGTCGACAATCTCAAAGCCGAAGGCATCACTGAAAATGTTTATCTGACAGGTAACACTGTTATCGACGCGCTATTGGAAACCTCACGGCGACTGGAAGATACTCCAATCGACAAATCGCTGTTCGGCAAAATCGATTTTGAAAAATTCAAAGTCTTGCTCGTCACTGCTCACCGCAGAGAAAACTGGGGTGAATCGATGGATGAGATAGCAAAAGCTTTGCGGCAAATTGCCGATGAATTTCCTGAGGTGCAAATTCTTTATCCGATTCACAAGAACCCGGTCGTCCGAAAATCTATCGAGCCCGTATTCGAAGGCCACGACCGACTTATCACGATCGAGCCACTTGACTATGTGCCGTTCGTTTATGCCATGCAGCGCAGCTTTTTGATCCTGACCGACTCGGGCGGAATCCAGGAAGAAGCGCCCTCACTGGGCAAACCAGTGCTCGTCATGCGAACCAACACTGAGCGTCCTGAAGCTGTCACCGCCGGCGCCGCTCGTCTGGTCGGCGTCAAATCCTCGACCATCGTCGACGGTGCGCGCTCCTTGCTCGGAGAACCTGAGAACTATCGAAAGATGGCTTGTGCTGTCAATCCATTTGGAGATGGACAAGCTTCTCGCCGGATTGTCGAGGCGATCGAAGAATTTCTATCTATTAAGAAATAACTACTGAGTACTTTTTTAGCGTTATGATCAATCGTGTGAGTTGGGTTACGCCCAAGTCATTGGATCAGTCGCGCCCCCTTGCCCCTGGGTCGCTACAAAATCGCAAACGCCAGGCTCGTCACGAGCGAATGGCGAAAATCGAGGATAGCAAGGAGAAAATTGGTGAGCACCATGATTACGGATCAGGACGTGTTGCCTTACGGCGAATTTTTAAACGAAGAGCACCACGCCATTCGAGAGATGGTGCGGGATTTCGCAACCAAAGAAATCGCACCGATAGCAGCGGAAGTGGACAGGGAAGCAAGATTTCCGATTGAAACGTTCAAGAAGCTAGGCGAGCTGGACCTATTGGGTCTGACCGTCGATCCCGCCTATGGTGGCGCCGGAGCCGACTATCGCAGTTACGTAATCGCCGTCGAAGAAATTGCAAGAGCCTGTGGCAGCACCGGTTTGAGTTATGCAGCTCACTGCTCGCTGGGCACCAATCCAATCAAATTGTTTGGTACTGAAGAACAGAAACAAAAATATCTGCCAAAACTCTGCACCGGAGAAACCCTTGGTTGCTGGGCTTTGACAGAACCGGGAACGGGCTCCGATGCCGCCGCGCAAAAAACAACAGCCAAACTGGTCGGCGATCATTATGTTCTCAACGGCACAAAACAGTTCATCACCAACGCGACCCACGCCAAGGTTTCGATCATCATGGCGATGACCGACCAGGCGGCAGGCAAGAAAGGCATCTCGTCGTTCATCGTTGAAGACGGAACGCCAGGATTTTATGTCAGCAAAGTCGAGAAGAAGATGGGCATGCGCGGCTCGCCGACTGCCAGCCTGACCATGGACGATTGCAAAATTCCCAAAGCGAATTTGATCGGCAATGAATCCGAAGGTTACAAACAGGCGCTCCAGACCTTAGAAGGCGGACGTTTGTCTATTGCCGCTCTTGCCGTCGGTATCAGCCAAGCCGCTTTTGATGCCGCCCTCGCTTACGCTAAACAAAGAGAATCATTCGGTCAGCCCATCGGCAAACATCAATTCATCCAGGGATTTCTAGCCGACATGTCGACTCAGATTTCCGCTGCACGCTTGATGCTTTATCATGCTGCCTGGATGAAAGACCATGGCAAACGCGTCACCCTCGAAGGATCGCAAGCCAAACTCTACGCATCTGAAGTATCATCGAAAGTAACCAACCTCTGTGTACAAATTCACGGTGGCTATGGATATGTCGAAGATTTCCCGGCTGAGCGTTTCTTGCGCGACGCGAAGCTTTGCGAAATCGGCGAGGGCACCTCTGAGATCCAGCGACTGGTCATTGCCAGACAGCTTGGTCTCTAAAAGTTCTCTTTTAGACCCTCCTGAGATTTAAAATTGAAGATTTTCAAAGGCGACGCAATCTTGATGGATTCCTGGCGTTCGGCTTCCGAAGCAGGTTTGCAACGAGCAGTCCGGTCCGGGAAGTGGCGTGTTTCCAAACCGGCGCTGTCCGCGATCTTCTTGTTCGTGGCTTTTTCGTTTAGTATCGCCGGTGGTGCAGGCGCGATTGAATCCAAAAATCCGAATGCCCGAGAATTCCTCAAACAGGCCGAAGCGGCGAGCCGGAAACAAGACGACGGAGCCGTTCTGGAGCTGGTGCGCAAGACACTGCTGCACGATCCGAAATCTGCTCAGGCGTATGCATTGAGAGCAAAATCGTTTATGCATAGAAAAAGATACGATCGCGCCGTTGCCGATGCCGACAAAGCTATCAGCATCGATCCTGGCAACGCGATGGCGTATGTTGTGCGCGGCAAATCCGGATATTTCAACGGCGAGGCGTCATTGGAGGACGTGATCAAGGATTTAAGAACGGCAGTGCGTCTCGATCCCAAAGTGGAAGACGGTTATTTTTATCTTGGTGTGATCACCACCGTCAAGAAGGATTTTCCAGCGTCTGTCGATTCGTTCACAAAAGCGATGGCGCTGGATCCCAAGAATAAGAATGTTGTCCAATATCGCTCCGCGGCTTACACGATGATGGGCAAGCATGATTTAGCGCTCAAGGATCTCGATACCGTAATCAAAATCGCGCCGCTCGAATACGAAGGATACGTCACCAGAGCTGATGCCCTGCAGCGCATGGGCAAAATAGATGGCGCCATCGGAGATTACACGGCAGCACTCAAATGTTCACCGAAACAGTACGTCATCCTGATGATGCGAGCGGCGCTGTACATCAAACTCGGCAAATACAAAGAAGCGATCAAGGATTACACCAACGCAATCGGATTGAATCCAATCGATGAAGATCTGTTCTTGCGGCGCGGCAATACTTATTTCATGCTCAAAGATTATCAACACGCGCTTGCCGATTACAACGAAGCAATCGACTTGTCCGATGAGTACGAAAACGCTTACAGACAGCGAGCCAAGACATATGAACGGCTCGGCAAAACCGACCTGGCGAAGAAGGATTTCCTGAAGGCAGCTGAGCTGCATAAGCGACCTGCAGAAAAGAAGATTTAGCCAAAATATCATAAATCCAAGCTCCGCTATTTCGTTCGAAACGCGTGAACCTCGCGAGCTAGTCGGGTCTAATTAAACAGATTATTAGAAGAGAACGAGAAACGTAGCTCTGAATTTAGGTGCATTGCTGCTGGCATTTCAAATACCATCGAGTTCCATCTCACACGCGCCATCGAAATTTATTCTATTCAAACGCAACCGCACCAACGTCCCAAAACGCGCTTCTCGCCTTCGCTTTCACGCGTTGCTCGGAGATGTCGGCTGTGATATTGCAACAGCTGCGTTTGTTGGAATGGCTACCGAAATCACCACATGTGGTTGTTTGGAACGACTGATCACACATCACGTTGTTTGTTCGGAATTTCAGCCGCGCACATCACCATCTGTGTGTTTGGAACTTCTGCAGCAGATGTCACCATCTGTGTGTTTGGAATTTCAGCCGCCCACATCGCCGCACGCCTTCACATGGATGTTCGAGAAGGCCTCACGTCTCCGCACTGGAACGATATCCGGAGCGGTATTAATTTCTATCCTCTACAATCAGGATGCTTCCTGAGGGGACAACTATGGACACTTCAAAGGACAATTTTCGCCTCGGACGTCGCCGCTTTCTTGCAGCGTCAGCGCTCGCGTTTTTCGCATTCGACCGGCGGATGGCGCTTGCCGACGACACCGTCAACGTCGGAGAAACCCTCGTCGGCACGCCGTTCAAGGGCACGCTTTACTTGATCGGCGGCGGCGCCGACCAGAGCCTGCAACGCTTCGTTGATATCGCCGGCGGTGACAAGGCCGTGATTGCGATTCTTCCTCATTCCAGCGGGGTGCCCCAGGAAGCTGCCGATGAGGCCGCCAATCAATTCACCGCGCGCGGCGTGAAAAACCTCGTTACGATCATGCCGAACCAGAAGGTGGGCTTGCCGAAAAACGTCAATGCCGTGTTCTTCACCGGCGGCGACCAAAACCGGCTGATGCGCCTGCTTGACCCGGTTCTCAATACCGAGATTCACGACTTTCTCAAGCGTGGCGGGCTCGTCGGTGGTACCAGTGCTGGTGCCGCAGCGGCGCCGCCGCGCATGATCGCCGGCGGCATGGACGACAAATTCGTGAAGAACGATTCGCTGCTTCTGGGAGACGGACTGGGCTACTTGCCTGGTTTCGTCGTCGACACGCACGTGCTTCAGCGCGCTCGCCATGACCGTTTGATGGTGGCGTTGTCGCTGATTGAGAACGTCACCGGTGTGGGACTGGATGAAGACACCGCAATCGAGATCGTCGGCAAGAAGATCACCGTTCGGGGCGAAGGTCACGCGCGCTTCTACCAGCGCTCGGACAAACACTCGAGCACGCTCAGCAAAGTCGGCAAGGGCGAAAAGGCCAGCGTTCGAAACATGCTCTACTCCGTCCTCTCGGATGGCGACGAGTGGGACCTGTGAAAGCTCGGGTCTGAACTCAGTGTCGCAACTCTTTGCTAAACCCGATCACGACCGGCCACCCGAGCGAGATTCAAACCCTTGCTCGGGCACGCCTCAAAAGTACGCCGAGCGAGGCACCACAATTCACACGACAAGTACGAACATCGATTGATTGTTCTATTTCACGCTGCGGCAAAACACTGCGGTTCCGCACGGGAGGGGTAAGCATACATTCCGGTATGCACCCTTCCACTCTCGCGCTACTACATTATTTAATACTAAATGCAATCATATAATAAAACCAAAACGCGAAAAGCGAGAATGAGCATGGTGACTCGGTTCTCGCTTCCGCTAGTGCTTGTTCGGTTCATCGAATCAGAAAGTGGCGCCCCGCGGAAAGTGACGCAGAACGTCAACAATCCGCGGGGGCACCGGTATCCGAATGAGGTCTGCAACGTCCGACTGGAAGTCGAGCGTCCGACGAGACCGAACTGGTTAGGGGTTGAACTTGATCGACTAGATGTCGAGCACGATGACGCGATCGGTCGGCATGTACTTCTCGTTGAGCGAGGCAGCGTTCACGAAGGTGATGCCTTCATGCTCGAGCACACCATGGGAGTGATGAACGTGCCCGAAGCAGTGAATCTTGGGGCGAACCTCAAGAACACGCTCGCGCAGAAACTGATCACCGATGGTTGGCCACAGCGGCGCCCGGTCGAGGAATCCCCTGGGAGGACCGTGCGTGACGAGGACGTCGACCTTGTCGGGAACCTTCTTCCAGATGGCAGCAAGCTCATCGGATTCCCGGGGAAGATTGAACGCCCATTTCTTGTACTCAGGCTGCCAGGGGCTTCCGTAGATGCGGAGTCCGGCGAGCTCGACGAGTTCATCTTGCAAATAGACCGCGTTGGTCAGCAGGCAACGAGCTTCCGCGTTGGCAACTTCAAACGGAGTATCGTGATTTCCTGCTACGGCAACTTTGAACTTGTGCGGCAATGCACCCAGTTCATCGTTAAAACGTTTAACCTGGTCGAGGTGTTCCGAATGGTTTTTTGCATCAGTCCGCATGGTGAAGTCACCACAGTGAATCAGCAAATCGCCGTCCGGCACTTTGACGCGACCAAGTCTGTTGTGAGTGTCGCTCACAAAGACAATTCTCATACGCTTATTTGCTCCTCTCTGTTTAAGGTTCACAACTCAAAAGAGGCCCGCAGCAAAAGCAATCTCCGATATTGGCGAGGCAGCAACATTGCCTTAACCGATACGGGAGAGTGCCAAAGCGTCAACCGACCCACATCGAAGATGCGAATCAGTTTTTGCTTGTATGCTTATGATGCCTGGGAAGTGGAGACCGGAATTTGATTGGGATGGATAGAAAACGAATAGTTCGAAGCTAGTCATTTAGAACATGAGATTCAATACATAAAGCTTCTTGCATAGAAATCTTTGGATTAAATCTAGTGAGCTGCTATTAATCTTGATTATTAAACGCGCTACAGCTGCCCCTTTTCAGATACCGTTATCGCTAACTGCGCGAACCGTTGGCAAAACGCGCAAATTGCAAATATCAAAATGGACCTGCTTGCACTACCCGCTTTTCTACTGATCGCCGCCCTTTATTCCGCCGTCGGACATGGTGGCGCGACCGGATATCTGGCGTTGATGTCGTTCTTCAATGTGCCACCGCATGTAATGGCCTGCACAGCGCTCACGCTAAACTGCCTGACCGCCGGAATTTCATGCTTCGTATACAGCCGCGCCGGCTACCTCTCGCCCCGCCTGACATTGCCTTTCATCGTTACTTCAATCCCCTGCGCATTTCTCGGCGCCATGGTGAAACTGGACGAGCGCCAATACGCAGTGCTACTGGGCTCCACCTTAATCGTCACTGCAATTCTTTTGCTGTTGAAACGACAAAAACCAATCAAATCTGAGAACAAAACGATTTCATCGTCGGCAGAAAGTTCATCCCCTCCCGAAAAGTTCGTCTGCTCGCCGCCATTACCTCAAGCGGGTCTGTCCGGTGCATTGCTTGGCTTTCTATCCGGCGCTGTCGGCATCGGCGGCGGCGTGTTTCTCAGTCCGCTAATCATCCTGGCACGCTGGGCAGATACGAAGTCCACATCGGCGACTGCAGCAGTGTTCATCATCGCCAACTCCGCTTCTGGACTGGTCGGGCGTGCCTTGTCCGGCGCTCTCGAATTCGGAAACGTAGTGCCATTTCTCGCCGCCGCCTTAATCGGAGCTATCGCCGGCTCCTACTGGGGGGCGCATCGTTCAACCGCGGGAGTACTCAGAATCCCGCTCGCCATTGTCCTTTTCATCGCTGCCCTGAAAATGTTTTTGCCAAAATAGCCTCCAACCGCCGATGCCGATCGGACTTGTTTTCGTCGATCTCTTCGATTGAATCCATGGAATGTTGATTTCCCAATTCTCATCCGACCTCCCGAAAAGCAATTGGGTCGAGTATTTACAGCACCTTTAGCATCTGCGCTCAGGTCTCCTCGTTTTGTTGTATCAACCGAGGCCGATCGGATTCACTGCGTTTCCGGACTTTGCGCATCCGCGTTGCAACGCAAACATTGGGTTTTCGGCTCCACCTCTAATGTCTCAACAACTGTTTTAAAGAACAATTGAGCAAAAAGAATGAGCAATGCTCCCCTCGAAACCCCGTCGACAGGCGGACTTAGCACGACGAGGCAACGCCGAAACACTCTTGGAATAGTTGCCCGTATGTTGATTCGACCTAAGCAATTCAAAGGAAAACCATTCGCCATCGCCGGCACCGCACGCGCCTACGAAACCAGATAGTACGAAACGGATTCAAAAGAAGGGCGAAACCATGCGCTTTTGCACAAGATTTCGCCCTGAGTTACGCACTTACAGCGAGTGATCGAATCGGCGACAAACAATCTCGACGGCGTTTTTGGCTTGTACAGAGCCGATTAGCGAGGAGCAAGTTTCAAGAGCGCGCCTTGCAGAAGACGAGTGAGATCTTCTTTCGTGGTCAGAACTCCCGACGGGCCGGTGACGAAGTCGTCGCCAACCATGATGACGAAAGCGGGCTGGCGGAAGGTGCCGTGCGCGATTGCCAGAGGGAGGTTTTCGATGTGGCCGACGTTGACGGCGACCACTTTGACCCTACCGGCGGTGCTCCAGGCAAAGTCGCGGACTTCCTCGTTCTGTGCTTCGTTGGCGGGATTCTTGTCGTTCTCCCGGTAGAAGTACACCAGAACAGGCTCGGCGCTCTTCACCTTTTCGACTTCCTGATCCCAGGTCACCAGGCTCACCTGAGTGACGGTGCCGTGAATCTGGCGATACTGATAGTCGCGATAGAAGAGATAGCCGCCGGCGAGGACAGCAAGAGCGAGTACTGAGGAGAGGAGGGTTCGTGCGTTCATATTCGTTGTTCTCCGAATAGTTAGGGCGATGTGGACTGACGACCGGATGACGGTCCTGAACAAAAGCGCTGCCGCAGTAAACGTTCGCGAAGTGAGTGAACACCTCGCGAACGTGACCGCGATAGACTTTCGCAAAACAGAAGTGCCACCACTTTGAACGCGGGCGCTCAAAGCGTATGTGACACTCAGCCGCGCCGCGTCAGTTTCAGCGGATTGAGCAGCTTCTTGAGTTTCGCTTCGGGGATGTTGGTTTCCCGGAGCGCGACGACGAATACGGTTTCACCGGTCTTGGCCGCAATCTTGGCGAGGCGAGCGGACTCGTCGTAGCCAATTACCGGAACCAGCGCAGTGACAAGCGCCAGACCGGTTTCGACCAACTCGGGACCCCGTGTCGTGGCGGTTAGGTCGTCGACGCAACGGGTGGCGAAGTTGTTGGTGGCGTTTGCGAGAATCGAGATCGACTGCAAGAAGTTGTATGCCACCACAGGCAGCATCACAGACAACTCGAAGTTTTCCGACTGACCGGCAAACGCAATGGCAGAGTCGTTGCTGACGACCTGCACGACGACCTGGCGGAGCGACTCGGCAATCACCGGATTGACCTTGCCGGGCATAATCGAGCTGCCGGGCTGCACTTCCGGGATTGTGATTTCGCCGAAGCCAGCTCGCGGTCCGCTGCCCATCCAGCGCACGTCGTCAGCGATCTTCATGAGGGCGACGGCAGCGACACGGATGGCACCGCTGACAGCGACGACATCGTCGATGGTCGACTGAGCGCGGAAGTGATTGCGTGCTTCGCGCACGGGAAAGGCGAAGTCAGCGCTCAAGAGCTTGCACACTTCCGACGCGAACTTCGGATGCGCATTCAAGCCGGTACCAACTGCGGTACCACCGAGGGCGACCTGAGAGAGGCGCTTGCTGGTTTGCTTGAGATGCTTGTTCGCTTCGCCGACTTGCGCAGCGTAACCGCCGAAGACCTGCCCGAGCGTGACTGGCGTCGCGTCTTGCAGATGGGTTCGGCCGGTCTTCACCACCGAGCGGAACTGTTTCGACTTCTTCTTCAAACTCTTCTCGAGTTTGGTAAGCGCCGGAATCAGCCTGGTGAGGATTTCCTCGTAAGCGCTCAGATGAAGCGCGGTGGGAATGACGTCGTTGGACGACTGACCGAGATTGACGTGGTCGTTGGGATGGACGAGGTCGCGAGCGTTGGCGTCGCCGCCCATCAGCTCACGCGCTCGACGTGCCACCACTTCGTTGACGTTCATGTTGGTGGACGTTCCGGAACCAGTCTGGAAAACGTCTACCACGAACCAGCGATCGAAGCGACCGATGAGGACTTCTTCGAGTGCAAGATCGATGCCCTCAGCTTTGTCGGAATCAATCAAACCAAGGCCACAATTGACTCGGCAAGCGGCTTTCTTGATACGCGCAACCGCGCGGTTAAACTCGGATGGAAGCCTCAAGTCGCTGATCGGAAAGTTCTGAACAGCCCTTTGAGTGCTCGCACCATAATAAGCATCGGCGGGGACCAGAACGGTACCCATTGAATCGCGCTCTTCGCGCGTACCGTGCGTGGAATTTGCTTCCGGCATGATGGTTCTCCTGCTTGTTTCCTCGTAACGAGGGATAAGAAATTGCTCGAAATGGTTCGCTCGAATACGTCCGTTATCCGCAGTAGGTGCAGAATGTGACGGGCGAATCAAGTTTGAGAAAAGAGAAATACTTCCTCGCTCGAGAGAGGAGAAAGTGAATGGTCGACTCGAATCCGGACTCAGATAAACCGAGTGGACAGCCGAGCGCAGTGACGTAAACCTTCAACCAGCAATGAAGCGGAGTTGAAACGACTGGAGTCAGGTTTAGTTATAAGAAATCGACGGGTCCAAAGTTAAAAGTCATAGATGCGCGTTAGTAAACTTAGGTAGTTAGTAAGCTTAGATTCAACAAGGCGAAGCTTGTCAGGTGGTTAATCCTAGACAAGCTCTCGCGAGTGAGCGCAGCTCATTCACGTTTGACAACCAGCTTTTCACTTCATCCAGCTTCTTGTCTGGGTTAATATCTAGATACGAATTGAGATGCAAATGACGCAAGCCGTTACAGAGCCGAAGCCCAAAAGATATCGACTGAAATCGATGGTTCTGGCGCGCATGCTGGCCGAGATCTCGGTGTTACTGATTCTTTTCGTTTTGCCGTGGATCCTGATGCTGACAGGACACTTTCAAACCATCTCTCTCACAGGCAAAGTCGTCCTCTTCGCCTTGTGCATAGTTTCAACGTGCATCCTGCCGGCTTACGCGTTCGTCACCTGGCGGGTAAAAACAGATTCTAATGGCATAACCACCATGTCACTGGCTAAACAAGAGCATTGCTCGTGGTCCTCGATTAAACGAATTTCGCGTCGCAGTAACTGGACGTGGGTCCGATATGTGATCGAACACGAAGGCGGCGAACTCAGCTTCCCGATCTGGCTCGCGCAAGTCGAAGACTTGATCGACATGATTCGCCAGCGTCTGCCCAAAGGCGGACCCGCAGGCAACCCGTTTCGCAAATTTTCTCAAGACCGCATTTCTCTTTTGTTCCAATGCATGCAAGCGGCTCTGGGTGTCGGTCTTGTGGTGGTGTTCTGGTTTTTCTTCAGCGAACTGGCGCAGCACCAATCCACGAGTCAATCCGATCTAGGGATGGTGTTTGCATTTTGCGGGCTGATTACCGCGCTGTTTATATGGCGCACCATCGTCGTCTTCTTGATGCCGAAGAGCCTCGAAATTACACCAAGCGGTATCATCATTGACACCATGCTTTTTTCTCGTCGCATCAGCTGGCAAAACGTGCTCAAAATCGGTCCATCTTATCCACTGCTTCCAGAAGGCTTCATGCTGGAAACAGAACAGGGATCGTTTCTAATCGGAAACGGCATGGATTCAGCCGATGAACTGGTTTCGTCTTTGAAAGGAAAGATAGAAAGCGGTCAGTCGTTAGCCACCGCTCGCAGTACCACCGCGAATCCTTTCGGACAAAACAAAAATTCGCAGAAAGATTTCAATCCAGACAAAAACAAGTCAATCAGCGCCGATCGTTCCAATCCTCAGAGCGCCGTCGCAGGTGATCAAGGCGGCGTTTTAGACACCAGCAGCGTAGACCAGGGACGAAAACAGTCGGTGGAAGCCCGTCACAACGCGAATGCGGGGAAGGGATCTAAAGGCGCTAGGGGCGCTTCAAACTCAATGAGGCAGGACGCCGTGCCAGAGATAGCGAATGCCAACGTAAACGCGAACGACGGCATCGATGAAATTGAAAGTAGTGGTATCACGAGCGAATTACACCTCGAGATGCGCGATCTCATTAGTGGCGCCGAAATCGAAGACACAGGCAACGATAGCTCTGCTGGAAAAGCAGTCGACAAGCTGAAAACGCAACCAAGCGGCAAGAAGGCTGACCGAAAATTTCGCAAGCGCAAAAATAAAAACAAACCCTAGTCTAAATCGTTGCTCGCGGCTCTAGTAAGTGAGAAGTATAAGAAGCTCTGACTCCTTACATTGAATCAACAACTGTTTGATATCCCAACTGTAACGCAAGCCTGGAAAAACCGCTTCCAGTGATCGGCTTCGAGAATTTGACGGAAGCCATTGGGCTCTCGTCAATAGCTGAACACTCGCGCGGGGCGCACGGCTCAGGACTTGCCGGCGTACTCGTCGAAGTATTTGCGGATCATTTTGCGGTGCAGGTCGAAGCAGACGTTCTGCGGGAGTTCGGATTTTTTGAAGATGGCGACTTCGGAGGCGTCGTCGCCGGCGGTCATGGTGCCTTTGGATTTGCCTGCAAGGTAAAAGAGAATGATTACGTTGATGCCGCGACCCGGGGAGAAAGCACCGACGATTTCTTTGATTTCGACTTCCAGACCGGTTTCTTCGAAGACTTCTCGGGCGGCGGCTTCTTCGGGGGATTCACGGGCTTCGATGAAGCCACCGGGCAGGCACCAGTCGTTTACGAACGGCTCGCAGTTTCGGCGCACAAGCACCAGTCCGCCGTCGATTGGAACGAGGGTCGCGGTCACGGGTTTTGGGTTGTCCCAGTGTACGAAATCGCAGCTCGCACAGGCGATCCGCTCGCGCCCGCCAACAGCAAGCATTTTCAGTTTATTCGAACAAACGGGACAATTTTTGATCAAGGTCGCACACGATTGATTCCAGAGATGAGGATTTTAGCAGTATTAACAATCGTTTTTAATCCTAAAGAGCTGCAAGCATCCGCTTCGCCGGATTTATTCTCAGTCACCATCAACAAACGTTTCAAAGAAAAACGAAATTCTCTCTTAACATCAAGCGCCCGCAGATCAGGGCTTTAACCCCCATCCGGGCGAATTGAATAGATAATTCGATCGGCGTGAAGTCTGATAACGACCATATATACTATTGCGTCCTGGGATCACACTGTTAATATGTGCGTTCAAAGCACTGGCGTTTATTTTTAAGCTGCAAAAACGAATTAGTTGTCAGAAAGCTGGGAATAAGAAATCAGCAGAACTCGCGGTAGTCACGTCGGAGAAACTTTCACCGGCACGTTCTAATCCTCGATACGAGGCTAGTAGGAGTCCTATCATGAACACGGAAACCCTGACCAGTACGAACAACACAGAGGTTCAGCCAGCAAAATCCATCGAGATAAACGCACTCCCCGGCAGCAAAAATGATGCCGAGCGGGCAAGCTGCCGAAACGGTGTGTGTGAAGTAGCCTGGAAACCTTTTGACAAGTCCAACGAGTCAAAACGCAGCAACAAGCTCAGCGGCTAATCGACAAGAGCAGAACTCTTCTAGCATTCGTCCCAATAAAAACTTTGACAACCAAAGTGGCGGAAACCGCCATCAGCACTCTGTTTCCCCGGAGTCTAAAATCGGCGTTGCGCGCGGTTAGCGCAGCTGTAGACGATCTTCAGGCGGATTATATTGGCGTAACCAAGCTCAAAAACCTGAAATGGTGGTTGGTCTCAATTGAATTGGCCGTGGGGCAGACATTAAGTTTAGGCACTCCCCTTCCTCCTTTGTTTTATAACGCCTAACCCGCAGTTTCTCTCTTCTCTGTTAGCGACTTCAATCCGAATTCGGCACACTCTTGCCGGAGGAAGTCCCATGCGCTTTAACATACACACACGCGCCACGCTTGCTTGCAGCCTGGGAGTTTTAGCTCTTAGTGCACTAGCATCGAATTTTCTTCTGCGAGCCTTCTTCAGCCTGCTCTCATCCCCCGCTGAAACAGGACTCGAGAAAGGCATCATCAGCCCGACCGCTCTGGCAATCAGTTCAGGGTTAATCGGACTGGCAATGGCTGTCGTTCTTTTCCGCCCGATTCTGGGATGGATTCGCGAACGAGGTTTACCCGGATGGATTCCCGCCCCCAGCCCATTTGAAGGTAAACACATTCGCGTTTCGCTTGTCGTTTCCGAAACCGGAGCATTGTGGAAAGAAACCTACTCACAGTGGGTCCCCGCCCATCATCTCCACACCATGATGAAAGGTCCGATCGGCAAATCGCTGACTCTGGCTAATCAACAGGGTGAAAGGCTCACCATCTTGCGTTGCCTCGCTGCTGAGGATGAAGGTGGTGGCGATATTTTCGTGGTCAAAATGAAGCGCGCTCGCAAGGTAATCTACAACTTCGAGATGCCCTCAGGAAGCCGCGGAACATTCGAATCCCCTGCCGATCAAAAGTTCGCCACCTGTTACTATCCGCTCGCCTTCGTCGGTTGCGATGGAACAGACTCCGGCGGCTGGTTGAAGTTCGGTGGCGAAAAACGATTAATGAGGCTGGTTTATCTGGATTAGCAGATGCGACGAAACGTCTGCGTCCTGGAACAAGCCAATCTCAGCAAAGTGAACAGGGCAACCTGCTCGCTTTGCGCCGGGTGCTCATCTTACTATGGCGTATAATTGTTTAGGCACAAAGACAAAACGCAACAGAAGCCGGTGGCACTGCTGGTTTTGGCAAACATCGGCAGCAGGCTCAAGGCGCACCCGGTCTGTAGCTTGGAACGGTGGAAGCCGCCGCAAACTACAGACCCGGGTGACTTGAGGGCTACTCAGTTGCCGCAATTACCACACCAAGCTCGCATTACTCAGACGACGTCGCGTCGCGTGAATAAGGCGAGTTGGTTGTTTCAATTGCGATGAATTTTGGATTACAGCAGCGCAGTTGCGACTGCCGGGTGACGCCAGGGCGTCCCGTACTGAGAGGCGTTTTCGGGCTGGTGAGCGATGTCTCCGTCCTGACGGAACCAGAGACCATGCCGACTCTGCCGGTGGAACTTGAGTTGCTTGCCGTTGAGCAGCTTCACTTCACGTTCCAATTCGGTGCGGTCGCGGGCGAACTTGGATTCGACGACGATGCCGATCGGGAAAAGGATTCGTTCGGTGACGACAAAACCGCCGTCCATGACGCGAATCGTAATCGAACCAGCAACGTTGTCCTTGGAGCCCTGGGGCACCACTTCAATGACGCCGTCGAAGTCCGCACCAGTGTCCGAGGTCCAGTGCTGAGTGCCGGCTTCGCGATTCCATGATCTGCCATCGATTTCGACGAAGTGGTTTGCCACTCCTTCTTCATCGTAGCCCACTTTGCGAACCGTGCCGTCAGCGTACTTCACCTCGTTGATAAGGCCAACCTGGCAGCCGAATGAAGCCGGCAGGAGGCACAATTGAAATTCGTTGGAATATCCTCTGTTCTTAGACATACTAGCCCTCATTGTTCAAAGGCGAACGAGATTGTTCAGCCGTGGAAATTTGACCCTGGGTAGAGATGTCTCAACCTGGGTTGGTGAAAAACAGACTGTTCCGAGAAGCTGTGTAAGCTCGTCAAAACAACCGAAAAGAGTGATTCCCAATTGCTGTGCTATGACCGGTCTTCCAGAAGCTGTGAGGAGCCCGTGGGAAAGATGTCGTTTGCGTTGGTTGTGCTGGGATTGGGAGTGATTTGGATCCGGAAACTTTGCAGAGATTGATGCAGTTACCGTATGAAGGATTCCGGTGCCGGAACAACGATTTTTAAACTGTATAAAGTGCCATCAGCCCTGGCGATACGTCGCGATAGCTCGGTTTCAACTATTTTTAACGAGTCTTAAAACACCGCCCCAGCCTTAGCTAGCACGGAATTTTTAGGTTTTCTTCATCATTGTCAACATGCCAAATCTTTGTTTTAGGTTTGCCGCAAACCTTGAACCTATCAACGTTTGCGCTTGCTGTATTGAATCTAATTCAAAGTTGCTTGGCCCAAGCCTTCAAAACGGAAGTCAAGCGCCGCCCAATGTTACGAGCATGTTTTGGAGATATCTTCCGGTAACACTTGAAGCATAGCGTCGCTCTGCTTCGCGCGAACTAGTTTAGTTAGCACAAGCTAGCAGAGACCATATTCTTGACATCGATGTAAACCTTACTTATAAAAGCTCGCTACTGCTTATCTCTAATCACTAGGTTCAAAAGCGTATTCCAACATCCCTTTGCTGAAGTAGCTCCTCCCGAGAAAACCACCCAGCTTTCCAACTCCAGGTTGAACATCACGAGCTCACGCTTTTGATCGCTGTCGCCTGTTTTTGATTGCTTTGTTGGACCTCGAGAGAATCACACAGCGAAGGCTGTTCCTCTTTGAACCGAGGGCTGTATGCGCACCGATATTGTTTCGGCAGCGGTGCTCTCAAGCGTTGGTCAGGCAAATTGCCCGGTCAGTCACTTCTATCACGCGAGCAGGCGCCCCCCGTAAGGGTGTTTGCTCAAGAAACCGAGGAAATCGCATGTCTCTGAACACTACTCCGAATCCCGTTTCCGGCAGCCCCAGTCTGCCATCCCGACTTATCTCCGCGGTGCTTGGTGGTGGTTTCGCCTATCTGGCGACCTCCTACTTCGCAGCCGGCAACCTCGCCTACATCGTCGCCGCTCTCGTGGCGCTGGTCGGCTTGATTGCTCCCAAGTGGCTCCTTCTGCCGATCGCCGGCATCCTGGTTCCCACCTACAAGCTCGGCAAGTACCTGACGAAGGAAGCCTACAGCGGAATCTTCCGCGGCATCATCAACTTCCTCATCGGTCTGCCGTCCGCCATTGCCGCCTCCGTCGCCACCGCGACCTATGTCGGCTGGGCCCACAACCTCAGCCTGCTCGTCTGGTTTCCGGCTGCCTGCGTCGCCTTCCTGGTGACGTTGTTCATCCTGGCGCCGGCAGCATTCCTCTACATCCTCAAGCCCACCGGTGACGGGCTCGAGAAGCTGTGGAACAAGACGCGCGATATCGCCAAGAAGTACGCCAAGCCGTTCTTCCAGGGCGTCGTCGACCTCGTCCGCAACCTTCCCGGATCGGGCAAGCTCTGGGCCTGGGTGGAAAACAAGGAAAAGGGTGCGCAGTGGGTCGATGGCTTCGTCGGCTTCGTCACTGCCATCGGCGTGCTCGCTCTCACCAGCGGGACTGCCTACGCGGTCTTCCACTTCGTCGAACCCCACGCCGCGCTTGTCGCGACCGGCTGGCTCGTCACCGGGCTGACCTGGTTCGCTGCCGGTGTCGCTGCAATCGCAGTCGTCGGCGTGCTCTTCCAGCTCCTGGACAAGGGTGAACTGCCCTTCGCCGCCACCGCCCTCACCGCCGGCGGTGTCTACTCGTTGCTGCCCATCTCGCAGGCGCTCGGCTTCGGTCTGCCTGTCACCATCGCTGTCGCCGTGGCGGAATTCGTCATCGGTCTGGCGTACGTGTACCCCGCGGTGCACGGTCTGCTCAAGTCCGGTCTGATCAAGACCATCATCGAAGGCGTGCGTAAGCTCGTCGAGAAGACCTATGACGAGAAGGACGTCGACTTCAAGAAGTTCTTCGCCGGTCTCGTTACCCCGGTCTGCGCGCTGATCTCCGGTGGTCTCGCCTTCTGGGCGCTGGCCTTCTACGGTCTGCCGCTCATCCTGATCGCCCCTGTCGCGCTGCTCGTGGGCTTCATCTCCTACGTCGGCGTCGGCGAAGCCTTCGACGATTTCCCGACCACGGTCGGCGTCGGCGGCGTCCTCTCGCTCGCTACTGGCTTCGGTCTGTGGTACTTCTTCGACGGTCTGGTCAGCGCCTGGATCTTCTGGCCGGCGGTGGTTGTCGCGGTCGCCTTCACCTTCAGCGTGTTGCTGACTTCGCTCTACCTCGGCTTCCGCTACATCACCATCGGCATCGCCAAGCCGGTCGGTGGGACGCTCGACAGCATCCACACGGCGGCTTACAAGGCCACTCGCGACCTGACCAAGTGGTGGGACGACAAGGTGATCGACAAGGCCTACACCACCACCCACAACACCAAGGAGGACAATTACTCCAAGGGTGCCCTGCACGTGTTCAACCTGGCCGTTCTCGGCCTGGGCGTCTTGAATGCGCTTCCGCTCGTCAACGGCTGGAACGGTCTGCCGTTCTGGCTGACGACGTCGCTCCTGGCTCTGTCCGGCGCGCTCGTCTACCTGCTGGTCGGTCGGATTCTCCTGTCCGCAGGCACCATCGCTATCGGCTTCGCTGTCGCTATCGGCACGTTCGCCAGCGGAACGTGGGCGCTCTATCTGCTCGCTCCTGAGCAGTGGTGGTTGGCTGCGGTGGTTTCGGCCTCCGTCACCAGCGCCATCTTCTACGTCGTCACCCCGGCAGTCCTCATGCAGCGATTCCGCAAGATACTTCTTGCCAACGGCGTTTCATGGTCATTGGTTGAGCAATTTGCTGATTGCAAGGGTGGCTAAGCAAATTCGCTTTTGAG
>JADYXR010000164.1 GCA_021772095.1 Candidatus Obscuribacter sp. | reverse complement strand
CACAAGTGGTGGCATCTTGAAAATTCCAAGCGAGCCTGTCTATTGACAAGATCTGTTGAGGACGATCTTCAAGCACGTTTTTCAGTGTGAACTAGTTAGGCTCGCTAAAATAGAATCACTCGACCTCACTAATTGCACAGGACTGAGCATTGCCAATATTAAACTGTTAAAAAAAATGCCTGCTCTCAAGTCGCTGATTCTCGACAAGACAAATGTGGGTGACGAGCAAATCCACGCGATCTCAGAACTTGATTTGCATTTTTTAGGACTAAAAGTCTGCCGGAACATAACCGAAAAAGGTTTCGACGACCTTGGCAGGATGAAGCATTTGAACCAACTCGATATCAAAGACACGAACTATCCAAAAGAAACAATCCAGCCGTTTAAGAATCGAAATCCAAACGCTAAAATCCAGCGTCGCAACAGCTTAAAAAAAAGAGCTGTTCGATTACACCACCTTCCCCTCGGGAAAGTGACCTGGCTTCCCGACACCAAATGCAAGCAACCTCTCCGGGAATTCAAACAATTATCAAGAAGCTCACGGTTGGCGCGATCGTTTCTGTCCATTCGTGAACAATGCATCGCAACACTTGCACCATTCGATCTCTTGATGCCGCAGTGTCGCTTATAATAGCTCTCATGGCGAACCATGGATAACTCGGAAAATTCACCTTCAATAAAACTCGTTGCTACTTGTCGAAACTGTGGCTTGCCGATTGGCGCGTCTACAGAAACGGCGAGTTCCAAATTGACTCTGTGCGCTAAATGCCGCGAGCAGGCGATGGATGAAGAAGATGATGACGCCGATGAAGCGCCCATAATCATTAAAACAAATGTCTCTAGGGGGGCATCTGAAGCCGATGGCCAGCCGGTTGCTGAAACCAAAACAGAACCGACTGCGGAAGCCAAAACAGCTCCGCTGGCCGAACCAATAACCGACCCTGACGTTCCGGAGCACTACGAAATTCTGGAAGTCTGCAGTGAATGTCAGCACGGCAAGTCCTTTCTCGTTTATGACAAAACACTTGATACCAAGTTTACCCTTCGCTTCGTCACCATCGGAGTCGCGAGATTGACCGGCGGATTGCCGATCGAAACAGTTGCTCAATTACTTATGCAGCAAACGCATCCGCATCTCGCCACCGTCTACGACTGGCGCACGGACATGAAAACCAACTGTATGATCCTCGACGCTCCTACGGAACGAAGTGTGGAAACCATCATCAGGACTGAAGGCTTTCTAGACTTGCCACGCGCCATCGACATCATGATTCAAGTATGTGAAGGCCTCGAAGAACTCCATAGAGTCAACGTCGTGCACGGATACATTCGCCCTCGCTCTCTAGGAATCGTCGAATCAAGCACTGGTATCGATACTGCTAAAGTCACCAACTTCAGTATCACAAACATTCTCACTAACAACATCGAACAGCCGCTGAAGATCGCGCGCAATTACACATGCAACGATGTGTTCTATATGAGCCCCGAAGAACTGCGCGGTGAAACGCCGACCATTGCCGCCGACATCTACTCACTAGGTTGCGTCATATTCCACGCCATAACCGGCAAACCAGTTTACCGCGCCCGTACAGTCCAGGAAGTTAAAGCGCTCCACCTCGATCCGACCCCGGCGGCATTCAGACGCCGATACGAAATACCACCACATGTGGAGGCGGTCGTTTTACACATGATCGAAACCGACCCTTTGAAACGGTATAAGGACGCCCGATCTATACGCCGCGATCTCGAACGTATTCGCGACAGAAAGGAACCGATTCTCGAAGATAAATGGAAACGTTTCATATCCTATTTCGGTCAGTAGTGCGGGCCGAATAGTTTTTCAAATCGCGCACCGGGTCGAACTCGTTAACAGACTAATTTTAGTTCCAGATTGATTATTTTGATGGCGCAGCGATTCTCGAATCCAAACCACCAATGCTCGTCGGCGGTGGTGGCATTTGTGGTGCCGGAATCGCGCTCAACTTCGCACCTTTCAAATTGTCCGACAATTTGTCCTTGCCGCCGCGCGCCACACTGGTTGGAACCAGACTACGGTTTTCGGTTCCGGTTGATTTTGACGAACTCTCCGATGATACCGAACTCGAATCTCCGGTAACACCTGTAACACTTGTGGCGCCTGTCACGCCTGCATCACCGGATCTTCCCGACTTGGGGCCGTTCTTCTTGGTACTGCCTGTAATGTCAATCGTTTCAGGCGTAACTCCTGGTGCGGTTTTAGAGCTGGGGTCATTCCCCGAACTTAACTCGCGCCCTCTATTGGCATCAGATTTCGCCGATTTGGAACTTCCGGACGACGCGCCTGGAGCACTTTTGGCGCGAGCGTCATTATTCGGGCCGTTCTGCACACGTTGGGTGCCACCACTGCTGTTCCCGCTACTAGTCCCGCTACCATTTCCATTACCGTTGCCACTACCACTGGTTGTGACCTTACCGGTAGTGTCATCCGACTTTAACCTGTTAATTGCCTGTCTCAGCTTCCGAATTCGCTTGACTCGTTTCGCTTTTTTATGCGAGTCACTATAGGTGGTATCGCTGGCACCATGAGTGTAGTTATACGTGTCGATTGTGGAATAAGCACGTCTCGGTCGGAACGGCGGCGGCGTAATGTTGCCACCATATTCTTGCGCGATGCCCGCGGTAACTTCAGAAAAACATCCGAATGCAAGAAGTACCATTGTCACTCTCGCGAGTCGCGAACGTTTCAATATGTTGATCGGGTTCATTGGGTTATCTCCGAATCGCCGACAGTCTCTTTTGCAATTATCTGCAACGCCTCTCCCGCCAGAGGATATTCCACATTCGACGGCGCGCCTTGCTCGATCACCCATTCCAGCTTCTTCTTCGCGTCTTTCGGTTTGTGATCGAAGTAGTCTTTCATGCCTGCAAAATAATGCGCGCTGGTTCGTTGCGCCAACGTCCCCGCCTCGCTTTCCAATTTTGTGAAATCAGACTTTTCACCATCGGCCATGTATCTGACCACCGGCATCGGCCACGGAAAAGCGCCCGCGTTCATTTTGCAGTCGCGCAATGTCTCTTGCGCCTTACTCGATTGATCGCCTAGATTGAGCGCGACCCACTTCAGCAGCACGCCTTCATATGCTGAGCTATTCTTCCAACCAGAAATAGCGATCAATTTATCAGCAACCGAGGCAGCGTCGCTCCAATTTTTCTTGAGTAAATTTAGTTCGATCAAACTAATCAGTGCGACTTCGCTCTTCGGATTAACATCCAGCAAAGATTTGCCAACAAAACCAAGGTTCTGAATTGCCGCATCCAGACTCGGATCTTTACCGATGGCATGCCTGAAATCTGTCGTCGCATCAAGCGGATTTTTCAACGACCAACTAATCACGCCTCGTTCATTGAATAGTTTGGCGTCATTTTGATTATCGTCGATCGCGTCGTTATAAAATTTCTTCGCAGTCTGGTAACCGCCCGGACCATTTTCGAAACTGAGAATTCCTAGATTCCTGTTTGCTAAGCCGGACTTGTCGGTTTTGGCAGCGCTGGTGAATTGCTCTTCCGCCGCTACTTTATCTGACTTGCTTTTGTACAATGAAGTACCAAGGGCAATAGCCGCTTCGGCATGATCCGGATTTAGTTTGAGAACATTGCGAAACTCTGATTCCGCCTCAGCAAACTCACCGGAATAATACTTCGCCAGTCCGCGACCGTAGTGGACATTGTCCGTATCTTTTCCGAGTCGAAGCAATTTGTCGTAGTCTTCAGTAGCCTGTTCAAACTGCTTGAGTTCGATTCTTGCCGCTGCCCTGTCGAGCAATGCCTCGAGCAGTCGTGGATCCTTTTTGACTGCAAGATCGAGATCCCTCAACGCGCTTTCGTTTTGATCCGGGCTATGTAACTGTAATTTCGCCAACCCTCGTCGATGATAAAGAACGGTTTGATTGCCATTTGATTTGATCGCGTGGGTGAGATGCGTGATCGCTTCATTATGTCTTCCACCCTTGATCGCCTCTTCGGCTTTAGCGTGCAACTCTTTCCATTCGCCGCTTCCAGCCAGTGGAATCCAGTTGCTGCCACCGCTCGTGATGCCTTCGTAAGCTACAGCTCCGATTATAGATAGCCCGACTACTGCCGCTAAAGTCAGGGCAATTTTTTTTCCGGACGAACCCGGTTTCTTCTTTATAGGTTCGGCTTCCTCGTCGTCATCAGAAGACTGCTGGTCATCGATATTACCGATCTGTCGATCTATATAAGAGCTCAGGCGCCGTTTCTTTTGCTTGCCTTGGGCGCCATCACCAACGGTGCCGGCTGAATCCTGATCGGGTGCCTGCCGTTCTGGCGCTTGCTTTCGTCCCTTAACCGATCCATGTCGCATATCGGCTGGAATCGACGAGTGCGAGTTCACCACGTCCGACGGCGGATCCTGTGAACTTGATGCGGGCGCCCTCTGTACCGGCGTGAACGAGCCGCTTGCACGCGCGGATGTAGCTTCACCTGCCTGTGGCGGCTTGGTTTCATAAGCCGGCCATCCTTTGGACTCCCGTCCAGGCGCCATCGCCGGTGATGCGGGATTCGACGGACTGGAAAGTAGCTGCGATGCTGTAGAATCTGCGGGTAGGTTAGGCGGTAGTCTCGGCGGTGCCACCGGATGTGAAGTCGCTGATGAAAACTGCGATAGTGGGCGCGCCGGTGGCAATTTTGGTGGCACACTACCGGGAGGCAGTGGCGGTGCTTGTCCTGGTCTAAACGGCTCGTTCGAAACTGCAGACTGCGCGGAAGCAGCAGTCGCACCACCTGGTGAATTTTGTGGTGTGGAATTTTGAACTGCGGAATTCTGTGGTGCGGAATTCTGTGGTGGCACGGTCAAACCCAGTTTCGGTGCCGCAGACTCCGGTCCATCAAATTGCGGCTGCAGTGTGTCGTCAGGAAATCTAGTCAATCGACCCGGTTTGTTGACGTCAACAGTTTGAGAATAAAGATGAGCGACAGTTTCATCGAACGGCTCATCGAGTGGTTGCAAACTTGAGGCACCGGAATTGGTGCCACCTTGCGCCACCGGATTAGTAACTTCTACCGTCGCCGCATATAGATCAGGCTCCTCATAACTTTCCGGCGGAAGAGCTCCTTTGGCATTAACAGGCATTCGATAATCATCGGGATGATCTCCGATGCGCGCAGCAAAAGAACCTGGCGCGGGTGAAGGACCGGAGGTTGGCGCAATGCTTGCCTCCGGCAAGAACCCGGACACTTGCTCCGGACCTGACGCCCCAGGCGCAGAAGTATGATCGAACGGTGCAATCGAGCCCGACAGCATCGCTTCCGCTTCTGGAGTAGAACCAAACGCAGCGCTAAAATTAAGAGGCGTTGTTACGCCCGGCGCCATGCCAGGCAGTCCGCCGTATTGTTCCGCCGGCGCCTCAGTAGAAGACTTAACGCTACCGCTAGCAGACCGCGCGTCTTTTGTGTCTGTGTTCGCTTCAACCGCCTTGTCACCAGAAGCTTCAGCACCACCGGACGCATCGCCAGCACCACCGGATCCCTCACCACGACCGGACGACGCGCCCGACAAATCATTCCCACCCTGACTCTGAACCGGCACCGAGCCAGTCGCCGAAGTAGAAAACGCCCGCGCTTCCACCGCCGATGGTGGTACAAGCCCGTCGCGTTCATGCACCGCCCGCGGTTTCTTTTTGCCACCATGACTGCCGAGCAACCACGAGTGGTGCGGAGCGTGTCGACCTGCCGGCGGCTCCATGTCCAAATAACCGGAGCCATCTCTTACAATTTGTTTAGGTAAATTCTGTTTATCTCGCGATGTATCCGATGCACCACCTGAGACACCACTCGAGTTTTGCCCACCGCGATCGCCTGGCCCCTCGAAAGCCTCAGGAGCGCCTGCTTCCCCAGCTTTCTCTTTCTCGTAAATTTTTAGATGCTGACTGGTCGAACGAAAACTAGATTGAAAGGAGGACTCGAGTTGACTGTCCAACCCATCCTTTTTATTAACGTCATCACCCTTATCGTTCTGGTTCATCTGTTACCCTGACAATGGTGTCAAAAGTGGTGGTCGATATAGTTCAAGTTCCGATGTATCCATCGACTGACCCTGGTAGAAATTATCACCGCTAACCTGAGAAATTAAAGTCCTTTTCATCTTGACACTAAAAATACGACAAGTTGAAGTTTTCTTACCCACAATGAACGAATTCAACAGGTCTAAGACACAATTGCTTGTACACTTGACTGACCCTTCAGGGGCGGTTCAGGCGTCAAAGGAGTCCGATGTTCATACTACAAATGTTCGGCTGGCTAGTCTTTTCGTGCATTCTAATGTCATTCATCGAACATCAGGTGCATGCTCAATTGATGCACCGACGGAACTACTTCAGCGACCGCTCGCCCAAGTACAAACGCGTCTTCGAAGCCCACGCCATTAAGCATCACGGGCATTATTCCAAGATTTTCAGTGACGAACCTGTTCCAGAGGGCGAAGACGAAGAAATCCGTCTCACCGTTCACAAAGCTCCAATGAAGTCGATCCCAGCCGCCGCGCTAATCGCGCTGTTCTCGTGGCAGGGCGCGATGATCTTCGTCGCCGTAATCACCTTCCACCACTGGGCTTGGAACAAGATTCACCTCGAGATGCACAAGCCCGAAAAGCGCGGATTCAGCAACTGGCCAATCTATAAGTTCCTTGCCGAATATCACTGGTTGCATCACAGATATCCAAACAAAAATTTCAACGTTGTTTTCCCTTTCGCTGACTACGTTCTCGGCACTTGTGCAAAACCGAACGCTGAAGACCTCAGACTCATGCATGCCCAACTGGAGCCGGAACTCGTCCCTCAAAGAGAGTACGCAAACGTCAGATAGCAGCCCTGTGCCCGAGGACAGCTAAGGTTTCTTGCTGACCTCTGACCGGATAGCGGCGAAATCCAGTCCAGTTCAGCTACAATACAAAGCACTGCCTCTCGGGACGCTGTTCTGTTCGATAGTTTAACGTGAGGACCTAAACGATAATTCGGCGCGCCGTCGCCGGCATTTTTCAGGGTATTTGAAATGAGGCTAACTAAAGGCTGTAAAAAAGTTCTAGATGTTCTGGAAAGCATCCACGAGCTGTCCAGCGCCCAAGACATCCACGGGCGCATGCGCAACGAAGACGATAAGGCTCCTGGGCTGACCACTGTGTACCGCTCGCTCGAGTCTCTGGTCAGCGAAGGTCTGGTTCAAGCGGTCGATCTCGGCGACGGCGAACGCCGCTACGAACTGGTCAAGCCCGGCGAACACCATCACCACCTGGTCTGCGAAAGCTGCCGCCAGAGCGTACACCTGGACCAGTGCTTGATTGCAGAACTGGAAGAAGGCATCCGCCATAAATACGGCTTCCAGGTCAAAGGTCACATTCTCGAAATCTTCGGCATCTGCAAAGTCTGCACGGCTAAGTAGTCCTGAGCCCACGGGCGCCAATTTCCGCCACCTGGACCTAATCTTTTATACAATCTCAACCTTCTAATCCTTGGCAATTCGCCGGTTCTGAAGCACAATAGAAATGGGTTTCATTTTAATTCGGTATTTCGATGACGCAAAATACACCAGCTCACCACGATGCGTGTTGTTCTGAAAATCACGAACAACATGGCCATACCGTCGCCGAAGAACACGACGAGCAAGTAGAACACGTTGTAAATAAAGCCATCATGTCGATGGACAACCTCGGCATCATCGCCTCAGCTGTCTGTCTTGTACACTGCCTCGCATTTCCGTTTTTGATCGCATTCTTACCAGTCCTCGGTTTGCAATTCCTCGACACGCACGAGTCCCACCTCATAATCGGTGGCTGCATCTGGCTCTTCGCCATATTTGCAATCGTTCCTGGATATTTGAAACACCGAAAATTACCGATCTTACTCGGCACACTCGCCGGACTTGGTTTCGTCACCTTCGGTGTTCTAGCCGGACATGCCGTTCTCGGTGAACACGGCGAAGTCGCTTGCTTAATCGCAGGCAACCTGACTCTGGTGGCAACACACTGGAAAAACCGCGGTTTGTGCAAGTGCGAACATTAACCTCCATCACTCCGTAGCTTTGAAACGCAGTCCCTATCCTGATCTCGTTCGATACTTCGAGCGTGATTCTCGGTGATCGTACTTTCAGATCGCGCTTGAAACTGATTCAATCTGAACAATATTTCAAATCCATTAACCTTGTGAATTTAGTTGTTCCATCGAAAGCAAGGCGCTATCAGTGTCTTGCTTTCCGAACACATCCGCGTCCTCAATGTTTCGCTTGTTCCAATTGTTTCAAATGTTGCAACGCCCAATTATTTCTGAGAACCAAACCTTGAATCGGCTCAAATGCACGATAAGTAGAGGCTCTTGGCCAATCAGCGTCGAGGGAATGTAACGAGTATTCTTGGAATCCGCTCACAGTGCGCCACTCCTTAACCGCTTGTTAACCTCGAGATGAGATTCTGTTGACTACGCAGACAGCGAACCCACCCGGCACACTCACAGGAAACACTCATCATGGGAATCTTGCCAGCCTTTTTCTTTTACGGATTGCTCTCGACATTTATCTTGTCGTTCTTGCTCACTCTGTTCAATGACGAGATGCGCGACTTCTTCTACATGATCTTCGATTCGATCGTGCATCAACTATCCAACATCATCGGAGTTGCACGTCGTTAGAGGCGTTGGAATAGGCAGGGTCAACGTTCCATTCGCCTGCATCCAAACGTTCAATTGGGCGAGCGGCCAGTTCATTTTTCGCCCAGTCAAAGTTCAGCATTGGTCGACGACACAGTAGCAAGCTCAAACGCTAAATCGTAGCGATGACCAAACAGCACCAGCAGGTTTGCTCAACTAGCGTCTGATCGAAGGCAACTCTCGCAACCTGAACTAGCGCTAGTTAGACTCAAATAGTTTGCCACCGCCTATGGTGTAATACCAGGCGTGGTGCAACCAGTTTTAAAATTCTGCTGAATCGCGAAGACTTAAAGCGCAGACTATTTGCGACGCGTAAATCTAACAGCGCTATTGCTCACTTCATAAGGATCCGGCACCAGCACACGCGCTGGGTTGAATTTGTTCAGTCCGGTCAAAACATATCTGGAGAGATCGTGAATCAAATGCCGCCATGCAAGAAACTTTTCTTTGTGGCGCAGACGTGAAACCATCTTCAATCGGTTTTGTCCTAAATCCTTTTCGTCACCGTTAAACTGGCGCGCTGACTCGCGACCGGCGAGCGTCTTGTTTTTGCTGAGTTCGCGATATCCTGTCGACATCTCCGTCGTGACGCGCGGCGTCGGAATATCATCCAACGTTTTTCTGCGGCGCTCGGTCATGGACATCGGCTTGCCTGACCCGCTTGTGACGTTTTTATAGAACAGCGAAAGGCCCATCAGGACACCTCAGATTCTAGGTATATGCGACCGGACGACTAATCGATAGCTTTGGGAAATACCCACGAAGTAACGGTTTCAAGGATAATTATGCATATTTTTGGGCGAACGAACAAGCAATTATCCGGCGCTCGCAGTAGTCAAGTGGCAACAGGAAAGCTTAAACAATCAGTAGGCTTGACTTCCAGGCGACTAACGAGTTTGCAGATAAATTTGCTTTACCCTAATGACAACGCTAGAGATCAATCATAGAAGTAGTGACGTAAGTAATGGTCATGCTTTGTGATCGCGGTATACGCGAGTTCTGCGGTTTCAATATCAAAAATATCAAGAAAATATCTCTCTCGACTGTGCCACCACGGGTAGCACTGCCTTGCTCATGCTGAACCACCCTTAGATTGCGCCGAGCTTGCTAGCTCTATCGCCCTCGTAGTTGTAAAATGCATAGTATGACGCGCCCTGAGCGAGTCGTCTCGGGGGATTCGGTTGTGAAACCAACAAATGCAGCGGTTGCTGTGACGACTCAACTATTGTTGACAGCATGGCTCTGTGTCGTTGCTCCGGCCAAAGCCATCCATTTCAGTGATACTACATGCAGTATCGCTGATAAATCCGCCGGTGTCGAAACCACAGTCGCAGCCGAAGAAACGTCAGGCGCAGACACGGCAGGCGCCGACTCGACTTATCATAATCCACAAATAAAAGTCGCCCTCGTTCTCGGTGGCGGTGGCGCGCGCGGCGCCTCTCATGTTGGCGTTCTCAAAGTTTTAAAAGAAGCGAATATTCCCTTCCATCTCGTTGTCGGCACCAGTATGGGAGCCATCGTCGGCGGCTTCTACTGTGCTGGTTTGCCGCTTTCGGATATCGAGGAGATGTTTACTAAGCGCAAACTGATGAAGTCGTACATGTCCGCAAAACTCGCTGTTCGCCTTGTGACGATGCCGATCTTCATTATGCCGAGATTGGTTTATCATCCATACGATGGGCTTTACTGGGGCGTTCGCTTTCGCCATTTCCTCAACAAACATCTGCCCGATGACGAGAAGCTTATCGAAGAATTGAAAATTCCATACGCAGCCGTTGCCGTAGATCTTGTTAGCGGGAAAGCAGAAACCTTAAATAAAGGTTTGCTATATCAGGCTATGCAAGCCAGTTCTGCTGTGCCTGGATTGAGAAAACCGATTCAAATCGGAGACGGCTTATTTGTTGATGGTGGCGTTCTCGCTAACGTACCTGTAGAACAGGCGACAGAACTGGGCGCAGACGTCGTGATTGCAGTCAATGCCGACGAAAAAATGCAAGAGGTTCCCATCAAGACATTTAGAAAAATGGGCAGCGTCAGCAGACGCATGGTCACACTGCAGCTCGACACTTTGGATCGTCCACATGTAAATAAAGCATGTGTGATCATTCATCCTGACGTCACCGGAATCGGTTTGTTGTCGACCAGCAAACGCGATGCAGTGCGCGCGATAAAAGCTGGCGAAGACGCGGCGCGACAGGCTCTACCCGAAATCAAAAGATGTCTCAACGATGCCGGTGTGAAGTTTTAACTTCATGAAGGACCTCTCAATTTTTGACGTTGCGTAACAAGAACGCGCCAATCTTTCACAGTTGAGATAGACTTGTTGTCTGTTTTTGAGGCACCTCTCACGAGACGTTGACTCAAACGAAGGAGTAAGAAATGGCTACGAAAAATACCCCGACACCTGGTAAATCGACTAAAGCTGAGCCCAAGTCGACATCAACCAAAGCCGCGCCTAGTAAGGCTGCAGCTACCACAGAAAAGGCAACCCCGACAAAAGCAGCTAACATAAATCCGGCGCCAAAAGCGACGACGAAAGCAACCGAGTCCAAGGCTACCGAAATCAAGACCACCACAGTAACCGAGAAAGAAGCTGTGACCACGCCAAAGGCAACACAAACAACTGCTGTCGAATCAAAAAAAGAAAAAATTGAGAAGAGAACAATCACTGCCGAACAAATCGCTGTTCGCGCATATTTCCTCTGGCAAGAACGCGGATACGATCACGGCGGAGACGCTTATGATTGGGCGCGCGCAGAAGCCGAACTCAGTTCACTCAACTAATCGACACTCACGCCATCGCAGCCCAAACGCAACGCGATAGCAGCGAACGTCGAAACGTTTAAATCCTCCCTTCTAACGATCGGAGGATTTTTTTTTGACGACCGCGGGCGCGCGATGCTGAAGTCCTTGCCGCTAAGATATATCAGATACTGCAAAAGCATATCTAGAATATGTACAATCAGATCAGGGTATAAACGAATGGCAGGTAGAACTCGCAAAACGCCAGGCTCGGCGCCAACTCGGTCGCCAGTTGAGCGGCGTAAGACTTCCATTTCCAAGTTGCGCTATGAGCTCTTCAATAGCGTAGTCTTAGTAAAAGAGCAGCAATCGCAATAGTTCAGGCAGCACGGCTATTTAAACATGAGCGAGTCTCAAAACAACAATCAGGATCCCACGAGCGCCGACGACGAAAAGAATCGCGCGACCGCGCATTCAGAGCCGTATGACGTTGATGGACCTCAAGATGTTGATGAACCTCAGGACGTCTCCGGCTCTTTTAGAATCGCTCAAAACCCAGAACAATTTTTTCATGGCAGCATCAATGCTAGTGCGGAAGATGGTGCGATGCATACTCGCTCTTTCAGTTTTGCCTCGAGTCAATTCGATCCTGATCCTGCCACCATTCAAGCATTCAATCCTAATGTTTTTGGATTGAACCGAGAACCAGAGGGCGCCTACAATCCGGAGCCGTCTGCAGTTATAAATCCCTATCCTTCGGCGACACCTGACGCTGTTCCTGCCAGTCCAGCGGGCTTCAGTACTCACCCTTCGGCAGGAATCAACTCGAATCAAAACCAGAACCAAAATCAAGATCAATATCAAAATCAAATTCAGAACCAAAATCAAAATTCCAATCCAAATCCCAATCCAAATCCAAATTTGAATCCAGGCTCGAATCCGAATCAAGCCCGTTCAGTCATGAATCCCGAACCATCAGCTGTGATCGATCCAGGACCATCTCATCAGCCTCATCCGGCTCCAGCTGTCAATCACGACCCGTCGTCAGCGTTTCAGCCTCAGGACTTTTTTGATAATTTCGGACGCCGAGTTGAAAATCCGCAATCATTCGCCAGCCAACCCCAAGTGTTCGACCAGCTCGATCCGTCTGCTCACGCTTTGCTCGAATCAGGACAAATAGCTAACCCTCATCAGGCTCCGGTTCGGCCTCCAACTCAAGATGCCCGGAGATCACCCGCTGGATTTTTCGATGCGGAGACCGCGCCTCCCAGCACCGCTGGTAGTGCCCTGCAACCCGGAGCAGCCCCGGCTAATCCTAAGCCTCAAAACTACAATCCTGCAGTAAGCGCACAGCAAGCCTTTTTTGCGGGCAACGATGTTCCAGCCTTGCCGAGCCAAGCAGCTCAAACAAATTCCTCATTCCAGGATTTCTACCAGGATCCTTCGCCAGCCGGACAACAGTTCTCCGATCCCGGTCAGCAGCCTGGCCCGGGACAACTCCAACACCCCGGTGCAAGCCAAAATTTAGCGGCAAATCGGCTAGCCGATCAGAGTCCTCAACAAAACCAACCCGCACAAACGCATAATTCCGGCGAGCGTCAGTCCGCACTCAGTCATCGCCCCGTATGGAATCAAGAGCCGAACCAACAAGCAAACCAACAACCGAGCCAGCAGACGCCGACTGGTCAACCACACGTTCAACCAGGACTGCCAAATTCAGCGGCTCAACAATATCCGGACCCATCATCACAAAATGCGCAGCTCGGACAAACTCCGCTGCCTCACCCAACAGCCTCTACTCCAAGAGCTCCCGGTCCCGGCGAACCTTCTGCACCGGAACCTAAATTGAAGCTTCCTGAAGAAGGCGGAAGTCGTTCAAAGGACCTGCCACCACCGGCAGCATCAGGACCAACATCGACGAAAAGAAAGAAACGCAGACCGCAACCTGATGAAGACGAAACTGCCACCGACTTCAGCCAAGCCACAGTCCAGATAGATAACTTCAAACGATTCGAAAAACTCGTCGCTTCACCTGAAACAAAAGGGTTGTTCATGTTGGCGCTGCAAGACGCTCGCCACGTTCTTCTTCATCCGGAAGAATTTTTCAAAGCTATGCCGACTCGCGGTAACATCGCCGAGCCCGCAATATTTTTGTTCATCCTCGCCGGCGTCAGCGGATTACTCGCCGGCGTCATCAGCATGAATTTGCTCATCTCAATTCAGTTCTTTATCGGCAACTGCCTGCAAGCATTTTTCTTGAGTTTCATCTGCTGGAAAATCTTCACCGGCATGGGCAGCACCGAGCCTTTTGAAGCCAACTTCCGAGTAATTGCATACAGTTCAGCCGCTCTTGTCATTGCCGGACTGAAGTTCAACTTCTTTGGCAATTACATTCCTGCTTATATCACTTTGTTGATTGCCACTGTAATTGCATTGAGACTTCAAATTCTCGGCATGAAACAAGTTCATGATATGCCTGCAGCAAAAGTCATGCCGGTGATAGTGCTCTCAACCCTTTTCATTTTGCTGATACGATTTAAGATCTTCCTGCTTTAATCCGTGCCCCCGGCATCTCAGGTGGTGCCACTCGCTGGAGCATCACCGGTCTAGTCATTTTGGACGATTCCCATAGTCTTAGTTAAATGGATCTGCACTCGATGATTTCGCACCGAGCGAACTTCCTATCGATGCAGCGACGATACAACCAATCGCAATCCACTGAATCAAACTCAATTGCTCATGCAAAATAATCAATCCAGCCAGCGCACCAACTGCCGGTTCCATACTCAAAAGAATACCAAACGTATTTTTCGGCAATCGTTTCAGCGCGAACATTTCTAGCGTGTACGGAATTGCGCTCGAAGCCAAAGCAAGAATAAATCCAGGAAGTAAAACCGTTGGCCCGACAAGTTCTGCTCCCGCGCGAAAAATACCAACAGGGACCACAACCATCGTTGCGAACAGCATTCCCCACGATGTTGATACACCGGCATGCAGATGTCCGACCCTTTTTCCAAAGATAATGTACAAAGCCCATAGTATCGCCGACGCCACCGCGAAGCCGACACCGATTGGATTAATCGCTTCCGCGTCCGCCGTCAAAGGCAGCAGCAGTAGCAGGCCTACAACAGCTAAACCGATCCAAACAAAGTCAATCAACTTACGCGATGAATACACAGCAACACTCAATGGTCCGGTGAATTCAATCGCAATAGCAATCCCTATAGGCAGCGTTACAAGCGACAAATAGAACATCAAGTTCATCAATCCAAGAGTCGCACCATACAACGCAATCGCTTTGAAGTCGTTGGCTGTTAGTTGGCTTCGCCATGGTCGCCAAATTGCCAGCAAAATAATCGCAGAATACGCAACTCTCACAGTCGCGGTTCCTTCTGCACCAATCGCTGGAAATAATTCCTTGCCGTATGAAGTGCCCACCGTCATGGCAATGATCGCACCAAGAACCGCAAGGACAGGCGCGAAAGACGAAGCGAATGTGACGTTTCCCTTCACAGATGTTTCCTTGAAACCGTGAACGCGAAAGCTTCGATTACAATTCTCGATCTCGCGGAAGACTCATCTTGCGCGTCATCGGTTCCATCCGCTTAACGCCGTCAGGATCCGTCATGATCAACAGCTTGTCTCCAACACTTAGTACATTGCTAGGCGCTGGATTCCAGTCAAGAACACCGTCTTCACGTTCTTGCAATAGAATGGTCACTTCGTGCTGAGCTCTCAATTGATCGATCGTTTTGCCTACTAAAAGAGTATTGGGTTCGACGACTAATTCAACGGCGTTGATTACCGTGCCACCAAATTGAAACGAATCCAAAACGTGTCCGCTGACAGCAGCCTGTGCAAATAGTGGCCCCGACTTCGCCGACGAACTATATGCGCCTTCGAAGTTCATAACTTTCGCCATGCGTTTTGCTAATCGTTGATCGAACATTCTCAGAACAACGCGAATGTCGGGGTTGATTTCGCGCGCGTTGAGCGCCGCTTCGATGTTAACCAGGTCGTTATTAGTCACGGCAATGATCGCTTTTGCGCTTTTTGCCGACGCTTTTTCAAGCAACGTTTGATCGCGCGCATCGCCGATCAACACTGGCACATCAAAGCCGGACACCTCGTTGGAAAAACGACTTTCTAAAGTGCTCTCGATGGCGACAACTTCTTCGCCGAGACTTTTCAAATGCTCGACCACGCGGAGACCGACGTTGCCTAAGCCACAAACAATAACGTGATTTTCCATTGTTTCTGCGATCATCATTTGCCACTCAGTTGAAAATCTTTTGCGTTGAAACAAAAGATGGCTCAAGTGCACAACACCCTCGGCAATAGTAACCAGACCGGCGACCGGAAGCAAGAAGAAAAGTGGTGATAGACGCCAATCTTCAACATACGGAAGGGGCGTTTCGAAAAAGGTCATCAGCACTGTGTAGTAAGCGGACTGCACGATCGTGAGCTTGCCGCCTGGAACCATCTCATGCGGATAAAGATAATAAAGCGATATCACCGAAGTCGTGAAGCCAAGAACCGCGCAAATCAAGAAGCCACGAAATTCGCGAAAGAGAACTTTGATCAAACGCAAAAATTTGCGACCGCGTCGTTCATATTTTTGCTTGATCAGATCGCGGCGAGTTGGCATCGACTTGAATATCCTTTGCTGTCTCAGCAAGTTAGGTATTCTAGCAGCCGCAAGGTTGAGAAGGGGTTGTGACCTCGAACAAGTTTCGTCCTCGAACAAAAGTTGCGCCTTGGACAAGTTGGCTTGAACAAGTTGCATTGGAACAAGTTGCATTGGAACAAGTTGCATTGGAACAAGTGCGTCGGAACCGGTTGGGTTTGACCAGTTGCCTCGAACAAGTTGCGCGTCGAATAAGTGGCGACCTCGATCAAAAAAGCGCGCACTAAAACCAAAACAAAACAAAAGAGAACCGGGTCAGAACTTTCGTCCTAACCCGGTAAGCTGTCGGTCATTGTCAAATGATTAGTTGAGATACGATCTCATACCATTCATTGTTTTACTGTTTCGCAGTTTTCGAATTGCTTTCGCTTCGATTTGTCGAGCGCGTTCTCGGCTAATGCCAAGTACCTGCCCGGCTTGCGATAGAGTTTTTCCAGTTCCGTCTTTCAATCCAAAGCGCATTTCGATGATCGCTTTTTCTTGTTCCGTCAGGCATGTAAGAAGACCAGTGACGTCTTGTTTGAGAAGATTGTTCGTCGTGGTTTCCGTTGGTGCCGGTATGAGATCGTCCTCGAGCAGTTCGCCCAAAGTGCTGTCAAAACCAGTCCCAATCGCGCTGTCCAACGACAGAAGATCGCGTGATGTTTCCATGATCTGCAGGATTTTTTCCTTTTTGATTTCAGTCGCTTCGGAAAGTTCTTCAATCGTTGGCGGTCTGCCAAGCTCCGAACTCAGCTTCCGAACTTCTTTTCGAACCTTCGCCAACATCTCGTTGACGTGAACCGGCAAGCGGATCATTCTAGATTTATCGGCGATCGATCTCGTGATGGCTTGTTTGATCCACCACGTTGCATACGTCGAGAATCGGAAGCCACGCTCAGGATCGAACTTATCGACTGCACGAAGCAGACCGACGTTTCCTTCTTGAATAAGATCTTGCAGCGCCATTCCACGCTTGAGATATTTTTTCGCGATGCTCACTACTAGTCTCAAATTACTTTCGACCAAAAGCGATCTCGCTTGTCTATCTCCGGATTTGGCTCTGGTAGCCAGGTCTTTCTCATCGACCGCAGTCAAAAGTTTCCGTCTGGAAATTTCCGAGAAGTACTTTTTAATAGAATCCGGAAGTACTCCCGCGGAGTATTTAACTACTTCCTCTTCCTCGACTACCTCTTCAACGATTTCCGCCGCGACCTCGTAATCGGTTTGCGAGTGCAAAACTGTATCGAGTACGCTGAACTCGTCCTGGTCGAAATTGCCACCATCATCGTCCGACTCATCGCCTACGGCTCTGAGAAGACGATCTCCAGCTCCACGTGCACCGGCCGTTCGCTTACGCGTCGTTTTACGCCGGCCACCGCCTGCATATCCTTCTACTTGAAAAAGTTTTTTGTCTGTGACTTCTAATCTCTTTGGGTTTCCCATATAGCCTCCCTGAAGGCTCCTGATCTTTCCTTCTTATGTATTCTGCGTTCTGCTCAGGTCTAAAGTAGCTTCAAATTTTTACTAAGGGTTCGGCCAACCTTTGGCATTCCTTCTTATCGATTTGACTTATGTATTAAGACCCCTTATCAACTGAATTGTTCCACTACATTAGCAATATTTAGGATTTGTTTATATTCCCAGTTTGGTGGGCTTTACGAGCATTCAGTGCATACCGTATATATACCCCAAAAATAATTGAGGCAAACTGAATGGTTTGATTGGCTGCTTCTAGCCTCGGACTAAAACCTCTAAGCAATCCAGGGTGCAGCCATCTCCAGTTATTGCCGTTCATTAAGTTCGCTTAATAGAAGGCAAAACGTTGATGCTCTTTGGCTTCTGGTACTTGGGGCTCGCATTGGAGTGGTAATTCTCCGAGGAGCAGCTCTACGTCCCTTTCGCCCGTTCTGCTTGGGCTGAATTGTGGGCCTTCAGCGGATGTCCCTTAAGCGGCATCATGATGTTCGGGAGCAAAAGCACGCGGTTGAAACATTCATGCCTTTCGCGCAACATTCAGCGTTGTTAAGCGTTTGGGTCTGTTATCCAGTTATCCATTCAATCCGCGTATTCGCGTATTCACCTATTCCTTTATATCTACGTCTATTAATCTAACTAACTAACTTTCTTTCTTTAAACTTTCCGTCGAACGCGGTGTCTACTGCCAGACTTCATCAAAGTCTCCTTGCGACCCTTGCGCTCTGAGCGCTATATGTTTCGTTTAGCTGTGTTTCCTGAGCACCATGTTCGATACCACATTGAAAAGCCCATCGATTTCGACGTAGCAGTTCCACCAAATTAGGTGGTACCACCGGCGGTTAACATGATTATCAGCAATTGCTCGATCTACACAACCTACTTATTGGCATCCATGTGACCAACTTGTGATCGAAATTAGTCTTATATACATATATGATCGATAAATACTTCCAAAGAACGCGCGAAGATGCTAACATCGGCGCACTTTGCATCGAAAGCGGCGTTAAATCGTCTCTACGGGCTTCCTTTCACACACTCTCTTTCTCTGAACTCGCAAGAAAATTGCTAATGTTGACATCTATCAGAAAATTCTCATCTTCAATATTCGTAGCTGCGCTGATCACGACGCTGACACCGCAGATGGTGCAGGCTGAAGCAGTCGGTCCGGTTTTAGATCAAAATGTGCTCAAAGAAATTTCGATTGCAAATTTCCAACAAGTTAATGGCACCATTTTGCGTGGTGCTGCACCATCAGAAAAAAATCTTCGGCTCCTCGCGAAAAGTGGTGTCAAAACAATTCTCGATCTGCGAATGTCCGGTCCCGCAGTCACCCATGAATCAGCTCTTGCTCACGAACTGGGCTTCAATTACGTACACGTGCCATTAGGTTTTACTTCCCCGAACACTCCCGAGATGACGAGAATCCTCGCGGTCCTCAATGAAGCGGACAAACAGCCGGTTTACGTTCATTGCCGTCAAGGCGCCGATAGAACCGGCATGACGATCGGCATGTACCGACGCATTCATGACAAATGGGAATTCAAACAAACCTACGGTGAGATGCGTAAGCACCATTTTAAGCCGGTTTTGCTCGGAATGAAGTCAGCCGTTAAAAGTTGCCTGGACAGTCCGAACCTGGTTGCCAGCTTGATGGTGCCTGTCGAAAAAACGCTTACGGCATCAGAATCCAGCCAAACCAAAAATAACTAAGTCCTGAACGTCTCTAGGATTCGTCGGTACCGGCAGGCTGGATGGCAGCTGTCAAACTGGGCTTCTCCGACATCTTTCGGTTCTCAACCAGCTGTCGCATGCCTGGATCAAGGTCGTACAGCCGATAGAGCGGACCAAGCGCCTCGCTCAAGGTTCCCAAGATCCCGTCCACTTCAGAGCCGATGATGTTGAACGCTGCTTTCGCCTGCGGCGAGGTCGCGTTCGTATCGATGTCGTCGGCTAACCGCACAAGTCGATCCGTCTCCTTGACGAGTCTCGTCAGAAGCTGAAGCACTTGGATGTCCTTAGTTTCTCGGTTCGTATCCAATAGCAGTTTTTTTATTCCGAAGTGAGAGCCGCTTAGACCATTTAAGCAGGTATAACCGAAATTGTGTTTTTCTGAAAGGTGATTCTGGGCCTGTTCAATCATTAATATTGAAAACCTGTCCACGCATTGACCCTGTGGTCGAAACTTTGGCATCATAAACGCATCAATCGTTCTGCAAGCATCAGCCGAAGAACTGCATTACTAGAAATCGGACAGGCGTTGGACGCAATTATCCAGATTCAAAATTTGTCGACCGTGTTCCATACAGAACTCGGCTTGGTTAAGGCTGTCGACAGCATCAGTCTATCAATCGAAAAGGGCAAAGCTCTGGGCGTAGTCGGCGAGTCGGGCTGCGGCAAATCCATCACGTCATTGTCTATTCTGCGCCTGGTGCCACCTCCAGGAGAAATCGTCAGCGGCAAAATTTTGGTGGACGGTCGCGATCTCCTCAACCTGACAGAATCCGAGATGCGTTCTGTGAGAGGAAACAAAATCGCGCTTATCCCGCAGGATCCGATGACTTCCCTGAATCCGGTCTACACCGTCGGCGAGCAGATCATGGAGACGATCGAACTGCACCAAAAGGTCGGAAGAGCGGAAGCGAAGAAGCGCGCCATCGAAGCTTTGACGAAAGTTCGAATTCCACAAGCCGCACAGCGAGTGGACGAATATCCGCACCAATTCTCAGGCGGCATGCGTCAACGCGTCATGATCGCGATGGCACTGTCGTGCAACCCACTTTTGTTGATCGCTGACGAACCTACGACCGCGCTGGATGTCACTGTCCAGGCGCAGATCCTCGATTTGCTGCGCGAGATTCAAAAAGACGAAGGCATGTCAATCTTGCTAATCACCCATGACCTGGGCGTTGTCGCCGAAATGTGCGATACGGTTGCCGTGATGTACGCTGGTTCTGTCGTTGAATATGCCAATGTTCAGGAGCTCTTCGCTAATCCAAAGCATCCGTATACCATCGGCTTGCTCAATTCAATTCCGCGTCCCGACGCTACAGTACTGCAACCGATTGAAGGGCAACCGCCCAGCTTGATTGAATTGCCGCCTGGTTGTCGGTTCGCCAATCGCTGTCCACTGGTGGAGGAGCGCTGCACCAGAGCGATTCCGCCATTGGAAGAAAAATCGCCCGGACATTTTGCGCGTTGCGTTGTCGTGGATTGATTTTGGTGTCATTTGGTGTCAATTGTCATGACAGTTTAAATAAACTCCAAAGTGATTGAAGATCACATCCAATAAACGAGACAATGACACTTCACTACAATTGTCTCAAGAGCAAAACCATGCGCATTCCGACAACCGAACAAATCAGAGACCTCGAGAGCAGCTGGATCGCGCATTGCGATCAAAACTGGGGACAGGTTCTTATGGAAATAGCCGGACGTGGAGCCGCTATCCATGCGCTTCGCCTGTGGCAGGAGAATCCAGGAGACGTTGTAATTGTTATCGGCAAAGGCAACAACGGTGGTGACGGTTTAGTGATCGCAAGATACCTGACACTATGGGAAGTGCCCGTGTCGGTGTGGCTTGTTTCAGGAATCAAAATCGAAGGCGAAAAACAAGCAGCTGATCCTGAATCGAAATCGAAAAAAAGTTCAGCTGCTAAGTCTGCGAGCCCCAGCTCGAAAACTGCCGAAGGTGATGACGTCGGAAATTCGTCATCGTCCAAGTCCGGCACTGCGTTGAAAGAACCTGGCGATTCGGACAATGAAGATTCATCCAACTCCGACGAAGAATTCGTCGCGATGAAAACAAACGAAGGCACAGTAAACCGAAACATCCTCGAATCGTTGAACGTTCCAGTCACCGTTGTGACTGAGGACATCCTTGGCGAAGGCGATCGCGATAATGAGTTTGGTGACTTCGTTTACGATCCTAATGTCGATGAATTGTTCGATAACGCATCTTTGATCGTCGATGCTTTGTTTGGAACAGGATTGTCGAAACCTGTCGAAGGTCTATATCGTCGTGTGATTGATGCAATCAATAGAAGCGGCAAACGAGTGCTCGCCATTGATGTTCCAAGTGGTATCAATTCTGATACCGGTCAAATTATGGGTAGTGCTGTCCGCGCCGATCACACTGTCACCTTTGGTTATTTGAAACCTGGTCTCGTCACTCATCCTGGAGCGACGCTCGCCGGTCAACTCGGAATTGTCGATATAGGCTTGCCGGAACTTCCGGAATCAACTCCTGATATCAATTTGATGACAGTTGAAATTGTCAAAGAAATTCTTCCGCTTCGTCCTGCCGATTCGCATAAAGGCTCGTTCGGGCATGTTCTGACAATCGCAGGCAGCCCCGGCATGGGCGGAGCTGCGATGCTCGCTTCCAAAAGCGCGTTGCGTGTCGGCGCTGGAATGGTTTTTCTCGCGACACCACGGACGGTGATGAATACTTTGCCTCCGGAAGAAATCATTTATAGACCAATGCCGGAAACCGACTCCGGTTCGTTCAGTCGCGATGCAATAAAACCGCTGAAAGAACAAATGGCTACTGCACAAGCCGTCATTCTCGGTCCCGGTCTGGGACTGACTGACGATACTCAAGCAATCGTCGCCGACATCCTGCACGATATCGAATGCCCGTGTATCATCGACGCCGACGGCTTAAACGCTATCGCTAAGAAACCTGAGCTCCTCGAAAACAACGAGGGCGATTTCGTTCTTACACCACATCCGAAAGAACTTGCTCGACTGCTTAATTGCGAAGTCGCTGAAATTCAATCCGATCGAATCGGGTATGCACTGAAAGCCGCAGAGAAGTTTCAATCAGTCGTGGTGCTCAAAGGCTCGATGACCGTCGTCGCCAATCCGGAAGGTCAAGTCTTCATCAATCCGACCGGTAACCCAGGAATGTCAACAGCGGGTGCCGGAGATGTTCTCTCTGGTATCATCGGCGGTTTGCTCGCACAAGGCGTTGAATCGTTCCACGCCGCAGCCGCTGGCGTTTACATACACGGACGAGCCGGCGACATTCTGGCTGAAGAAATCGCCGAGTGCGGTATCGTCGCTGGTGACATCCAGCGAACCATTCCATTTGCCATCGAAAGCATCCAGGATGATGATCGTAGTGACTTAGAAACCATGCTATTGACCAACAGCACCGACTAGACAGTTCGTGCTGGGTGTGTACTTTGGAATCAAATGACAGAAACCCGACAATACAGAAATTTAAGAAGGTTGTGCTCGTGAGTAAGAAGACCTCAAAAAAATCCGCAAGCGATAAGAACGGCGACGAAAAGTTTGAGATGGAATCGTCCGAGAACGACAATTCCACTGAGAAGCCTGGCAAGCAGAAAGCCGCGGTCGAAAAATCCTCGCAAGGTAAGGCTGCGAAAATAGCCAAGGCGGACAGCGCCAAGAAAAACGCCGGCAACAAAAAAGGCGCAGCCAAGAAGACTGCCGCGAAGAAAGCTGACTCGAAAAAACCTGATTCGGATAAAGCAGATTCAGATAAGACTGATTCAGACAAAACTGATTCAGACAAAACTGATTCAGACAAAACTGAAACGAAAAAAGCTGCGACAAAGAAAACTGCTTCGAAAAAAACTGCCGTAAAGAAAAGCGCCACGACGAAAACCGCCGCTAAGAAAACAGAGAGCGAAAAGACTGTCAGTAAAAAGTCTGCGAGTAAAAACGACGACAGTAAAGATGGCTCAACCCAAAAGTCTGCGAGTAAGAAATCTGCCAGTAAAGATGTTGCGAACAAAGATGCCGCTGACAAAGATGCATCGAGCAAAGATGCGTCGAAAAAGACTGCGGCTGCTAAAGATAAAAAGAAAGCAGACACCAGCAACCAGTCGAAAGCTCTAGGGAAAGCTGTTTTCTCCAAAATTCACGAATTTGTGAAACCCTACAAAGTCACTAGCGGTAAGAATTTCAAACTTAGTGATTACGACCCGGAAGATACCGGTCCATTTGCATCGCGCGACAAAGATGACGCGAAGCTGCTCCTCGAACAGGGCATTCAGATCCTTGAACAAAAACAAGACATGCTCTACGCGCAGGATCGCTACTCCATGCTCCTTGTGTTTCAAGCAATGGATGCGGCAGGCAAGGACAGCACGATCAAACATGTAATGTCGGGCATCAACCCGCAAGGCTGCCAGGTTTATTCCTTCAAACAACCATCCGCCGAAGAGCTAGACCACGATTTTATGTGGCGCTACTCGCGGTGCCTTCCCGAACGTGGTCGAATCGGCATCTACAACCGTTCATATTACGAAGAAGTTCTCGTTGTGCGAGTCCATGAAGAAATCTTGTCCATGCAGAGATTGCCTGACGAGTTCGTTACGCGAGCCATTTGGAGCCAGCGTTTAAAAGATATCGCATTTTTCGAAGACTACCTTCACCGTCAAGGTGTTGTGGTTCTGAAGTTCTTTTTGAACGTTTCGAAGAGAGAACAGAAGAAACGCTTTCTTGATCGGCTTGATCGAGCGGACAAGCACTGGAAGTTCAGTTCAGCAGACCTGGGCGAACGGAAATTTTGGAACGACTACCAGCACGCTTATCAGGAAGCAATTCGCCACACGGCAACTGAAGACTCGCCATGGTATGTCATTCCAGCTGACAACAAATGGTACATGCGTCTCGTGGTCGCCGCAGCAATTGCAGACACCATGAACCGCATGAATCTCACTTATCCGCCAGTTGATAAAGTCAAAATGAAAGAGATCGAAACTGCAAAGATCACGCTGGAAAAATCGGATAAGGCGTAGTCCGCAGAAACCTCTGTTCAATTCGACAAAGCTGGCTCAAGAAATTCAAGTCGGCCGAGTTTGGTATCGACCCGTGCTCGTATTCCAATTGGAACATATCGGCATTTGCTGGTTTGTCCGATCGCCATACGGAAACCGATCAGCTTCTTCAGTCCGCTCAAACGCTCTTCAAAAATTTCTTCCAGCGAAAGCATGTTGGACGCGCTTCCCGTGCCGCAGTGTTCGAAGGCGCCCATGACTACTGCATTTACTTTGGCAAGTTCGCCCGACAAATGAAGGCTGGTAAGCCAGCGTTCCAGAACGTCGTTTCGTTCATTTTTGTCCTCGAGAAACAAAACCTTGTCTGAAAAATCAGGTTGATACTTAGTTCCCATCAACGAGAACAAAGCCGTCAGGTTGCCACCCATCAAGGCACCTTCCGCGGTGCCGGGCATCGGAGCGTACACGAAATCGGAAGGAAACGAATCCAATGTTTCGATGGGGCGAAGTGCTGTCACCGCGGTTAACGCTTGTTGCAAATCGTTTTGAACTTCCGCTGTCGAGATGCAATCGAGGTTCGGTCCGTGAAAACAAACCAACCCTGTGACGTGGTTTATCGCAGTAAGCAAACTTGTGTTGTCATCGCTGCCGACAATTATTTTTGGTTTTTTAATCATAGAATCATAATCAATCTGATCGATCAGTCGGAGCGTGCCATACCCACCTGTGATACAAAGAATCGCTTTGACCGATTGATCTTGAACGAATTTATTTAAATCGCTAATGCGATCAACATCTGTGCCGGCCATATAACCATTTATTGCCAGGACATTTTTCCCAACGACTGGAACATAACCCATACCGGAAAGAACGTGCACCGCCGCTGCTACTACCGCCGGACCGTCTGGCCGGCTAGCTGGTGCCACAATTGCCACTTTGTCACCGGGTTTTAACGGCGGCGCTTTTAGAATAGCCGCTGTCTTCGACTTCGTCGACGATGTAGATTGATTTTTGCTAGCTTCAGTTTTTGCCATCTACTTGATTCTGGTTTTTATTGTAATTCTTCCTACGCCTGTGTCGCCGGTTCTTCGATCTTTAAACTGACGCCGCGCTCATCAGCTTTTAGATGCGCCACCACTCCCAGTGGCAAAACAAATTTCTCGCGCGAGTGCCCGAGGCGCATGCCATACACCATAGGCTTCCCAAGGTCGCCGAACTTCTCTTTGAGCATGCGCTCGACACTGTAATTTAAGCCGATGCGATTGCGCCTGCTGTCCCCAGGTCTACAACTCGCACATTCACCAATAATGATACCAGCGGCCTCGTCAATTTTTCCTGCCAGTTCAAGTTGCGTCAACATCCGATCGAGACTGTGAGGTTCTTCTTCGAAATCTTCGACGAATAAAATCTTGCCCCTGGTGTCAATTTCCCAGGGCGTTCCCATCAACTGTCTTATCAACGACAAGCAACCACCAGTCAGCTGCCCGCGTGCTTTTCCTGGCGAAATCACCAACCTTGGTGGCGGATATTCAGGGTTCCAAACATCCTTCGGCGTTGGATCCGAAATCAATCCAAGCGGTTTTGTCTGCATCAGAGATTTTTCGAAATAGTAATACGTGTACGGCGATTCAAAAAACGACAATGCCGTCGGTCCGTGGAAAGTCACCAGCCCGGTCTCTTGCTGGATCGGAATTAGAAGACCAGTGATGTCGGAATAGCCCATCAAAATTTTCGGATTCTTGGCGATCAAATCGAAGTCGAGTTTATCCAACAATCGAACGGCACCATTGCCGCCGCGCACCGGAAGAATCATGTCGACGCTCGGGTCTTCCCACATTTCGTGAAAATCCTTGAGCCGGTCGGCATCAGTTCCGGCAAGATCGCCAAGCCGATCGGTTATGTGCTTGCCGACTTTCCATCGCAGCCCAAGTTTCTTCAACCATTGAAAACAATATTCGAGGTCGCCTTCTTCAAAAGGTGGTGATGCCGGCGCAACGATTCCAACAATCGATCCTGATTTTAAAGCGCGCGGGAGGACAACGGCTGATTCAGTCCGTTTCATTTCCACATTTGTCTTTGAGCTTTGATCGAGTTTTGCCACGCCAACCGGGGGCCGCTTTCAGGCTCCCAACCTCCGGCGACCATTCTATCTCAGGTAATTAGATATTTTGAAAAATCTCTTTGGCATTAATGCACTTTCTCTTTCAACACATTGAAGTATCGAGGTCGATCGAGTGGATTCTTTGGTGCCAGAAGAATGAACTGATCGCCAACCCGCAGCGCGACGGGCTCACCATAGTCGGGGTCAGAAAATGCATCGGCATCCAACCATTCTCCCATCCGAAAATCCGATAGCCGATTAGAATTTGCCACTTCGCGCACGGCATACATTCTGTGAGGATAGCCATGTCGTCGCAGCCGCACCAGCGTCTCTAGCTCTCGTTTTTCAATCAAAACCACGAACGCCTCGGACGGCTGAGACAATGATGTAACCACTGCCTTTTGCCAGCGCAACCAGGTTTTGATTTCAGTGGAGCAATACTTAGCCAGCGCCACCAGAGCAATTGCGAGAATGCCGAGGATGGTTGAAACCTCTTTTCGAGACACAATGCTGACGCCCGGGAAACGATCGGCGGGTATGGATGTGAGCAAGAACCAGACGATGAAAATAACCAAGGGACAGACGAAAAGGAACAGGAAAGAAGACCATGCCATGAGCCGTGGGTAAGCGACACGGTCGGCATCTGACATGTATGTCTTAGTGGTTTCTAAAATAGTGGGTTCGTTTTTCATCGCAATCACATTTTTCTGACAGGACATCATGGAAACCAGTAATTCCATCATCCTCCTTGTGGTCGCGCACCCCGCGGACCTTAATCAATTGACTACAATTCCCGCCGAAATTCGCGTTCAGTCACGTCAGAACGTGAATGAGCGATTATCAATCTGGCGCAAAAGAGCCATTCCAGTTGATATAGTTATGCAGAACAAAGAGGCCTTTTGTTTTATGTTGGAAACTAAAAACGCACAGCAGCAAGATTCTGACCCCTCGCTGAGATATTCAGACGATCAAGTCGCATGGCTCAAGAAAGCCAGAGCCTTTGCTGACAGCATTCCGATCGAGGATGTCATCAAGTCTGACGTCGAGAATAGTTTTAGACGCGACTTGTTCGAGCGCGCCTGCCAAGAAGGAATGGGCGCATTGCCGTTCCCGACGACATATGGCGGCACCGGTGGCGATTACGTTAGTTTCGCCCTGGTCAACGAGGAATTCGCGCGGCGCTGCGTGCCAATCATGAGTTCACTGGGCGTTCACGTTCTCTGTCAGGAACCTGTCTTCAGGTTCGGCACAGAAGAACAAAAGAAGAAATACCTCGTCCCCTCAGCCACTGGAAAATATTTGGCGGCTTTCGGATTGACCGAACCCAATGCTGGTTCCGATACAGCCGCCCTTGAGACCACAGCCAAGCTCGACAGCAAAGGCAAAAACTATATTCTCAACGGCACCAAGACCTTCATCACAAGCGGTGGTTCAGCCGATTACTACATCGTCATGGCTAAGGTCACAGGCGACGCGCACAAGCCGTTCCCCTCACCACGCGAGGAGGGCGGCAAGGTCGACACGATCACTGCCTTTATTGTCGAGCGTGGATTTCCAGGTTTCAGCATCGGACAAAAGTTCGACATGCTCGGCATGCGTGGCTATTCGACCTGCGAATTAGTTTTCAATGATTGCAAAGTTCCAGTCGAAGCAACCCTCGGAGATCCAGGCGCCGGGCGCAAGGTCGCTCTCTCCAGTCTCGCCAAAGGGCGCGTCACCATCGCCGCTCAAGCGACCGGATGGGCTCAGGGAGCGCTTGATGGATTGATCAAAGTTTTGCGCGATGAAAAAAGCAAAGGCATGTTTGACGAAAGTCTCAACGGACTCGCTTCTGTCGTCGGCGATCTGGTCACCCAAGTCGAGAGCGCCAGAGTTCTAACCTATCAAGCAGCCGGCGCCGTCGACAACGGAGACACCGATGTCACCGTCGCCTCGATGGCAAAAACCACAGCCACTGACGCCGCGATGAAAGTTTCCACCGAAGCGATCTCGGTGATTTCCAGTCTCGGACTTCAGCCCGAGCTGCTTCTGGAGCGTATCTTCAGAGATTCCAAAGCCGGACAGATTTACGAAGGCACCAATCAAATTCAACGTATGTTGATTGCTCGCACTTTATTGAGATAATGATGGTAAGCCGAATTCGACGAGAAATAGTTTAGTCATAATGCAGCCTGAAACAGAAATTGAATCTAAGCCAGTCCAAAAGAAAGTAGTGGAAGCACGCTTGAAGCCTACCTTTCCGCTGATCTCCAATCAGCCTGAGCGATTCGGCGCGTTGTCCGAAGCGTTTCTATTCGTAGAAGAGAAGCGCCTCTATGACTTAATCGGCAAGGTGAAAATCTATTCCGTTGTCGCCGGCATCCTGCTTGCCATTCCAATCGCTCTTCACGTCGGCTATCGGATCTACACCAACGCGCCGTTTGCCGGCACGATCTTGGATGTGGCGAAAATTCTGGTTGTCTATTTCTTGATTGGATCCTGTTTAGTCCTCACAGGCTTCTCTTTGTACCGCCACAAGATCATGGAGTTGCTCGCGCAACTGGAAGACCTGGCCTACTTCGGCGACGACATGGCGCGCTTCTACATGCCATACATGCGAACCGAACTAAAAGACTTCAACGAAAAAATCAGAAAACATAATTCCACACCAGGCATGCCATCGAGCATGGAGATCTTCCGTGACTTGTGGCCCGTTATCAACCTTCTTTTAAAACGAGATCCCGACATCATCAAATGGGGCCGAGTTGGAATGAAGGCATACAAGTCAATTTCCGCGTTATTTAAAGGCAGTCACACGAGTAGCAGTTCGACGTAATGCGTTCAAGCACCACTTCTCATTCCGCATTTGACTTCAAGAGTTATCTCTCCGACAGGCGTGACCTGGTGGAATCGAAACTCGACGAATTGTTGGCGCAGCGCGAGCCGGCTATCCTCTGGGAGAGCATGCGCTATTCGGCGCTGGGCTCGGGAAAGCGGATTCGCGCCTTGCTTGCCATTTCCGCCTACGAGACAATCAAGCGCATTAACAGTGATACCACTCAAAACGATCAACAGATAAATCCAAACTCACAATCCGATCGCGCCAGCAGCAAATCCGAAATTGAACTACAGAAATTTTTGGCACCGGTGCTGCCACTGTCGTGCGCGATTGAGATGGTTCACGCCATGAGTTTGATTCACGACGATCTGCCCTGCCTCGACAACGATGACGTCCGCCGAGGCAAGCCCACCAACCATAAAGCGTATGGCGAGGCGATGGCACTTTTGGCCGGCGACGCTCTTTTGATGAGGGCAGTAGAAGTCCTTATATGTAGTAGGGATATACAACAACATATTGAGTGCAATTCCATTCTTCTTGACATCACGCGCGCATTAGCCACCGCAACAGGTGCCGAAGGAATGGTCGGCGGTCAGGTTTTCGATTTGATTTATACAGGTACCGGATCGAGCGCGGCGCAGTCCTGCGCCAGCTCCGCCCCGGATGCCAATCTCCAGAGTGCTGGTTTAAATGGATCAAATAATTGTCAAGAACTAAACGACCATACTGGATCGCAATCGCATTCAAAAGCATCCGCAGGCGATACCAGTTCCACTCAACTAAATGAATCGGTTATCAGAAAGATCCACGCAGGGAAAACGGGCGCCCTTCTGCGTTTCTCGCTTTGGTCCGGGGCGCGTCTTGCCTCGGCGAACCAATTGCAGTTAAATGCAATGGACCAATTCGGTGATATTGTCGGACTCGCATTTCAAATTACAGATGATCTTCTCGACGTAACAGGCGATGTGGAAACGCTCGGAAAGACGCCTGGGAAGGACCAGACCGCGAACAAGGCAACTTGGGTCGCAGTATTCGGAGTCGATGGAGCGCGCGAGAAATTGCAGATATTGGAAGACGAAGGAAAGAAGTTATTGAAAGCGGAAGGATTGTCGAATGCGGACGGTCCAATACTCGAGTCCTTGCTTGAGATGGCGATTCACAGGCATAAGTAAGGTAGGCAACTGAATGGATTTTTCGTTTTTAGGAAGCCACTGTCTGCTTTTCGCTGACACTATTTTTGATACCACTGGCGCGCAGCTATCTGCACCAGGGGCACAAAGGGGTTGGCAAGTGATCGCCGTAACGGTGATCAGCAGCACGATTGCGCAGGCGCTCAAGATCATCACCAAGTTGATCAAAACCGGTCATCTCGATCTGCGCATGATGGCAAAGACCGGCGGAATGCCCTCGAGTCACAGTTGCTGCACCATGGGAATGGCAGTCTCCGTGGGGCTTATCGAAGGGTTTAACTCGGTCTCATTCGCGATTGCATTATGCCTCGCGTTAATAGTTATGTACGATGCAGCAGGCGTTCGCCGAACTGTCGGACTACAAGCAAAAGTGCTGAACGACATGGTTGCTGAGCTCTTTTCAGAGCATCCTCACCTCTCGAGTGCCAAGGTTAAAGAATTCCTAGGTCACACACCAATCGAAGTTTTGGTAGGTGCAGCACTCGGTACAGTGATCGCATGGGTATTCAATATCCTCACTGTGCAACACTTTCTGCATTCCGGCAGCTAAATGTCAGAAGCTGGAAAGCCTCACTGTATTACGATCACTTAATACATGACTACTGCAAAAATCCGATCCTTTTGCTCTATAATCAAGGTCTTGGAAAGGGTTGCCAGGGATTCATCCTTAGACTGACAAATTTAGTTTGAAGTCAGGGAACGATATCGAGAGTATTACCTCTTAGATATTGATGACCAAAACAAAGTCAAGAGCGACTGCACCTTTCTCGCCAAAGACCAAAAATTGCTGCTCGCAATCAAAAGTCGAAGGCTGTGCGTTGGAAGTGATAGCTTTTGCTATCAGGTTTCACTTAATGCTGTACCAGTCGGATTCCGTGTTTTCTTGATAAAGGAGGAAAGGCAGAGGTAAATAAAGAAACTCTCCGAGAGTCAAATTGATAACGCTGCCGAAAACTAAATGAACACAACGGTCCAAACAAACACCACACCAAAAACAACTTCGCCTAGGCGGTCTCGCTTCCCAGGTAAAGAGTCGGGTTCCGTCTCTTTCAACCTGACCGCACTTGGTCGTCAGCTGCTCAAAGAACAAGCATCAGCTGCTGGTGTTTCAAACGGGGACTATGTCGAAATGCTCATCCGTGAGCGCGCCGGTATGCCACCTTTGAGACTGCCCGCCTCTTTGAAGCAAACTGGACCCAAGGGTGGTGCTAAGTCTTACTTCTTCGGTAAGAACCGTGGCACTACAACCGCTGTATGCGTAACACCAATGGCCCACAGATTGCTCGACGAACAAGTCGCAGCTTCTAGAATGAGCCGTGGGGATTATATCGAATACCTGCTTCGCGAGAAGTCTGGTGTAATCGAGGAATCATTCAAGAACTTCAACCTCGCCACATGGCAAGCAAACCAAGTGCAAGTAGCACCGATTGCTCCACCTGAAGCTCAAACGTCCTTCGCTCCTCCTCAACCTGCTGCAGTTGAACCGCAAGCTTATCAACAGCCTGCTCCAGCTCCAGTACGTGATTGGAATTCCGGCTACTAAGCCTTAGTTTCAAGGATCCGCGGGAAAGTGGAATAACATCCTCCTTTTAGAGGCCTCTGTGTTGAACAGAGGCCTCTTCTGCGTTTGGGCAGCACTGCATATGGTGCCCTCGATTGGTCTCGAAATGTCCGTGTTATAGTCAACTTCCGCCCAATGATGCCATTAACCCAGGCAACTGATCGAGAGTCGGCGACACCACGTCATGCGGTTGGCACTGAATATGGTGCTATAAATTACAAGTGCTGTGAATGTCGATGGACAATCAAGTTGTCTGCGTGTTTCGCTTGTTCCCTTTAGTTGGCGTGACGTATTGGCGCGCATCAACCTGTCCGACCTGGCGTGCCATCAAAAGAACCATGCCGAAAACAAACGGCATCGCGGCAAGCGTAATTCCAAGCGACCAGAAAAAAGATTGAAGCGGATCGACTCCGCTCATCAACAAGCCTCTGAACATGCCGACCGTTCCAACCAGGCATGCGAAACAATACAACCAGCCGTTCGGAACTTTAAAATGGGCAAAATCAATGTCGCCAGGTCGAGCTAAAACGACTGCCATATACAATGCCTCGGCAGCGAACGTCACGATGAAGCAAGACCAGAACCACTGCCACCATGGATTGAGTTCAGAAATTTGCGCGTGCAGAACAACTAGTTTTTCTTTCTCACCACGCTTCTCATACATCTGCCCGAGAAGATTCATCGTTTCTTTCAAACGCTGACGGTCTGGAATCCAAGATTTCTTCAACTGCCCGATCGCCTCTTTGTACTGATCTTCAGCGGATAAGAACATGTCTACTCGCTGATAAGCCATGGCGAGACCTTCGAGACTGGCTATATAACCCGGATCTCGAACACCTTTGGTTTGGATCACTTTGCTAACTTCAGCCTGATAGAAATCGACAGCTTTCGTTTTGTCCCCGAACAACAGAAGCCTGCGACCTTCGGTGCTGTAATTATCCCAGGAAACGCGCTGATTGAAATGCTGAATCAGATCAGGAATCGCCATGATGGCTACGATCGTCACAAGTGCGATTGCCAACTTTTCCCTATTGCCCATATCCGACCTCCGACCACGCGCAATGATCTGACCAGGGATTCCTCAGACAGGGATCTTGCCCACAACTGGCAATCTCTAGACGGGTTAGGCTATCATCATAACTAATTAGTAACATGGATTTTGCTTTGCACGTTGCCTGATTAGTACATGGATTTTTGATTGTCTCATTCTTCACAGTATGCCGGTTTCCGTTGGCGCGTCCTTGCGGCTCTAATCGACTTCGCCCTTGTTGTATCGATCTCGGCTGCGGCAAGCATAATCACCTACATTTTTCTGGTAATTCTATGTCTAGTGTTCCATTGGGATAAAACCGTGCTGGATGATTCAGCCTCACTGGTTGGAGCAATCGTTGGCGTAATCGTTCTGATTTTTTATTATGCCGGGATGGAGAGTTCTCGATGGCAAGCCACACCGGGTAAGCGTTTGCTTGGAGTATCAGTTACTGACATGAATGGCAATCGGCTGTCTTTCGGCCGCGCGTTAGTTCGACTTTTTCTCAAAATTATTTCCGGCTCGTTATTCGGAATGGCATATCTCGTCTGCCTTTTCACCCCGCATAAACAAACTTTGCATGATGTCGTCATCGGCACCTTGGTATGGAAAGCAGGAACAAAACATGAGTGATGACGTAACGCTGTTCGTGGTGCCAGGCTGTCCTCTGTGTTCAGAGGCGCGCGCCTGGCTCGATAAGCATGGTATCGCATATGGTGAACTCGATGTGCAAAACGATTATTCTGCAATGCGCAAAATGTTTAAACTAACCAGACAAAAGCTAGTGCCCGTGCTGAAAGTTGGAGAGCAATTCGCTGTTCGTCCAACCGAACAAAAGATTGTAGAGATGTGTTAGTGAATAGAGCAGTAAAGTGTCAAAGACGGCAAACGGTTTTGTTAGTGCAATAATGCGCCCAGCTCTCGCTCGATTTCCGGATCACTTGATTGATCCTCGGGTTGAGGAGATGGCGACGAAAACGCAGAGGTGATGTTTGGAACCGCGGTGGAAACTCGTGTTTTACAAAGGCATCTAGTCTTGAGTGAATTTCATCTGACCACCCCTATACCAGTGACAAAAATCTGGGCATAACTCTAGAAGCTGCCCATCCACCTGGAGTGATTATCGTGAGCGACGAAGACAAGCAAAACGCCACCCAATCCGAGGAAGAAGCGCTTCTGAAACGGTTGACCGAAACCGAAGTCCAGAAGGAGCAAGTCGTCGCCATGGTCGGAGACCTGGTCGGCATGCTTGGTCGCATGGGAGGACAAAACGGTTTTATGATGCCGAAAGCCGGCGCAGCCACGGCTCCCTCGAAGCAACGCGAACCGCAAAAGAACATTAAACACATCAGCGAAAGGCTGACTGAAGCGGCTCAGACCAAAAATCTAGACTGCATTCGCAATGACGAACACTTCATGCAGTGGCTCAACCGTGAAGGTTGCAAACTGAAAAACTTCCACGATGAACTCGGTTTTGCCCGCCAAACAATCGAACTCGCTTTCGAAAATGGCGATTTCGATCTGGGTTTGCTGGCTGCCACTAAAGCAATCAACATCGGAAATCTGCATGCTAAGCGCGATCGCGAGATGCTGTCGGAATTATATTGGGCTCAAGCCGAAATTTATGCCTCCGTCGATCGCATGACCGAAGCAACTCAGAGTCTCAAAAGCTGCGTTCAGCTGATCAATCCAGGCGCGACAGAACAGTCGGACGCGTATACAGAACTATTGCAGCAACTAGAAGAAACACGCCAGAAGACGCATGCCTTAACCACCTGAACGCCTGAAGCCAGGCGATAACAAACTGCGTCGTCGGATTTAATTAGCTGTGCGCAAAAATTAAATGAGATCGGCTATCGGAGCTGGGATGTGAATCGGTAGTCCCGATGTTCTTTTCTCAACATCAGGGATCTTTCGGCCATCTTATACTTACGGATTAATTCCTGAGTGGATTCCAGCGATGCCTGGTCTGAAAGAGAAACTGGAAAACGGCATCAAGGTTGCTGATGTCGGCTGCGGTCATGGACTTTCAACGATCATTCTGGCGAAGGAATATCCGAACTCTACATTTTTCGGTTTCGACAATCACCCTTCATCTATCGAACGCGCAATCGAATCAGCTGAGCGTGAGGGCGTTTCCGATCGCGTAAAATTTGCCTGCACAGATGCTGGTGCCTTCACCGGAAGTGATTACGATCTGGTGGCATACTTCGATTGCCTGCACGATATGGGTGATCCGGTTTCATCCTGCAAGCGCGCGGTAGAGACTCTCAAATCCGACGGCTGCGCCATGATCATCGAACCAATGGCAGGTGCAACAATCGAGGAGAACTTTAATCTCGTCGGTCGCGTTTTCTCCGGAGCCTCAGTGTTGTGCTGCACACCAAATGCGGTGGCATCAGGGAAACACTCCCTGGGAACGATCGCGACCGACGATGCACTTTCTGAAGTTGCGAAGGCTGGCGGTTTCAGCAGCTTTCGCCGCGTAGTCTCAACGCCGTTTAACAGAGTATTCGAAGCGAAGCCATAACCTCGTTCAGCATTACTCAGTAAAGGTGATTCGCCCGATTAGCGTGGTCAATTCTATCGCCTTCGGTGAGCAAGACAACGCCAGTAAGCCGTCCTCACTTGCGGTTCGGGCGTCAAAGAAGTATGGTGATCAAGAAGCTACAACCAGAGTGCACGGTTGAAACCGCCAGGAAAGAATCAGCTTTGAATTTTACGATTGATAGGATATCCCATCGGTCCAGGAGTCCCCGCTATGCATCAAAACGCCCCCATCACAGTTTTTATAGTCGACGATGACAAGGTAATTAGACTCGGCCTGCGATTAGGCTTGGAGCAATGGTTCAAAGTCGTCGGGGAGGCAGGTGACGGAGAGACTGCAGTTTTAAAATGCCTGGAACTTCAACCTGAGGTAGTGCTGATGGATGTCGGTTTGCCAGTTATTGATGGCATGGAAGCTTGTCGAAGGATAAAAATCGAGCTGCCCACTACAGCTATTGTCATGGTCAGTTCTCACAACGATCCTGCGACTATCAGCGAATCCATCAGGGCAGGAGCCGATCACTTTTGCGTTAAAGACATTGATAATTCGCAACTATATGAAATTATCCGCGAGGTCGCAGGGAAGAACAGGCTCAGCCTCGAATATCGTCAGTCTGTTCAAGGCTGACTTCACGAAAACCGGACCTCGAAAGTCGGACGCAAATCAATCTAGCTCCTACAACAGATGGTGCCCCTATGTGCTTCAACAATTTGGTTGCACGCATAACCACCCCCCCCAAACCTGAGCCTGCACCCACTTAGTATCGTGCGCTTCGGGTGTGTCCGACCCGTTTGAACTGGTGTAATACTAAACATCGGACCGAATTTTCAAAAGTTCCGACGCAATCTCAATTCGCACCGTATGTGGTGCAGTTCTCACGCGATAATTCGGCAGGCGATTCCATTAAACGTTGAGTTCCGCTCATGTCGCTCCAATTGTCAATCACATCGGGTGTTCGTTAGATTATTGTTCGAATCACAGTGGGCGGCTGGTGCAAACAGCCCAGAAACGTTTGCGATTTGCGTACAAGACTAGAGGCTTGGTCGGGTCGTCGACAGCCGTTCCGTGAATCAGGTCGAAGTCGAGGTCGTCCAGAGAATCGTCATTGATGTTGAGTATGTCCGACGTCATGTGTCCCACCAGGATAGTCAAGTAGTTTTATTATAGCGGCGTTGGTAGAATACAGTTTATATAGAATCCCGAAAGGTGACCGTGCTCAAGAAACGCGGACTAGGCGCCCAACTTAGAAAACTTCCACGCGGACCCGATCTGGCGGAACTGCATCAGCTTCTGTCTCAGTGCATGGAGCAGCGCGGCAAGCCTGTGAGGCTCGCCTGGCGCGGCGCTAACCTCACTCCGTTTACTCTTGATGTCGTTTGTCATCTCAAGCACGGAAGTGCTCAGTGGCGCCTGTATACGGAACACAGCCAGACGCCGTTGTTCGATTACACAAGTGTTGATGTTTTGCTGGTCTATAACCTCGTAGCGTCTCACTGTGCTGAGGTTCAGCAGCAGTCGTCCTGCGAGAATTCACAGTCTCAACAAAAGCTCCAGGCTTATCTGCCTGAACCGCAGGCGTACGTGCCCGAACCACAGGCTCCCGCCCCGGTTTCGTCGTCGGAGCCCGAACCATTTTTGCCGGAGCCGCCGCCGATCAAGCGGGCAGCGCCGGAGCCTGAGGCGCCATCTGATTTCAGCTACCGAAACGCCCATTATATCGACCAGGAAATGACCAGACCGCCAATGGTGGTGAAGCCGGTCATGCCAACCTCGGAGATCGCGACACCCGGATTTGCACCCGTTCCTCCTCGCCCGTCGTTGGCTACAGCAGGCGGGGCGATTCCGAAAGAGGGCGAGCTCAAGGATGGTGCGTTGCCCGAATTGCTTCACGAGATTGCCCGCGCCGGTGTGACTGGACGACTGGATATTCGCTACAACGATATGAATGCAGTCGTTTTTATCCAGGACGGCAAGCCGGTCGATGCCACCGCCAATGATGTCGTTGGCGACGAGGCTATGATTGAGATTCTGACGTGGAAAGACGGCTCGTTTGCGTTCGAGTCCAGAATTTTGCGAAACAATCACACTGTCTACGAGACCATCGACAGTCTGGTTGCGCAGAGTCGAAAGCTCCGAGAGCGCATCGAGTATTTAAAAGAGGCCGGCATGATCCCGACTTCCGCACTCATTCAAATTAACAACTTGCTTTCGCAACAAGATTTCATTTCCAAGGTTCAGGAACATTGTCCAACCGATCAAGAGACGATTTCTCGAGTCTACTGCGCGCTCGATGGAAAGCGGACCTTCGAAGAACTCTGCCGCTTTCTGCACGTCTCGCGCATTCAGATGGTGCATATTGTTTTCCACTTGCTCACGCGCGAATTGGTCAAAATCGTCAACGTGCAGAGATCGAAATCTGAACTCACACTCGCTCCAAGAGTGATCGATAATGCTGCTATTCAGAGCATTATGATGAGCCTGAGAAATGCTGAAACAGGGCTTTTCATCTATCCTGCTTTTCTCTATTTTTTGGAACAGGAATATTTCCGCAGCTACCGGTCGCGTAGTTCCTTTTCAGTCGTGGTTTTTGAAATCCGACAGAAGAAAGTTATTGATGGCAAACTCGTGCGGCGCGTATTGAATGAAAAGGCGCAGATGGACGCTGTTCTACGGATCAGTAATATCAAGCGTCACATGGATTTGATGGCGCACTACGACAGCAACGACTACGCTTTGCTGTTGCCGAACACGAGAACTCAGGGTGCTGAAATTTTCATCGGCCGTGTGATTGAAGCATTGAGATCAAAACCATTGGGTGGCGAAATTGACGCCAGTCAGTTGGCTATCGCATTTGGTGCGAGTTCGGTTCCGGACGATTTTAAAGACATGAGTTCACTACTCGGCGGGGCTGACCTGGCGATGACTCGATCTCGCGATACGGACACTCCCCTGGTTATGTATCGGGACATTAAAGACCTCGTAGGTTGACACGCTGACCCGTTATCACGGATTGCAGATCCTGGAATCATTGGAACCGGAATCATTGGAACTGGAACAATTGGGAATGGAATCATTGGAAACTTGGAAACTCGGCAGTCAAGAAACAGCTTTTCCGACGGAAAAACCTATTCCCCCTAAATAACAACTCTTCAGCGTCACTCTATAGAGATTCATCCATGAAACAAGCGAAGAATCAATTACGCAAATTCCTGCTCATCGGCACATCCATATCGATGGTGACTTCCGCGGTGCCTGCGTGTTTTGCTCAAACAGGTACTGGAGAGGCCGCAAAATCAACCGTGACGACTAAGACTACTACAACGAGTGCTCCCGGTTCGACTGCCACGTCAACCACGACTTCTGCGACAACTACTTCTGCGTCGTCAGCTCCCGCGTCAACAACTACATCTCCTTCAACAATCACTGCTCCTTCCACAATTACTTCTCCCTCTGCAACTACTTCATCTCCTTCAACCACTACTTCTCCTTCAGCCACTACACCAAGGTCGACAACATCCGTATCGACTACTAGAACTCGCACCGCTTCGACAGCGGATGATTTTATCCCTGGCAGTGAGGTTCTTCCTGTTCCAGAAACAACACCGGCTCAGTCAGACGAGTTCGTAAAAAAGCAGAAGCCGACCATGGACCTTGCAATGGTATTGTACAAAAACAATGAGTATAAGCAGGCTCTGCTTGTGCTCGCCAAGCTTCCTCAAACCGAACAAGTTCACTATTACACCGGGCTTTGCTACAAAGGGCTAGGCAATTTCAAAGATGCCACCACTCACTTCGCGTGGGTTGCGTATTACGCGAAAGATCCGACGCTGAAGAGTTACGCGTTTGCCGCAATCCGCAGTACAAAACCTTCTCGCAAGAATATCAAAAAGGATCCAGGCGGCTCGACCAGCACCATATATAGTTCCGGTGAGGCAAGCCGACAAAGCGAGGAATTGATCCATCGCATTAAGATGAAATCCGAAGGCGCCGCCAGAGAACGCGAACGCGGGGGGAATTACTAGACACCATGTCGTTGCACACAAATCGACTAAAGAAGCGCATGCTGCGCCCATTGGCTGCAGTGGTCGCACTGTCGCTGCTGTTGTGCCCGTACGCCTCGGCGCAAGAGGCAATTTGGAGTTCTTATAATCAGGACGGCGTGAAATTCTTTGAAGGGAAAGAATACGATAAGGCTGAAAAATTACTGATCGAGGCTGTTAAAGAAGCCGAAAAACTTCCACCTGAGGATGCGCAAAAACTTTTGCAGTCGCTGCGTGTGCTTCGCAAAGTGTATCTTGCGATGGGCAAAGGATCTCAGGCTGCACAAATCGAAAGTCGTTTGCGTTCGCTTGGTGATATGACGAGCGGCTCTAGTAGTTCATCCGGACCGACCGAAGATCCAGCTTCAGATCCATCGTCTGCAAAATATAGAGAAGATCGAGTCGCCACCACATTTAAGCAATCGACACCAGAACCCGCGCACAACGAAGACAGCAAAGCCGTCTATCGAGACAACACGCCTGACACTTCGAAAACGACAGAAAAAGAATTCACGATTTCGACCCAGTACCGAACAGATGCGCCAACTGAAACTTCCGTTGAAGATTCGGAAAAACCAATCATCGAGCCTCGAAAATTAGCTTCGGCAGCCGGTTTCGCCGGACTGTACGGCGGCAGTAAAAAGGCTATTGAAGTGGTGCGAATGGTTGGTCATGCCGGTTGGATCAAAGCATTGGATTTCTCTTCTGATGGAAACAAGGTGCTGTCCAGCTCTCAAGACAACAGCATTCGTTTATGGAATCCCAATTCAGGCAAAGAGATCGGTAAATTCGAAGGACACGAAGACGACGTCAATTGCGTGATCTTCTCTCCATCCGGTAGCAATGCGCTTTCCGGCGGATCTGATAAAACCGTTCGGCTCTGGGACATCGATCAAGGAACCGAATTAAAAAAGTTTGAAGGACATACAAATCTAGTCACATGCGTAGCTTTTTCCGAAAGCGGATCTCGCGTTGCATCTGGTAGCTACGATGGAACAGTTCGCATCTGGGATACCTCAACCGGAAAGCAAGTCAAACAGCTCGAAGGCAATCTCGGCACAGTTCGCGCCCTCGCGTTCACACCAGACGGCGATCAGATCGTATCTGGTGGCACCGATAAAACAGTGACGCTCTGGAACATAAATACGGGCGCTGTCGTTCGCAAATTTAGCGGACACAAAAACGAAATTTCGAGTTTGGCCATTTCACAAGACGGCAATAAGATCCTCTCCAGCAGCCGCGATCTGACGATTCAGTTATGGGACTTGTCGACCGGCGAGCCACTCAAACTTCTCCAGGGGCATACCAACTGGATTCAAAAAGCAATTTTTCTAGGCAGCGATAAAGCAATCAGCGGTGGCTTAGACAAGAAGATCCGACTATGGGATCTCAACACCGCAAAAGAAATCGACTCGTATCAGATCAGCAGTGTTGGAATGTGGAGCGTCGCATTCAACCCCAAAGGCGATCAGATTGTCACCGGCAGCGATGATTTCAGCATCCGCTTGTGGCGCTTGCCATAGCGCTGATTGCAAGCAGACTACCTCTGACTGAGAACTAATATCGGCTTGGTGGAGGTGGCACCGAGTCATGCCGAGTTCATGATCACCACGAGCCCCTTAGGTCGAATCCACAAAACATGGATTTTTGAATAGTGGCATTAAACCGCGAATACCGTTGCGTTGCAATGGTTTCGGGCAGAGATGCTGACACTTTTGAAGTATCAACACCACGTTGTAACAACCGAAGGGAAAAATTGGATCAAGACAGCACTCTATTGTCTCCCAAGCGTTTCGGGCGTTTTTCGTTCTCGACGCCCTTTTCAAATTCATTAACGCCTGGTTCGCGCCTTTCGATTTAACGCCCTTTCGCGCCTTTTGATTTTGAGGACTTCGTGGCCGGATGCTTGGAAGCAGCTTCGTTAGCGCTGCCGCCGTCAGGCAAGTCGAAGTCGTCGATTCCACGTGATGGCGCCGCCGGTGGCGCACCGAGGACGAGATCTTTGCCTTCCCATTTGCTCTTCATGATTGGGCTTTGCAGAACGCCTCGATCTCTCAGCACTTCGCGCTTCGTCTCCTCATCGAGGTATGAGAAAGCTTCTCCCAGGCGAGTGAACTTGCCGCCTTTTCTAAGTCCGTCGATCAAATGTTTCGTGAAAACAGAACCTTCGTATCGTTTCGATTCCCACGAGCGCTGGTCCGGGCTGCTCGAAGAGAGCACGAGTTGACCAGTGCCCTGAACGATGGAGTCGATGTTTACGTTCGCGTCACGCGCCATGCCTTTGGCACTAGGTGCCACCACTCCGCTGTGGCAGGCGTCAAGGACGAGCATGATACGGTCGCAGTGAACGCGTCCCTTGATGATTCTGGCCAGATCTTGCATTGCAATACCGGTTGCATACAAGTCGTTTGGATCGGTGTCATGTGCCACCAGATAGTTGACACCACCGACGTCGAGACTGGACGGACTGCCGTGGCTGGAGAAATAGATGACGACGAGATCGTCTGGTTCAGCCACTCTCGGTAGCCATTTGCTTCCCATCAGGGACAGAATGTTTGCGCGTGTGGCGGCTTTGTCGGTGAGAAGTTTGACGTGGTCCGCTTGGAACCCCTTCTCTTTGATCAAGAAGTTGTAGAAGTCTTTCGCGTCTTTTGATGCGTATTTCAAGTTGATGTTGGTATCTTTGAATTGTCCGATACCGACGATCACTGCCCACTTGTCGCGGATCGGTTTCTCGTTACCTCTCGTCACCTCTATTGGTGCCGGCGAACTTTCTTCGCTGTCACCGCCACCACTGGTGGTTTCGGTTCGCGATGCGGCTGCTTGTCGAACGAGTTCTTCCTGGCGGTCGAGTTTCTTCTTCTGTTTGTAAGAGTCGATTGCCGACTCGGCTCGTCGAGCCAGATCGCCTGTGAAGGTACCTTCCGTCAGACCAGAAACCGCTCTCGCCATGCGCGTGTCGGATAAGATTGCGCCTGCCTCTTCGGGGCTCGACGACTGGATCAAGACTCGTGCGCAATCTTCTAAGCAGAAGATCGCATATTTTTGCGTACCATCAGGATTGGAGCGCAAGCGCGTCATCGCTGTTCGAAACAGCGCTTCAGCTTTTACCATCTGGTGCTTCTGCATGTAGACTTTTCCTAAAAGCAACAAGCTGAACGCAATTCTCGAATCGTTTTTACCGAGTATTTTTTCCTGGATCGCAATTGCTTTCTTCACTTGAGACTCGGCACTGTCAGCGTTTCCGTTAGCCAGATCAAACAAAGCCAGTTGCTCGTGCAGCATTGCAACAGCGGCGTCTTTGTCTTTTTCTTTTTTGGCTAACTGTTCGGCAACCGTCTTTTGTTTCTGCTCGATACTTTTCGAATTCAATTTCTTTGCTTCAAGAACGTCATTGCATGCGCCGACCGCATCGCCCAAACCGAGTCGAGCCATCGCTCTGTTCAAATAACCGTCCGTGCTTTTTTCAATGTTCAGGGCCGTATCCAAATCCTTCTTAGCGGTTTGATACTCGCCGAGTAGAACGTTTGCCGATGCTCGATCGATAAGAGCTGTAGTCAGTTTCGGATTAGATTTTAACGCGATGTCCAGAGCCTTGATCGCTCCGGCGGCATCACCTTTAGATAGTCGCGCGTGACCGACTTCGTATTGCGCGGTGGCATCACCCGGCAACAACGCGGCACCACTTTCGATATCACTGATCGCTTTATCCGTTTCGCCTAAATAATAGTAGGCGCGTCCTCTGCGAATATAATCCCAGCCAGCCTTCTTCGAACGGTTTAGATTCTTGGTGTAAAACGCCACCACTTCATTGAAGTGCACTTTGGCGGCTTCCATGTCACCTTTTTGCACCATCAATTCGCCGAGATTATAGTGAATCGCAAATGATCTGGTTTTGAATTTCTTGAGCAAAAAATTGTAGTCTTCGATGGCACCATCGTAATCGAACGTCTTCATTCGACACTCGGCGCGGTCTTCTCGGGCGATTGCGGAATTCGGATCGAATTTCAGGGCCGCTGTGTAATCGTCGCCGGCTTTGGTAAAATCGCCGCTCTGTTTCAGCGCGGAGGCGCGCTTCATGCGTGCATCGCCATCTTTTGGATTTAAACGAATAGCTTGTGTGTAGTCATCGATTGCTTCTTTTAAATGCCCCTGGCTGCACTGTAGATCGGCGCGCCGGATGAAGGATTCGACCACATTCGGATTTATTTTGATCGCTTGATCGTAGTCAGAAAGCGCACCATCGAAGTCTTTTAGTTCGACGCGTGCTTGGGCTCGACTGAGATAGGCCTCATAAACATTAGCATTTTGCCTGAGTACTTCAGTGAACGAAGCGACCGCGTTTTCGTAGTCCTTCTTGATCAGCTGATGCTGACCGCGTTCCAGCTCCTTTTCATAGTCAGGAGAACAGAAACCGGGTTGTGCATGTAGCGCGAAACAGGCGAATAATACGACCAATGTCGAATTGACATTCATAATCTGGAAACTCCGTCAATAAAAGACTCTGCGGATGGTTTACCTTCTGATTTTTTGTACCCTTTACCGGCTTAGAGTAAGCTAGTAATGGATACTACAGCCCGGCGTACTACGGGCAGGAAACTATGGGTAACTGAAAATGGACCCCGGCTAATTTTATAGCCTCGTGCCGAAACCATGAAGGATTCGGGAGTGTTGAAGTCGATTTCGATACATTACTTTCAAAGCTTCCTTGCTCTGCAATTGGGTTTGGCTGCACTGGCGGCCGATAGTTCCTCGGCGAAAGCCAGCGCCCATGCGGGCGCCAGATCGACAAAGACGAACGTAGTTACCAGTAAGCAATCTACGAAAGATCCTTTAGTTTTAGGAGACATCCTCGAACTCCAGCAGACTCATCGCTTGTATGGTCGGCTCACTGTTTCGATCGCTAAAGACGCGGTCTTTATGACTAGTCGTGATAAAGGTTTCAGATTCCTCTGCAAAGCACCAAACTGGGACGTGGTGGCATTCGACGATGTGCGCAAAATTTCTTACGTTTATCCCTTTCGAAAATGGCGTAAAAATGGCATTCGTTCTGCGTTGAGCATCGAAACCAACGATGCCTACAAAAACTGGCCGATGATTCTGGATCGGAAACAAAAATATGCCGGTCTTGATGCAGTCACTTACGTGCTTCCGAATCAACCGGGGTCTGAGTTTAAGGGAACCAAGTTCGGCGAGTACATGATTCACAAACGCGCTGGGCTGAACTTCAACGCGATTCATTTCATTGAGGCTTTGTATGATTTGCCGCCGATTAGCGGCATCCCTCTGCGTTTTACGCGCGCTTATGGCGGTCACAAATGGGGATTTGGACTCAGTTACAATAAGGAGGCGCAGCGCACCTCTTCATGGTTAAGCACGTCCGGTTCCCAAATTCGCAAGGCGAATCCATCCCTGTTCGCCGCACCGGTCGGGTATAAACCGGCTTCAGACAGTGAAGTGTTAATGCGAAGCAGCGACGTCGTGGACACGTTCGGGCAGATCTTGGACTAAAATATAGTCGGAATCCCGAATTTGCACTAAACGCTGAATTTTTGGTTCAGCATTGGAATCTTCAGTGCGCTCGATTCAAAGCATAATTTTCATTCGACTGTTTGTGGTCATCATCATATTTTTCGGCGTCGTTTCAGCTGTCGCCTACTATTTGACGAATGAAGCGATGCGACAATTTGTCGTCACAGACTCGACAACGTCGCTTTCTTTTATCATCAACAATGTCAAAAACAATTACGGCACTGATCTCAAAACGCTGGATGAATTGACAGTGATGAAGGGCTTCTTGCCATTCGAACAAAAAGTTGCAAACAAAACACTGAAAGATTTTCTCGGTTTTCCAAACATCTACAACACGGTGCACATGTACCGGGCTGATGGAGAGCTGCTCTTCGCCGAGCGGCGCGCGACAATGGGACCTTATACTCCCAAACATAATTTTCGTTTGAAGAATAAACAATTTATTGCCCTGGCTGACAAAGTGATCGTTGATAAAAAATCGATCGCGTCGGAGGTGTTCTTCTCGCCGAATGGAACGTTGTATCAAACATACGTGTCGCCTGTGTTTGCCGATGCGAAAAAAGAGCATGTGTTCGGAATACTTAGTGGTGCGGTTTTTCCACGATTGCAGAGCATCGAACATTTGTTGCACGGTCTGCAACTTGGACAAGATAACTTCATTTTGATTACGGATAGTAATGGTCACTATCTCACCAGCGACGGTATCAGTGAAAAAGACGCGACGGGCATTATTCAGAAGCATACCGATCATGCCACCGAACGCTTTTTCGGGAAAAATGCGAAGAACGATCATCAAGCGTTCATCGACAATCACGAAGATTTAGGACCGAACTCTTTTATTGTTTTGTCGCTGCCGATCGATGAATTGAAACTGGTAGTAACACTGGGAGTGAACACACATCGGATTGACGCGAAAAATAAAGAGTTGACTTATCGTTTGCTAGTGGCGCTGGTTATTGGTCTGCTGCTTAGTTTGGGCGCGTCGATTGTTGTCGGAGACAGGCTTGCTAAGCCGTTTCGCCAGATTGCCGAATCGGTCAATGAAATCAATAGTGGTAATTTTGCCGCGCGCGTCGCGTACACTGGTGACGATGAAATCGGATATTTATCGAAAACAATAAACGCTCTGGCCGAGAAGATTCAGAAAAGTGAGTACCTCGGCAACCTGTGGCACACCGAGGAAGAACGCGACCGGTCCGCTGGATTGGACGCGGATGAGCCGGCTGCTACCGCCACCGATGCTGATGCGACCGGTGCTCTGACTACTCTTGATACGACGGCTCGGGCGACTGCTGCTGCAACGGAACCTGCCACTACCGTTGGTGTTTCCACCTCTGGCACTACCGCCACCGGTGCGACGTCCGATACGACAAAACCGGATCCCGATAACGCTACGCCTCCTCCAAGCAACTCATGACGCCTCGCGAAGTGAAAGTGTCAACAACTTTCAAGACGCACTTCTTTAGCGCGCTTTGCCGAACGACGTTCACGAGCTTGAGCATCATTTTTGTCAACAGCGTGTTCGTAAAGGTGGTTGGTGGCAAAAACTATTCGCAACTATTTTTCTTTGCCAGCCTGGCGTCGGTTGTTTACTATTTCGGCTTCGCGCTCTTGGGTGATAAAAAAGCATTTCGTGTCTACAAAGTCGTAATCGTGACGACACTGATTGCGTCAATATTGTGCTTTATGGAACAACGAGTGTCCGCGCTGGAACCCTACAATAAAGCGATTCTCTACTTCTTTGCGATCTCCGTGGTGCTCGTGGATTTGCTGGGCACCACACTTGGACCAGTGATTTTGCAGATGTCGGTTAATCCCGCTATTTTTCGAGAAGTCTATCAAAAAATCGTGACAGCGGATCTGGTAGCGCGCATAAGTGCTGCTGCGTTGATCTGGTTCTTAAGCATGAACCACTGGCTCGAATACTGGTACCCCTTCGGGTGGGCCGCCCTGTCCGTGCACTTCTTCCTGTTCAGCACCACAGTGGTGCGACTTCGCCATGTTGAATCGAACAGCACTATAACGAAGGACGACTCCCCGGTTCCTGAGAAAATCAAAAAAGGCATTAAGTTCATCATCTCCAACGACATGGTGCGGGTTGCGATGCTGATCATGATCTGGTCGCAAGTCACCAAGTTTGTTGTCGAATACGTTTTTTATCAGGCTGCCGACACGGGCTTATCATCGGCTCGACAGATTGCCATATTTGTCAGTAGCACCACAATGGTGGCAATTGTTCTGGCGCTGGTGTTGCAGCCGATAGTTGGGAAGAAAATTACACGCAGCATGCAGTTGAGCACGCTGTTTAGTTTTCAGCCGCTAAACTGTTTGATCTTTGCCGGCATCGCGTTAGTGCTGCCACCATTCTGGCCGGTGGTAGTACTACTGGTGACTTATAATGTAATTAACCGATGCATTCATCTCCCGGTCTCCAGGCAATGCTTAGTGCCAGTGCCGCGTTCGCAGCGCGCCACCATCGTTTCTTTGATTTGCATTTGTATGTCCACCGCGACAATGCTTCTGAGCGGAACGATGACCGTTATGAAAGAAGTTCTTCACTTCCAAGATTTCTTAGTAGTGTTGCTCGTTCTTGGTTCCGGCATTTTCTTCCTGATCACCGGACTTGATTCGTACTATATAAGGAACCTCTGGAGTTTTTTCCGAGAAGCAAGATCGGGTCGCTGGCAGGATGAACAAATCGAGGATAGCCTTTCTGTAGTCGAGCTGGATGTTTCCGATGACGTCGAAACCCCAGGCGAGATGAAGGCGACAGCCGACATCAAGTCGCATCCGATTTTAGAATCCTACGCTACTTCTTTCGACAAGGACAGTTTGTCTGAAGTCACCGATCAACATCGCGCGTTGCTTAAATCAAAGGATTCGCAACTCGCCCTGACTGGATTGCGGATTTGCTTCGTGACCGGCTTTCCATGGTTCTCATCACTGACAGAACGTTCGAGCCGGCATTCAGATCCAGCCGTTCGCGAATTCGCAAAACTTGCCGCAAAAGTCAACTCCGAGTTCTCCGGCATCAACGGCTATTCCTCCGTTTTTGTTCGACGCATCAAAGGTTTAGCGCTCGAGTTTTACGAAGACGCAAACCAGAGCATCAATGTTGGGAAGTTGAAACGACTATTGGCATACACAGACCGCTCAGTAGCTGACTCGATTGTTGGTGCGCTAAGCGACTCGAAGTTCAAGAATGTTCGCCAGTTGATTTTAAGTTGCATCACCGATGGTGGCGACCGGGTGTCTCTGGCACCACTGTTATCAAAGATGTACGAGTCGAATTACGAATCGGCTAATCAAATTCGAGAACTGCTCCAACGTTTACCTTTTGGAAAACAAAGCCCAGATTTGCGAACAGTAATTGAAGAAAATCTATCCACCCTCCACAAAGAAAAACTCGCACTTCATGCACCCAGTGATAACGTCGAACGCGATGCCGCCGAACTGCAACGCTTTATGCACACTCTTTTCGCCGAAGAATATCGGCTCAGCCCACATGACCTGGACCGCGCGCTCACAGATACCATTCAAGAATTCCCGGCAATTCCGGCGGAAGACCGCGCAATGCTGGTTGATATGCACTTGGAATTCTTGAAGCGCAGTGAGAAGTTTCGGTCCTGGCAAGCGCTCATGGCTTAACTTTTGCTGGTACAAAGCCAACAGAGCTACTGTTTCGGGACTTTGGGTAACTTTGTTTGATTTCAAAGGTATAAGTTCGAAAAATTCGAGAATCTTCAGTCATAATGAAGTCGAGGATCAAACTCTATGCCTGATACAACGCCAAACGAAGATAATAATTTAGACAAAGCCACCCAGGTCAATCCGGGCGTAAAGCCGCCCACGGCTGACGATTCCGGGGCTTCCGACATGACCAAGAAAATCACTGCGGTCAATCCAACAGCGACACCGAGCGGTGATGGCGCGCGCTCGAGTTTTATCGGCGAAGAAGCCGCAAAACCCAATGGAGCAACTGTTGGCGGTTCCGGCATCGCATCTGTTGATGGAAGCAACGGACTCTCAAAAAGTAAAGACGGTGCCAACACCAAAGGCAACCCGGCGAAGAACAACGTCGACTACACCGGTCACACGCTCAGCAATCGATATGAGATCGTTCGACTAGTCGGACAAGGCGGCATGGGCTCGCTATACGCCGGACACCACGTCGATATCAAACGCAAAGTCGCAGTAAAAGTTCTCCATAAAGACTTCCACTGCAGTGAGGAAGTGTTTCTGCGCTTCAAACAAGAAGCCACATTGGCAGCCACTCTCCAGCATCAAAATATTTGCTCGGTTTATGACTTCGGCCGAACGGATGACGGAGCGCCTTACCTGATCATGGATTTGCTCGAAGGCAAAACGCTATCAGAAATTCTTGAAACAGAGAAACGGCTGACACCACGCCGCGCTGTTCGAATCGTCGCGCACATTTGCGAAGCGCTTTCACATGCGCACAGCAAAGGCATCGTCCACCGCGACATGAAGCCATCCAACGTGATTGTACAGGGCGAGGGCACAGCCGAAACTTCCAAGATCGTGGACTTCGGAATCGCCAAGTCGCTCCAGGAAGACGCGCTGAGATTGACAGCCACACACGAAACCATCGGCAGCCCATATTATATGAGCCCTGAACAATGTCAGGCTCTGCCAATCGATCATCGAACCGACATCTATTCACTTGGTTGCGTGCTCTATGAATTGGTGACTGGAAAAACTCCATTCAAGGCTTCCACTGCGCTTCAAACAATGTATTCGCACGTTCACACCGAACCGGAATCATTTAAATTAGTGGTCAGCGATACGGAAATTCCTGCGATGCTCGAAGAAGTTGTTTTTAAAGCGATGCGAAAAGATCCTGATGATCGGTTTCAAACCGCGGAAGAATTTAAACACGCAGCGTTTGCGGCAGTCGGTGCTATGAGCCACGATTGCCTCATGCAGGAATATACCAACGCGCCTTCTGTGAAAAACGACGCGGTTAGCAAACCGAAACGTGAAGTCTCAACTATTCGCGAGAAGTCGAAATTTAAACCTGTTGTCCTGGCACTAGGGGCGGTGGCATTGCTTGGACTGGGCATCTATGGAGTTATGCACCAGGAAGACATCGCTTTGATAATGGATGGTCGGATCCCTGGCGAAATTTATAATGGTGACGACGCAAAACCAGAGATCTGGACAATGCCGACGATAACGAATCCTGCGGTATTCGCAGTTTATTTAGGACAAGCTCACGATACGCCGCGGAGCAAAGACAATGATTTAACGATTATGGGGCATGCCAGAGTTCGTGTCACTAATGAAACACCAGATGTGAACCTGGTTTTGCTATCACACGCCCAGACCGATTGGAAAATCGATACCGCTCCTGGTGCCCAAGTTCGCAACGTCATTCTCGGGAGTACGTACGGAAAGTCACAGGTCAAAGGAATTCCCGCGGATCGAATCAAGTATATAGAATTGGAAGGATTCAATCCAATTGGCAGCACGGACGTTCAAAAGGACGATTCTTTTTTGGCATTGAACAAAAAGGTTGCTGAAGCACTAGAAAAAAATCTTCCGGGAAACGGCTTCATCATCCATTCTCTTCAAGCTGCGCAGCAACTAAAAGAGTTTCAAATCTATCGCCCGAAGTTTGCGTTTCCGCAGAAGAAGCCATAAGCACCAGGCGAGTTAAACATAAGCTTCAGGCTAGTTGAACAATAAATTCTGGCTGCACAATGGTTTCAAGACTAGCTGCACAGTATCTTGTCGCGTCTAAAATTGTTCTTGTTACCAAATAAAAGTCAGTTTTCGCAAAAGAAATGTCAGTTTGCGATTCTAGTAAGAAGCCGGTATGAAGTTAATTCATGTCGGCTTTAAAGTCGTTAATAGACGTAAGTTCCACTTAGCTCGTCAGCACGTGCGCTGATATATGGTGCATGAACATTAGTTGCAACATTCACGTCGGATGCGAGTTTGAAAGCTCCGATCAAAGACATGATCAATGCGGTTCCAACGACAATTACAGTGAAGCTTTGGAACTCAGGACGGCTCCATGGTGAAACTTCAACTAATTCGCCGGTCTCAAGATCTTCTTTCATCCTATAACTGGTAGTCATTTTCGTTTTCCTCCGGTGTTCTTGATGCTTTTCATATAGCAGACATGCAACCAATCGATCCTGCTAATATAAGCAAAGCAAGCCCCGGCAAGGTTTAAGCGACTTCCAAATGACTTTGATCCGTAGGCTCTGTTTCAATTTTCTGGCTTGGCACCCAGACATTCACCGCCTGTGGTAGCACTGTCAAACGCATAGGTGTGTGACCTGCGGGTTCGCCATCGATCATGCAAGGTAATTGGTCTGAACGTGACGGATCGTCAGCAGGAGCTTCGCCGCTGAACATTGAATGAAGCTTGTGAGCAGCTTTTTGGAAGGCCGAACGCACACCTTGTCGCGGCACCAGTTCGATCAACGCTTCTTTAATCTGCATGATGTATTCCGGATTATCTTCAGTCTTTGAACCGCCGGCATACCGAAAACCTAATCCAACGTATTCTTTAAAGTTAGTTGGATTAACCACATGCAAATCGAGATAGCCGTCTGAAAGCTTGTCGAAGTCGACGTCTCGGCCGAGTCCGAGATCTTGAACGTTGCCGATAAACAAACCGGAGGCTTCGACTTTGAAAGTTTTGCCACCGGTTGTGATCTTAAATATGCGTGGTGGCTTTGTGATTGATTTCAATAATGCTTTCACATAAGCCCAGAGTTTAAATTTGGTTTTCTCATTACGAGGTGGCGTCATAAAGGCGTCAGACAGCGGACCTACACCGGCCATACCTGCGAAGTATTGACCGTTCAACATGCCCATATCCATTCGTCTAGGCTCACCGTGTTTTACATATTCGTAAGCTTTTTGAAGTGGATCTGCGAACAAATTGACGTCAACGATTCCGAGATTTCGGGCGAGTACGTTGCCTGTACCAAGCGGAAAGATTGCAACAGGGATTGATTGTTCTGCCTTAGCCAGGGCAGCCAGCGCGAAGCGCACTGTTCCGTCACCACCCGCTGCGATCGCCAGATCTAGTGGTGGTGCAAACAGTGGTACCAGATGCTGCGGTTGAGTTTCAGCAGTAGTCGGATAGAAGGAGACTAAATATTCATCCTCTTTATTAAGTTCCTCAACCAACTTTCCAATCCACTCGTCAGGGTGAACTTGAGATTTTGCTGTGGGGTTAAAAATGACGAGCACGTGTTTGGCCATTGTCGGTCTCCAAGTGATGGACACTAATAAACATAGCAAATTTCCTGAAACATCTGTCGATGGTCCCGACCCGACATGAAGCCGGGAACTTTAAGGCCTCATTGGAGGGCAAAGGTGCTATGAAAGAAATGCCGTTCGACCGCCCACAGGACAGTTGTTCGGGCTTTGAGATCGCTCGTTGAGTATTCAACTGTATATAGAGGTGGGGAATGTCTACTAACGTGACCGATGAAAAAAACACCAGCGACTACTCAACTTCACGGCAAAAACCAAAGCTTTCTCGCAATTGGGTGCGGGTTCTTCGGTCCAGAACATTCGCCGCTATCGTCATCGGTTGCATCGGTTTGTTACTACTGTGCTATGCGATTTCGTTTTTCACTGCGCCAAAGAGCGATCCAAATATAGTCGAAGTCAGTGGTCGCATTGAGGCGGACGAAACTCACATTGTCGCAGCTACTGGCACCCGCGTGACGAAAATGCTGGTCGACGAAGGTGAAGCTGTAAAAGAGGGAGAGCTTCTTGTCACGCTTGATTCGGGTGGCATCGAGAAAAATATCGGCAGCGCTAAAAAAGTGATCGCCCAAGCCAACACTGCGAAAATTCAAGCTAAGCGGCAAGAGGCTGCGGTATCACAAGACATTAGCGAAGCACGAAAAAAATCAAAAGGTTTCTGGGCAAAAGTATTCACGAGTCCAAAAGGTCGTGAGCAAAAAGCGAATGAACTGAAGCGAGACATGATGCAAGTGAAGATGATGCAGTTTCAAGCGCAGTCCGCCGCAGCTCAGGCTCGTGCAGCCATCTCGCAAGTAAATAATAAGATCACATATTTCAAACTGAAAAGTCCGATCGACGGCATTGTTGCGGTGAGAAGCGCCGAGGTCGGCGAGATAGTTGGTAAGGGCAGTGTGCTGTTGACGCTCGTAGATCCGAAGTCGGCGTACATGAGAGGCTTTATTTCCGAAGCTGATATGGCAAGAGTGAATATCGGTCAAAGGGCTGATGTTTACTTAGGCGGCGACGACACCCATCCACTCAGAGGCAAAGTGGTGGCAATCGACGCCAAACCATCTTTCACACCGCAAAACATTTATTTTAAAAACGATCGACTGCGCCAATCATTTGGAATGAAAATCGAAGTGGACAACAAGAACAGTGAAGCTAAGCCCGGTGTGCGTGCTGACGCGAAAATATTCGTTTCGGAGAAACAAAAGTAGTGTCTACCACGATGTCGCAACCTAAAACGCGCTCACTTGCAGACGAGCATGTGGTTTCCGTTCACGCGCTGAGCAAGAAGTATAAGAAAGGTGCAGACGCGCTCAAAGGGCTGGATCTGCAGATCAATAAAGGCGATCTGTTTGGTTTAGTCGGACCTGATGGTGCAGGCAAAACCACCGCATTGAAAATTCTTTCTGGAGTTATGCGTGCCACCAGCGGTGAGGCTTTCGTAATGGGGAAGGCGCCAGCCGACGCACGCGCGGAGATTGGCTATGTGCCCCAGAATTGTGCTTTGTATCCGGAGTTATCGGTCGAAGAGAATTTGATGTACCAGGCCGGTTTGCATGGTGTTGATGACGACGATATCGATCGTTTGAAGAAGACGTACCTTGAAAGTATGGGTCTCCTAGAGTTCGCGGACCGCCTGGCCAGTCAGTTATCCGGTGGTATGAAACAAAAGCTTGCTTTATGTTGCGCACTTGTTTCAAGTCCGAAATTGATTTTGTTGGATGAACCAACCACAGGTTTGGATCCGATTGCTCGACGAGAACTGTGGCAAGCATTGTCTAGCCTGGCTAACGATGGTGTGACCGCAATCATAGCGACGCCGTTTCTCGACGAAGCGGAACGCTGCAATCGCATTGCGCTGATGCATGATGGCAAAATTGAACTGGAAGGCACTCCTAAAGACCTTCAGGACGCGCTTCACATGCAGCGTTTGACGTTTACGATCAAGAATCACGAGAAATTAAACCAGGTGCCCGCACTGATCGCAAATTTGCAACTTCAAAACATCAAAGACATTTATCCATTCGGTGATCGCTTAGAAATATTGACCACCTCGCCGCAAGAGGCTGAGGCAGAGGTTCGACAAAAGTTCGAGACAGCAGGATTGACACTGAGCCAGGCGCATCAGAGTGCTCCTTCTCTGGAAAATGTTTTTGTAATCAAACTTCAGGAATTAGGATCGGAAAAAACTAAACAGGTCGATTTTCCGCATTGGAGACCGGGTGAGCAATCACAACAAAGTGATCAGATACGTACATCGGATCAGGACCAGGGCGTCGCCATTCGTGCCGAACATTTATGCAAAACCTTCAAGGACTTTCAAGCAGTCGATGATGTCAATCTTGAAATAAAATACGGCGAGATTTTTGGTTTACTTGGCGCTAACGGCGCAGGAAAAACAACCACTATTAAAATGCTTTGCGGGCTCGCCAAGCCAACTTCAGGGTCAGTCATGCTTTCCGGCGAAACTCACGATCTTCGAAAAAAAGAAGTTCGTCGAAACATCGGTTACATGAGCCAAAAATTTACTCTATATGATGATTTGACCGTTAGAGAGAACCTTGATTTTTATGCCGGTATCTACGAGATCCCGTTCAAGTTGCGAAAACAGCAAATTGACTGGGTTATCGAAGCCTGCAATTTAGAGAAAATACAAAAATCCATTGTTCGCAGACTGCCACTTGGATGGAAACAGCGCATCGCATTCGGTGCCGCGGTGATGCACGATCCCAAAATAATCTTTCTGGACGAACCTACAGCCGGAGTAGATCCTCTTGCCAGGCGGCAGTTGTGGACACTGATTCGGGATTTCGCGACCAACGGTGCAGCCATACTGGTTACAACACACTATCTCGACGAAGCTGAATTTTGCAATCGTTTAGCTTTTATGGCCAACAGCAAAGTCATCACTCAAGGTACGCCGTCGGAAATCAAAAGCGACCACACTGGCGAACTCTACGAAATCATCACGGGCGACACCCAAAAATCATTCCAGGTTCTGAGTGAATCGCTGGATCACTGGCGGGTAGCCATTTTTGGAAGCTCGATCCATGTGTTGATCGACAACGAAAATGAAGCAGAGAAAGTGAAATCTATTCTGCAAAACTCGGGCGTGCAAACACATCAGTTCAGGCCGATCACATTCACCCTCGAAGACGCTTTCATCGATGTCGTACAGCGCAGTCAGAGGAAATCGGCATGAACGTTTTTCTTGTGCAAATGATTAAAGAGATTCAGGAGTTTCGTCGAGACAGACTGAGTGTCGCTCTCGCCTTCTTGTTGCCGTTGTTTTCTCTGTTACTTTTTGGTTTCGGCATCAGACTTGAATCGAAAAGTATTCCGATAGTTGTGAAAGACAGTGACAACACGTCCTTGACGCGTGAATACATTGCGCGATTGTATGCCACCAATATGTTTGTCCCAGCCAAAGTGACTAATAAAAATTCTCTGACTGATCCTATAGATCGCGGCGAAGCCAAAGTCGCATTCGAGGTTCCCAAAGGCTTCACCGCCAACATCTTTGCCGCTAAGGTCGCGCCGTTCAAAGTTTATTTAGATGGAACCGATATCTCGAACGTTCAAGTGCTCAGCAATAGCATCGAGGCTGCCAATTTGTATTTTATGTCGATGTTGAAACAGCGACGCTCACCAGACGCTGACCTGGCGCCGGTTATGCCGGAGACGAGGCTGTGGTTCAACCCCGGTCGATTGGAGAGACTGTTCATCGTGCCCGGTGCCTTTGGTGTGGTGCTGTGGATGTATCCGGCACTGCTGGCTGCGGTCGCCGCATCACGAGAAAAAGAACAAGAAACGATCATCCGAGTTTTTGCATCCAACCCCAACCCGCTTGCGTTTCTGTTAGGCAAAGCAGCACCGTATTTTCTTATCTCAATGGCCATGGCGGTGCTAGTCATGACTGTCGGTGCGATCATCTTTAACGTCTGGCCCGTCGGTGACCCGACACCGCTCCTGGTATCAACACCACTTTACGTTATGGTCTCCGTGTTGTTCGGTTTAATGCTAGGAACTTACGCGAGTAATCAAACTACGGCTGTTCAAGCCACTTCATCGATCGGTTTTTTCCCTTGCCTGCTCTTATCAGGTTTCGTTTATCCGATTTCAAATATTCCATTTCCACTGTCGCTATTTTCGATCGTCGTGCCGGCGAGATATTTTATTGAGTTGACTAGAGACGCTTTCGTGAGAGGCACAGGCTGGTCTGCGGTCTGGTACGTGCCACTCGTGTTGTTGGGATTCTGTGTGGTTCTTCTGGGATTAAGTTGGTTGGCCCTGCGTCGCATGCAAGTGAAGGATTGATTCATGAACCCTGTGATTGAAAAAATAGTTGCAAGCCGAATGTGGGCGCTGGTCGTGAAGGAAACGCGCGAGATTTTGCGCAACAAATATCTTCTGTTTTTGATCTTGGTGCCACCAATTCTGCAGCTTCTGGTTCTGGGTGGTGCGCTGGACCCGCAAGTGCGGAATCTCGCTCTTGCGACTGTCGACCACGCGAAAACAGCCGACAGCAAAGAACTCGTGGATCGATTGGTATCAAACGGCGTTTTTAGTAAAAACACTGAGCTGAAAGACGAGAAGCAACTAGAAGGCCAACTCGAACGCGGACAAAAAGCGATTGGTTTGGTCATTCCTTCTGATTTTTCAAAAAATCTAAAGGATAATAAAACCGCTAAAGTTCAAGTCCTGGTCGATGGCGCAGACGCTTACACCGCCGGCATCGCCAGTGCTCATGTGCAACGTTCGATTGTGGAATTTCGTTCTGGTGAAAAGTCCGCTGAGAAAGACAAACAGCTTATCGATCCTCAGATAGAAATTCTCTACAATCCCGATCAAATCAGCAGCTGGTTTTTCGTGCCCGGCGTACTTGGTGCGTGTTTAACTTTAACTGGAACATTGGTGGCATCCGCAACCGTGCTTCGCGAGCGGGAAAGCGGCACGATGGAACAGCTGCTGATGACGCCTGCGTCGGCTTCGGAGATTTTGATGGCCAAGATTATTCCGTTAGCTACAATGCTGATGATCGATGTGGTAATCGCAGTCACTGCTTCGCGGATGATATTTGGAATGCCTTGTCGAGGCAGTTTTCTTTTACTGTTGATCGCGTCGGGGCTGTACGCCTTTGTGGGCATTGGTTTCGGCATGCTGCTAGGTTCGGTCTGTCGCAGTCAGCGTCAGGCACAGCTAGCATCGTTTTTCATCAACATTCCTCTGATACTTCTATCTGGTACCGTTGTGCCACTGGATACGATGCCTGCCTTTTTTCAGGTCATATCCATATTCGATCCACTACGCTACTATGCAATGATCGCTCGAGGAATTCTATTGAAAGGCGCTACTTTTGAGATGCTGTGGCCACAACTCGCTTTGCTGGCAGTGTCGGCTGTCGTCATTTTGACCCTCAGTGCTAACCGGTTTAAACGACAATTGGTATGATCGTTTAATACGGAGCAAACGTATCGTGACGGAAGTCCCACTAAAATTTCCAATCGGCAATTTCCACCAGGTCAACGACTGGCTGTATCGCGGCGCGCAGCCGGGCGAAGAGGGATTTGCCAAGCTTAAAGAACTGAACATCAGAACGGTGGTCGCGCTCAGATGGCGCAAATGGCACGTCGCTCGCGAACGCGAAATCGTCACGGACATGGGAATCAACTTCCACAATCTCCCGCTCAACTACTGGACACTGCCAACAAAAAACGATGTCGATCAGTTTTTGAAAATAGTTGATGACGAGAAAAACTATCCGGTCTTCGTGCATTGTTTTCACGGAGCCGATCGTACCGGTGTTTTGATTGCGATGTTTCGAATTCTGCGTTGCGGATGGACGCTGGAAGACGCGTATGTGGAAATGCTGGAATGCGGGCATCACCGCTTTGCCACTTTCCACTTTAAGTACGGATTGTTCAGGCTGGCGAAACAATTGGTTGCCGAAGAGAAGAAGCACCCGCAATCTAATTGATCCGCCAGCCATTTAAAACGGACTCGCTTTTTACAAGCGATAATCCGAGTTAGACTAGTTCACTATCTGAGTGAGAATAGTTCTTGGCGACACCCGAATTTCTTTGTCTCGACTAATTAACCTTGACTGTATTAGTTGTCGTTGTCGACTTCTTCACCGGCTTTTTCGTTTGTTTCACTGTCGTTTTCTTGGCAGTAGCTTTAGTCGTCGTCGTTTTTGTCTCGCCACCAGCTATGGTGCCAGCTGGTTTTGCTGTAGTCGTGCTGGTTGTTGACGACGCACCGGCAGGCTTGTTAGCTGCTTTGGTGAGATCGATGTTGAATCCGGTAAACACTTTATCAATCGCGTCGACGTCTGCTTTGACCCAGCCTTTAGCAGCTGCAGCAGCCTCTTGTTGTCTCATGCCTTCTAAACGTGTTTTGAAATGCTCGACTTCTGCCGCTGTGAGCCAACCCTTGGTGATGCCCATCTGGATTTGCTCTTCGTAAGTTCCAATCCGTTCTTTGTACTTGGGATTGAAAACATTCGCGCCCTTAAAACCTACGCCGCGTGTAACGGTTGTCTCACTGCTGCTCGACGATTGCGCCGATGCACAGAGCGGGGCTGCAATGTTGACGCTAACAACCAAACCAAGTGTTGCCACTAATGTTTTGCTGAATTGACTCATACTTCCCTCACAACAATTTACGGAACGACGAGCACATAATACAATCTTTCGAGGGCGTCATGCCCCGGGTAATCAAGGTGAAGCTGCGGTGAGCAAATATAACCCCTGTCCATGCGGGAGCAAAGCCCTCTATCACAAGTGCTGCAAGCTCTACCATGACGGCAAATTGCCGGAAAACGCGCTTCAACTCATGCGTTCGCGATACTGCGCTTTCGCCATGGCCCTGCCTGACTACATCATGGAAACAACGCATCCCGACAATCCATCGAGACAAGATGATCTAAAAGCCTGGCGAAAAGAGCTTCTGGATTTTTCGAATCATACTCGTTTTGTTCTTCTTGAAATAAACGAGTTTATCGATGGCGATCAGCAAGCGTTCGTCACGTTTACCGCGAACCTGCACCAGAGCGGCGAAGCACTTGCCTTTACCGAGAAGAGCACTTTCGAAAAGTCGGGAGAACGCTGGATGTATCGAGACGGCACCCTCGAACAACGCGTCGACTGAACAACAGCTCATCTAAACAAAACGAGAACGGTTTGTCTCCGTTCTCGTCCAGTGATCGTTTCTGCTTAGCGCTGTTCCGGCTTCGATTCAGCTTCCTGAGCCGCTTACCAGAGTTGGCAGCGCTCGCTGGCAGGAAGCATCATCGTCGCTTTGTCGCTGCCGGCAAAAGTTTTCTCGAATGCTTCCATGTTTGCCAACGTTCCCAACACGCGATATCTCGGCGTGGGGTGCGGGTCGGTAGCTGCCATCAAACGTTCCTTTTCAGGTCGGACGTTGGTCGCCCACGCTTGTGCAAATGAGATAAAGAAACGCTGTTCGGGTGTGAAACCATTGACGTCCTTCTTGCGTGGCGCATCGCCCAGGATCTTTTGCAGTGTTTTGTAAGCGATCGTCAGTCCGCCCAGGTCGGCTGCCGCTTCTCCTGCTACAAGTTTGCCTTTGAAGCGAACATCGTCGATAACCTTGTAGCTCTCGTACTGCTTCTCGATAAGCGCGACACGTTCTTTGAATCGCTTCTGATCTTCGGATGTCCACCAGTCTTTTAGATTACCTTTGCCGTCGAATTTGCTGCCTTGATCGTCGAAGCCATGCGTCAGTTCATGACCGATAACCATGCCCATTGCACCAAGGTTGGTGGCATCGTCCGCGGCAGGGTCGAAGATTGGTGGCTGCAGAATTCCTGCTGGAAATACGATTTCGTTTTGTTCGGCCCAGTAATAGGCGTTCACTGTCTGTGGTGTCATCAGCCATTCGTCTTTATCCACAGGCTTGCCGATTTTATCGAGCTGTCTTTTGAAATCGAACTGATCGGCTGCTTGAACGTTTTTGACAAACGAATCACGTGATACTGCCAGCTTGCTGTAATCGCGCCACTTGTCCGGGTAGCCTATCTTCAGACCGAGATCGTCTAGCTTCTCGACGGCGTTCTTACGAGTTTGTTCGCTCATCCAATCAAGTTGAGCAAGATCTTCGCGCAGAACTTCTTTGATCTTTTTCACCAGATCCAGTGCGCGTTTTTTCGCATCCGGTGTGAATGTTACTTCGACGTATTCTTGCCCGACGGCTTCACCCATTGCCTTGTCGGTGGCGCTAACTATGCGCTTCCAGCGTGGCAGGTTTTCTTTTTTGCCGGTCAATGTTTTGCCATAGAAATTGAAATCCTGATCGACAAATCGCGCGGAAAGGTATGGAGCAGACTTGTTAATCAAATGCCATTTTAAATACGTTTTCCAATCATCAATTGAAACCTTTTCCAATTGAGTGTTCATCGTTTTGAAAAATTCCGGCTGTCCGACGTTGACATCGCCGATATCGTTATAGCCGATGTCCTTGAGATACTGCTTCCAGGAAAAATGCGGAGTCATCGTTTCCATCTCGGAAAGATTCATCTTGTGATAAACCTTATCGGGATCACGCATGTCAGTATTTTTCATGGAACCTTCGGCTAGCGAAGTCTCGATTTCCAAAATTCGTTTTGCTTTGGCACTTGCGTCAGCTGGCTTCTCGCCCAGCAGTTCGAGCATTTTGCCGACGTGCACAACATATTGATCGCGCAATTTCTTGGAATGTTCGTCGGTATTGAAATAATAGTCACGGTCCGGAAGCCCCAATCCGCCCTGGTTTAGCTGACCGATTACCCTGGTGCTGTCTTTAAAATCTTGTCCTGAACTGAGATTGAACAATGCGCCGACGCCATAGGCGTGCAGGTGAGCGGTTTGCGCGCGCAGCCCTTCGAGATCTTTGACTTCGTCGATGCCTTTCAATTCATCAGAAAGTGGCGTGAGATCGTCTTTTTCGATCTTTTGCGTGTCCATCCCGGCGAAGTAGAAATCACCGACTTTCTTTGTGTTACTGCCGACTTCAGCCGTTTTGTCCGTCGAAGATTTTTCTAGAATGCCTTTCAATAAGGTCACATTCTTGTCATTGATAATGTTGAGCACGCCCCATTTGTCGTATTCGTTGGGGATTGGCGTCTTCTTGAGCCAGGTGCCGTTGGCGTATTGGAAAAAATCGGCGACTGGTTTGACAGTCGAATCCATATTGGCAACGTTGATACCATTGACTCCCACCGATGCTGAAGCTTCGGTCTGGGGTAGCGATATGCTCAGGGAACCGGCGAGAAAAAGAACAGCAACTGTGCTGCCGATAGTAGCGTAAAAATTTCTGCGACGAATCATGCAGTTGAACTCCAAAGGGCAATCAAAGTTTAGCAGAACTGATCATCGCGCTGAATGAAGCGGGGTGTTGTCAGTCCTGGACGGAAAATCGGTAGATGTCAACGAGAGCCGAATTGTTCCAATTGTGACGAACCTTCGCCAGGCACTCACACGATAATAACAATTCAGCGTTACGCTCGAAGAGTGAACACCGTGTAGCAGCCACCACTAGTGAACACTTAATTTGAAAATACAAAAGCACTTGCCACTTACCAGTCGGGTGCCATAAGCGAGGACGGAACGATGCTGTCAATCGCGGAGAAGGAACAATCTTCTCCGGTAATTAAACTTGGAGACTGGTGCGGTCAGGCGTTTCGCGATGGTGTTGTAGTCACGGTCGCTATCGTGTTAGCGACGGCGATAGGAGTGGTGCTCTCGCACTACTTAGACGAAGAGAATGTGATTGAGAAAAGAACCAGCACTTGCGAATATTCCGGTAATAGTGCTGACAGTTTCCCAGGATGAAGAGGATGTAGCGAAGGCACTACATTTCGGAATGAATTATTACTTGCGAAAACCGCCATCCGCTGACACTTTCGGACCGATCATAGAAAGAATCGTTTCGCTCTGGTCGTATAGATAAAACGTTTGACAGACTCCCGAAACAGGTGACAATAATGAACTCAATAGAACGCATCGATTACTTATTGGCTGGCAATCCCAACACGCCACCAAACGTTTTAGAACAGCTTGCCATGGACAAAGACAAGCGCGTCAGGCTGCATATCGCTGAAAATATCAACACACCGCAGGCGGTGCTGGAAAGATTGGCCGACGATCTGGACTCGGAAGTAGTTGCGGCCGTCGCATCACATCCATCGATATCGCGCGATCTTCGCAGTGCTCTTGTGTTGCACGATAACATCGGGGTGCGTTATGAAATCGCTCAAAACCCACTTGCTCGCGCGAGTGTTCTTTTCATGCTTGTGGAAGACGAGAATGCGTATGTCAAAGAACGGGCTCTGGAGACGATACGCAAGTTTTGGGTCAACGAGTTCTGCGCCAACTTGTAGCCAATTCCCAGTGTTTAAGTCAACGATTTCTGTTTCAAACTTTCAGAAAATCTTGAGCGATTTTCGCCACAAGAGGTTTCTGAACTGATTACCGACGATCCCGATTAGTTCGTGAGTCCCGGCTCAGACAGTGCAAATGAGTGAGCCTGTCGCACTGCCAGGCTGTCTAACCGTTCGTTAAGATATGGGCGATTAAACGCTGAAATCTTGACGTTTAACGATATAATTCCTCTTGTAGACGCGCCAGGCGCGTCATTTTTGTTTCTACCGCCGCTGGGAATCTGCCAATGATCGTCGTCAACGAAGTTTCAAAAGAATATGGCTCGAGAACATTGTTCGACAATGTTTCCGTTAAATTTAGCCCAGGCAACCGTTACGGACTGACTGGTCCAAACGGTGCAGGCAAGTCGACGTTCATGAAAATTCTCACAGGAGCAATCGAGCCTTCCAATCGGGGAACGATTTCTCGCCCGGCCCGCGTCGGTATTTTGAAACAGGACCAATACGCATACGACAACGAGCGCATCATCGATACCGTAATCATGGGTAACGAAACGCTCTGGAATACTTTTAAAGAGCGTGATGAGCTCTGTGAAATCGCCGAATTGACTGAGGCACAAATGCTCAGACTCGGAGATCTGGAATCCATCATTGCCGACGAGAACGGCTACACAGCGGAGTTTGAAGCCGGCGAAATTCTGCGAGGCATCGGCATCCCGGATGATCAGCACGAAAACCTGATGAGCACGCTTGCAACCGATGACAAATTTCGCGTTCTATTAGCTCAAGCACTCTTCGGAGATCCGCTTGCACTGATGCTCGACGAACCTACCAACCACCTTGACCTTGAATCGATTCACTGGTTGGAAGAATTCTTGATGGGATACGAAGGAACTTTGATCGTTATCTCACACGACAGACACTTCTTAAATTCAGTTTGCACGCACATCGCGGACATCGACTACGACACGATCATCACATATACCGGCAACTACGATGATATGGTTTCTCAGAAAATCCAAGCCCGACAAACAATTGAAACTGCCAACCGCGATAAATCGAAGAAGATCGCACAGCTTCAAGAATTCGTTGCTCGATTCGCGGCTGGTCAGCGTTCCAGCCAAGTGCAATCGCGTAGAAAAGAAATGTCGAGACTGGCGCCACAAGAATTGAAGCGCTCGAACATCTCACGTCCTTATATTCGATTCGAACAAGAAAAGCCGCTCGGCAGAGAAGTTTTGAAAGTCGACGGATTGACCAAAGGATTTGATGGAGTAACTCTTTTCAAAGACTTGAGTTTTGACATAGATCGCGGCGAAAGAGTTGCCATAATCGGACCCAACGGTATCGGTAAAACAACTTTTCTGCGTTGCTTGATCGGTGAAATCGAACCAGACAAAGGCTCTGTAAAATGGGGCGATAACGCTCAGTGGAGCTATTATCCGCAGGATTTCCATCGTGAAATCAAACCTGGATCGACAGCGCTTGAATGGCTTAACCAGTACATGGTTGAGGAAGGCGATCAGCTTGTTCGTTCAGTTCTTGGACGAATGCTTTTCTCCGGCGACGAAAGCTTGAAAGCAACTGACGCGCTGTCCGGAGGCGAGACTGCTCGCCTATTGATGGCTCGAATGATGATGATGAAAAACCCAATCTTGATATTCGATGAGCCGACCAACCACCTCGATCTCGAAGCGGTATCCGCTCTGGGCGATGGTTTGTCGCAATTCCCAGGTACGGTGTTTGTGGTATCACATGACCGCGACCTGATTTCGGATGTGGCAACACGCGTTTTGTCATTCACCGACAGTGGTGTCATCAATTATCTAGACACTTACGAAGAGTACATAAAATCTCACAAGTTCACCAGAGAATTTTCTCGCATGGCGAAACGCTAAAGCTGAGAGCACATGCTGGAAGAGCACTTTTTCACTTGTCCGTATTGCTGGGAACAGATCTCAGTGCTACTCGACCTTAGCGTGGAAACTCAAAGCTATGTGGAAGATTGCGAGGTGTGCTGCAATCCGATTTCTATTTCGTTCGAAGCGAGTGACGCAACACTTTCGTCGTTCTCGGCAGATGCGGCGCAGTAATTCTGTTGTTAAGTCGCAAGTTTCAACTGTTGCGAGTAATTGTTAGTCGCAAGGCGAACTGTTAGTCGCAACTGCAACTGGCAAGTCAGAAGCAGTCACTCGTAGTTCGCCAGTTACCCGCGCAGAACGAATCGGCTCTGCGGCAATGCAAAATGCATCGCACTATTTGCCGATTCGTCGCTGTACTTTGGAACGCTCACGCGTCTAAAACAGTGGAACTTGTACCGTAAGACGTGCCGCGGAATTGCGCCACCAACGCGCCTGCCTGATTGGTGACCGCGATATCGTAGAGACCGGTGCGTCCGCTGAGAGACAACTCTTTCGCCACCGCGGTCAAAACATCGCCAGCCTTTGCAGCGGCAACAAAATTGATAGTGCAGGCCAAAGCGACCGTCTTTCGATTTCGGGAGTTGCACGCGCACGCAAAAGCCGTATCGGCGAGCGTGAATGTCATGCCACCATGGCAAATACCAAACCCGTTGAGCATGTCGTCGCGGACCGTCATGGAAACTTTGGCCGTACCAGGCGTTACTTCAAGAACTTCGATGCCCAGATGCTTGGAAGCTTTGTCTTCTTTCATCATGGTATCGACGACTCTTTTAGTCAGGTCGTCGTTTTCTTCCATGGTTTCTCTCCTGCGTGCGAGTTCAACGCTTTCTGAGCAGTCCGTGACTAGAAGCTTTTATTAATAGGCGCCTTTATAGCCCATCACGACAAGCAGGCAAGGTCCGCCGGAGATCACGTTGAGACCAGCTTCATTCGCCTTTGCGATTGCTTTCGGGCTCTCAGCACCAGGCTGCATCCAAATGTTTTTGACACCGGCTGCGATGGCATCATCGACGACTTTGTCAGTCACCGTAGGCGGTGTGATGATCGAAATCGATTCGACCTTTTCCGGAATTGCCGCAATATTTGCGTAGGCTGGTTTGCCCAGCACTGTTTCAACGTTAGGGTTGATAGCAAACGCTTTGTGATTGTGCTGCAAGTAGCAGGCGTAAACCTTGTGACCATATTTATGCTTGTCGTCACTCGCTCCAGCAACTCCGAACGAAGGTGCGGCGAGAAATTGGTCGATTTGTGCGTCGATATCCATGATGTTACCTGTTCCAAACTACGAACTGCATTCTAACTGCGCAAGTGTAAAAAACGCCAGTAAGGTTATGTGACGGCGCTGGTTTCCTTAGCTTTAGCTTCCAAAAGCTCCCACCGAGAGAAAAGATGCTCGAGCTCCTTTTCCAACGCCTTTTGCTTTACGTGCAGTTCAGCAAGCAACGGGAAATTGCTCATGTTGGCTGGCTTTGTCATTTCTTCATGGATCTTTTCCAGACCCTTTTCGGCGTCGTCGATTTTCTTCGGCAAACCTTCGAGTTCACGCTTTTCCGGTGTGGATAGGCCAACCTGCGGCTTAGAATTTTTCGACCGCGTGTCACCTTTCTCTTTCTTCCCTGCTTTTTTATTATCGGCGAAGAACCGGTCTACATCCTGGTCGAACTGATCGTAACCACTGAAATACTCACACCCACCGTTTCCATTCAGCGCCAGAATTTGGTCTGACACTTCATCCAGCATCAAGCGATCGTGCGTGACTAAAATTACTGCGCCCGGAAATTCTTCGAGACTTTCTTCAAGAACTTCCAGTGACGGAATGTCGAGATCGTTTGTTGGTTCGTCGAGAATGATTATGTCTGCTGTCTGTAGCATCAGATTAGCAATCAGAATTCGAGATTGTTCACCGCCGGATAATCTATTAATAGGCAGTCGCAATTGTTCAGGTGAAAACAAAAACTTTTTTGCCCAGGTCGTTATATGGATAGGACGACCTTGATACACAACTGAGTCACTGTCAGAGCTTAGCGCTTTCTGCAGGGTTTGTTCCGTATCGAGCTGTTGTCTGTTTTGATCGAACCAAACGATTTTCAGATCCGGGGCACGCTTGATCTCGCCTTTGTCAGGCGCGACTTGTCCGATGATCATTTTCAACAGTGTAGTTTTTCCACTACCGTTGCGGCCGACCAGCCCAAGTCGAGTTCGGTTGGTGATCAAAAGCTCCAGATTACTGAATAGTTTTTTGTCCGCATAAGATTTGCTAACGGATTTTGATGTCACTAACTCGCGAGTTTTTCTTCCGGAAGATTGAAAGCCAATTTCAATTTTCGAAGTGGTATTGCGTTGTTTGACCTCGCCAAGCTCGTCAATCAGCTTTCCGGCCTGTTCTATGCGGTGCACGGATTTCGTTTGCCGAGCGCGGGCACCACGTTGCAGCCAGGCAACTTCGCGTCTGACTTTGCTGGCAAGCGAGCTTTCAAGATTCTGCTGCTCGCTGAGCTTTTCTTGTTTGTTGATCAGAAACGTACTGTAATTTCCAACGACACTCAGAAAACCCTTTGGATACTGGCGATTCAGTTCCACTACACGATTGGTGACTGATTCTAAAAATGCGCGATCGTGGGTGACTACGATCAAAGTTTTGTCAAATTCAGTGAGTAGTTTTTCCAACGCAAGAACTGATTCCAGATCAAGGTGATTGGTAGGTTCGTCGAGAACTAGCACGTCAGGCTGTTGTACGAGACCTTTAGCCAATGACAAACGTTTCTTCCAACCACCGGAAAGCGTTCCGGCTTTCGCATCTTTGTCGGGAAAACCAAACAGTTTAATGGTTGAATCAATCGACGCTTCAAGAACGTAGTCTACGAAACCGACTTCCTCACCGGATTTCGTGATGATCTCGCCAACGGTAGCGTCCTCATCATGGCGGTCTTCCTGAGGAACGTACGACACGCGCAAGTCTCTGCGCTGGATCACTTCGCCGTCATCCGGCTCGACTATCCCAGCAAGTATTTTGACAAGAGTCGATTTGCCGGAACCGTTTGGTCCGATCAAACCAATCTTATCGCCCTCGTCGATGCCGAAAGTGAGGTCATCGAAAAGGGTGCGTCCCGTGTAGGACTTGCTTAGAGATTGGCAACTGAGTACATTTCCCATAGGAAACAGTTATAAGGGGTATTGGCGCTCAGGTCAACTTTGACGCCACCCAATCGTGAGTTGCCTTAACGGTTTGATCCAAAGTTGCGTCCGTCGTGTCCAGAAGAGTCATCTGTGGCGCGGTTTCTGCCGCATTATCGAGTAACCATTTATTGAAACTGACCATGCTTTCGAGGTTCTCAGGAGTTCCGGATTGGCGCCAATCGGGGCGTGCGAGCAATCGACGCTTTAATTCTTCAGGTTCACAAACTAATGCGAGATAATGAATCTCGCTCAGGTACCGGCGCTCCGCGCACGTTTCGAACTGTTTCGGAATGCTGGTACCGAATAAAACCACCGAACAACCAGCTTGTTGGATGTTTTTAATCACCCTGAGCCATGTGTTTCGGAATTGCATAAAATCGTCATCAGGCGTGTTAAATGCGTCACACCAAAGAATATCTTGATCCAAAACAATGTAGTCGCTGGCGGTTTTCATCAAGCTCAGTGCCACCGTCGTCTTGCCGGAACCACTTGCGCCTGTCACTACGAATAGTGGCAAAGATTTAAATTCAAAATCGTTTTGGCAGGAAGGACAGACCGCTCGATCCGGCGCGGACAGAACTTCTTTCGCTTCATTGTATTGGCCGCAGGACGGACAGACGTTAAACATGAGTGTTCTCGAACGAGTTTTTAGGAAGAGCCATTCTAGCGCCTATGCCAGCCGCGAACTGCCGATATTGAAATTCGATAAGCGAAATGCCGTCGCATTTTTGGGTATGTGATTAAACATGGGCAGTGTTTTAGTCGTCGGTTGCGCATCGTTCGACACTCTACATATAAATCGAAACGGCAATCGCGAATCGTTTAACACGATCGGCGGCGCGGGCTTGTACACAGCGCTCGCGGCAGCAAAGCAGGGTGCCAACACATATTTGTTCGCTCCGAAGCCGGATCCATTCCCAGAAGTTTTTGAAGAATTCGCAAAACTAGTCACCTGGGTCGGACCAGTGGTGCCACTGGACCAGATGCCAAAGCTGGAGATCGAACATCACGGCGGCGGTCGAGCCACGCTGCTAGGAGCCGCATGGGGAGCCGAAAGTCAAATGGTTCCTCATGATTTGCCTCACTTCGGTCATATGGAATTCGACGTGATTCATATAGCGGCGCTCAGTTCCGCGGAGAAACAATGCCAGTTCGCGCAAACGTTTGGCGACGAACAATCGAAGTCATTGATATCAGCCGGCACCTACGCGCAAGCAATTAAGAACAATAGCGCCGCGGTATGTCGTTTGCTGGATTCAGTCGATCTGTTCTTTATGAACGAGAACGAATCTCGACTTATCTATGATGACGAAACCATCCGAGTAACGAAACCTGGACGAATGCTATTCATCACTAGTGGCGCCGCCGGTGCCACCTCATACACGCGCGACGGCGAAATTTATGTGCCTGCAATAGTAGCTCAGGAACTCGATCCTACAGGTGCCGGTGATACCTTCTGCGGTGCCATGTTGGCAGGACTGACTGCCGGACTAAACCTGGAGTCTGCACTAAAAGCAGCGGCTTATCTGGCGGGCAAAGTGGTCGAAACTCCTGGACCTGCATCGCTTATGGAACCTCATCGTTCTTGAACAACTGCTCCTGCACCGGTCCATCCCAGCGGTTCACAAATCGTCGGCAGAGATGTTGATCACGTGATCAGTTTGAGCTGCGCGTCGCTCGAACAACCACGTTTAGTTGGTTAGTGGATAGTTCATTAGTTAGTGCCTGCCTGAAGCGTTCCGTTACCATGCGTATTTGCAGTTTTTTGTTTCATCAACAAATAGTACATAGTCGACGCGATCCCAAAACCGACAAACCAACTGTAGTCATAAAGAAAATGCAGACTTTGAACGAATGCGCCGATCCATGCGAAGAAGCAGGCGGTCACTGTCGCTGCCAGCGCCTTCAGGTTCCAGCCGTTTGTATACGCATACGCACCGTCCTTCAGATAAAGGTCGGCAAGCTCAAGTTGTTTCTTCCTGATTACCCAATAGTCAATAATTAGAACACCGCCTATCGAACCAAGTCCGCCGGCATAACCTAACAACCATGTAAAAATGTACGCATTGGGATCAGCCATTAGTTGCCAGGGCTGCATCAACAGAGCGATGATGCCGGTCAACAAGGCGCCTCGCCTGAATGAAATCCAGAGCGGAAATGCATTTGCGAAATCGTTGGCGGGTGATACCACATTGGCGGCAATATTGACTGACAGCGTCGCCAGTATCACGGTGAACATTGCCAGTGCCACTATCCATGGTTCCGAAAATTGCCCGATCAATTTAACCGGATCCCACAGTTCAGAATGCTTCATGTGAGGATAAAGGATCACTCCGGCGGAAGTTATGATTACGCCCATTGCAGAAAACGCAGTCATACTCGTCGGCAGTGCCACCGCTTGACCGATCATTTGTTCTTTCTGTCCACGGCTGAAACGAGTGAAGTCTGGCATGTTCAGTGACAACGTTGACCATGACCCAATCATTGCCGTGACCGACGGGACGAACACAGGGAGAAAACTGGCAAAGGTGTGGTATTTGCCGGGTTCCGAAAGCAAGTTGCCGAAGCCTTTGGCTTGACTGACGATCCAAATCACTAATAAAGTCGTCATCGAAAAAATGAAAGGAGCTGCCCAACTTTCCAGTTTGCGCACCACTTCCATGCCGCGATAAATCACAAGAATATTCAGGCACCAGAACAACCCAAACGAAAACCACTCGGCAATCGAATGACCAGCGTACAAAGTGGTTCCGAGGCTCTGATCGAAGTGCGGTATCAAAACTTTTAGAAGAGTGAACATGGCTTGACCGCCAATCCACGCGTTAATACCAAACCAACCACAAGCAATGATCGCCCGCATCAGCGCCGGAAGGTTTGAACCTGCCACGCCGTAACTGGCGCGTGCGAGCACCGGAAATGGGATTCCGTATTTCGTTCCGGCATGAGAGTTGAGCACAATCGGAACGAGAATAATCGTGTTACCAAGCCAGATGCAGAGCAACGCTTGCCACCAGTTCATCCCGTTAGTGATCAATCCCGACGCCATCATGTAAGTTGGAATATTGCACGCCATCCCCGCCCAGAGTGCGGCGAAGTGGTACGTGGACCAGGTTCTTCCGGCGACTGGAATTGGCGCCAGGTCCTCGTTGTAGAGAGGACTTTGCGATATCGATTCCGAATCGACTAATTCAACGCGACCATCAGGATAGGAGCGAGTGCTCATCGGATTGATTGTTTGCTCGCTGAATCAGCTGCTTTTAGGTTGCTGTAGTCTTATAATGTTCCACTGCTGAGTGTGACTGGCGTCCAGGTGAATAAGCAAAGAACTTTGCTTCGAAAGCAGATTTGCTACTCCCGTGTCATAGACAACCTTTTTGTTGCTGCCGACTGTCCAGGCTACCCGTTTGCTCTTTTTGTCGAGCTTGCCCTGAACTGGCTGTTCTTCCTGAGTCAGAGGGTTGTAATAGTTACCTCGGACGATGCCTTTCTTGTTTATGGCTAATTGGAAAATCGAGTTAGAATCCGTTTGATCGCCTTGAGTGAGGGCAAACACGCCCAGTGGCTTCCAATCAGATGCTTTATCCGTTGATTTGCCGGCGGCACCGGATTTAGTAGCGGATTTAGTACCGCTCTTGGTACCAGAGGCTGGTGTCGCAGACGGTACTGATGGTGGTGCAGCGAGGGCAAGTGTCTGTGCCTGAGTGTAATAGTCGCTGGCTGATTCAAACGGTTGGTTGCCGTAATAAACCATGTCATCCTGATAAGTGATGTTGTTTCCATAGTCATATTCGACCGGAACAGCACTATCCTGATCGCCCCAGAAAGAGCACAGATCTCCCCAGCCGGTGTAGCCCCACGGCCAGGCCGCACCCCATTCGGGATATCCCCAGGCGCGATCGTATCGTCCGTAGAAATCGCGATTAAACAGATCGTAGTGATTGAACGCGTTTCTAACAGAGCTGCCTCTTGCTGCCATTCCAGCATTTGAGACATCGCTTGTCACTCGTGGACGCATTGCCGTATTCGTTGCCGCTCTTCCGACACCGCCGTCGGTAGGCCAGTGATAATCTTGATTGGCACCGGCGCGAAGGTCTGAGTCTGAGGCTCGCGGTCTATCGTCTATGCCCTGGTTTCTGT
>JADYXR010000163.1 GCA_021772095.1 Candidatus Obscuribacter sp. | reverse complement strand
TGGTTTCCCCGGTATCTGGTTTTCTTACTCTTCTTTCTTCTTCGCTTTTCGCTTTTTCACATAAAACGACATCGCATAGTAGTTAGCAAATCAAGTCAAAACCCAGAGGCTGTCCAATCGGTCGTTGAAATTAAAGATGACCCATCCCTGGGAAAAGTGAAATTGCTAGATTTTCCCGCCCAAGGAGGGCCATCATGAATAAATCATCGCATACCAAAACACGTCGCAAACAGCAGCAAGCCGTGATCACGGCATTAGGTCTCTCTCCTGACGTTGTTCAAGAGGGAGTCAACGAGTTCATTGATGACTTCAAGCGAGTGCTGCTGGAAGCTCTGTTGCAGTCAGAAGTGAACACGGTCGTTGGGATCCAGACCGTCACCTGCTTTCACCAGGCGGATGGGTTCAATGAAATAAGCAGTATTCGAGGGGTGCGCTTCGCACACTCTGACGATTCTTGTTAAGAATGAAAAACGTTGAATGGGCCTAAGGTCTATGAGTTCGAACGTACGCATTTTCCAAACCCCCAAACCGTCAGTGTTGCGAGGGTGGCACCGCTTGCGCAAGTTATCGCTATCGTCCACCTCCGTTAACGATCCCAGGGCCGTTTCAACAAACGCCACCGCCTACACGATATTCAAGATTCCCGCCAAACCAGACAGACCGAACAAAACCAACAAAACCAAACAAACCAACGAACCAAACAGACCAACGAACCAAACGAACCAGCAGAACCAAACGAAACCAGGAGAACCGAGCTATACAAGGCAACACCGAGCAATCAAGCCAAACAATACCCTTCGGCTGAACCGCGCATTGAATCATCAGAAATCTTACCCTTGACGAATCGTTGCCTCATCTAAATGCTTACCCCTGAAAAGGGGTAAAGGCTCGTCAGGGTAATATTTTTAGTTGAGGCAATACGAACAACCGAAGGCCCTGGCAGGATCTAGACCAATCGGGGATCAGTCCGAAATGTGCTACATAGCATAGTAACAAATTCAAAAAAGAAAGGAAAAACGAGCGCGAAAAAAGCGACTCGGTATCGCGGTTTAAAAACCACGACACCGAGTCTAAGTCACGCTATCAGTTCGATAGCTTATGCTCTGGCGACTAACTATCCTGCCGCCATGAGCATCAGCATGATTGCCACTGGACTGAGCCGACAAAGCGGACAGATTGCAATCGTTCAGCCTCTGGCATGATGCCTGAGACCAAACGCACTGCCCTTCGTCCGCTCGTCGCTGGTTCAGCCCTTGTGGCGGTTCAGATCGCGCAGAATCTGGAGCAGGCCTTCGACTTCGCCGAGGGAGTGCTCGCAGTCAGTGACCACAATTACCATCGCTGTATCCTTGCCGCCGATCGTGGCAGGGAGGATGTGCGATGCGAGCTCGTGAGCGATCTTGAGGGCGACTTCGAGATCGACACCACTGGCGGTGACTTCGATCAAGGTCTCATGGAGTTCACCATGGTCCAGCGTCGGCTGGTTGGCGTACGCCTCGTAGGAGGCGATATGGTGTTGCGTCAGATGAAGGGCGGCAGCGTGGAGCCCGCGGTGAATGTTGATGGAGATCCGCTCGGTGCCTGCATTGTGCGGGCGGGCGGACGGGGCGGGGTTCTGCTGGGTGGCTTCGGTCATCGTTTCTCCAGGTGAGTTTAAGTGGGCTGATAACGAGAGACGGCGAAATGACGTCTCAAACAAAGTGTTGCAAACGTATATGTTCGGAGCCGAGGCTGCGGACAAAACTTAGCGTCGACCTATCGACTCTTCGGTCGTGTTGGTCGCTGATGACTGCAAGGTTAGCGGTGCGGGGGTTCGCCTGGCCAACGGTCGTAATAGCCGCGATTGCCATACGAAGAATCGCCTGAATAGCGACTTCCGAGGCTGCGGCCAAACGCTTGCAGATAGCCGAGCAGTGTTTTGAGGACACGCATTGTTTTTTCCGGCTAGGGGTTAATTCTCAACAACTCGCAGTTCTTCAAACAAATCGTTCCAATCGCAAATTCATTCGAATTAGAAATCGCCATCACTCGAGACAGACATCATCGCCCGAAGGAGATAGACATCACTCTGGAGACAGACAATTGCAGTTCGAACGAATTGTGCACGCGACGGGTAAGACTCGTTCGGACAAAACAGCACAGCAGATCACGACGCGAGGATTTGAGTCCTGGGTTGAAGTGTCGTGATGGTTGCAGGGTAATGTATTTGGGCTGTGCTGAAGAAATCCGAGAAGGTTATGCGAGAAGTACTTCGTGATACCAGTTATGGCTAAAAATCAAAAGATTTGATGTATTAAGAAGCAGCGCAGCGGCGATCATCACAATCCGAAACACTTTAATTCCAGGCACGCAAATGCTGATAGTTGGCGGTTCTTACGCACCTCGACCAGGCGTTAGCAATTCATTTGGCATTACAATCGAACTTCGACGTTCACACACCAACCAAACTTCAGTTCGCACAGTTAGCGATACGTTGTACTGTCACTGAGAACGGCTTAAGTTGAAACGAAGGCCCCGTCAACAGTGGGTTTGGAAGAGCGTTCAGTTTTGTATCTTTCGTGTCGCAAATATCTCGTTACACAATATATTTGAAACCAACAAAGGCTTATATACGGCTTCTTGGTAGAAATAGAGAACCCCATTTTAGCCAGAATTTTGATACCGATACTCAAACCGTAGTTTAGTCCACCCTCCGCGACCCTCTCACCCGCTCACTTTGCGCGTGCGTAGCAGACCGGTATACAAGACTAGTTTGAACCGACTTTGCAAAGTAGATTCACGCCCACGACCACTCAACAGTTTTGTTCTCACCGAAACACCCTCGCCCGCACACTTTGCGCAACGGCATAAGGTATTTCTGGCCAGCTTTGTTCGAAGCGACTCTAAAACCGCAGGTGGATCGAACGACCCGCTTGCACCTCGAAAGTAGACCTATGACACACAGACGATTCTTGCGCTCGCGCGCAAGCCCGATCGCCGCGACTGCCGTTGCGTCGATCAGCGATAGCACTTTGTGGAACACTGCCGTTACGCCGATGGTGAAGGGCTTGCTTGGACCGCTTGGTCAAAGCTTCTGCCAAGTTTTCGAAACCACCGACGGTCTCTTTGACGGCGACCAGCTCAGCAATCTCAACGGTTGGTCGGTTGGCGGCAACACAAATGTGCTCAGGTTTCCCGTAGTCGCGAATTACTATCGCACCACCAATGGTTTGTTGGTTGTAAAACGCGATCTCGTCAAAGTGAAAGTTTTCGCCTGGTTTGGCGATGTTCTCAGCGGCAAATCCGGCGAGTTGATTTTCAGCTGGGCGCTGCGCGATCGTCGCTATGACGGCACACAGCGCGCCAATGACTCGGCGTTGCTCGACTATCCCTACGATGAGCCGGTCAACTTGCCGCTCGTCATCGGTGGTCGGCAGCTGCAAGCCAGCTCCGCGGAAATGTCCCTCTACTCCTACCTTCCGGGAACCGGCATCGCCAAAGCTTGCGGTGACGACGAATTGGAGGCTTTTGTCGCCAGCCCGTTCAAATTCCTGGATCGTCCCGAAGACTTCCTGCGGTTGTTCCAAATCGCCTGGAAGTCGCAGCGCTATCCAGGACAAGTGTCAGTTCCGATCCCCGACGTCGGCAAATTGGCGCACGCTTCCTGGGACAAGCTTGCCACCGCATGTGGTTACGACTTCCTCGAAACCGCTCCCAGCCACCTGCACGTTTACGGCTGGAACTGCGCCAAAGGCTACGTCTGTTCGGATGCTGGACAGCAAGCAGTGATTGCCGATTTCCAAAAACGGGCCGCTGCACTGCGCGCCAAAGGGATCACGCTCTCGCGTTTGCAAGAGTCCTGGCTTTTCGTCCTGCAAAGCCTGCGACCAGTGGAGTTGATTCCCGAGCACCTCCACCTTGGCAGTGGAACGTGGCTCCAGAATAACCTGGACCAAAACAACCTGTGGTTGTACAAACCGCTGAGCGCGAAAGCAAAGCAGCTTATTGGCAAAACGGAATAAACGGCTCCACTCTCCTTCAACGAGCATTCGATGCGAGTCCCAGTGAAACCTCGGTCACTTGGGACTCGCATCTTTCTTTCATCGGAGCCGAGCGACTCTGGTCTTTTCAATCCCAAAAAAGTTCAACTATTTCATATGGTTGAACAAAATCCAAGCCAAACGGCAGCGGGGAGTAAACCCACAGCCCTTGGCTAGCCTGACTCATACGACTCTCGGCGAGTGTTTAGCGGCTGTCTACAACTTTGGCGCTCACCGTTTCCGGAAGCGTCGAAACTCTAGCCTGGACGAGACGTTGTTACGCCGCCGCCCGACCTTTCCAGTGCGACACGATGCCATCGACAGCCTCGTCTTCGTCATCCGTGACCGTGTAGAGGTTGACGTCGTTGGCACCGATCATGCCTTCGGACAGCAGCGACTCGCGGATGAAGACGTCGAGCGGGTTCCAGAACTTCGTGCCGATCAAGTAGACGGGCACCTTCGTGGTCATGCCGCATTGAATGCTGCACAGCACCTCGAACAACTCATCGAGCGTGCCGAAGCCGCCCTTCACCACGATGAAGCCGACAGAGTACTCCAGGAAGATCGCCTTGCGGGTCGGGAAGAACTGGTGCTCGAGGTTGACAGCGCCGAACGGATTCGGCTTTTCCTCGTGCGGCAGCTTCAGACAGACGCTGACGGCTTGCCCGCCGGCTGCGACGGCGCCTTCAGCCGAACCTTCCATCGCTCCCGGACCACCACCCTGCATGACCAGCAGTCCCGACTTCGCCACCTTGTACCCCAGGCGATAAGCCTGATCGTAGTCCGCGTGACCCTTCTGACGACGCGCCGTGCCGAAGATCGTGACCATGTCGCGACCCCGCATGCTCTCCAGAGCCGTCAGACCACGATGCATCTCCTGTGAGAACAACTGCACGATCGCCGCCTGGCGCTCCGAACCCCGGATGCCCACCAGCTGCTTTGCTTTGAACATTGAACGTTTCCTTCTTCCGAACGAAAAAATAAGTCGCCGCGAAATTGCGACGGCCCGTTAATTCCTGCCTCATCCGGCGGGAACCCTCTTGTTCTCTCACCACATGCGGTACCAACGCCAGCAACGATTGTCGAAGCTGTGTTGTACTTTCGAACTCTGTCAAAATCCCGGCGAAATCCACAGAGGCAATGCTTCTGAAGTTGCGCGGGAAGAGTGGAGTTACTGCGGCTTTTGGTTAGGTTTAGTTCTATAGAGATAAAACAAAGAGATACTTAAGCTAAGCGTTTATTCGTGATCAAAAGCCAGATCAACTTCGTAGAAACACCCATGATTGCTGGGTGTCTGCGGAAACCTTTGCTGACGCATCCAGCTTCTCGGATATGCATCAATATCAAAAATTTGCGCGATCTCGATAACTCAGCCCGAGCAACTCGCAATCCGGAGAAAAATGCCGTACTGGACCGAGATGATTAGGTAGAATAAGGACGCAAACATACAAGGACAAAACCTTGACAAGAAACAGAGCAAAACTTACTCCCTGGCTCGGCGCCGCATCGATTGCGAACATCCTGGTCGCTGTCACCATTTCGCTGACCTCAGCCAACGCCGCCGAAAGCACTGAGTCGTGGTCCGCACTGCTGGCTCAGGGCGACAGCGCGATTGCAGCGCAGAGTCCATCCATCGCGGAGCAACGCTATCGCCAGGCGCTCGAACTTGTCAAAAAGACATCGAAAGATCAAGACGAGATCGACAAATGCTCGTTAAAGCTGGCGTCTGCACTCACCCTTCTCAACAGAACACCGGAAGCACGTTCGATTCTCCAGCAGATGTTGCAACGCCTGGAGAAAAAACATGGAGCCGCGAGCTCGAAGCTGAGCGCTGTTCTGATGGGGCTTGGCGCGATCGAAGAATCGGCGGGCGACCACACACTGGCAATCACTTATTACAATCGCTGCTTGCAAATTTCCGAAAAAAATTACGGAGTTTACAGCCCTGATGCCGCAATTGCGCTGCACGGCATTGGTCGAGTTCACAACAAAATGGGCAACCGAACCGCTGCCAACGAAAGTTATAAACGCGCGATTACGATTTTGTCGAAAGATTCGAACCTCGAGGCAGCAGACCAACTCAAGCGCGTCATGCACGATTACGGCGACATGATGAAGGGAACGGATCGATCCGATCGAGATCTAATCAACGATTTTCAGAAAGATATTTTCAATAAGAAGAACACGGATGCCGCTCCGCCCAAGGGCTCGCATAGCGGTTCTACAACATCTCCATTGAACTCGACATCGACCGGACAATCGCAATGGCAACAACAATCGGAGCAACAACTTTCGACCGCTCGAACCGCTGACACCAACGAGAACGAGCGCGTTTCACTTCGCGGAATTCACATGCCGGCTTCTGATGTCGCACTTAAGCCTGCGTTCCAAGTAGTTAGCGATACGATCTTCAATCAAAGTCGCTACCATCTCGGAGAAGCGCAGTATCAGCGCATGATCGCATCGGACGTGGATTCCCTAGGACCGAATCACCCATCCGTCGCCAACGATTTTAATGGTTTAGCTCAACTTTATATCGCTCAGAAAAAATACCCAGAAGCGAGACAGTGCCTGGTTCGCGCGCTAGCAATCTACGAATCCACCTACCAGTCGCGCAACGTTTTGACAATCAACACTGTCGCATCACTGGCCTTTGTCGAAGCAAATCTCGGTCACATCGCCGAAGCCACGCGACTCTACCGAGAAGCGCTCAGCAACGCGCAAGAGACGCTCGGTCCCAACAGTTTGGAAACGGCAAAAATTTTAAATGGACTGGCGTTTTTGTACTACCAGCAAGGTCAACTCGCCAAAGCAAGCACGTTTTACGAATGGGCAATCGCCAGCACCGAACAAGCCGTCGGCACGAAAGACCCGCTGCTTGCAGCGTGTTTGAAAGACTACGCACAAGTTCTCCGCGGGCTCGACAACAACTCAAAAGCATCGGAAGTAGAACAACGCGCCGGACAAATCCTCTCGCAGTGAGCGGTTTCGTCAGATAGTAGCAAAAACTAGTCTCTGAATTTATTCAGCAATTGCAGTCGATTGGGAAGTTCTGTTCGAACATGTCCTGGTGGAATCATGCTTCCAACCGAGTTGACCCGGTCTTCGACACGCGATGTCACCGAGCGGTGTTGCGCCGAATTCTGCTGGGTTGAGTTGCGAACCAGACCAACTGTCGAATGATTTTCCTTCACTTCTTGGGTTGGGTACGCTATCGCTGCGCCGTGTGAATCTCGTGTGTGCCATGCGCTTTCAGTGTCGAAAGAGTATTTCAATTGCAGATCTGGACGAGATTTACTCAACTCTTCATTGACCGATTTGACCAGGAAATTGAGGTTTTCTTTGCCATCCCTGGTCGCTGATTCGAACATCGAATCAATCTTGGCACGCTGATCTCCTGTATCGAAACCATCATTGGCACCAATCACCCCGGCGATCAATTCGGCTTGTTGCTTTAAACGAGTTTGATCATCCGAGGAAGGCAGTTTGCCGGTTTCATCAGGCGAGCGAAGTTCCATATCAGCTGTAATTCGACGCAAATTATTAGCGACATCAGGAGGCACTTCACCCGGACGTTTCGGACCTTCTTCTTGCCGGGGACGAACGCGTGTAGTGCCGTCCGGCGCCTCGTACGTCTCAAGGCGCTGGAACGCATCCTGTGCGCGACTCACCGGATTGTCAGGCAGATCCTTCCCGAGCTTTTGGAAACGCTCAAACGAGTCACCGCTCAATTTGCCGTTGTTCGGTACAATCGAACCATCGGACGTAAATTGAGACCCTGACTGATTTCCAGTATTTTGTGAACCGTCACCGAAGCTGAGCTGCGGCAACCAGGAAGTACCCGGATTGTTTCCGCGCAGTTCATCCATCCGACTCGAATGGTGCGCCATGTCCTGGTCGCTGATCGAGCTCCCTGAGCTTAATCTCACCGGTCGCTCGACCTCTGCTGCTGCATCGCTTTTGAACGGTTTTGGTTGATCGCTACTCATGATTTCCCCCCAGAGATGCAGTCTCAGCTCATAGTTAAAACCACCAACGTTGCAACAACGTTGCAGTCACGTCGCGTTCATATGACCCAGGCCTACCGCGGGCGTCTACGAACGGCGTAACCGTATTGAATCGGCCAGTTCGGTTCTTGATCCAGCGCCTGTTCTGCCTTCACCGTCCAATACGGTTCGCGAAGAAATTCACGTGCGATGAAGACCAGGTCAGCGGATCCGGACGTGACGATTTCGTTTGCTTGATGAACTTCGGTAATCAAACCAACGGCTCCGGTCATCATGCCGGCTTCTTCGCGAATTCGGCAAGCAAATGGAACCTGATAATTTTTACCAGCCGGAATCTTTGCATGCGGAACAAGTGCACCACTGGAGCAATCCATCAGATCTACGCCTATCTCTTTTAGTTTCGTCGAGAGCACCACTGATTGATCGACATCCCAGCCGCCTTCCATCCAGTCGGTCGCCGAGATGCGCACGAAAAGCGGCATATCATCCGGCATCAATTTTCGCAGCGCGGTAGCAACTCTCAAGACCAGTCGCATGCGATTTTCCAAACTGCCACCGTATTGATCGGTGCGTTGATTACTCAACGGTGAGAGAAATTCATGCATCAAATAACCATGAGCGGCATGGATTTCGATAATTTTGAAACCGGCTTTCAGAGCACGTTTAGCAGCAACCTCAAAGGCAGTGACTACTTCTTCGATGCCTTTCTCATCAAGCGCAACTGGCAAAGGATCGGTAGAATTGAACGGTATCGCACTCGGTGCCACCACATCCCAACCACCTTCATCAGGAGTAAGCTTGGCACCGCCTTTCCACGGCGGCAAGCAACTCGCTTTTCTGCCGGCGTGAGCGAGCTGAATTCCGGCGACGCTACCCATCCGATGAATGAATTTGGTGATGCGAGTCAACATCTCGATGTGCTTATCATCCCAGATCCCGAGGTCACCCGGAGTAATGCGACCATCAGCTGTGACCGCTGCAGCTTCGGTGAAGACTAAACCAGCACCACCGACAGCCCTGCTGCCGAGATGCACGAGATGCCAGTCATCAGCCATTCCGTCTTCGGAACTGTATTGGCACATCGGTGAAACAACAACGCGATTATGCAAAGTGATCCCGCGAATTGTCAGCGGACTGAGCAAATCAAAGTCGGGGAAAGCTCTATCGTGATCGGCTGCCGATGGGCATCCGGCGTGCTGTGCTGACGCATTGTCGACGGTCGAATCGCTCATTTTTAGTTTACCTCTGCTTCCTTATGCTTGGACAACTGAACATGATTGCTGACCTTAACCGGCTTGGTGACCGGGGTGACGCGCGACTGATTGGTCAGCTCTTCGCTACCTTCTTCTGCCACCACATCGCCTTCTTTCAAATCACCGAACACTTCGACTTGTTGGTCCATGATCTGGCCTTTGCGCACCTGGACCCATTCGACGTGTTCATCTTTGATTTTGCAAACAAATGTACTCAATGGTGTGCTGACAACGGCGGTGATCGGAACGAACAAACTCTCATTGGGACGACGCGTTGGCCAGTAGACTTTGGTGAACATGCCCGGCATAAGCTGAAAATCCGGATTGAGGTAGTTCAGCTCAACCGGCATGGTTCTCGTGTCTTTGTCCAGATTGTTCGCCAGACGCGCAACAGTGCCCTTGAAGCGTTTTCCGGGGAAGGACGAAACGGTAAACTCGACTTCAGAACCCATGATCACGCCCGAAACCAAATCCTCCGGAACCGGCGCCACGATTCGCAAAAGGTCGAGTTGCTTCAGTCTGCAGATCGGCGGATAAGCGCCGGTTCCATCAGGACCGACGAAGCTGCCGACGTGCATTTTGCGCTCCGTGACGTAGCCGTCAAATGGTGCGTAAATCTCGAGATACGACGCGAAGTCCGCAAAACTTTCGAACGCTTTGGTCATGGCGTCCACTTCTTCGCGCTTGGCGGAAACCTCATGGTCCTTGGCGTTGATGCGTTTCATGACTGCGTTGATGTCCTCGCGATCCGCTTTCACGGTTTGCGACCACTGCACGACATCGTTGTCCGCAATCACGCCCGGTACTAATGAAGCGGCATAAACGCGTTGATAGGTAGATTGATCGGCAAGCAGATTGGCTTTCTTCTTTGCCATCTCCGCTTTCAAATCTTCAACTTTCGATTGCTCCGACGCCAGATCCGCTTTGGCGCCGGCAACTTTTGCGACAAACTCGTGACGCTTAGCCAGATATTCAGGCGCGTACATCCGCACCATGAGCTGACCTTTCTTCACTATCGAGCCGCGGTCAACGTTCAACTCTTTAACAAATCCAGGCACTTTTGGATAGATCAAAACATCTTGATACGCGTTGATTTCGCCGGGTAATTGGTCCTCGCGAAACAGAGTCTTCTTCATTACTGGAACGACTTGAACCGAGACCACGTCAGACTTGGTCTCTGGAATGATCGGCTTCTGACGCTTCAGCCACATGAAATAGAATGCACCGCCGGCGATGGCAATGACAATCACCGTGAAAATGATGTTGCGAACACTAAAAGTTTCGCCCAACCCGGATTTGTGCGGTGGTGGTGGTTGTTTATCGACTTCGAAATCGCTTTCCATTATGGCTCCAGCTCCAGCTCTATATCATCAGGGTGAAGTGATCTTACTTTGACAGGCGCATTGGCCTGAATCATCGAATAAACCAGTGGCAATATCGTCAACACTGAAAGTGTAGACATCGTCAAGCCGCCTATGACGGCTCTTCCCAGTGGAGCGCTCTGACCTTCGGACAACGCCATTGGTATCATCCCCGCCACCATGGCGATCGATGTCATCAAGATCGGACGCATGCGTTGCTGGGCTCCGTGGATGGCCGCTTCATTCGACGTCATGCCCTTGGCGCGGCTTTCTTCAGCGAATACGATAAGCAGAATCGCGTTGGCGATCCCGACACCGGTTGACATAATCGCGCCCATGAAAGACTGAACGTTCAAAGTCGTTCCAGTGATCGTCAACATCGTCAGCACGCCCAGAAGAATGGCAGGGGTCGTGGACATCACGATCAAGACGACTCTGGCGGCTTGGAAATAGGCAAGCAACATCAACGTAATAACGACAACGGCGAGCAGAAGACCGGTCAATAAGTGGAAGAATGTGTCTTCGAGAACCGGCACCTGGCCTGCCACATCAACGAACACACCAGTCGGTGGTTTGCCGGCGGCCGCCACAGCTTCTCGCACAGATGTTCCAACGCGCCCGAGATCGTGTCCCTCGATGTTGGCTGTCAATGAGACCATACGCATCATGTTGTACCGATCGAATTCACCATCGGTGACACCATAGGTTACTTTCGCAACGTCCGAAATCAATGGATGCTGCGAGCGGCGATCTTTAGCATCGGGGTAATATCTGTTGGTGTCAGGGTCTTCAAGCCGATCGTTAAACTCCGGCATCTCCACCCGTTTGTCGCTACTCATTGTTGGAAACTTTTCGATGTCTTCTTTCGAAGTAATCTGGTCCTGTGGAACCTGCACCTGCACCTGATACGAGAATCCACTGTTCTTGTCTCGCCAGAGGCTCAAGTGTACAAAACGGCTAGAGAAGAACGCTGGCTGCAACGACATACCGATGTCTTTGGCGGTCACACCAAACTGACCAGCTAATTCCCGATCGATATCAATCTCGACCGACGGATAGTCCAGCGGTTGTCCCCAGTTCAGATCTCGCAGCGTTTTGATCTTCTTCATTTCAACAAGGACTTTGTTTGCAAACAATTTGTTTGCCACCATATCCGGTCCCATCACCTGCACTTTAATCGGCGTCGGTGAGCCGATGTTCATGATTTGGCTGACCATGTCGCCGGGCTCGAAGGACATTTTGGTATCTGGGATAGCTCTGGCTAGACGCACTCTTAGTTTGTCTTTCAACTCGGACATGTCGATTTTGAGTGAGTCTTTTAACTGCACATCAAGTACGGCCTGGTGCGGTCCACTCGTCCACAAGAAGGCAGAACTGATTGGGAACATTGGGGGCTGCTGACCGGCATAGCCCAAAGTTTTTTCTACATTGTCAGCGCCGACTTCATCTCTCACTTCTTGAATGGTTCGCAAGACTCGCCTTTCGAGCGCTTCTACACGCATGCCTGTCGGCGCGGAAATTCGGACCCGGAATTGCTTGCTGCCGGAATCCGGGAAAAGCTCCTTGCCGATATCGTCGTAGAGGAAGACTACCAGGGAAACAGCTAAGGTCACATAGACTCCGACCACAATTAAACGAATCGGCATCAACGTCTTAATTAGCCCGCCAAGAACGTCTTTGAGCGTGTCGACGAAATCTCTTTTCTTTTCTTTGTGCTCGTGCTTGAGAATCCAAACCGCCATAATCGGCACCACTGTCGATGCCAATGTTGTCGACGCCACCATGGCGAAACCGACAGCCAGAGAGAGCGGAATGAAGAGTTCTTTGGTGATCCCGGTCATGAAGAATGATGGAATAAACACTGCTAGAACTGAAAGCATTGCCAATAAGCGCGGCACCATTGTCTCGACGCAAGCGTTGTAAACCGCGCGCGCCAGCGGTTCTCCTTCACCCAGGTGGTTGTGGATGTTCTCGATACAAACAGTCGCTTCGTCGACCAGAATACCAATCGACAAAGCCAAACCACTCAGGGTCTGAATATTGAAGGTCTGCCCGCAAAGAGACAAGCCCACGATTGCGGACAGCAAAGATAAAGGAATCGAGGCAACAACAATCAATGTGCTGCGGAAATCGCGCAAGAACAAAAGGATCATCAAGCCCGGCAACAGCGTTCCGAGCAGTCCTTCGTGGAATACGTTCTCAATCGCTTCGCGCACATACTTCGATTGGTCGAACTCATAACTGATTTTGACATCGTCCGGCAACACAGCCTGCATGCGCGGCAGCGCGGCTTGCAAGGCGTCGACCACGGAAACCGTTGAGGCATCCGCCCGTTTAACAGCGGGGATATAAACTGTTCGGCGTCCCTGGAAAAGCGCATATCCAGCCAGAATGTCGGAAGAGTCTTCCACTGAACCAATATCTTTGATGAATATCTGCGGTCCATGCCCGGTTCGAATCGGTAAATAATCGAGTTGATGAATGTCCGGGAGATCGGTGTTTACAGGCGCGATCCGGAGGTAGTCACCGGTGCGAACGTTGCCGGACGGCAACACCTGGTTACCAGTTTCCAACGCCTTGATGATTTCATCGCCGGAAATATTGTATTTACGAAGCTTGTCGGCATCAGCGTTTATGACAATCGTCCGAATGTTTCCACCAAACGGCGGCGGCGCCTCGGCACCAGGCACGGTGGCAAGCATCGGACGGATGCGCGTATATGCTAGATCTTCAAGCTGTTTAACCGTCTTGGTTTGGGAGTACAAAACCAGCTGACCGACCGGCAAACTGCCCGCGTCAAAACGCAGCACGAACGGATTGTATGTGCCATGCGGCATCAAACTAGTCGCCCGATTAGCCATCGCGACTATACTCGCCATCGCGCTTGCCATGTCGGTATCCGACTGGAAGAACACTTTGATCAAACTCAAGTTTTGAATCGATTGCGATTCCATGTGCTCGATACCCGGCACATAGAGGAAGAACAATTCATAGCTGGACGTGATGTAGCCTTCGATTTGCTGCGGCGACATGCCGCCGTAACCTTGAATCACATAGATGGCCGGGATCTTCAAATCCGGGAAGATGTCCCGTTTCATGCCCGTAATCGAGCCTATGGAAATTAGCAAGATGCTCAAAACCACCGCCACAATCGTGATCGGTCGTTTCATTGCCCAAGCTACAATCCACATCTAACGCACTTCCTCGAACACTACGACACCAGTCGAATTGACAATGCACTCAGTCGACGTCCATCGGGAGTGCACGACGTTCCGGTTCGCCGCCATCCAACGCGCTCGTGCCACGTTCTGGGTCATCGTCATCCAGCGGGCGAGCGCGACGTTCTGAGTCCCTGCCAACGATCTGCGCGGCTTCGCTTTCAGCGCGAGCACCAAACTATGTGCAGGGAGGACTAGCTCAGGAGCCATCATTTGTGGTTTCTCCTTCGGCAATTTTTACCAGTTTAAAGAACGATTGCAGATCACCCTGAGCGTAACCGAGTGCCAGAATCGAGCGCCACACTTCTATCTGTGCGACTGCGTTTTCGACGTCGGCGGTGGCCAGATTTTCCTCTGCCACTGCTAGTGAAACGACATTGTTTAGTCCAACCGTGTAGCGTTTCAAAACATTTATTTCTTTGACGCGAGCGGCTGCAACCAGCTCAGGAGTCAGCTTTGCCACTTTGCGAGTTTGTTCGATAAGCACTCTGCTATTGGCGTCTTTCTTTTCAAGCACCAGCATGGCAACGTCGAAATCGGCACGGGCAGCCAGTTCGTTGCTACGGGCCATTTGCTTTTGCGCTTTCAATGGAAAATATTCGAGAATCGGAAAGCTGAATGAGGCGCCGACCATGTAGTTGAAAACCTGCGGCAGCACGCCACCAGTGTGGTTCTTAATCGGGTTGGCGGCGTTGTCGCCGCTGCCTCGTCCCCAGATCGAAGAGTTGAGCCAGAGGTGCGGTCTGTAAGCCTTGTCGAGAACAGTTTGCTTCGCTCTCCATCGTTCGATCTCAGCGAATTTAAACCGAGCCAGTGGATGCGAACTCAAGTCAATGGGGCGTTCTTCGCGCAGATCCATCGGACTGCGAACAACCGGATCGGAAATAATATCGAAGTCGTGTGTCGCCAAACCCATCTTCTCTGCCAGATCTACAAGCGCGAGCCGGAAATCTTTTTCGGCCTTGACCAGATTGATCTTGGCTTTGGCAACTTCGTAATCCAGGTCGGCAGCGTCGACACCGGGTCTCAGACCTTCAGCGACCAGAGTTTTCACGCGTAATTTCGCCGCTTCCATATGGTCGAGCGAGGCTTGGCGTGCGGTGATCACTTGCTTGGCAGCGGCGGCGTGAAAAAACGAATCAGCAGTGGCGAACGCCACGTCGAGTTCGGTCAAGCTGATGTCAGCCCGCGCCGTGCGAGCATCGGCGGCGGCAAAACGATCGTTGGCTTTGCGCAAACCGAAGTCGACCATCAACCAGTTTAAGTTCATACCTTGCAGATTGTTGGCTATTGGTCCGAATTTCGCGCGTGAAGCTGACGGACCAGAATCGACCGGCACCGTGTCGAAACCGGACACGTTATTCATGACAACGCTGGCTATGCGGTTCGGCGTCACACCTGAAATTTGCGTGTCAATGTTCAAGTTCGGAAGGTATTGCATCTTGGCTAGCGACACATTCGCCTTGGCAGCCCGCAATTTGAAGAATTTTTGTCGAATTGTCGGGTAGTTCCGAACCGCCGTATCAACACTCTCGCGCAGACTTACAGCCTTGGTCGGCTGAGCCGGTTGAAACTGCAAATCCGGCACCGACGCCTCGCGACCCGCACCGATAGCCCGATCCGCAGCCAGCTCCCAGAAAACCGTGGTGATTATCATCACCAGAAACAGGTTTCGTGCAAGAGTCCGGAGGTTCATGGGAATTGTGAGGTCACCTGACTAGCGCAGTACGAGCCAGTTTCGCGAGGTGAGTATAGTAATCAGGAGCGAAAAGTAGAGCCAAGAGCTCTCAAGTTGCTAATTCTACTCGACTCGATTATTCGTTGAATGATATTTAAGCCGATGTTATTTGCTTGAATGAATCGCACTGAATAACCAAACGATTTTTTCGGCGAATGACTATAATTCAGTGGTCGACTCGGAGCCGTTTTGTTCTCTCGCCTCTTGCTATCGAAAAAAAATTCGCGCATCTCGCCGTTTCTCGGCAGGATGACGACATCGCTGGTTGGCGACGGGAGGGCGACATCGTCAACCATCGGCAAAATAGCGCCATCATCGAGCGGCGGACGGATTGCGACATCGTTGGTCAACGGCAAAATAGCGACATCATCGAACGGCGGGCGGATTGCGACATCGTTGGTCGACGGCAAAATAGCGGCATCATTGTTCGGCGACAGAATAGCGATATCGTCGAACTCCAAGGTGGCTCTTGCTGCGCTCTTAACCAGGACGGCAGGCTCGGTTCTCGCGTTCTCGGCTTTGATTTGTGGTCCAGTTTTCGCTGATGATTCCGCGGATTTTTTCAAGTTTAAAAACTCGGATTTCTTTGAGATTGATGACAAGCGGTCGGATGACAAAAAAAGGCAAGAAAAAAAAGAAGAGCGCGAAGACGAACAGCGACGAAAGCTTGATGATAAATGGACTAATCGTCCTGACAATCCAAAAAATATTTGGCAGGAAACGTTTGTTGATACTGATTTCAGCATGCACAAGTTTCGCGATTTAAAGAACAACAACGATTTAAACGCGATGGCTGCAAGTCGCGATCGCAAAGATTTCGGCAGTCGCACAGACCCAGACGCCAAGCGCGCTGACGACGATCTCGATATCGACAAATCAGATCGCGATGACTATCGCAGACGAATGCGAGAAGACGATTTTCGTACATTTCGCGACCTGACAGAACCGATCCCGGGCATGTTCCACGACTGGGTTCCATCGCCTTTGGACCGAGAACAAAACGGTGGATTCACCGGTGCGCCGGATAATGGATTTGTCGTTCCATATAAGCTTAACGGTTGGATTGAGATCGAACGCAAACTTCCCTGGGAGGCAGAGCCTTAGTGCATCTTCGTAGAAATTCAGTGCATCTTCACAATGCATATCGGCCAATTTCTTCAGCAAAAGTGATCGCACTTTGCGCGTTTTTTTCGCTTGCCGCCTGTTCATCGCCAGCGCAAGCAGCACGCTCAACTGGCTCGGGCACAGCGGTTCAAAACTATTCCGTAAGCTGGAAAGCAGAGTTGGCGGAAGGCGAGCGTTTACTTATCACAAAAGAATATGCAAAAGCAGAGTATTGTTTTCGACAGGCCTGCGATCATGTTCAACGCGTAAAACCGGCGCCGCCAGACGATGTTGTCGTTTGCCTCGAGAGCCTCGCCAAAGTTTTGTACATGCAAGACGAGATAACCGAAACGATTCCTCTCTATAAGAAATCGCTGAAGATTTTGCAAAAAGCGTACGGCAAAAAGAGCATTCGAACAGTTACAACTCTTGCAATCCTTGGCGGCATCTTCGAGGACGAGGGCGACTATAAAAAGGCAACCGACTATTATACGCCGGCAATCGAGATTGTTTCCAGCACCGGTGGTAATACCAATCAATTATTGCTTGCCAATTATCAACATCGGATGGGACGAACGCAGTTTAAACAAGGACTGCTCACACCGGCGGAAACTTCCTATTTGTCGGCTTTGACACTCGTAATGCAACCGACGATGGAACCGTCGACTGCGTTTGTCGAAGAGGTGCTTGCTGATTACACGAGCTTGTTGATTTCTACGATCTACAATGCCAAGACACTTCATTCGCAATTTCAAAACGAATTGTTGAAGGATCAGATCGGCGCACTTCGGCAGAAGAAGGGCACTCCGGTCTCCAACTTCAGCACGAATGTTTCTATCCAGATGGCAGACAAAGCCGCAGCCGACGCCACCGCCCGCGGCGGCATTGCCAGCAAGCAGGACAGCATAAACGATGTTGGCATTGCCAGCAAGCAAGACGCCACCGACAACACCATTCCAAACAATTACGACACAGTAAAAATTCAGCCCGACAAAAAATATTCCGACTTCGCCGCACTCGAAGACATCAACAAACAGCGGGTTTCGTTCTACGAGCGCATGATTGCCGCCGACATCGATTCACTTGGCGCACAACATCCAAGTGTCGCTCGCGATCTCAATGGTTTAGCTTCGATATACTTGTCGCAACGAAACTACGCCGAAGCAAAACCACTGCTCGCCCGGGCTCTGGAGATCTACGAGAAAGCCTACATCGGCGATTCCGGACCAGCCCGACAAACGAAACTTCTACTGGCGCTGATCTCCGAAGAACAAAATCCAGGCACCGTAACAGTTGATCTTTCTTACGTCGACTCGTTGCCGAAGATCCCCATTGCCGCTCAGAAAATCGAAGTCGCCCTGCGTCTCAACGACCTTGCTTTCATGCTCTATAGCCAGGGCAAAGTGGCGACATCGCTTCAAGTTTATTACTGGGCACTAGCCAGCACCGCCCGCTCCACCGGCGAAACCAGCATCCTCACCGCCAGCAGCATGGTCGACTTAAGCCGCTCACTGCGCAGCTCCGGTCGCTCAACCGAAGCCGAAAAGCTCGAAGGCAACGCCCGCGCCATCGCCCGCCGCGACCTTCTCGACAAACGCAGCCGATTGTTGCCTTAACAGCGCGCGCTTCTTCACGGCTCGGCCGGCGCTTCACTGCTCGGCCGTCGCTTCACTGCTCGGCCGGCGCCTCACTGCTCGGCCGGCGCCTCACTGCTCGGCGCGGCGCGGCGCGGCGCGTCAAGCATGCATCACTAACCAAAAATCCCCGCTAAAAACACCGCAAAAAGGAAATGTGAGTGTGGCTCACACTTTTTGCCCGATTTATGTGCGCCACACTCACATTTCTGCTTTTTCCTGGTTTCGATGTTCATTTCTCGATGTTCGCGACGACAAAATTAGAAATGTGACTGTCAGGCACATTTTTCGCCCACGCATTTAATGTGGCCCACAGGCACATTTCTAATTTTTAGTAGTTCCGCCGCCTCGCCAAGTGGACTTTTCGGCATTACCCAGCCTTCTCGTTGTTCAGCGCGGCGCCCGGTAAGCATGGCGCCAGCGCCATGCTTGCTACTACTACATCTAATACATCATCCGCAAAGCCGAAGTGCGGCAAAACAGGCTTGTGGCCTGTCTTGCGCACTTCGTGTGACGAATAGCGATTGCCATTCGCCACAAAGTTTCAGCACGATTTCCGAGAGTTCAGGCATCCGTTGCTAAACGCACGTCCCATTGGAAGCGCGCATTCAGACACGACTGTGGTTCCTAAATGCCTCAGATGAACTTGCTAATTCCTGCCAGTTCGCGGGGGCGAACTTACGAGCCGGCGACCATCATCTTGCCGATCTTGAGGGTCGGCGAGCAGGTGCGCGAGCGGAAGACGAGGTCGGAGCCTATCATCTCGATGTTCTGGAACATCTCCATGACGTTGCCGGCGACCGTGATTTCGTCGACCGGGTAGGCGAGCTGGCCGTTCTCGATCCAGATGCCGGAGGCACCCATCGAGTAGTCGCCCGAGACGGCGTTGAAGCCGGGCCCCGAGACGCTGGTCAGGTAGAGACCGTCCTTGACGGACGCGATGATCTCTTCCTGGGTGTGTTTGCCCGCTTCGATGAACAGGTTGCTCGTCGAGCCGCTGTTCGGTTCCATGCCAAGCTTGCGCCCGGAGTAGGAGTCGATCAGGTAGCACTGGAGCTTGCCGTCCTTGAGCAGAACGCGACGCGTGGTCGGCAGACCTTCACCGTCGAACGGATGCGATCCGAGCGCGCCCGGAATCATGCCGTCGTCGATGATGACCAGCTCCGGAACAGCAACGACTTCACCGACTTTGCCGGCGAGGAAGGAGCTGCCGCGATAGACGTGCGACGCGTCCATCGCGCCGACGAACTGACCGAGCAAGCGCGCGGCCATGAGCGGGTCGAATACGACCGGGACTTCCTGCGACTTGACCTTGCGCGCGCCGAGATGGCGAATCGCACGACGAGCCGCTTCCACACCGATCGACTCGGGGGATTCCAGACCGGCGAGGGTGCGGCTGGAGTTCGACCAGCTGCCGGTCTGCATGGCGGAGCCGTCTTCGGACGCCACGATGCCGGCGCCGATCGAGCAGCTGGTTGCCGAATAGCTTCCGATGAAGCCACGCGAATTGGCCAGCACGACCGAACCGCGACTGTCCGAGAAGCTTCCGCCCTCGGAGTTCGTGATGCGGGGATCCGCTCCACGAGCCGCGGCTTCCGCCTTCATCGCCAGCCCGATCTTGGTGTTGACGTCGACCTTCGTTATGGCCTCGTCGTAGAGGTTGAGCGCAGGGAACGTCTTGGCGAACTGATGCGCTTCCGGCATGCCGACGAATTCGTCGGGCTCGGAAGCCTTCGCCATTGCGATGGTGGCACGCACCATCTTGGTGAGAGAGCCGCGCCGGAAGTCCGTCGTCGAGGTGACGGCGGCGTTCTTTCCGACCAGGGCGCGGAACCGCAGACTGCGATCCTGAGCGCCCGTGAGTTCTTCGACCTCAGCGAGCCGCACTCCGCACGAGACGGATTCGGACTCACTGATGGCCACGTCGCAATCGGTCGCCCCGAGCCGTTTGGCTTCGGAGACGACAAACGATGCCAAGCTTTCCAGCTTCTGAGTGTTCATGGTAGACATGTTCGTATTCTCCTTAGCGTCCGGTGCCGCCGACGGTGACTTCATCAATGCGGACGGTGGGCATGCCCACGCCGACAGGTACGCCCTGTCCGCCCTTACCGCAAGTTCCGATACCTTCATCCAGCGCCATGTCGTTGCCGACCATCGACACCTTGTGGAGCGCCTTCGGACCGTTGCCGATCAGAGTGGCACCCTTGACTGGCGTCGTGAGCTTGCCGTCCTCGATCAGGAAGGCGCCAAGTGCGCTGAAGGTGAAGTTGCCGTTGGTGATGTCGACCTGCCCGCCACCGAAGGTGGTGGCGAAGATGCCGCGCTTCACGGAACGGATGATCTCTTCCTGCGTCTGCTGACCGCCGGCCATGTAGGTGTTGGTCATGCGGGGCATCGGCGCGTGCTTGTAGCTCTCGCGACGGCAGTTGCCGGTCGAGGCCACGCCCATCAGTCCCGCGTTCATGCGGTCCTGCATGTAGCCCTTGAGGATGCCGTTCTCGATAAGCACGGTGCTCTGCGTCGGCGTGCCTTCGTCATCCACGTTGAGCGAGCCTCGGCGACCAGGCAGAATACCTTCGTCGACGACGGTCACCAGTGGCGACGCGACCTGTTGTCCCATGAGCTTGCTGAACGCCGACGTACCCTTGCGGTTGAAGTCGCCTTCCAGACCATGTCCGACCGCCTCGTGAATGAGGACGCCCGGCCAGCCCGGTCCGAGGATGACGGTCATTTCGCCTGCCGGTGCGGGAACCGCCGCCAGCATGTCGACCGCTTCCTTGGCCGCGTCGAGCGCGTGTTTGCGCCAGCGGTCCAGGTCGGTGAAGAAGCCGAACTCGTAGCGGCCACCGCCACCCGAGCTGCCCTGCTCCTTGCGACCTTTGTCGTCCTCGGCGAGGCACGAAACCGAGATGCGCACGAGCGGCCGATTGTCCAGGATAACCTGGTCGAGCGACGTGGCGATCACGATGTTGTAGTCCTCGACACCGAGCGAAACGGTGACGTTCTTGATGCGCGGGTCATAGGCGCGAGCCGCGGCATCGATTGCACGCAGAAGCGCGATCTTGTCGGAGAGTTCGACGTCGATCGGCGTTGCGTTGATCGGGTAGAGGTTGTGCGGGGCGCCGGAGGCTCCGACGATTTCCTGCGCAGGCACGTCCGACGTGTGGTCGGCGATCGCGCGAGCCACTTTGGCGGCCTTGCGGAGATTGGTGAAGTTGAGGTGGTCGGTGTAGGAGTAGCCGGTCTTGTCGCCGATGACGACACGAACACCGGCGCCTTTGACGACGCTGCATGAAGTGCGCTTGAGAAGACCCTGGTCCCACGTGAGGTTCTGCTCAGTGCCACCCTGGAGGTAGACATCGCAGAACGCGCCGACGTTGAGACGGTCCTTCACGGCACCACTAATAACCCGGTCGAGCTGACTTGCGGTCACGCCGAACAGGTTTGAAAGCTGAGTTTCGATAGAGCTAAGTTTCATTTGAAGCACTTCCTTCCGGTTTGCGGATTGAGTGAAACCTATCCAAGAACGCTTCAATGCGCGCCTGGACAGATTTGTTGGAACTAACCGAGAATCTCAGACGGTTCAGGTCACGGCGCAGTGCCGATGAATTCAGCGATTGGAATCGGTTGTGATTTCCTGTGCTGTGGACCTAAATACCTTCTGAGAGAAAAACTTGTCAAGTGATAATCTGGTCTAGCACCACAAGTGAGTCCCACACAAGCTTAAGTTTACATGTAAAGCTTGTAAACTTCAGCGCGCGCCCGAAAGCTACACCCTGAAATAAGCATCTGTGGGGTCTAAACTCACTTGCATTGCCTGACCAAGCGAGGACGCGTGACACTCGTTTACAAAACTCGTGCTCAGCGAAGCCTCGCTAACTCTCTTCGCGAGAGCTATCACTAATGACGAAGGACTAAACGGTTGCAACTTTTCGTCGCCGCCTCTCGGTCCTCCGCAACAAGACCAGCCTGCGGTTTACCAGGCTGAACTGACGAGCGAAAACGCACGTCTTATACGAGCACGCGGATCAACGCGTGCAGTCACCGAACAAACTAACGGCACGCGAACACCGCTCGTCTCTAAGAACGAGCACGCGAATCAACGTGCATCAACGCGCCAATCACCTCGCGATTAGCCAGTTTCGACAGAGCGCAATCACCTCGAGCCGGGGTGACTCGATAGCAATTAGCGCACCTTCGGCAAACTGATCTGCCGAGCGCGACGAATCAGCGCGCGGAACAACCTGGCGCTACCTTCGTAGTCAGCCTCCGGATGCCACTGCACGCCGATGGTGAACTCTCGGGTCAGATGTTCGACCGCCTCGATGATACCGTCGTCGGAACGACCGGTGACCACGAGATTGTCGCCCAGGCGATTGATGCACTGGTGATGAGAACTGATCGGTCGCTTGACGGTCGCCGAGCGCTGGATCTTCCGCAACTGACTGCCTGCAGTCAGGTTGATCGGATGACGAGCCACATCCTCGCGGTTGCGGTGCAGAAGCCCGTGTCCGGGTTTCAGCGTCTCGATGTCCTGATGCAACGAGCCGCCCAACTTGATGTTGAGCAGTTGCAAGCCGGCGCAGATGCAGAGAATGGGTTTCGGCTGACCATCCTTATCGCGAGATTCGAGAGCCAGCCGCATAAGCCGGAAGTCGAATTCCTCACGAATCGGATGGCACAACGTCACCGATGGGTGCTGCTCCTCACCGTAGCGAGACGGAGAGTAGTCATTGCCCCCGATAAAAACGAAGCCGCTTGCCAGGTTGAGAAGTTGTTTCACCTCCCTGGTCGCTTGCGGCGCGATCGGCAGCGGGATGCCGCCTGACAGACGAATGGCTTCGACGTAAGTCCGATTGACTCGAACTTTGCCGGTGCCCTTCGTGTCGATTTCACAGTTGAGTGCAATGAGTGGTTTCAATTCTCTACCCCAATCTTATTGGTTTTGTTTTCTTGGAGATTGGCTGACAGTCCTTGCTGTCGCCGGGGAGAAACAGAGGCACTGCCGCTCGGTGATGCGAACATCGCCGGCGTCAGTGCCCCTGCTATTTCAGAATCACGACATCGAGTTGATGCCCAAAACGCGCTACTGTTTGTCCGGTGCCGCAGTCGGCAGAGGGTCGTTGACTGGTACCGCGGGCGGTGATGAGTGATTGACCGGAACTGGCGGCTGAGAACCGTCAACCGGTGCGGCAGGTGGCTGAGAGCCATCGACCGCTTTTGGCGGCTGCGAAACATCAACCGGTGCTGCAGGTGGCTGAGAACCGTCGACCGGCATTGCAGGCGGCTTACCACCGTTGACCGGTGCCGCGTCAGGCTGAGAGCCATTCGTCGTTGGTGCCGCTGCCTTCTGAGATTTCTTCAGCTGGTCGCCGACGATCCAATCCTTGAGCGACTCGCCCTTCGGAACGCCCCAGCCGGTCGGGTGATCCCAGAAGTCGCCGGCTCTGAAACCAGGACCGCGGTAGTCACCATTGTCACCGGATGTGATGTCATGGAAGGCGTCCTTATATTCGGTGGATTCGCCGACGCGATAGAGCGTTTCGACCGGCATGCCGATTCGAACACCCGCCGCTTCGTCAATCACCGCCCACAACGCGGCCCACGCAGGAGCCGAGACAGACGTGCCGCCCCAGGCTTCCCACTTGCCGTTCATGTAGAACGAATACGCCGTCGAAGGAGATGCGTTAAGCGCCACATCCGATGTCGAGCGCATGGAGCCTGCAGGAACCCCAGGTCCCTTTTGCCAGGTTTCGCGCGGCCAGTGGTCGGAGTTACCGCCACCGCCACCGGTCCAGGCCGATTCCGAGATGCGCTTGCCCTTGCACGAGTACAACGCCGTGCCCCCAACAGCGGTGACATACGGAT
>JADYXR010000162.1 GCA_021772095.1 Candidatus Obscuribacter sp. | reverse complement strand
CACTCCTTCAGGAGGAAACTATTCAAAACACACGTCGACTCTTGAAAAAAGAGTAGAATCAATTCCAATTTCGGTGCAATTTTCAGTACGAACTAACTAAGTGATTTAAATCCTCTGGTGCAACAGGTTCTTCTTGGCTGTGTTTGGCAATCAACTCCATAGCAGTGTCGGCTAAAAACGGCGGGCGTCCCGTCACCGACTCAAACAACGCACATCCGAAACTATAAATTTCTGACTGCTCGCTGAATGCCAGTCCGCGCGCTTGATCCGGTGGCATGTAAGCCGGCGTGCCGTAAAGCGCGATTCCGTTTTCCGTCGTCATGAACGGATCGTTTTGATCGGATGCCAAACCAAAGTCGATCAACTTAGCCACGATATGCGAGCGCGATTCATCCTGAACTATGATGTTATCTGGTTTTAGATCGCGATGATAAATACCATTTTTATGAGCATAGGCTAGAGCTAATGCGATGCTGCCAAACAGATCAATCGCCTGTTCGTTGCTGAGCATGCCTGTTTTGCGAATAAATTGTCCGAGCGTTTCACCTTCTAGGTATTCCAGCACCATAAATGGCTGGCTATTAGTGTTAATGCCGAAATCCAGGATGGTGACAACATGCGGATGGTTAAGAGAGCTAAGAATTTTCGCTTCGGATTGAAAACGCACTAATTGTTTCGCATCCATTCCCCCCAATATCTTGACCGCCACATTTCGGCGGAGCAATTTATCCCAGGCAAGATTGACAAAGCCGGATCCGCCCTGACTGATCCGGCGAATCACTGAATAGCGCTCAGGAAGACCGAGTTGCTTAGTGAGTTCAACGTCTTCAGTTCCAGCTGATACTGTATTCGGTGCCTGGGCTGAGCGACTTTCGGGAGTCGTGCTTGAGCGATTCTTGTTTGCTGGTCGAGCAATTCTTTGGCACTGGCAATCCTGAGCTCCAAACACCCATTGCGTTATGCTGGCGGTTTTGTTCTCGTTGAGTGTTTTCTTGCAGACCGCACAAACATTCGTTGCGCTTGTCGAAGCAGTTTTCATTGCGGGCGCATCGCAACTGCAAATACGCGAGTTGAAGATCCAGCCCGTAAGCGTACCGGAGCGCGTCACTCTTTTGGGCTTCTTACACTGGTTGCAAGTGCCAGGCGAATTCTCTTCGCCGTTTAGCTCTTCAATTGACATGGACATGTGTCTGGTCTTGCATATCGAACGGACCTGCCTAATTTTCCGTACCCTAATTAGCGCTCAAGCAAACGGTGAGTGCCATGTCAGCCATAGTTGTTACGATGAAAACACCATGCGAGTACTCGAAAATTTCGACTAAATCAGAACGATCAAATGTTGTCTTGACATTAGATTTCAGAAAGCCTGCCTTTAAGGGCGACCGAAGATCGAGTGATGAAGACAGTTCTAATAGTGGGCGCCTAAACGTTCTGTTAACTAGATCAAAGCAAGGTCAGATCATACATCTCAAGGTGATAAGGTTGCTAGCAATTACCCGTAGGAACCCGCCTGTGTTACGCAACTTACTAACAACAAAATCGCTCGCTGCAATCACGCCTCTCGCGTGCATGCTGATCTCCTCATCTGCGTCGGCTGAAGATGGCTATCAGTACAAAATGCAATCAACAACAGTCACGAGATCAAGCGCGACTCCTGCATCTACGCCTACTGAGGAGATGCCGGAAATCAAATATGAACTTGGAAAACAGCCACTGCACCTCCACCCAGGTGGAGCTTCCAATGAAGCGACAATACAAGACTTCCCGATTTCCAAAGGTCTTGCCGGGGTGTCGATGTTCCTAAAACCAGGCGGTCTGCGCGAACTCCATTGGCACGCAAATGCAGCCGAGTGGGCTTACGTAATTGCAGGTCGTTGCCGAATTACAATCATCGATCCGGAAGGCCACTCAGAAATTAAAGACTTCGGTCCTGGAGATGTCTGGTATTTTCCGCGCGGTCACGGTCACTCCATTCAAGGAATGGGCAACGAAGAGTGTCACTTCATCCTTGTTTTCGATAGCGGATATTTTTCTGAATTCGCCACCTTTAGTGCCAGCGATTGGCTCGCACAGACACCATCCGAGGTGCTCGCTAAAAACTTCGGAATGTCCGCGTCAGCATTTGCTGATTTTCCAAAGAAGGAAGTTTATATCAGCCAGGGTCCAGTTCCGCAGACGTTGCCTTCCGAGCCACCTCCGGAAAGCGAGAATCCACCGCCACTCACGCATCAATTTCACCTGTTATCGAAAATTCCAGTTGTCACCGCCGGCGGTAGCATGACTCTGGTCGATCAAAAACAGTTTCCAATCTCTACCACCATGAGTGGTGCGATTTTGAAGATGAAACCTTACGCCATGCGCCAGCTGCACTGGCATCCAAATGCCGATGAATGGCAGTATTACATTAAGGGTCGCGCTCGCATGACGGTGTTCGGATCTAAAGGTCGCAAGATCACCAGAGAGTTTGGTCCTGGAGACGTAGGCTATGTGCCGATGGGCAACGGGCACTATATTGAAACCGTCGGAGACCAGGAGTGCGAGATGCTCGCCGTATTCAATGCCGGAGATTATCAAGAAATCTCTCTGTCTGAATGGCTAGCCAAAACACCTAAACAAGTCTTGGAGACTAACTTCGGTGTCGCGCCGTCGATCATCGACTCACTTCGAAAAGGCTCAACTTTGTTCAGCAAACCAACAGGTCCTGTCAGCATTCCCAACTAACGAATCTCTGCGATAGCGGGTTCTTAACTTGCTTTTGAGAGTCCTGGTTTATTCATGCGTGAATAATTCAGGAAGGACGCTCCTGCTAGTGCGCGTTGCCTCTCTGAATAATCATCTCACGCCAGGTCAAACGGTAATGGTTAAGCGAGTGACGGATACAAGCGTCAGGAGTTCTGTTCTGTGTGGCATGCCCAATATTGTGGTTGGGTGCCCACATTCATTATATAAGTAACAATTGATGCGAGGTTTACTCTTCGGGAGAATCTTTAACCGAACCGTGCATTTGTCCGTCTTCGCCGGGCTTCTTTCGAGAAGTTGAGGCTGCAAGCTGAGATGGACGATGTTGACCAAGATCATAAACAGATTGAATCCTTACTCAACGCGCCGTAGCGCGAATTTCGTTTGCGTCTAAACGCGAAGGTCTTTGCGCTTTACCGAAAAGATCTGCTCAAGGTGATTTCTGTAACTTTGGCGTAACAAAACAGAAATATTGTTGTTCCAACGAGCACCGAATGCATGGGCAACCATGGAGGAACAAACAAGTGACTAATCTAGAACAATTTCAAAATTCCAATGTCGCGGACAACAGCATTACCCGATCAGGACTTTCGGAGGAATACAATTCAATGTCCCGGTCGGATCTCTTGAATTATCAATCCAATTCAGGAGACGGTCGAACCGATACCATCAGTAGTGCCTTCGGAGACCTGCAAATCACGTCCGATTCGAACCAATCAAAATCTCTTAATTTTAGTCCTGAGTCAAACCTTCCGCAAGGCCGGTCCTCTCTGTTACCAGCTTATGAAACTCTCTCCAATAGCCGTTCGAGAAGCTTGCAAGAGCTGGCAGGACAGGCGACAGACGCAATTTCAAGTCGAGTCGGCGACGTTCCCAAAGTAACCGTGGAAGAGGTTCCCGTCATCGATTTCAACAAGACAGAAGTGACGCCCGAAACCATCAAAGCGGCAAAAGACAACTTTGAAAAAGAAATGAAGAAGGATGCACCAGAAAAAGGCACCGAAGAGATGGTCAAAACCATTGCAGACGGTATCTTGAGCGGAGATCCGGCTATTATTCAAAAGATGCTGAAGGCTGTGAAGACACCTGAGGATCTCGAAAAACTACAGAAGGCCGCCGAATACGTAGGTAAGAAACTTGGGATTCATGCTTCAGCTGGTAAAACGTTTGATGGTAAGCCTTATTTACAAATGCGAGCCTTTTTCCAGCATCAAAATCTGACAGGCGGATGGGAAAACGAAGTACAAATGTCTATCTATCCAGACAGTGTCAGCACACACATGAAGAGCACTTTGCCGGTGGCCGGTGAGGACCGTCCTCGTCTCAAAAAGGTAGATCCGACAATTGTCACCCCCTATCTACAAAAGGGACTGATCAACAAGGGAAAATAGTTCTCAACCTTCCGGTGCGTTCAGTTAGTAATGCGCAGAGGCTCTTCCTCACTATGCTGAAACATGAACTCACGCATACCGACTGCAATCGTCGCATGGTGAGTTCATTGTTTTCTCCCTGGTCCACGGTCATCGTGATCACGTGTCAGTATTCCAACAGCCGCGAGATGAAAACTGCGGACACAAACAGAGAATCTCGGCAACCGTTCTAATTCACGTCGTCGAAAAGGGCTTATTCCTAATTGACTGCTGGAGGCGTCTGAAGAGTCACCTCTTTCGTAAACGAAAAGGCATTCGACACAGGTTTGCCATCAAAGTTCGGTGGCATAGGAACATCCAATAACCACAAGGCCGTCGCTGCGGTATCGTATGTGGTGACACCCTCTTCGATTTTAAAACCTGATTTTACTCCGCAACCAGAAACAATCCATGGAATTGTCATGTCTTCAGCACTCCTTGTGCCATGCGTTTTATCATGCCCACCGTGATCGGCACTCATTATCACGACGCTTCTGTCCTTGATGCCGGCTTCTTCAATTGCCTTCATCACTATCTCAAGTGCATGGTCTTCAGTTTTAAATGACTCTTTCTGTTGAGTCGATCCCCAGCCGAATGTATGACCGGCGCTATCCGAATCAGTGAAGTGAATAAAACAAAGATTTGGTTTTTTGATTTTTATATATTGCGCCGCAGCTGTAGCGGCATCAACCGCAAGGTGAGACGGAAGAGAAAATTGATTGAGGCTTTTCTCTTGATACAGATGAATGAATTTTGGTTTGCCGACAAACATCGCAGTCGACAACTTATGAGCCTTTGCAAGTTTAAAAATAGTCGGAGACGTTATGATTCCGCGCTGCGGTTCCCACTCGTTCCAATAAACATTATGCTTTTCCGGTGTCAAACCAGTCAGCATAGAAGTGTGCGATGTTAGAGTAATACTTGGAAAAATAGTTTGCGCATCCCAAGTAGCCGCGCCATTATGCACCAACGACATGAGCGTCGGCATTTTACTTTCTTGCATTACTGATGGTTTACCACCGTCAAAACTAATGATAAAGACATGGTCAGCTTTACGCGCAGCCCATGCCGGTCCACAAAGGACGAGCAACAGCATAAGTGCCACAAAAAACTTCATCGCGAGACTCCCTTTTCGGATAACAATTAAGGCGTTGTTTTCGCCGGAATAGACAGCATTGAGAGCAGACTCCGCCGTCGGCTCCATGCCTAAAGTATATCCTTAAATGCTGAAAAACAGGCAGGAATGCCGAGACGACCAGCAAGTCTGACCACACCCCCTCGACACTCTTTCAGAAGCCTCCAGCCTGGACCTTGATACAGGAATTTCTGATCGCCGTTTCGCTTAGTTAGTTCACACTGAAAAACGTGCTTGAAGATCGTCCTCAACAGATCTTGTCAATAGACAGGCTCGCTTGGAATTTTCAAGATGCCACCACTT
>JADYXR010000161.1 GCA_021772095.1 Candidatus Obscuribacter sp. | reverse complement strand
CAAAGAACCAGAAGACTAAGAAACTAAAGGAGGTAACAGTTATGTCAAGCGGCAGATTTGACTGTCGTCAACCGGCAAAAGGCCTTGACGCCGATCATCCGCTAACCGGATATATGCTGGATTGGCTGTTTCGTGTTTTTTCACTAAGTGAACTAAGGAAAGAAATTATGGCTAGTGACAGGCTGACCATCTCGGTCACATGGTGGACTCAAGAGCTTGACCGATTCCACGAGGATGAGGCTGGGCTGCATGGATTGAAAGCCGCGGTGACCTTTCCAGCAGACCAGAAGTTCGGGTTGTTCCTCCGAGCGCCGCGGTCTTATGAATTGCGCGTTGAAGGTGATGTAGAACAAGTTGATTACGATGATGTCGGAAATCATACGATGCGCTCATTCTCAATTGCCTGGAATCCGCTTGCTCAACAGCGAGGAAGTGGGCGTGGTTCGGTAGAACTGATTAATCCGCTTTTCCCCGAGGACCCGTGTGTTTTTGAATTGCGACTTGGTGAGAACAGCTATGAACGTCGAACCGACTCACCAGTTTCGCGCTGGAGGAATCAGGCAGCTTGGTCATTCATTCGGAAATAAATTGGTTCAGTACTCATGATCAGGAGAATTACTTATGCGGTGGTTTCGATACTGATCAGCTTGTTCGCACGTTTGCTCGCATCGGGATGGCGGCGTATTTGCGCCTACACCAAAGTGACGTTGAGTGAGGCTCGCGATCCAGCTGCACTCTGAACTTTCGCAAAAACAAGACGGCGGTCTCTAAGTATTCGAATAAGCATGCTGCGAGCTAAAGTTCGGAGTACGCTTATGGGTGCAAATAACGCAGATGTTCGAAAGTTGAACTCTGCGTTATTTTTTTTTGTTTTTTTGAAAATAACAACTATACCCTATAAATATCATACCCCTTAAATCGATATTTACAAGTGATACCAATCAGATTTTGGCTAAATCAGGAGAGCACCACTATTGGTGCCCTCCGCAAGTATTTTAGCCATTAGCAGAAAAGATCTGATAGAGCCATCTGTCGGAGACTCAGCCGTTCAATGAACCCGTTCTGAACCTGCTTGATTAACATAAGCAACAGGACGTCGACTAGCTGTAGTCCGGAGTCACCATATCCGGTATCGGACGAAAAGGCGTGATGTTGAACACAATCGAGAAGCCGGCCCGGTCTCCATGCGGGGTCAGGACCGGCTCCATCTGGGCCGCCTTACAAACGTCGAAAACAACTGCAGCAGTTCCGCGCAACTTTTCAGGCTTAGCCACTCCGTTAACGAACGGGCTTTCGAAAGCCGAAACAATCTCGGGCTGATCGAGTTGTCCACTTCCTTGTTCGACGGACAGCACAACCACCTGAGTCTCATCCTGCAGGCGCGCAACCTTGACCATGGAAGGTATCCTGTCGATAATCACTTTCGCCTCGAACAACGAAGCAATTTTCTGTTGCGCGATCTTTTCTTTCTCGGCCTTTTCCCGGGCAAGTTCGTCGGCTTTCAGCACGAGTTCAACTTGGTCTCTTAGTGAGTTAGCGCTTGCGCTAATTTGTTCGGTCAGAAAGTTGGTGCAGTCGTCGATTCTATCGAGATCTTTTAGGATCCACTGCATCCGAGCGAGGAGACTGGTGCTAAATGGAGATAACCAATCGTCCGTTCCATAAACTTGCGCCTTGCGTCCTTCGCGTTCGTCTTCGAAGACTCTCATGAGTTTGCAAGGTCCTTTGGGTTCGAAACGGCAGCTGTAGAGACCAGGCTCAAGATTTTCGAGTTGACTATGTCCAAAGTCGGAGATTGTCATGGTTTTTTCCGTTTTGTTTGCTTTTTTGCAGAAATTCATACAATGCTGAACGGAAAGTAGAAAAACGCTTTGGCTATGACGAGCCGTAGACTTTAATGTCATCGACAAACCATCCTGATTCAGTAAAGTGACCCGATACGATCAAGTCAATAGATTTCTGTCCCGGCGCTGACAGCATCTGCTGAATAGCTCGGGCGCACGATTCGCTTCCCCCGTGCAATCTGCCGTGCCCTTCGCCATTGATGTAGACCGTCGACAATTCGCGCACAGATCCGCGTATGTAGTCAGATTGTAAGAATCCCCAAAATCCTTGTTTTGCGGGATTTCTGACCAGTCCGCTGCTGAAGCGTTCTTCAACATAGACCCCACGAACGTTCGTCAGGCGATATCGCATAGACCTATTGCAGCGCGAACCATTTTTCTTTTCCAAAAGTTCGCAGGCATTAGCGTATCCGATGGGTAACTCTTCATTTTTCGGTTCGGTGGACATAAGGTGGTACCTTTATTTGTGAAATTTCGATTTTTTGACCTACAGTCAGCATTTGCCTCTAGACCGTGTTGAGCAAATCGCAAGACTGTTGAGAGATAGAGTGAAAGGAAAGGATGAAAGTGTCGCCCCTTTTTGTCTCAGCAGAGACATGTGAATACCGAGTTCAACGTCATCCAAACTAATGCAGAACCGACCGGTGAATCTTGTTGATAATGCGGTCCTTCTCACCCATTAGAAGACCTTCAAAATTGCGTTTGTACTCACGCCACTTCGGCGCATAATGCAGTGCTTTATCGATCTGCTGGACAGCACCATTCAGATCGCCGTCACGCTGACAGATGCGGCAAAGTCCAAAATACGCCTCGGACATAAGCAGCGCATTTTCTTTACCAAGCAATGCCGCTCGTTCAAAAGCAGCCTTGGCATCGGCATTTTTGCCGCAGAGCAAAGCAGACTCAGCCCTGGTGATCAGTTGATCGGCAAGTTTTTGATTTCGCATTGAAATCCAATAGTCAAACGGCAAGAATTTTCGGATCTGAGGAACTAGACAGAGCATCACAACTGCAGCAATTAGAGCGGCAATTCCCAGAATGGACATGGGTATCCCTTTCAAGTGATTTAGGCGATTCGAAGGCCGGATTGTCAACACGTTAACAACGAACGCTTGGATAATTTCTTCCAAGCAAAATTTTCACCACTACTGACAGAGATGGGCAACTCTCATGCGGTAATCGGTCATACGGGCAGCTTGAGCCAGCTTCGACAAAAACATACGCCGCGGTTCAGGCATCCGGTTGAATGCTGCCACCGCTTTGCTGGCGGCATACTCACTCGGTTGGAGCAGACCATCATCGTAATTCAACTGAGCATGATCAACCCAGGCCTCAAAGCACTTAAACAGTGGTTGATTGTAGATACTTTCGTTATCACGACCGACTTTCGCAACCCACTTTAAATCGGCAATGGAGCACCATAAGCGATACCACTGCCAGCGCAGGCGAATCCAAGTCAAGATTGTATTTGTCATTGGTGTATCCTTTCAATGCAAGAGAAAATTGAAGCAGGGCGGAACTCTATCAGACCACTGCTTATGCGATAAGTAACGGCCATTCAGTCTGGAGATTAAACTGCCAGGTCAACGACATCTGGTGGAATGGAAAACCAGGGCATTCCCCTCAACGGAAGCACTGACAAGCGCGCCACGCTCGAATTCACCGCGGATCAGCTTGTCGGCCAGAGGATCTTCCACCAGACGGCGGACAGCCCGTTTCATTGGTCTGGCACCGAATTCGCGGTTATAGCCCTGAGATAGAACGAACTCTCGCGAGCGATCATCCAGCTCGATTGACATGCCATGCTGCCGTTCAAGCCGATCGGAAAGATCTGCAAGCTGCAGTCCGAGCACCGTCATGAGATCAGGTCTGGAAAGCTGTCCAAAGCAGACAATTTCATCGAGTCGATTGAGAAATTCGGGATTGAATATTCTTTTGACTTGCGGCATTGCAGCCTCCAGCAATATTTCTTGAGAACAGCGATCGCCCAGCTTTGTCAAAGTATCGGTGATTAAAGATGAGGCAATATTCGACGTCATTATGATCACCGTGTTCCTGAAGTCGACCGTGCGCCCAAGCCCATCGGTGAGCCGACCGTCATCCAACACCTGCAGCAGGACATTGAATACGTCGGAATGCGCCTTCTCGATTTCGTCCAACAAGACGACGCTGTATGGTCTGCGCCGCACGGCTTCAGTCAATCGACCGCCTTCTTCATACCCGACATAACCAGGAGGAGCGCCAATCATGCGCGATACATTATGCTTTTCCATGTATTCGCTCATGTCTAATCGAATGATTTGACGGTCACTGTCGAACAAAAACTCTTGCAGAGCCTTACAGACTTCGGTTTTTCCGACGCCTGTGGGGCCAAGAAAAAGGAAACTGCCAATCGGCGACTTGTCGTCTTTCAGGCCCGAACGGGCACGACGGACCGAACGAGAAAGCGCTGAGATGGCAGGATGTTGGCCGATAACGCGCTTGCCTAGTTCGGACTCCATGTTGACCAGTCTGGCGCACTCTTGCATCGCGAGTTGATCAACTTTAATTCCGGTCATCTGGCTGATCATTGAACTGATTATTTCGACCGTAACATTGCCGCTCGGTTCATCAATCGCCAACGCGCTAGCAGCCTCGTCAACGACATCGATGGCTTTGTCCGGAAGATGCCGGTCAGCAATATAGCGATCTGCCATGGTCGCGGCCTGTACAATTGCCTCATGCGAGATCGACACCCCATGATGGTTTTCTAAAATTGTCTTTCGCTCCAGAATTATTTGGATGGTATCTTCAACGGTGCTTGGTTCGACCATTATTGGTTGAAATCGTCGCACAAAAGCGGCATCAGTCTCTATGTGCTTGCGATATTCATCAATGGTAGTGGCGCCGATGATAGTCAGTTCGCCTCGTGCAAGTGCAGGCTTCAACAAGTTGGACGCGTCGGTCGATCCGCGCGCGGCACCAGCTCCAACGAGAGTGTGAAGTTCGTCGATGAATAACAAACTATCATTTCTTTTATTGAGTTCGTCCATAATCGCTTTGAGGCGTTGTTCGAATTCACCGCGAAATTGGGTGCCGGCTATCAGGGCCGTCAAATCAAGACGCAAAAGGCGCTTATTCTGTAGTGTTTCCGGAACGCGGCCGGCGACTATCTCAATTGCCAAACCTTCTGCAATTGCAGTTTTCCCGACTCCGGCTTCGCCTATCAACACCGGATTGTTTTTGTTCAAACGACCAAGAATCTGAATCGCCCGTCGAATTTCCGTCTTCCTGCCGACGACAGTCGGAAGTTTTCCCTCTCGGGCCAATTTCGTCAAATCAACGGTCATCTGGTCAAGTAAATGCGCGACTTTCGCTTCGCCCGCTGGCAGACCTTCGATGTTCGTCGTCACCGCGGCTTCCACGTTAGTCAACAGTCGTTCCAGTCGCTGAACGATCGTGGCAGTTGTGGTGGTATCGGATCGGCAGACCACCAGAAATGCGGCTTTTAGGATTCGCACACCGTCCCGGTGTCTAACCAGTTGGTGCAAAACGTGCGTTGGTGTTGTAGCAATGTGAACGAGTCTGGTGGCTTGTTCTGACGCATTACTCAAGAGGGTTTGTGCCTCTCTGCTGAGCGGAACCTGTGTCAGTGTTTGAGCAGTTTCGTTTTGACCACAGCCGTAGAGATTGGTAGCAGTTAGTTGGATTAGTTGCGCGTTCAGTCCGGCTTCTGCGAGTAAGCGGTGAGTGTTTGGTGACACGTCATCTGCCACGGCGACAAGAAGAGATGGAATACCGACGTCAGGAGTACCAAGAATGGCGGACTTTTGGGATGCGAGCTGCAGAACTTTAGCAAGAGTCGGCGAGTGTGACATTTGTCACGATTCCTTCGAAGTGAGGGTTATTGAAAATCTAAATGGTCTTACAGTTCAGCGTAATCAAGTTTTTGCTGCGCGCGGAGGAACCACCCGTGGTGCTTCCTCCAAGTTTTCTCTTTAGACGACTATTCAAAGTTTCTAGTCACCGTGAACAGCGGCCGCAGACCGAAGATAATTTCATTGTCCATTTTCGTAAAATCTCCATTGCTCGCCTGCCAGCGAATCAACTGCCAGACGGCTATGCCGCAGAGTACGTCAGCCGTTGGACCGACCGAGATAGTCGAGCCACAGGCCGAGACCTCCGCCTTGGCGTCGTCATACAGCGTCGCCTCCCAACCTCTGATGTGTGCAGGTTTAGTTGGATTGATGGCATAGCAGCGACCGCTATCCGAACCCATGCGTGTTTCGATCATCAACCTGGTGCGGACTTTGTATCGCAGTCCGTTTTTCCAAATCTCCTGGCGTGAGCTCATCGTGTCCGTCAGTAGAAAGACGACATCGCCCAGGTTCTGCGAACCATCCACCCTCTCATTGTGCTGGTTGATTACCAGTCCGGTGGCCTCTTTTACCACCGCGGCCAATGCCTCTACCTTGGGCATTCCCACATGAGATTGATTGAAAGCCTGGTTGGCAATGTTGTGAGATTCAACCGTGTCGAAATCCCAGACATGAATGTTCTCCAGACCAAGTTTCGCCAGACTCAGAGTGACTTTGGAGCCGCTGGCGCCTGTACCAATTATGTCAACGCGTTTGTTGCCAAATCCGTCGCGCGAGAATACATCCATATGCGAGGTGATATTTATCGGATTCATTTCTGGTCCTTATCTGCAGACTTGCGTCTTACGGGTCGAATTGGGGCTGAAATTAAATCGCCGAGCCAGTTTCCGAAGCTGCCAAACATTCTGGAGCTTTTCGGTTTGTTCTTGTAGATCTCTTTGTCGGGTAGAAAATCAATAGGGAAGGGCGTTTGCTTATTCCAAGACGGCAGAGAAAACATTGGTTTTCTTTCTGTCACCTTCAGCTTATATTCAGCCTCGATGGCCGACCGCAATTCTTCACTCACTTTTAACTGCTCAGGTAGTGGACAGGGCGTATCCTCTGTTTTGGTTCCGAAGAAACTGGTCCACAAACTCTCATGGCGTCTGTGGGATAGCAAAATCGCTCCAGTCTGTTCGTCCCGGACAGACCATGGGACATCCAGTAGCCGCAGCCCAACGCGACAATAGTAGATGTCGAACTTTCCGTCTCCAAGCTTGTTAACGATTCCTCGAATATAGAACTCATGCCCTTCTGCGCAGAAACGCTCCATAGTCCTTTCGTCTGTGCCTGATGGGTATGTCCCCATTCGCACATGCGAATGTCCCCAGAAATGAAGTTTGTTGACTTGCGCCAGCCCGCTTTCGCCCTGTTTCAGAAGTTCAACAACTAAGTCTGAGACGCCATCGACCGAGAGTTCTGTTTCGGTTGCGGTCACCGATTGTTTGACGAGGAATACATTTTCAATCAGAAAGTCGCCGTTTGGCAGAATTCTTACGCTACCCAGCCAGCCCACTTCGAGCGGCGCGATATCCACGATTGCGCAGATGCGCCGATAGGCTTCTGGCGTCAGATACACAGTCGGAACTCTGTCGACTATTGTGGCGCGAGGATTTGCGGAGTGCGGCTTCAGGGGCTGATCCTTCCGCACCTCAACGTGTTTGGGCAAGACGCTGTTCTTCTCAGGCTTTGCTGAGGTTACAGACTTCCCGGCTTGGCTGTTTTGAGACCCGGTTCCGGTGTTTTGAGATTCAGTTCCAGTTTGCGAATTAGCTGCTACGTCACGACTAAACCAGTCAACGTCGGAGTTTGGCATAAATTTTTCATTCTTTTAGTGAGGTTGTTTTGGCGGCCATCGATCTGCGAAGCGGCACAGCGGATTGCCCGCAGGAAGTATCTCGAGAAACTGAATTGCCAACTCCGTTACTGTAACGAATTCGAATTGAGCAATAAGTTCTTGCAGGGTTTGCTGAAGTCCGTCGAAGCATGCCGTGCCATCAGAGAACACATGCGGAGCATTCATCGCCGGCTCAGCACCGTTAACAAGTCTTGTATTGTTGAACCATCGAACACCATCCTCGGTTCCGTCCAGAGTAATAACAATCAAAAATTCACCGAGTTCACGAAGCCCCGAACTCGGACAGTCGGCGTAAAGAGTGTGGGTGTAGACTAACAATGCACTGCAGTCCACAAAAGCAGTCCGAACCTTATCCAGCGAGATCAGCTGTTGAAACTGATCTTCGAACTTCTTTTGCAAATCATCCTGGCTCGGCTCCGGAGTGTTGGCAATGAAAAACAGTCTGCTCGATTTTGTGAAAGTCGCTTTGCTACTAATCAAAACAGGCAAAACTGAATCAAGTTTCTCCTTTGATTGTCGAATGAGTTCTGCGATGCGAGCGTCGCAGCGCTGGACATATTTGCCTCGGGGCGACTGGTCTGAGTATCGATTCGATGCCCGGTCCAATTCCACCTGATGCGTTATGCGTTTCCATGAAATACGAAAAACCTCTGCGATGTCGGTTGGCTCAGAGGTCGCCTTCGCGTCGAGTACCTTCAGGGCTCTCTGCAATTGTGGTTCTTCAACTAGAACATCCTTTCCCCACGGGTAGAAAATCACACGCTGGTTGATCAGCGCGGTCCGGTCAGACGGTTCCAAATTCGGAATGATAAAACTTTTCATTGTTGACCCTTACATGCGCGTGGCCAGTTTGTAATTTGGCTACCCCAATTATCATCGACGTTCACCGTCTCAACAAAGGCGATCGCAATTTGCACAACAGATGCGTATTCCTGCTTTTTCAAAAGCATCGGAAACAATTCCTTAGTGTTGCCCATGCATGCCAAGCCTTCGCCGTTCACATGCGGAGCGTGGAATCCGTTTACTCTTCTGGTTTGATTCAACCATCTGATGGTATGTTCTTTTGCGTTGATTTGAATTTCGAATTTTCCAATGTCGTATTTCACGCCGGAGCTGGGATTCAAACAATAGAGGTTAGCGGTGGTCACAACAATCCAAGCGTCTCTAACTGAGACGCTTTCGACGTTTGCCAGAGCACAAATTTGATCGAACTCACGACCTCTAAGCTCGCTATCTGGACTGTTTTTAACTTGGTAATATTCGGATTGCGCAGAAGCTGCTGAGATGAGGCTGCTGCGAAATGTTGTTTCAACAGTCGCGAAGTTAGTTTTACCATCAGCCAATCCACCAGCGCGATATTGACTGGCGCACTGCTGTGCAAAACGCTCCGACATTCTGGACACCACTGTTCGGTTGTCGCGCTGTGACTCGTCCTTCATCACATTGGCGATTTCTGCGAATTGCCTGGCGAGCATTCCGATCTCTTCGCTAGTGCCGAGTCGGACACAGTTGAGGTGCAAATAGACGTTGCGATCTAATATCTCTGCGAAGATAAATCCATTGTCCGCTGCGAGCGGAATACCAGTACCAGAGGGTGCAAAAACCGGATCGTCAGAAGTTATGGCTGTCTGCCAAAGCTGTTTGGGCGGATTTAACCGAGGTGTCCCAACGGGCGATGAGTACAAAAAGACGTGGACCATGTTCTCATAGCTCACCGGGCTGAGCGCGTTACCGGCGCAATTGTAGACTTCGACATGGCGTTGAACCACGGGTTCAAGAATGTGTTTTGCCAGGCACGAGGGTATCATCAGGCGCTCATCCGTTCCTCTGGCAGCAGCTTCCATCAAATTTGGATCAAATCGGAATCCAACCGATTTGAGCGCTTGAGCGAGAATTAGCGAAGGCGAAAGTTCGTTCAGAATCCTCCGAAGATCGTCGACCAGATCGCAGGCTCTAAGCGTGTATAGTGTGGAGCAAATTCTGAGGTTGAGGCGATCTTGCTCCAGTTCGGCGATCAAGCGTCTGCCGGTGACATCGTAGATTTCTCGGGAAAAATGTGGTGACGAACGTTGCCTTTCTTCCCAATCGCTTAAACTATAAAGTGAAATACTGAACTGATCATCGCCATTCGGTCGAGGCCCGGGCTCGCCGTAATAAATCGCGATGCTTTTCTTCACTACAGGGAGCAGAAGATAGTTAACCAGTTTGGCAATTTTCCTCTGATTGAAATTTCTTACCCAATCCTGCAAAGGAGCTCTGTCTATGGGTGAAAAACTGGTCGTGAAGCCGTTTTGAACAGCCTTTATATGCTGGAAGGTCATGATCGCTTCACCGGTATCGGCATCACCGGTGATATCAACCACTTCACCATTCAAAAGAAGCTTAGCCTGCACAAATGACCATTTATCGTTGAACAGAATAGTCTCGGCGTCGGGTTCCTCAAATTCAATCCCGGAGGATCTCAAAATCTCTTTCTGCTGATTGGTCAAATGGCGAATCGAGAGTCGACGAGAAATTGGTTTGGAAGACCATATAGGTCCAAAGCGATAGTGGCGCAGCCGTCTGTCAAGCAGTCCAAGCAAAATCAATACCACCGGCCCGAGCGACAAAAGGGCAAATACGTTCATGCGCTGTCCTGACAAGTTGAATTTTTGAGTTGCGTGCAGAGCAGGAGCCCGTGCGATATGGCCCCTGCTCTTTCATTCATCACTGAAATTAGTTGCCGACCAGTTTGCGGAAAAGCAAGAGATTGTCCGAGTTGCGGATTAATGAATCCAGACGGGCCGGACTGCCATTGATACGAATCTCGTACCCCGAGTGTTCCAGTTCTGCATATTTCAACACATCGCCTGCAGTCCAATCACTTCCTTCGAGATTCAGTGTTCTTATATTGCCAGGCACGCCCACGCTGATGGTGGTGCCGGAAACTCCATTAGCGGTCGAGTTCATTTTTGTCGAAGCAGTCACTGTGCGATCATTTGTCATTATTATACTTTTCGTGGAAATTGTTTTTTACGTGTTGCGAACATTCGACGGACCCGAAACATCATCCCAATACAAGCTCACCTCGCGGTTTGCGAGGATTGAGTTGTGAATTTCGACTACGTGAGCGGTGAGACTATAAAGAGACGACGTGCGGGTGAGCGAGTGTTATGTAGATCCAGTCTAGCGATTCGATCACGCTGAGAACAAGGTGCCAACCTGAACGTTAAAAACATCAGTTTGTGCCGGTAGTGGTGGCACCCAAAACTCTGCCATACTGGACCCTCCGGTTCGAGTATCAAGATGCCGCGCTCTGGCGATCATTCGATGATACCAATGCCGCGCCGGAGCTTCTGCGGACAAACAGACCAGCGCTCTCGGGCGAGGCGCAAATATTTTATTCAAAGTCAATATCAGAACGTGGACGGGCCCCTCGGTGTCTATTGGCGAGCACAGGTTCCGAAAAAACGTTCGCTTTCGGTCTTGAAGTTGATGTCCAGATCCGGTGGCTTGAAATGGAAATGTCCTGAAGGTAGTGCTCTTTTCCAGACCAATTACCTTCAATGAAAGATTAAAATCGGATGATCGTTGAACTTTTTAAAGTGTTCCAACGTCAATAAGAGTAGTGGAACTTTTCGAATAGAACGAGGACGCTGTTGTGCCGATCATCAATTTCCCGACTAGAACTCGTTTGAGAGCGACGTTTCTATTGTCGGTGCTTACGACATGCGTCTCCGTGTCTCTGGCAAATCAGCAGAGTGCGATAGCCCAGGATCGCCAGGCATTGATCGAGCGATTCAGGCAGGCTCGGGCAAACGGAACGCTCGGCAGAGCAGGCAACGGCATGCGCAGGCTAGAAGGCGGCGGCTTTAGTGGAAGGCAAGGCTTGCAACGCTCACAGCAGGCGCCGATAGACCCGCGGGTTTGGGAACGAGTAGACCGCAAAATAGACCTGCCTTATGGCACCGGCGAACGAGAAAAACTCGACGTCTACATACCGAAAAGTAAGAACCAAAAACTGCCAATACTGATCTCCTTGCACGGAGGTGGCTGGCGCATGGGCGATAAGAATCATCAGTCAGGCAAGGGGCCGGCCTACGCTCAAAACGGCGTGATTCTGGTTAATGCCAACTACGGACTGGCACCGCAGGTAGTGCATCCAGAACAAGTGCTCGATGTGGCAAAGGCGATCAAGTACACAATCGATCATGCCGCTGAGTGGGGCGGTGATCCGCAGAACATCTACTTGATGGGGCATTCAGCCGGAGCACATCTAGTTGATCTGGTGGCCACAAACCATCGATTTTTGAAGGAAGTTGGCGTAGATCCAACTGCGATCAAAGGCGTAGTTAGCCTCGACACCGCCTCCCTTGATCTTCTCAGGCGGAAAAGCGAAGATACCATGGAAGGAAAACACATCGGAAAGCTGATAGAGCAAGCTTTCGGCAAAGAGCCGGAGAAACTCAAGGACGCCTCACCAACACTCTCTATCAAACCTGGTGGCACCTATCCGCCCTTTCTCATGTATTGCGGAGAAAAGCGCAAATCTTGCCTCGAACAACATCAGATTTTTGCTCGCCAACTCAAGGGTGTGGGCGGCAAGCTAGAGGTGAAAGCTGTTCCTCTGTCACATCGGGACATCAACCTGGCGTCGAGCGACACAAACAACGCGATCTTCAAAGAATGCCTGGCTTTCATAAAAAATGGGAAGCTCTGAATTCGAACACTGAATGCGTATCCGGGCTTAACTGCTTAATTTTTCGACTAGTGCCTTTTGGAAATAAAGTTCGATTAGTTCAACGGTTGGTAATGGGCATCGAATGGAAGTCGCTTCCAGTGCGGATTTCGTGTTGGAGCAGTCGAAGCGGATGTCGGTTGCTTGGAAGAGGTCCATGCTGCGAAATTTGGAGAAGCTGTTGCTGTCCTCATGTGTTCTGCAGAGAGCCAGGCATGCTGCGGATTCTTCGGATGTGAATTTTGATTTGTGCGTTAGTTGCGACAGAAATACTTGAGATGGCATCGAATAGAATTTGAAGCCCACGTTCCTCAGGGCGGTGACTAAATCTGTCAGTGGCAAACCGCGCTGGTTGGCGATATGGTAGGTGTTGGAACGGTTGTATACTGAGTCTTCAACCGCTATTTGGGCCATTGCTTGAGCGGCATAGTCGACCGGTGTTATGTCCACTTGTATGCGAGAGTCGGACTCGGGCACCATGCCGAGCGTCGAGAGTCCGCGTGCAAATAAATTTAAAAAATCGTCCTTAGCACTGAGTCCGGATTTGGAATCGCCCGTCAAAAGCCCGAAGCGATAGAACGAGACGGAAACACCGTTTTGCTCAGCTTCTCGGAGCAACAATTCGGCCGCGAATTTGGTCTGTGCGTAGCCGCCATAAACTTCGAAGTGACCATCGAGTCTGTCCGATTCGGAAGCAACTCCGGTATTGCGGTTGGTGGCAACAAAAACGGATAAGGTGGATGCGTAATGCAATTGTTTTGGTTCTCCTTCCAAAACAAATCTGATAATTTCTCGGGTGCCGTCTACGTTTGCGCCTTTGAGTTCGTAGTAGTCTTTCACCATGTTGACCGTCGCCGCCGAGTGAAAAACGGTGTCGACTTCGGAAGTAAGTTTGTTCCAAACTTCGGCGCTCAGTCCGAGAGAAGTTTTTGTAAGATCGCCCAGAACTGGATGAATCCGACTCTCGTCGTTCGCCGAAAAAGTCTTTCCGTGCGCGGCGATTGCGTTGCGAAGCCGCGTCATTGCTGCTTGCTCGCTGTTGGCTCTAATGAGGCAATGGAAACGTGCGTCAGTTTTTTGAAGCAGTTCATGCAACAATCGAGAACCGAGAAAACCAGTTGCGCCGGTCATAAGCACGATTTTCGGAGCTGATGCGGTTAGTTTATCAGTGTCAACATGAGCGTTCGCTCGTTGGGACTGGCTGTTCGAGGTTGCAGTTGCTGCTGCTCCTGTTGCTGCTGCTCCTGCTCCTGCTGTTGCTGCTGCTGTTGTTGCTGCTGTTGCGAAGAACTGCTCGCCAAGCCGGACATCGTCACGGAGAAACTGACTTGTAAGAAATCCTCCATTCGCATTTTCGATTTCGCTTTTGCCACCATCTGGCGCAATCTTTTTTCTGCTCTGCTGTTGGTCGATAGCTTCACTCAGTTCGCTTATCGTTGAATGTAGCGCAAACAAATCAGGGCTGACTGTCAATCCACGCACATGTGAGGCTAGCACAGCTTCAATGATATTGAGCGAATCGGCACCGAGCGCGTAGAAATCATCGTGAATTCCGATCGATTCTATTCCCAATATTTGTTTCCATGCGGCAAGCAAAATTTCTTGGGTTGGAGTCGTGGCTGGCGATGGCGCTGCGTCAGGAATGGCTTGGAGTAAGCGAGTTCGCAACGACGATAGGTCGATTTTCCCGGTGATCTTCATCGGCATCTGGTCGACAAACTCAAAGATCTGTGGCACCATCCATGGTGGTAGGAATTTTACTAAGTGTTGTCTCAACTCAGGCGCATCGATTTGTTTGTTTTCTCTGGGAAGGACAAACGCAATCAATTTCTCCCCTGGAAAACCTTCTCGCAGTGGGCGTTTTAGTACTGCTGCCTGCTGCACGCCGGGGTGTATTGCCAGTCGCGATTCGATCTCTTCTGGTTCGATTAGCATCCCACGAAGTTTGAATTGACGATCCACTCGACCGAGGAATTGATACTCACCGTCGTCGCAACGAACAACCAGATCGCCGGTTCTGTACAGTCGCTTGCCACTCAATGAAATGAACTTCTTAGCGGTTAAATCTGGTTCGTCCACATAACCTTTCGCTATGCCGATACCGCCGATGTAGAGTTCTCCTGGCGTTCCGATTGGAGTAGGGTTTAAATTTTCATCGAGAATCTGATAGTCGATATTTTTTAAAGGCTGACCGATTAGCGGCCGATCCCAGGTCTCCGAGTCGCAAGCGCCAAGGCTCGTGCAAACAGTGGCTTCGGTGGGTCCATAGACATTCACAACCAGGCATTTTTGAGCCCAGGCTCGCACCGTATCCGGTGCACAAGCTTCGCCGCCGATGATGATGGTCTGCAGCGTGGCAGGGGCGTCTTGGCATGGGATCGTCTTCAATAGTGAAGGCGGGATGTCCATGTGAGTTATCTTTCGTTCTGAAAGGAGCGGCAGAAAAGTCGGACCAGGTTGAAGCAAATCCTGGGGCTCGATACACAGCGTCGAGCCGGACAGCAAGGCAGTTCCGATGTCTGAAACGGAGGCGTCGAAGTTTGTCGACAGGATAAAAAGACAACGACTCTGTGAGTCGAGTTTGAAAGCCGCGATTTGCTCGACCAGCAGGTTCACGATGCCGGAATGAGTCACCATCACCCCTTTCGGGCGGCCAGTTGATCCAGAAGTATAGATTATGTATGCCAATCGGTCTGCAGGTATGGCAACGATTGCAGTTCTGGGTGAACTGAAGTCGAAGTCATCGGTCCAGTTCTCGTCGACGATGATTGACTCTACGCCCAGGTTTGCGAACGACGCTGTCGACTTCGTCAGCACTGCCCGCATCGATGATTGATTAACGATGAATTGCGCACGTTCTTTCGGCAAAGTCGGATCTAAGGGAACGAACGCTGCTCCGGCGATCCATGCGCCGAGCATGGAAGCAATGTAATCAGCGGATTTCGAAATGCCAATGCCGATAGCATTGCCGAGACAGTTGGACTGGCTTTGCGCGTGATTGATGGAACCCGCGTCTTCGCCGGCGGCGACTGGGTCTGCGTAACTAGCAGTCAAACAGTGAGACGCTAACGGCTGTCGCGCCGCAGTTTCCGGAGTGGCGGTTTTGCTGGGTTCGTCTTCGTCGATTGCGATTAAACTTTCGCCGATACCAGCGTTTCGAATCAAGTGCGCAATGCGGAATGCCTTGCTGAGCAGCTGACCATAGGTGTAAGCCGTTTTGCCTTCGACAAGAATTGCTGGCTTGTCGCGATATTGTTCTGCAATACGAAAGAACAATTCTAGAAAAGTTGGCCCGCAGTCGTTGTGCATGTCGACTCGTTTATGTTCCACTCGCTTATGTTCCACTAGAGCGGAGCCTAAAGACCAAAACGATCTTGCAGGCAGTACGCGGAAGTAATCATCATGAGAACGGGATCCATCACGGATCGCTCGCTTTGCGTCATCTTCGGAAGCGAATCCAAAAGCCTGACGATCTTTTTATGGTCTAAAAACGGGATGTCTTTGAATTTCTGACTGCGGAGTGAATCGTTCAACAATGTCTCTGCGGAGTCAGACGCGAAGGCGCTGATGGGAGGCGCGACAAAGGGGTGTTTCTGTCTGTTGTAAATCGTGTCGGTAATAAACGGTTTGACTGCTTCTTTGAGAATATATTTTTCGATGGTGCCGTTAATCTTCATCGAGATTGGCAAGTCTCGAACGAATTCGAAGAAGTGGTGATCGAGGAACGGGAGCCGACCTTCGATGGAGTTTGCCATCTCCATTCCGTCGCCCAGCGTTTTCAAAATGTAATTCGCGAGCGCGGATTTTGTCCAGAGATAAAGTGATTGATTGACGTGATTTCTTCCGCTCAATTGTCCATCGACATCGAAGTGGGATATGAAACGGTCGTAGGCATCATGGTTTTGGAAACGTTGAATGGTTTCGTCGCTCAGAAGCGAGCTGACTTTATGTCCAAACGATCCTTTGGCTTCGAGAAACCCGGGGACGTATCCGAGCTTTTGTTGTACCGCGTCGAGCGATAGTGAACGACCGTGCATCAGCATGATGCCCTGCGATGCTGTGTTGCTGGCATGAAGGTCGGCAAGCAGATGATAGCGGCCGTCTGTTTTATAAAGATCGCTTCGAAGATGTGCGTAGCCGGCCAATACTTCGTCGGAACCTTCGCCTGTGAGCGCGACTTTGTAGCCGCCTTTGCGGATTTCTTTGTTCAAAATGTACTTGGCGGTGAGGTGTCCGTTGATTGCCAAACCTTCGCTGAAGTAGACGGCATCAGACAAGTGTTCAATGAGATCGCTTTGAGAAACATTGACGGGCTGAAAATCGGCGCCCGCACGCGTTGCCATTTCGCTGGCGATAGCGCGCTCGTCATAGGCTTCTTCGGTGAAACTAACTGAGAAACATTTGATTGGCTTGTCGGAAATTTGCATCGCCAGAGCGACCACTGCACTGGAATCGAGTCCGCCGCTCAGGTGCGCGCAGACTGGAATGTCAGCACGCAAACGCAGGCGAATTGCTTCTGTGAGTTGCTCGCGACATTGTTCGATTAACTCAGTCTCTTTGGCAGGAGTGAGTTTTTCGTCGATGCGGCTAGCATCGTCTTCGCGCTTGTAGTCCAGGTCCCAATAGGTAAACGTTTGAACGTTCTGGTCGTTGGCGAGTAGATACTGACCCGGTTCGAGCTGTTTGATTTTTGAAAATAGAGTGCGGTCAGGGAGTGTGTACTGCATGTTCGCAGCCTGGAAGAACGACTCCTCATCCCATTCGGCAGGTACGCCTAAGGCGAACAGTGCTTTTGCTTCCGATGCGATGCACAATTGTTCGTTTATGCGCGCATACACTAAAGGTTTAATTCCGAAGCGGTCGCGTGCTGCGAAGAGCCGCTTGGCGCGCTCGTCCCATATCACCATGGCGAACTCGCCACGCAAATGTTGGAGGCAATCTACCCCTTGCTCTTTATATAGGTGCAGGGCGATCTCTGAATCCGATTCAGTGGAAAACCGATGTCCTCTGGCTTTTAACTCATTTCTGATGCGTTCGAAATCGTAGAATTCACCGTTGACTATTATTTGTATCTGTCCGTCGTCGCTCGAAATCGGCTGAACACCATTGTTTAAACCGATGATCGCAAGTCGAGCGTGGGCGAGACCTACTTCTGAATTTGGTGACAACCACATGCCGTGTCCATCCGGACCACGATGGTTGAGCGCTGTAACAGCCGCACTGAGACTCTGTTTTGTTACTTCCTTGCCAGGAGAATACTTGGCGATGATTCCGCACATGGTTAGCGATTTGCACCCGTGGAGAAAAATGGTTTCAGCGATTCCTTGTTACGAGCAGTGGCGAATACCTGCTTGTAGTCTTCCAGATCGTAGATTCCGTCGACTAAACTTTCGACATTGATTTTGCCTGTCGTTAGAAGTTCTATTGCTTCCGAGAAAGATCCGTAGTTGACGATGTGCATGACAGGCTCTTTCTTGAGCAAGCTCGTCATGTTCAAATCGATCGGATCGTATTGTCTGCTTTTCAAAACCATCTTTCCGCCTGGTCGAATGGCGCGGACCATATCGGATAAAGATTCATTGGTCAGCATGGTTTCGATTACATAGTCGAAAGAACTGTCGTCGAGTAAACCACGATCTGTAATGGTATCGAATACGGTGATATTGTTGAAATCGTATGCGCGAAGAATTTGTTCCATCAACTGAGAAAATCGATTGTTGCCGTAAATCATTCCTTTCTCTTCGCGGCGAAAACCCGCTTTGAGAACAGCCAGGGATGCGGCGACAGGTTCGGTGTAAGCGGCGGCAAGATCGGAGATTGTGTCAGGCAATGGCAAGATTGTGCCAGCGGGGACGCAGATGAATTCAGCGAAACAACCGCATCGATCGACACCAAGAAAGGTAGAGTTCTGGCAAGTATCGAAAGCATTTGCGCGGCAATACTGGCAGTTTAAGCATGGCAGATTTGGATTAACAGTGACCCTCTGACCGACTTTTACGTTGTCGACTTCGGCGCCGATTTCATCAATCACACCTGAAAATTCGTGACCCAAAATTACCGGATCGATGGTTTTGATTTTGCCGTCAGCGGCGTAGAGATCTGTTCTGCACAATCCAGCGACTGTGACGCGCACGACGACTGAGCGAGCATCAGTTAGCTCGGGGCGTGGCATGAGCTGAACCGAAACCTGGTTGCCATCGCGCACGAGCGCCTTCATGCGCAAACGCGGGAGGCGTGTTGCGTGTGTCCTGAAGACACCGGGTTTGATTGAGGTAGGGTTTGGCGCAGTTGTCATATAAAACCTATCTTGAGATCCTATTAGATTCCTGATTCGGTGAACGTGAATTCTTTTTCGGATTCCCCTGGCGATATTGATCGAGAGTTGAAGAGTCAGTCCTCATGCCATTGTTCGAAACCCGTCAGGCGTGAGCTGTTTCGATTCGTCTCGATACATTCCGTGGCCCTCCTTGCGGGACTCTTTATTGAAATGTGCCTGACAGGCACATTAATTGGCTCGGCTAAAAAAATGTGCCCCACAGGCACATTTGCGTTTCGATGCCTCTTTCGTGGGGTTCTACGTTGTTTTTTTGAAGTCTCATTGTCGTTTTCTCGGTGTTTCTCGTCGTTATTGCAGGGTCGCTCATTTTCGTTTTGGTCACGGCGAACTCTAATAGAAGCCCAAAGGAAAACCTTAGAAACGGATTAGCTTTTGGAGATTAATGGAAACGATTTCTGTTCGTGTAACCTGCGCGAGGGCAAGTAAGTAAAATGATGCAAATGGTTCTCAATAATATCCAAGGTTCTCAATAGGTCGGGTCGGTCCAGCGCTCGAATTCGATTCGGATTATGCCGGCAAGCGCAAATTTGAATTGTATTCCAGTTGTTTCATAACTTGATGACCTGTTTTCCATTTTCATTGAGTTTGAAGCTTTCCTCGCTACTAGTTCTCAACTTCCCATCTCTAACCTTCTACGACGCTCGGCGTCAGGAATTAACACACATGAATGTCCAGCTTGACGCGGTCCTTCTCTGGACCACCTTTTTGCTCGGGCTCCGGCACAGCTTCGACGTTGACCATCTCGCCGCCATCACCGACATCAGCGCTGCTCAAACCACCCGTCGCGGTGCGATTTGGGGCAGTCTTGGTTACGCGCTCGGTCACGTCGGTATTGTTTTCCTTCTCGGCGGTCTGGCTTTGTGGCTGGGTTTCAGCCTGCCGGAGTCGTTCTCTCACATCTTCGAAAAGCTGGTCGGCGTCACGCTGATCTTGCTTGGTGTCGCGGTCTTCTACTCGGCGGTCAAACTTCGCGATGAAGGCAAGATCATCAGTCGCTGGCGGCTGCTCTTCGGCTGGGCGCGCAACATTCGGGCGCGGTTTCGCAAGAACAAGCCCGTCGCCGACGACAAGAGTGACCTCGATGACCTCGGCTTCTTCGGCTGCACGTTGATTGGTGTCCTGCACGGCATCGGCGTCGAATCTCCCACGCAGTTGCTTGCTCTCGGCTCAGCCGCTGCCATCGGAAGCTTCTCAGTCGGGTTCACGCTCATCAGCGTGTTCTCGATCGGCATGGTGCTCTCCAACATGGCGATCGCCTGGGTCAGCATCTTCGGCTTCCAAAACGCGCGCCGCCGCAAGGTGATCTTCTTCTGGCTCAGTCTCGTCTCGGCAATCTTGAGCACCGCCCTCGGTATCAAGCTTTTGCTGGCGTAAGTATCGCGCCGCGAGTCTTGTGAGTCAGAACCGCGCCGCGCGGATTAGGCGACAGTCGAACGGGTGACATGGCGGCAGGCGAGCGGGTGACATGGCGACAGGCGAACGGTGACATGGCGACAGGCGAACGGGTGTGCCCTTGGGACATCCGTTCGTCCTGTTTGCTGGTTTTGCTTATGGAAATCTCGATGTACGCGGCAACAAAGTAGAAATGTGCCTGTGGGCCACATTAATTGCCCATTTAATGTGGCCCACAGGCACATTTCTAATTTTGGGCTGTTCCGGTGCTTCACCCAGGACTTTTCGTTCCGTTTTTTTATACTACGTCATGTCGTTACAAGAGAACAAAAAACGGAAACAGAAGAGCTGATGCCCTTCTGCTTCCGGAAAACTACTGGCTAGTTTTATTTTCGACGAGCGCTAACAACGAGTATCTTCGACGAGCGCTAACAACGAAGTATTTTCGACGAGCGCTAACAGCGAACGACGCGGCACCGGATTTGGTGTCACGGCTTGCGTTATTCGTCGTCGCCGTCGAATCCCTTCTTCGAAGTCGCGGTCCACTCGGCCGAGGCGATGAAGCCCTTGGCGCGCAGAGCGGCCTCGCATTCCGTGACGGAGAGCGGGCTCGAGAACGTGCCTTCCATGACCTCGCCGTCGCCTTCCGGCAAATGGCTGCTGATCAGGTAGTCGAGCTGTTCGTCGCACGATGCCTCGCCGCGACCGAAGTCGGTGGTCGGGTAGAGTTCGTACCACGTGTGGCCATCGCGGGTGGCTTCCTCTTCCGTGCAGACGCGGAAGAGAAAATCGGAGGCGCGGTACAGCGGATACTTCTCGAGAAACTCGAAGCCCGCGTTGGTGCCCGCCCGTTCTGCCATCTCGTTCTCGGCGTCCGTGGCGGACTCCTCGTTGGCGTCGAAGCCGGCGAAACCGCGGATGATGGTGTCGACAATGGCGCCGTCCTTTTCGACGACGAGAGCTTGCACGGGCAGCGTCTCGTGGAAGAAGACGCGCTCGATCGCTTCACCCTTCTTGCCGCGTTTGGAGATGCGTTTCCACTTGCCCGCTTCCGCCGGCAAGTCGGTTCCGAATACCTGCGGCCAGGCTTGGAGAAGCGCTTGTTTGCAAGCGGCTGTGGTGACTTTCTGTGGCATGTTTGGTTCTTTCATCGGTTGCACGTTGTAGCGTGCGGAGAAAGAAACGGCAGGAGCACTGGTGCTCCCGCCGATCTTTCCGGTTTCGTTTTATCTGCGAATTCCACCAAACGTCTGACGTTTCTGCAAAAGAAACCGACGCTGGTTTGTTCAGCGATGTCGAATGAACCGTCTTGCGACAGTTTCAGGCGAGCTTTTCGAACTCGACCAGGTAGTCCTCGAAGGCGTCGAGCGCGAGCGCGATCGGTTGCGGCGAGGAGAGATCCACGCCGGCAGCCTTGAGGATTTCGATGCTGTAGTCGCTGCCGCCGGAGCTCAGGAAGCCCAGGTAGCGCTTCACTGCGGGTGCGCCTTCGGTGAGGATCTGACGTGACAGCGCGATTGCGGCACTGACGCCGGTGGCGTACTGATACACGTAGAAACTGTTGTAGAAGTGCGGGATGCGCATCCACTCGACCGGAATCTGGTCATCCATCTGAACGACGGCGCCGTAGTACTTCTGGTTGAGGTCGCGGTGGATTTCGCACAGCAGGTCAGGCGTCAGCACTTCGCCGGCTTCGGCGCGGCTGTGCGCGATCATCTCGAATTCGGCGAACATCGTCTGACGATAGAGCGTCTGGCGAATGTTCTCGAGCTGGTGGTTGATGATGTAGCGCCGCATCGCCTTGTCGGTCGTGGAGGCGAGCAGGTGATGCGCGAGGAGCGCTTCGTTGAGAGTGGACGCCACTTCGGCGACGAAGATGGTGTAGTCCGACGAGTGGTAGGGCTGGTGCTTGCGCGAGTGCCAGCTGTGCATCGAGTGACCGGCTTCGTGTGCCAGCGTGAACATCGACTCGAGCGAATCCTGCCAGTTCATCAGCATGTAGGGCTCGGTCAGGTAGCTGCCGGAGCTGTAGGCGCCCGATGCTTTGTTCTGGTTTTCGACCACGTCGACCCAGCGATTGGCGAAACCGGCGCGCAGCGTGGCGACGTATTCCTCACCCAGAGGAGCGCACGCCGCGAGGACGGTCTCCTGCGCTTCGGCGTAGGTGGGCTTGTAGTCCACGTCCCCGACGAGCGAGACGTAGAGGTCGCTGAAGTTGAGCTTCTTGACCCCGAGGATCTTCTTGCGCAGCTCCAGGTAGCGGTTGAGGCGGGGGATGTTGGCGTGTACCGTGGAGATCAGGTTGTCGTACACCGAGAGGGGCACGTTGGTGCCGTGCAGGCGATGCTCACGCGTCGAACCGTGACCGCGAGCCCTGGCTTCGAAAATCTCGGATTGCACGCGAGCCGCGTAAGTCGCCGCCAGTGTGTTGCGGAACTTGCCGTAAGTGCCGAACATCGCCTTGTAAGCGCGACCGCGAACGGCCTTGTTGGGCGACATCAGGAAGGTCTCGCCGTAGTTGCCGTGCGTCAGACGAACGCGATTGCCCTTGCCGTCCGAGATCATGGGGAATTCCATGTCGGCGTCGGAGAGCATGTCATAGACGGCGCTCGGACCAGCGTGCAGCATAGAGGCGTTGGCGAGCAGTTCTTCGATTTCGGCTGAGCGAACATGGGGCTTGCGGCGCAGCAGGTTTTCCAGCTCGAAGCGATGAGTTGCGAGTTCGGCGGATTCGGCGATGAAGCCCTGCATCACGCCTGCGTCGATGGCGAGCAGCTCCGAATCGACATACGCATACGCGGCGCCGAAGTTGACGAACAGTTGCCGAGCACGCTCACGAAGCGCCTTGTTGGCAGAAACCGTCGTGTCCTCATCGGCACGCAGATGCGCGTAGGTCCAGAGTTTTTCCAGGGTCTGTCCGAGCGAATCGCGCAGATTGAGCAGACCGAGGAGACTCGAGGCGGAGGTACCGAGCGTGCCTTTGAAGGCGGCAATCGTCGGCGTCAGCTTCTCCACTTCGCGAAAATCAGCTTCCCAGGCGTCCACCGACGGATAGATGGTGGAGAGGTCCCAGGTCAGCTCAACAGGCACATCGGCCCGTTTTGGAAGAGTGGTTGCACTCATTGTGTAGTTTCCTTTGTGTAAGCGAGCGTTTCACGAGATTTCAGCACTGGTAAAGCGATTCCGCAGACCGTCTCCAAATCACATACCCAACCGAACCCACAAGGGCTACGATTGAAGCGTGAGAAGAGTGAAAATTAAACGGTGTTTTGGAAGCGCTAAACTCAGAACTGGTGATTGAAAATACGATTCAGACTGGCAGCTTCACGGTCCCCGTTGCAACGCGAATTGCCTAGGAATAAATAACGATAAGATAGCGCTCATCAATGCAGATGTTTAAGATGTCATGGAAACTTAGATATTGTCAGGATTTTAAATAAATCAAAGAACTCTCGGGATGCTTAGCTCTTCTATTATTTACTATTTCTCAACCGGCATAGATTGCGCTAACTAGCGCGCTGACTTGCCACGCTTTTTTGATTCGAGCTACAAGTCAACTGGACTTGGCACCATATTCGGTGTCATTAGTGGAAAAATCGCTGCGGTTCATATAAGTTCGCCGCATCTATGAAGCAACTTCGCGTGAGGTCGGTGAGGTTTCGACTATCACTCTTTGCGTTACACCATTAGCGTCTAAAGTTTTGCTGAGATCGGTTAGCGGCTCCTGAAGTGGTTCATTGACGAATGCGTGCAGTGAGCACAGTTGCGGCGTTACTCTTGGATAAGTACCGTTTTATCCGGGATGCCAAGCGGCGCCGGTCGGCACTTTGGGGTTTGTTACGGATTGCTGCTCTGCGCACGTAATGAACGTTCATATCGAGATGTCGGCCATCTAGTCTGAGGAAAACCAAACAACGCTTTCTTCGAGACACCCTCACCAAGCGCACCCACGATTATCGACACACTCGCAAGCTTTTCCTTCTATCTCACGGTAGTCGCTACTGCTTCGCCTGCGTCGAACACAAAAATCGATCAAAGGTAGTCCAATCGGCGGTTTCGGCGAGTCGCTACTGCTTCGCCTGCGTCGAACACAAAAATCGTTTCGATTTACCTTGCTTCTGATTCCATAGGAAGGCACGGTGACTTGATTCGCAGTTATATATAACTCCACGCATTTATGAACTTCACTGCACTCCAAGATATTTCCCCACAGACTCTCTGTTGGATTATCGCCGGCGTGGTGCTCTTACTGGCTGGATTCAGCTGGTGGCGCTTCGACGTTGCTTTTAAATTCAAGACCCGATACAACAACGCCAAGCAGGCTCTGGAAAACGCGTTGATCCGTACCGAGTCGACCAGCAAGTTGTTAACGGCGAATCCGGTTGGTTTGGCGCTGCAAGCACCGAATTTTTCCGGTAAAACTAAAACCGAGTATGAGCGCGTCAGGCTCACCTGGCTGAACTGGATCAACTTGCGCGCGTTTGCACACGAACGGCTCGCGCGAGCTCATCTTTTGTTCAAGCAGAACCAGAAACGTCCATGGTGGCGTTTTTTTGGTTGCGGCAAACTGAAGCTCGCGGTTGCGGTTTTGACCGAAGAGCAGGTTGCCGGTGCATGCCAATCTTTGCCGCAGCAAGTGCTAGGCGCACTCGCCGCCCACGCCTCCGCCCAGGGCACCACCGCCAGTCTGCCCCAGGTAATCGAGCGCGAAGAGCAGGCGATAGTCAACAGTTTTGCAGCATTCACCAAAACACTTGCCGACGCGGACCAAACGCGGCGAGAGTTCGAGCTGGAGTTTTCCAATCCGGTAGAAGAAGAGCGAGCCGGCATCGACGGACTGCGCTCCAATTTGCTGGTGGCGGGTCTGGCACTCTCTCCGTATGAAGAACGGTTGACGGAAATCACCCGGGTTCGCGATCAGCTGTTTAAGCAGCTAGGCGAAGACCCGCTGACCGTGACCGCTCAAGCGACCTCAGCCCTGAAACAAAAGATCGGCTTGCTGCGCCGCTCACTTCTGGACGCCACTAGGTATAAAGTCGACCTCGAGGCTCTGCGCGCGCGTCACCGGAAGGTCTCCGAAGAGGCGGGCGCGATGCGAAAGTCAGAGCCGGTGTCCGCGATTGCCGCAGTGCGCTTTACGGTCAAGCACACGCTGAATGAGCCCGACTTCGAGATTCTGCCGCTGCTGTCGGAATGTGCCGGCGCACTGCAGGACCTTGACTCGTCCTTGCTGGACGGGCACTTGATCAAATTCGCGCGTGCTGTCGAACAGGTCAATCAGAACGTCGCTCGCTGCGAAGAGATGTTCGGCAAGATCATCGCCGACAAACAGCTCGCCGACGAGCGCTACGCTGAGATCAATCTGCTCTCCAGAGTCGCCGACCTGGAGTTCGACCAACCCTACCATGCCGGTCTGAGCGCCGAGTACGCCGCCCAGAAATGGAATGCCGCTGCCAACGCTGCTGACACGCTGCTCAAGCGCTGCCAAAGTCGCGCGGCTGTGCGTAAGGCGTCCGACGAACTGGACGAGCACCTGAGCGCTCTGGCGAAGCGCATTCGCTGGCACGCCGCCGTCGTCTCTCAGAGCCTGGAAGATCGGCTCGGAGAAGTGGAAGCCGAGGCCGCTCTCTGTCGTGCGAGCGCGTTCGCTGCCAACCCCAGCGT
>JADYXR010000160.1 GCA_021772095.1 Candidatus Obscuribacter sp. | reverse complement strand
GCCACCACCGGTGAGGCCGCCCAGGGACGAGCCCAGACCGCCGCCCGCGGCACTCGGAGCGCCCGTTTGAGCTTCCGGAGGAGAGATCACGTTTTTGTGGTTTTCAGGCGAGATGTTATACGTCAGTTCGTGAGACCATTCCACGATCAAATCTATATCGACCCACTCCTTGACCGATTCAGCCATGGAGTTGCCGACGTCAATCGAATAACTGACTATCACTTGAGTAGCCGGAATTAAAAAGACAGCGACTATAGAACGCAAAATTCCTTCAAATGGATTCGGTGTTCCTTCGATATTGAAACCGGCTCTGACTGTCGATTTCACTTGAGTGACGACAGCGCCGGGCAGCAAGAAGAGAATTGCCATCGGCACAAATACTTCTTTGTACATGCGTTGCACCATGTACACAGCTTCCGAAACAGATTTATAGAGAACGTTGGGATTAGAGATTGGTGTAGCGGCACGCTCGTTGGCGACGTTGATCATGGCGCCCGTACCGTCGGCACCATTCATGACATAGTCAAGACAAGTGTTCCAGGAATTTTCCGCTGCCGCAGCCAAACTGTTAGACGCAGACGCACCGGCAATTTGCGCAGTGTTGGTCATCATCCAGGTGTTGCGTTCAGGATCGTACAGCAATTCCAAAAGACGTTGAAAGTTTTCTCTTTGGATAATTTGAAACTGAGTATCTGAAACTGGATAACCGAATGTGGTGAGTACGTTTTCGAACAACTCCATGTCACGCTCTGCTGCCGGCGTGTCTATCGCTTCGCCGAACTGCCAGTAGCAAACACCCTGGTAGGGATTGTCGTTGCAGAATTTGATGAAGAAAGGGTACGCCGTCACCGGTGCGCCAACTGCCGGTGCGTCGGACTGCTGCAAACGTTCTTCCGATCCGGTGCCCGTCGGGTTGCTGCCACCAAACAAGTTCGTAAAATCGGTTTCGCCACCACCAAACAGATCGTCGAGAAACGAGGAGTTGCCTTTGTTTTCGACGACACCTTTGTGATGAATTGATTTCTTGTCATGATCGTACGCGCTCTTGGCATATGGAAAACGCTTGAAATAATTCTCGCGCGTCTTCCAGGACGTCATGTTATTGCTATTGGGATCGATTGATGTGCTCTGATTCTTGCCAGTCGGGTTGGCATTTTGCGCGTCAGCAGGGAGGCTGCTGAAACAGGCAATCAATAACATCAAGGCGAGCGCCCGAACCACCGATGTGGCACGAACACGACGACGATCCAATGCTTGGCGCAGTCTGATCATTCTAATTTACCTGAAGTGAGCGGAGTTTGAGTGAGTGGTTAATTGCAGCTATAGTGCGAAATGGGCTTTGCAGCGATAAGCAAGCCCCTTCAGTTACGGTTGCGCTTCAGTTGTATATTGTTTGAACCATCCGAGATGACGACCGAAAGTCGATCGTTCCATGGACGGCCAAAAATTGTAATTTTGCCTTGTACCTCCGCGTTGGGTCTGACTGAAGTAGAATCGAATTCGGCTCGCATCGAAGCTTCATCGATCTTCTTATCGCCCTCGGCTAGAGAGATCACATCAGGTGTAAACTTGAATGTTTCGGAACCTGTATTGTGAATGGCGACAGTTAAGATCGATTTGCGAGCGGTGATTTCAACGTCCTTGAGCTCGAAGCTGATTGGACTTGAAGACACCTTTGGACTTTCCGGTGGCGCTTGAGTTTCGCGTCGGCTGGAGCCCTTCATAGCAACAGAACGTGATGGTGCGAGGTCTTCCTCAGCCACTTCAACGTTCTTGATCTTTCCTTTTTTATCCGATTTTGTCTTCGGACCTTTTTCTGGTTTTGCAGCTTTTACGACTGGCTCTTTCAAGGGTTCAACCTTGGGTTCGCTGCCGCTTTTACTATTGCCACCAAACGAGAATAAGCTTCCCATGCCGCCAAACATGCCACCCGATTTTTTCGAATCAACCTCTATTGGCTCAGCAGATTTCTCCGCTTGAGTCAGAGCCTGAACGCTGGGGGTGATACCAGATATCCTGCCGATTATACTGCGCGCCGCCTGCGCGCCTGCAACCGCGGCCATCTCTTCTTGAGCGGCTCGCATGTCTTCGGTCGACGATTGCGCGGCATCCTGAGAACGTGCCAAATCGGCTTCTGCACGTTGCTTTTCTGCTCGCGAACCGGCTACTTCAATCTCCTGTTTTCTAGCCTGAACAGTCTGCAATCCAATTGCATACTTGTTGTAAGCGTAGAGATATCGGTAGTACGACTGAACGACGTCAAACTGAGTTTTACGGACTTGTTCGATCGACTTCCTTTCAGAAGCGATCGGACGAAAAAGTGAAGCGACGCGGCGTGGTGCCACGGTAAACATGCCCTTCGTGGCATCTGGTGGAAGACCGACGTCGATCTTCTTAAGGATCATTCCGAGATCCTTTTCGCGGTCCTGGAGCTTCTGCATATTGAATGTAGTTAAAGCTCCGGACCAGAGCACCTTGATATCGTCTTTTTGTTTGTAAGGAGAACGAGCTTCCATGCCGGTTGGGCGAATTGGAACGAACTCGACTTCCTTCTTCTCAGGCTTGTCGGAGTCCTCATCATCGCCGGCGTCATCTGCTGCCGGACGTCCTTTTTTGCCGCTGCCGAACAAACCAGCCGGACGCTGTTGTTGTTCTGGTGGTGCCATAGGTGGTGGCATCATCATTTGCTGCTGTTGAGGCGGCATCTGGTATGGATACTGCTGATACGGTGCCGGTATCGCATAAGGATTCCAGCCCGGATTAGCGTAAGGATTTTGGGCCTGCTCGCCATAAGCGATGTTGGCATTGGTCGACAGTGTCACCGCCGGTGGAGGCGGGACCAAACCACCCGCGACTGCGCCCGGAGGTGGTGGTGGCACACTGCCACCAGGCATATAGTGCTGAGAGTAAGAGGCGGCCTCGGTCGCCGGAGGAGGTGACTCGACGGCGCCCATGTCTTTTGCCGGTGTCAAAGCAGCCGAATCAATGGCTGGCGTGGAAACTGTTTGCGGAGTGCCAGCCTGAGCCGCTCCGGGATTGTATGAATTAGAAATCGGTCCTTCCGCATTTGCCATCATTCCAGGCGGCGAAAGCGGATCGGTCGAAACTGGTGGCAAGACGCGTCCCATGCCGTTCATGCTGCTCTGATTGCCTTGCTCTTGACCCAAACGTATTTGTTCGGCTCGAGCCTGGGCTTCCGATGCTTTTAATTCTTCCAGAGTGGCAGCACTGGCTCTGGGGTGCATTTTGCCGAGCACTCCATGACCAGCTCCAGGTCCCTGAGCCACCTTATCGGAAGGCCCGGAGGCACAACCACTGATGCAGCAGGCAATCAAAATCAAAGAGCTGGTCAGGAAGAGTCGCATGTATCCCCTAGTTTGCGCGTTTCAGCAATGTACCGCGGACAACACCTTCGGTCCGTCCCGAGCCACCACTGGAGGTGCCGGTTCCGGTGCCTGCGCCGTAGTTGCTGCCATATGAAGCGGCTACTGGAGCGGCGGCGGCTGGTCTGGCGACTGAGCGCCTAGGGCCACCACCACCAAGATTACCGGCAGGATATGTGCCACCAATCTGCTCTTTGGGTTTCAACATTTTGCCCATCAAACGGTTGGTAGTGGTTGCATCTGCAAGTGAGCCGCGAGGACCAAGTCCGCGGGCTGGAATGTTGGTCGGTCCGTTGAAGCCGGACTTCGGTAGCGGCAATTGGTTGCCGTCATTGGCTGTCCGATAAGGTGCAGCACCAGGTCCGCCCAGTTGAACTGGAGCGCCGCCGCTGCCACCGGATGGTGTGTCGCCCAGAGCACCGGCACCGCCGCCGCCATAGCCACCGCCGCCGGCCTGTGGGCCTGGAGGCAAGTTGATCATCGGAGAAGATGACGGCGCTTCACGAAAGTCTTTAATGATCGGACGTTCGTCGAGAATTTGCATCTGTCTTGGTGAGCTGTAGAACTTGGTCTTATCAAGTTTGTTCTGCTGAATTTGGGGCTGGAAGCCGCCCTGCGCGTTGGCAGAAGTGCCGCTGATCACGGTCCCTAATAGAACTGTCAGGGCTAGTAATCCGTATCTCATAGTTGTCCTCATTATTGAATCTCCTTCGCCTAGCCAGTCCATTTATCGTCCCATTAAGGCGCCGCCGCCAACCATGTTCATACCTTGGTTGAGCCCTCGGTTGACTACGGCACCTACGCGCTTGCCCATTCTGCCTACGATTTTTCCACCTTTGCTTGGCGGTCTGCGGGATTTGAATTCATCATCCGGCAGTGAAAGATCCTGTGTGGCAGCTTGATTGATTTGAACGGGCATTGGTGCTTCGGGCTGAGAATCTCCACCATTTTTTCTATCATCGAGCTTAGGCTCGCGTCCGAGCTTCTTCAAGTCAGCAGGACTGGCACCGGAGTAAGCCGGTGGCTGGTTGGCTGCATCGGATCCAAAAGACTCTTCAAATGCGACTGGTTTGGATTTGGATGCGGCTTCACCGCATTTGTAGTAGCCCACTCCTTTCTTTTCTGGTGCAAATGAGCCTGGGGTTGCATGTCCATAATTTTGATGGAAACTGGAAACTTCGCCGCCGCCACCACCGCCATTCGATGCCGAAGCATCAAATGTCATTGCAGTCGTGCTGTCGACGCCTGGTAGATCGAGGCGATCGGGAAGAGGTGGGAATCCGGCTGGTATTACCGGTTCGTCAGCCGGGATCGGCTGCAGTGAAATATCTGGTT
>JADYXR010000018.1 GCA_021772095.1 Candidatus Obscuribacter sp. | reverse complement strand
GGCTCGGACATCTCGTGACCGCGCTGGTCATCGTTGATTCTGCCAACGCCTGAATCCTGCGGCATTCTCTGAGCGACTTCAGGCACATGAGGCTGCGCCATCGGCGGAGATGTCGCCATCCCCGAGTCGCCAGAGCTACTAGACTTTTTTGCGGAGTGATCTCCTTGCGGAGAAGGCGCATCGGCCATGACTTTCACAACCACGCGAATTTCTTCGTTCCGCATATCTTTGTATGCCTGAATCAGATTGTTTGTTTTGTTCTCAATCGACTTCTGGAAGAACTCGCGATTGACGCCGATGGTCAAAGAGTTCGATTCGAAGCGAACAGGGAACGCGTGCATTGAAACTAAACTGTATGCCGGGATGCTGCGCTTGTGCAGAGCGTCGAGCAAGTCGGACCAGAGTTGTTCCAATTGACCGTGACTCAATTCGCCGGCGCCGCCGCCAGCTGCAGCCGGTGCGATATTCGCCGGAGCCTGTGCAGTGTCCGCCGGAGCGGGTGCGCTAGCCGCTGGAGCCGGAGCCTGAGCTGGTTGTGGTGGCTGTGAGTACGCTGGCTCCACTGGTGGTGCCGAAGCTTGTTGCGGTGCCTGCGAGTACGATGGCTCCACCGGCGGTGCTACGGCCGGCTGAGGTGGTTGCGCATAAGATGTTTGTCCAGGCATTGCTGCTGCTGCCGGATCTTGCAAGTAAGGTATATCGCCATCATCACCGGAGTTGCTGACACTTTCGTGCTGATATTCTTCTTCTTCGTCTGAATCGTCGCCATATATCAACGCTGGGGCTGGAGGCAGCGCCGGCAGAGTTTGAACCGATGAAACCACGACATCGGGTGAACCATCATCTTCTTCTGAATCGTTATTTTCGAACGACTCGCCGTCGCCGACTTGGGCTGAGGACGATTCAGGCTGGGCGGCTTGCGGTTCTGCGCTGGTCGTTTGAGTTTGTACCGGCGCTGATTGCGGTTCCGAACTGGTCATTTGATTTTGGACCGGTGCCGATTGTGGTTCAGACGCGGCCATTTGATTTTGAACTGGTGCCGATTGCGGCTCCGGACTCGCAACTGGAGGCTGCGCGGCATGCGGCTCTGCGCTGACGGTTGTGTTTTGCGGTGGAGCGCTGGCAGGAGCAGCTTGCTGTGGTTGTGGCGCGTAACTCTGCACCGGCGGCTGTTCTACAGCTGGTCTATGATGCGGCAACACTTCTTGTGCCGGTGCTGCAGGTTGGCGGTGATGCGGCAAGACTTCCTGTTCAGGCGCCCCTTGCTGTTGTCTATGAGGCAACACTTCGGGACCTGGCGATTGTTGTCTATGGTGCGGAAGCACTTCGCCGCCCGGTGGTCCTGCAGCTGGACCCGCAGCTGGAGCCGGTCTCGGTGGAGTCGATTGAGTCCGCTGGCTGGCTGACGCGACACCGCCACCTTCAGCGATCTGCTGTTCAAGCTGATTGATTCTCGTTTCCAACTGTTTCACAGTTGAGATGTCGTGGCGATGGCAGATCGACAGCAGTGCAATCTCGAGAGACATCGATGGTTGCGTAGAACGTTTTAGCGACTGTTCCAATTCATCCAGCGTTTCCACCATCTGCGTCAGCTCAACGCGTTCAAACGATTTCGCTTGTTCGACTAAACCTTCGAGATACTGAGTGGAGCCGAGCACAAAACGGCTTGTTTCGCCGCCTCCGCTGCTCTGCGTTATGTAAGAAGCTTTGGTCAAATTGAGGAAATGCTTAGCCAATTCCTGCGCAATCAGCGCCGGCTCTCGTCCTTGCATGACCAGCGCGGTGATGGCATCCAGAACTTCTTTACCGGATCGCTCCATGATGCCTTTGCTAATCGTAAGCAGCACGTCTTCATCGAGCGCTCCTAACAGAATGAGCAAGTCCTTTTGCGAAACAGGTTCGCCTGGTCGAGCAAGCAGACTGGCTTGATCGAGCAACCCAAGCGCGTCTCGCAAGCCGCCGCCTGAGCGTCGTGTAATCAAGTCGAGCGCTTCTTGTTCAATTTCGATATTCTCTTTCTTCGCTACCTCTTTAAGGTGCACCGAAAGTTCGTCAAGATTGACCAGGCGGAACATCAATCGCTGGCAACGACTCAAAATCGTCGGCGGCACCTTGTGCTCTTCCGTGGTGGCAAGAATGAAGATAACGCCCGGAGGCGGCTCTTCGATGGTTTTCAGAAGCGCGTTGAACGCTTCCTTTGTGAGCATGTGGCATTCATCGACGATGTAGAGCTTGAATTTGCCGCCCTGCGCCACGAGCGGAGCGCGCTCAATGATCATGCGGGCATCATCGACACTGTTGTTGGAGGCAGCGTCAATCTCGAAGACGGACGGTGAGCTGCTTTCCTTAACTTCAATACATGAGGTGCAAGTCAGGCATGGCGTGACCGTCGGGCCGTTGTCGCAATTCAGCGACTTTGCCAGGATGCGAGCCGATGAGGTTTTGCCCGTGCCTCGTGGTCCGGTGAAAAGATATGCATGAGCTATACGTTTGTTCTCAATCGCATTGGTCAGCGTTTTGACCACTGAGCTCTGACCGACCAGCTCGCCGAGCGCCTGCGGGCGATGCTTGAGATATAGAGGTTGATATTTCGATTGTTCCATCTTCAAGCAGCCTGTTGAAATTCGCCTGCTCGCCGCCCAGGTGGCGGAAAAAAGCATGGCAGTACAATATATATTCTGAGGGCGTCGTACAAAGATAAATCGTAACCGATTGGAATCGTTTATCTCTTGGAAAACTTTCGCAGGTCGATTAAAAAGTTTGTTGATCTCACAGAGTCTTGTCAGTAATGGGTAAGTTTCCAATAGCCAAGCGCAAGATTGACATGATAGTTATGAAGAAAAAATTTCCCTCACTTCTTGCAACTCTGACAGTGGCAATTTTTGTGACGAGCTTTTCGGTTGGTTGTTCTAAACCAAATGTCACTTCTGGTGGTGCCAATGATGCGGCTGCCGCGGATACGAACGACAACGATCCAAAAGTCACCAACCTGAAAGGCACCGAGAAGGCAATGCTTGCTGCCGGCTGCTTTTGGCATGTAGAGTCCGGGCTGCAAAACATTCCCGGTGTGGTTGAAACAACCGTTGGATACACAGGCGGTACTACAAAAGAACCAACTTATGTTTCAGTCTGCGCCGGCAAAACGGGTCATGCTGAGGCTGTTGAGGTGTCATTCGACCCGAAGAAAGTCTCTTACGAAACGATACTGAACAAGTTTTTCGACGAACATGATCCAACCACTGTTGATGCGAAACGCAGTTACCATGGCGGTCAGTATCGCTCGGAAATTTTTTATTACAACGATGAGCAAAAGAAAATTGCAGAATCTGTAAAAGCCGAACGCGAAAAGAAGCACGGAAAGCCATTCTTCACGGAGATAGAACCGGTTGCGCCCTTCACGATTGCGGAAGATTTCCATCAAGACTATCTGAAAATTCGTGGATTGAATCAGTGCAGGTAACCATTGCTCGGAATGGTTACGTAGATAATGCCGAAACAATTTCCCAAATTCGCGAGGGAGACTTTTCGTACAAAGGATGGAGCTCTCGAAAACGACGAGTGGGCGGCGATTTCCAGAAGCCCTATTTAGCAGTTTTGAGGACGACGGGAATGGGATCTGACCATTCTTCGATTCAAAATGTCCAATTTTCTGCAATCATGAATTCTTCCAGTGTTAAACAACGCACCTGAAAATATTCGCAGATATTCGGAATTTTTACCGCATTCGGTTTGGACAGTTCCATTGTTACGACAGCTTTTTTTTCAACCGCTGCTTTAGCTATGACAAAGGGGTCAGCGTTGCGGCCACCAGTCAATAGCTTTTTTTGCTCAATATTTTGCTGGAAGTGACTGACTTGATAGATCCTTGAGACAAAGGCCGCCTCAGCGGCATTGGGAGTTGAGAAAAGCAACTTCTGGTCAGCTGCCCATTGAACCAGACTCTCAACGGGACCGTCATTAACCTCATGAAATACTTCTCGTGTCGAAACGATTTTTCCATCAGTGACAAGTTCGTCGAATTGCTTCCAAAGGCTTGGGAACCGGTGTCTATAGTAGTTCTTGAACAGGGTGGAAAGCGGAGACGTGTCGAATACGTACACCTACACACCGCCTTTTTCAAAATATTCTTCAAGTACACCAACGTTCTTAGGTTTGGTGACTAGATATTCAGCAAGCTCATTTTCGTTGATTTTGTTTCTATGGAATTGCCTCAAAGCCAAGCCTACGTAGCCCTTCCCCAAATAAGATAGTTTAGTCCAGTAATAATCTCCTCCGCTGCCACCAGTCTGATGTTGCAGATTCCAACGTTGAACCGCAGTGTTGTATTGCCTAGCTTGTATGAGTCCCTTGTCCAAAAATCGACGAAAAATTGTTTCTCGACTAACATGAAATAGACTTGCAAGTGTCTCTGCCGATCTTTCGGAGTTATCTAGCAAGGCACTTGCTTTGTTAAAAGCCTCACCGGGGAGGAGAAACTCTGAAGCGAAGCGATTGCAGATAATTTCTATTTGCTGCTGTTCGTCCGAAAGATTATTGATGTAGCCAACATCTATTGGATCAATTCCACTTGTATGGAACAAGAGATGTGCCAGCTCGTGAAAGTAAGTGAAAATTTGGCGAGTTTTGGCCGATGAATTGTTCACGTATATAATCGGGAAAGTTGTGTCGTAGAGACAAAATCCTGAATATTCGTCGAGCTTAAATGCATCCTTGAATACGAAAATTCCAACATTCAACAGTGCTGAACGCCATTCCTTCAGCGCAGTGTCAGTGTCGTTCCATTTCTGTTGATCTTCGATGGATATACCAATAAAACTCCGCACTGCCGCTGCCATTTCTTCAATGCTTGAGTTCGGCGCGAAGTTTAAATCCCGCGTGATGAGCCTTGAAGAGGGATTTTTACCTTCAGTGAGTTCGTCGAGGCTAAGCTGCAGAAATTTCGCTTTGCGAAGAAGCATATGCATGCGACTCGGAAAGTTATCGACTTCGGATTCTGGTAAAGTCCGAAAAGTTTTTGCTATCGATGGTACTTCCGGCGGTTTCGGAAAGAAAAAGACTGCTATCGGCACTTTGAACGTCTCTGCAAGTTTTTCAAGCTGTGCATATGTCGGGAAAGAATTTCCAATTTCCCAATTCGCATAGCGTGGAAATTTGTCGATAAGTTCATCTCGACTCAATCCGGCTCGCTCGCGCGCCCAGATGAGAATCGGTGGAGTGATCGGAATTCCTTCTGTCAATGGTTGCTCTCAATTTGTTTTGGGACCGGACTTGAGATAGTTCTAGTATAAGTGTTGAACTTATGCTAGTTCAACAGAAGGCGCGCACAAAGATTTTGAGATTAAATCAGAGCAATTTTCAATACTAGAAATAGTAGAAATTGCCCCAATTGTCTCTCCGTTCCCCACAGCCTAATGGTTGGACAATTGCTTGGTAATCGGAGAGAAGATGCGTTCTGGTTGCTCTTTAATATAACAATAGGAATCGGTTGTTGTCTGGGTATCGGATCCTGAATACATATTTTTAGGCGGAAGCCATCTCACGAGCCAGCTCCGCAACTTGTTCTCTGCACGTGCCCGGTTCTAATTTTGTCTTGCCGCCATGACCGGGAAGTATCCACTCGAAGTCATAATTGGCTAAGTTCTGCATCGACTCTGCTTGCACTTCCCATGAGTACCAGCAGTGTTCACGGAACGCAGTTAGCCGCTCGCTGTGCCGATTGTAGGCGAGGTGGTCTCCGGTGAACAGATATTTGTTTTTGTAGAGGAGAACAATATGGCCGCGAGTGTGACCCGGTGTTTGAATTATTTCGAAATCGGCGGGCAATGAAATTTCACTGCTGTGATCTTCTAGAATTATTTCAGCGTCGCGACAGGCTTGTTGTGCGGCTTTGTGTATGATTCGTTTAGCATCGAAATGCTGAGCGAACCGATCTGATTCCGCTACATCATCTTCGTGCGTCAGAAAAATGTATTTCAGTCCACCGCGTTTTTCAAATTCTTTTACAAGATGACTGTTGAACTTTGGAGAATCGATCAGCCAGTTGCCATCGGGATCTTCGATGAAGTAGGCATTCCCGCCATAACTCTTTGGAGAATTGAAGCCGCAATAATAAACATTGTCTTCGATTAAAAGGGGGAAATCCTCGATCACTTCTTTCGCGATATTGTTTTCATCGCAACCGATCGAACCAGTGGGACACGCAAGGAGCGCACGAGTGGCGTCTCTTCGATCTTCATTCGTAATTGGTTGCGAAAATACATATGAATAATCACCGGCGTCTTTGAACGAAGCTGGCGCTAACTGCCGACATGTGTCGCAGTCGATGCACGTGGTGTCAACAAAGAAGTTGCCTGCGATATTTTCTTTGACAATTTTTTTGCGATCAGCCATAACTCTATCCCTCAGGAACCGGACAATTCGGAAGCATCGAACTCCGAGAATATTGGTTCCTAGCTTTGAGTGTAGATCGACTCGTCAATTCAGGCAATGCACGCGCAAAGCTGAGGCTGTAAATGCCGTCCTTGAAGGATTGTGGATGTTCTTAAAGGAATTGGAACAGCAGCAAGCTCTGCACCGTCGGCTGATCTTTCGGCGTCGAACGTGCGAGTTGGAAGCTGATTTGATTGACCGGATACACGTAGTTTCTAGCGCCCGGTGCAGCTGAGTCAGATGATGGCTCGTCGAGAATGAATTGTTGTTGCCCAAACTTCTTCTTCATGGAAGTCAGCTTTCCATGCAGGTTAACACCAAGTCCATCCGGCACGAATGCAGGATCGAAGACGCGAAATGCTTGGACAGTGCCATGGCGAAGATAGACTTGCAATGCTGTTTTTCCGGTGGAGGGAGAAGTCAAAGACGAAACCTTCCAGCCGTTGACTTGCTGGCGATGCACAGTGCCTTTGCCTTTGAGATATGCATCGACAGCGGCTTCAGGAACTCCAAGTCGCAGTCCTGGAATACCTGCCACCAGCTGTGGTGGTATGTATGCGACCGCCACTCCGCTTCCGCCGCCGTAACCAGCAGCAATAAGGGGTTTTGCTTTCTTCTCGGCTAATGGCTCGGGTGCCGACGGTGAGCCGTACTCTTTAATACTTTTGTAGAGACCTGGATTTTCCGGTTTCATGTAAGTGGTGCCGCTGGTCGATTCAGCATCCTTTTTATTGTCATCAAATTCAGGTGCACTGCCGCCGGGAATTGAGATGATGCCCGCTTTTCGTGCATCGAAAGCACTTTGACCTGGGGAGTTGTAGCTTTGCGTTTTGCCCGCGCTGAATTCATCAATTCGCGGCGCATTTGAAATGCGATTGCCCATCGAGCGCGAACCAGTTCTAATCACTCGACTCTCTTCTGCTGGAGCCTCAGCGTCCGCATCGGCGACAGACATGCTGTCTGCCGCTGCACCGGATGGACTGGCTCCTCTTGCTGTTATGTCTTCTACAAATTTAGTGATCGTGTAGAGTTTGTTGATTGAGGTCTTGAGATTGGGTTGAGCTTCCGGACGGCGATCTGCGCGCTGCTTGGTCGCCAAGCCACTGGGTGGAGCGTTACCCATATTGGCGATGCCCATCAACGAGCCTTCGTCCTGAGGTGAGATGCCTTTCCCCCACTCCTTATCAGCTGCGCGTTGCAGCTCAGATTGTTTCTTCGGAAGCATGGCGAGCAGTTGTTCTGATTGCGTCTGTTCTTGCGCGCGACCGGCGGAACGTTCTCTTTTCGCCAATACATGTTGTTGCTGTGGTCTGATCACGAACGCAGGATCGACGGCATTACCAAGAAACGCACTCTTGGAGCCAACCTCCTCTAATCGAGAGTCATTTTTCTTGCCATAAGCAACCAGTGGTTCGCTGCCAATCCTGTGCAAGATGCCCATCAGCAGCTGAACTCCAGCCTCTGGCGGGGCGCCGTGCTGAGCGAGTTTCATTTTGCCGGTCGATTTTGCAATCGCGTTCGGCTTGCTGCCTGACCCGGTTGGAGCGCTGTTGACCGGCTGATTGAAGCCAATCGCTAGTGACGAAGCTGTGATTAGCAAACTCGTCAGGTATAAATGTTTTGTGTTTAGTCGGGTCTTCATTTCGTGTGTCCTCCGGTTATGCGCCGGCTTTGGCTCCAAGTTTCGCTTCCCATTCATCAAGTTCTTGTTGATTGATCAGTCCGCGTTTATTAGCTAAGTAATTTGCGCGACAGCGCTGATTGAATTCGTTTTCGCCGCCCTCGCCGCGCCCTGGAATGCCAAGTTTTGCGTACAACGACTTCAGTCGCGACTGAACGGCTTTCTCGGTCAGGAACAGGCGTTTGGCGATCGTGTGGTCCGTCATACCTAGGGATATGCAGACTAAAGCTTCGTACTCGGCACTGGTCAAATTGGTGGCGCGGTTCTGCGTGCGCTGAATTACGCGGGCAATACCGGGGTGAATCCAGCAATCGCCGGAAAGCACAGCTTTACAGGCTTCTACGACTTGCTCATTGGATGCGTTTTTCAAAACATAGCCGAAAGCGCCATCCGGAGGGACGATCTTCCAGAGTTGCCGCACATACACTTCGTCGGAAAAGTTGGAAAGCATGATTACGCCCGTAGTCGGCAACTTCTCGAGAATCAGCTCCGCAGCCTTTATGCCGGACAAACGAGGCATCTTAATGTCGAGGAAAACCAGCTCCGGTTTAATCTTCAGCGCCATGTCCACAGCTTCTTGCCCATCATGCGCTTCATGAAACGGACCGTGCTCTTTCACATTCGTCTCCAGGAGACTGCGTAACCAGCCCCGATCTCTGTCTTCATCGTCAGCAAACAGAATCGTCATACATTACCTCTAGAGTTGTCTTCCGACGTACCAACCGATATTTTGAGCCGCAGCTCAGTCCCAGATTCAAAGGTTTCCGGTTTTGTCCATTCAACGTGAGCCCTGATCAGTTGGGCTCTCTGGCGAATATTTACGAGCCCATGGGAATCAGCCCTGATTTTAGAAGGATCGATTCCTCTACCATTATCCGTGACTTTAATAACTAATAGGGTATCTTGCAACCCTATAGATAATTCAACTTTGTTTGCGTGCGAGTGCTTTTGTATGTTGTTTAAACCTTCTTGCACTATGCGATACAGCTGTAGTCTGGTCATCTGAGAGAGACCATAATCGTCGTGCTTGTCGCCATCGTTAAAACTGGTCTCAATATTCATGTCACGTTCCAGCGACACGAGCAGATTTTCGAGAGCAGGCTTAAATCCCATAGTTTCCAAAACGGATGGATGCAGATCGTTAATCACGCGTCGCATCTCGACCACCGCCTGGTCGAGCTTGTCACGCATCTCTTGCGGAACCGGGTTGTCGACCAGTTCTTCCGAGAGTTTGTCAGCCATTCTAGCCACTGACGAAAGCGCCGGCAAAGTTTCATCATGCAAGTCTTCGGCAATCCGTTGGCGCTCCTCTTCCGCGCGAACCTGCATGGCCTCGCGCGCGTCGGCGAGTTCTTTGTTGCTCAGTCTTAAATCGGTGTCTAGATATATCAATGTTCCAAAAATGAACGCGAGCATTAGCACTGCCAGTAGAGGCACGATTGGGACATAAACATGCGACATCATGAAAGCGATTTCGGTAACCGTCACGATAATCATCGATGTCGTCAGGAAGCTGGTGGTGCGGGTTCCCATTGCCAGGATTGATGATAAAGCGCCAAGCGTGCCACCGGCTAACAACAATAAATGGTGCAAAATTGTGCGCGGAAACGTGTGGATGATCATGTTTTTGTGAATCGTGTTGATCGCGTCAGCTTGAATTTGCGCGTGAGTTACGTTTTGCGCGAGCGGCGTTCGCACTGTCGGTGTGTTGTCTTGCTTCTGTGTGAACTTGGTTCCGATGATGACGACCTTGCTGTCAAAATGCGAGGGCGTCACTTCACCGCGCACGATTTCAGCGGCGGGGAAGGTATCGTATTTGGTGCCGCGAAAATTGATGTACAGAGGAATATCATCTTGAGTAAACTTCGGCATTTGTCCAACAGTGGGGCCGATGCCGCTTTTGCTTGCCATCAAACCCGCCACCGCTTTCGGCAGAGAGTCGAACACTTCATGACCGTAGGTGAAAATCGGGCTGTTGACTGTTCCTTCCGGAGTAACTGCCACCATTGGCATCTGGCAGACCAAACCATTGGACTCCAATTGCAAATGATCGTACGCGCAAGCGGCGCATGACTTGCGCAATTCGGCGGACGGAAAATCAGAAGCGTTTTCGAGATTTCCTAATAAAGCCAGGACTATATTTGATCGATATTTTTGAAATACTTTTACGAGTTCAGGATCGGATTTGCCCGACAGGTCGATGTCGACGACGACAAGCAGAGGGTTTCCTTTTTGGATAGTATCTATAAGATTGGCGAGAACCCCTTGAATCGGCGCTGGACCGCCATCTATCGGCTCTGCTTCCAGATCGAATTGATCGTCATCATCGTAGGTGACCAGGACAATATCCGTCGATTTTACGGTGCCCAAAACTTTCGAGTTGATCTCGTGAGCGATTTTGAATCGCCATTCCAGCAAGTTCAATTCCATAGTATCGAGCACAGGTGATTCCGCCAGCAGGATCGTCGCTAAACAACCAGCTAGAGTTCCCCAAAATAGTCGCTGGAACAAAAGTCCGTCGCGACCTTGTTTGGCCATCGCTAATGGTATTCGGCGCGTGAGAGGCGCCAGAAATGAACTCAATTTCGCCATTTATCGGAGCATCCTTAGAATCCGTCTGTCGGCTCCCTCACTAATGCTCCAAGATTAGTCTAGCCGAGGGATAACTGCAATTGTCTGGGGAAAACCCCAGAAGCCGCTTATATAGATGATAACTCAGTGAAAACCCCAGGTGGTATAACTATGAGCCGAATTGCTGAAAAGCCCCCGGTCGTAGCTTATTTCGTAGCGAGTTTTATGCGCACATTTCACAAGGGATTGCTCCTTGTATTCGTACCGCTAGCCTTTGAAACCGTATTCATTTCGTATGTGGCGAAGTGCATGTTTGACTCATTCACGAATACGGACAAGATCGTAAGAACTCAAGCGGTCGTCGCTGAAATCACAAAAATCGATGAGGGCATCAGACGCGCGACTCTCGACTGTGTTGCTTATTCGGTCAAAGCGAGCACGAGCGAAAATCTGAACCAGTTAGTCGGCGAAAAACCTCAAGTTTTCGTGGTGTCCAAAGCATTTGCAAAAATTCGAAGGCTGGTCGCCGACGATGCTTCTGATGTAAAAGCATTGCTCGAGTTCGAGGAAGTCTATGCCGATTTTGAGCGGATGGTCGGCAAGATCAAGGTCGGAATCGACCGCGGTGGAAAGCTTTCCGAAAATGAAAAAATTAGCACTTATCTATCTATTGACGAGAAGTTCAAGCAACTCACTACATATACTCGAAACTTCATTGACCGGCAGCGAAAGCTTGGAGAGCAGATGCTCAACGAACACCTGGCTATGCGGCAATCGCTTGGAATTGCGATCGGAATCGGCATTCTCGTCAATGTACTAATCGCGTTTTTCAGCGTGCGATTTTTTACGACTAGTATCGGACGACGCGTTGATTCGGTAGTTGATAACAACCTTCGTTTCGCGTCTGGAAAGGCGCTCACAGCGCCGCTGTCAGGTAATGATGAAATTGCCGATCTTGATCATGCCTTTCGGCAAATGGCAAGAACCGTCCATGAGGCACGCGAAAAAGAACAAGCGATTCTCTCAAATGCTGTTGATATTGTATGCACCATAGACGATACCGGTCGTATTACTCAAGCTAATCCAGCGCTTCTAAACGCGCTCTCTGGACGAAGACGATATTCTCAGTCGGCACTTGCTCGATTGTGTCACGCCGGAAGAGCGACCAAAGTGTTCGGAGTTTCTGCAGGTTGCAAGCGAACAGCGCGATAGTAGTCATCGGATTGAATTAACGCTGTGTTCCAGAGACGGTACCAAACGCGACTTTCTATGGCATGTCAAATATAACGAGCAGTTCAAAACTTACTACTGCGTCGCCAGTGATATCACTCAACGAAAAGTTTTAGAGCGAATGAAACAAGAATTCATCGCAATGGTCAGCCACGATCTGAGATCGCCGCTAACCGCTATCCTCGCCACTTTCGACCTGCTCTCCAACGGAGTGCTCGGTAATTTAACCGAAAAAGGCGGCACGCGCATCGACATGGCAAAACTGAGTTTAAAACGATTGATCAATTTGATAAACGATCTTCTCGACCTCGACAAACTTGAATCGGGAACCATAGAAGTAGACCTGAAGTCGGTTACAGCCGACTCCATTCTGGTTTTGGCTGCCGAATCTTTGCGCGGTATGGCCGAGCAAAATGATATCAATTTAGAGGTAAAGAAAAACGATATTCGCTTGCTTGCAGATGAAGATCGTTTGATGCAGGTACTGACCAACTTCGTTTCAAACGCAATAAAATTCTCGCCTGCTGACGGAGTGGTTACACTTTCTTGTCAGGAAAAAGACGGCTTCGCAGAGTTTCGCGTGGACGACAATGGTCGTGGCATACCTCCCGAGATGGTTGACCTCGTTTTCGAACGCTTTAAACAAGTGAGCGCCGATGACCATAAGGTTAAGAAAGGAAGCGGACTGGGGCTGGCCATCTCCAAAGCCATCATCGAAGCCCACGGCGGCACAATCGGCGTGACCAGCACAGTCGGAGTCGGCAGCAGCTTCTGGTTTCGGATTCCAAACGACAAGCAGTAATGGCAGCAGCTCGTTCTCATTCGAACAAAATCCGCAATTCGGGGTTTTAAGCCCTGTGCGCGTTCCATCGTCGGTCAATTTGCCAAGGTGGGGTAAACCCTGGGAGTGGTTGGCGAATGTTCCCGGCGAATTATGCCTGCCGGTTGCGTAGGCTGATTACAGACGGCAAAGGTTGGCAATTTTCAATTTCGACAGGCGTCAAGGCGACAATTAATAGCTGGGCAAGGTTTGCCCCCAGTCCTAGAGGATTTTATGATGAAACGTTTGGCATTTAAAACAGTGCTCTCGATGGGAACGTCGGTCCTGTCCCTGGCGGCTTCTTGTTTTCTTGCTCCAGCGGCGCAGGCGTCGGGCTGGATTATGATCGACCCGATTGGCGGCGGTGTTCCGATGGTGCCACCAACTATGGTGACACCTCCGATAGGCCGGCCGACTACACCGATCACTCGTCCCGGTCATGTACCCCGACCGTCAACAATGACATTGCAGGGGCATGTCAGTTTTGGTCTGCACTTGCAATCAGAAACTGTGAAAGTAGAAATTAAAGATCAGGTAGCCAAAACATATATCACGCAAACGTTCTCAAACGACACTGATAGAAATCTGGCTGGCACTTACTTATTTCCGTTGCCTGATGACACCACATTCAGTTCCTTCTCATTGCACATCGATGGCAAACCGGTAGAAGGAAAAATCCTGGAAGCCAACGCCGCACGCCAGGAATACGAGCAGATTGTGCGACGTATGGTCGATCCGGGATTGCTCGAATATGCGGATTACAAAACTGTCCGCGCTCGCATTTTTCCTATCCCCGCGCACGGCACCAAAAAGGTAGAGTTGGAATACACTCAACTATTGAAAGCAGAAAACGGGTTGATGAAGTATCGTTTTCCACTTAAATCGAAAGTCGATGACACACCTGCCGAGGAAATCAAAGTCGACGTTAAAATTGCATCGGCACAGGGGTTGCGAACGATCTGGTCGCCTACTCACGTAATCTCATCCACTCGTCCCGACAACAATAATGCCAAAGTTGGCATGTCGGAAAAACATTCATTGCCAGACAAAGACTTCCTTTTGTATTACAGCGTTTCTAATAACGAACTGGCAGCTAACCTGATTACGCACAAAACGGAAGGCGAAGACGGATACTTCTTAATGACGTTGTCGCCTCCGTTTCAATCGAAAGCCGTAATCGGAAAAGACGTAGTTCTTGTCGCTGACACATCGGGTTCGATGCAAGGCGAAAAGATGGCGGAGAACAAGCGTGCTCTCAAATATGTTGTGAATGCGTTGCACCCGAGCGATCGGTTCGGACTGGTAGAATTCAATACTGATGCCGAAACGTTCAAGAATAATTTGGTTCCTGCAACTCCGGAAAACAAAAAAGCTGCACTCGAGTTTATTGACGAGTTAACTGCCCGTGGTGGCACTAATATTGGTGATGCGATCTCAATTGGCAAAACATTGCTCGCCGAGGAAACAACCAGACCGGCTTACATGATCTTCATGACTGATGGCGAACCTACGGTGGGCGAGCGTGAAACTGATAAGCTGATCGCCATGGCAAATTCGAAACGCGACATCCGTGTCTTCGACTTTGGTGTCGGATACGATATCAACACAAGATTGTTGAATAAACTTGCCGAAGCGCACCATGGTACAGCACAGTTCGTAGAACCGGATGAGAACCTGGAAACAGCGCTTGCCTCGTTCTACGAGAAAATCAAAAGTCCGGTTTTGAGTGACGTGAAATTAGCCTACACTGGCATGGATGTTAAAAATATCTACCCGCGCGATGTCAAAGATATTTTTGCAGGTTCGCAAGTTCTCTTGCTAGGACGCTACAAGAAGGGCGGCAACGCTACAATTGGTCTGACCGGTAAAGTCAACGGTTCGGACAAATCGTTTTCTTTTCCTCTCAATTTTGCCACTACTCAAGCAGGCAATTCGCATCTTGTGAAACTTTGGGCTATGCGCCGGATTGGCTATTTGACTGAAGTTGCTCACAATAATGCCGAGAACAAAGAGGTAGTCGATGAGATTATTGCGCTCTCTAAGCAACATGGAATAATTTCACAGTACACATCTTATCTAGTTACTGATCCAAAGGAGAATGGTCGTCTCGCCAATGCTGCTCCACCATCTGTGGTGGTAATGCGCCCGAGTCGAAGAGCCATCCCCGGTGGTTCTGGTGGTGGTGGATTTAGCACCTCCCCGGTACGCAGTCGCATGCTGGCCAGGGCGAGTAGTCAACAAATGTATAGAGCGGAGATGGGTTCGTCGAGTGCCGCCGAGAGGATCTCCGGCGACGAAAGCGCCGACATGGACGCTAGCAATCTCAGCGTTTCAAAAAGCATAAAAAAGGAGCCAATGTTTGGGGCTGACAAAATCAGTCACAGCGATAGGCGGTATCAAATTGCCGATGCCTCCGCGATGATCCGCGAAATGAAAGCCGAAGGTGAGACCGGACAGAAAGCCGTGGTGTCCGCGAAAGCAACGGGCAAGCTCAAGAGTTCGATGGTGCTGGCTAATAAGGACCAGCTTAGATCTGGTGTCACGCAACTGGTCGGCGACAAGACCTTCGTTTTGAACGGCTTGACCTGGATCGACAGCAGCTACAACGAACGTACGTCATCGAAGCCCAAAACTATCGAATTCGGCTCGCAAGCCTACTTTGACTTGCTGAAAGCCGAGCCTGGAATCTCGAAATTCCTGGCAGTCGGCAAGCAAGTGATTGTGAGCTACAACGGTAATGTCTACAAAATCATCCAGTCCCGTCCTGTAACGGGCTAGGATGCGGCGCGGAGGCGGAACTCAAGTCCGAAGACAGCAAGGAAGTTCGAATCCCTACCTGTGCACTTCTCCGTGCCACTGTAGAGAGAGCACCAACGCACCGCGTTCGGTGCTCTCTTCTCTTTTTTCTTTTTTCTTAAATCAACCTTCACTGTGAAAACTATCGACATTGCGTTCCTGTAGATGCATGACAGGTGGGAGCAATTGTCTTCGATGGAACTGCTGGCGTAGCAGTCTCAGTTTAATTCTGTTTCCACTGCACAGCAGTGGACGCCGGCTTTTGAATCAGCCAATTTCTCGTTAGTTGTTCAACGCGCTTAAAAAGGCGTGCTATTAACGAATCAAGGTGACTCAATATGTTTCTAAAGTTTCTAATTCTTGGATTTCTTGGACTGCTGTCGGTGGTGTCACCACCAGTCTTTGCTGGAATCATCCTCTTATGTTTAGTTTCCGTCACGGTCTGCAACCTCGAAATCACTTTTGAAAAATTCAGCAAATCGGTCGCGCGGCAATACCGTGCGAAGCCGTTCAAGATTCCCTGTAACTTTCTAGCCATCGGAATGTTACTCATTGGCGCGTTCACCATGGCTGGCGTCGCGTGGGGGGAGAATCCGCACTTTGCGGAAGACACGCTGTCGGTAGTCGGCACGCTGATGTTTATAGGATTGCAATTTGCATCGCTAATGATTCTCGTGGCATCCATGGGTAAATTCGTCAAGCTGGTAGACTAGAGCCGTTTACTACTAACGCACGGGTTGCGGAGGTTGCTGCATTGACGGAAAATATTCCCCACGTCGTAATTATTGGCGGCGGCTTTGGTGGACTGGAAGTTGCAAAAGGTTTGCGCGGTGAGCGCTGCAAAATCACTTTGATCGATCGCACCAACCATCATCTGTTTCAGCCTTTGTTGTATCAAGTTGCAATGGCGGCGATTTCATCGGTTGAAATTGCATATCCTATTCGTGCAATTTTGCGCAAACAAGAAAACGCCACCGTTTTGATGGCGGAAGTGATGTCGATTGATGTGGAACGTAAGGCAGTCATTCTCGAAGATCGAGAAGTAAACTATGACTATCTTGTGATTGCGGCTGGATCTCAGAGCAGTTACTTCGGTCATAAGGAATGGGAACAACATGCGATTGGTTTGAAAAGTCTGCGAGACGCATTTAGAATCAGACGCGCAGTGCTTCTTTCGTTCGAAGCTGCAGAACGACTTTCGACCTCGAAAGACGTTCAGTCGTTTTTGACTTTTGTGATCATCGGCGGAGGTCCTACTGGTGTGGAACTCGCCGGTTCGCTCGCTGAATTATCTCGGCGTGTTTTGATGGATGATTTTCGCAACATTGATTCGGAGTCGGCCAAAATTATTTTGCTGGAAGGCGCTCCTCGAATTTTGCCAACCATGTCAGAACGCGTATCAGAACTGGCGACCAGCGATTTGAAAAAACTTGGCGTTGAAGTTATGACCAAAACAATGGTCACCGATATCACCAAGGATGGTGTGCAAATTGGTGACAAGTTTATTCCGTCAGTTACGAAAATGTGGTGCGCCGGTGTCTCACCAAGCCCGCTGGCCAAGACGCTTAACGGCGTGAAACTTGATAAAGGGGGGCGAATTATCGTCCAGCCGGATCTGTCGATTGAAAACTATCCCAAGGTGTTTGCAGTCGGCGATATCGTCAGTTTTATTCAAGACGAAAAGCCTGTCCCGGGCGTGGCGCCGGTCGCGCTGCAAATGGGTCAGTCGGTTGCGTCTTCAATTCGAAATTCTTTGGATGGAAAACCAACCAATAACTTTAGATATATCGACAGAGGTTCGCTTGCCACCATTGGAAGATCGGCTGCCGTAGCCAGTTTTGGCAAGCACGCTTTCAATGGATTTTTTGCCTGGCTCGCCTGGGTATTTATTCACATCGCCAGCTTGATCGGTTTCCGGAATCGCATGGTTGTGATGTTTGATTGGATGTGGTCGTATGTGACTTACCAACGCGGCGCGCGTTTGATCACGGATCATGGAATTGAACAGGATGTTGATCTAAAAATGGACGCCTGCGAAGAAGAAAACCGGACGCTTGCTGAAAGCAAGAAGGCTGGAGTTTAGTCGCCGGCAGCTAGAAGCAAAAGTTTGGAAGCAGAAGTTATTCGTGCGGACCGAGATGATGGCTGTCTCCGACGCGCGAAGTTTCGTTCGAGTAATATTTGCGGAATTGGAACGGTCACGAGCAAGCGATGACGTGATGTCGTTAATGACGACTGATGCTAATGACAAACAATGATGACACAGGCAAGGTGCTGTCATTTGAACTGAACATCGATAACTCTTGAGCGTTCCGCTTCGAACGGATCGACGAGCGGTTTGAAGTTGTCGGTCATGGCGACGTCATTTTCTTCTTTGATGCCGAAGTCGTTTTGCCCGACAATTTTCTTGATCTTCTTAGGGTTCAGTTTTGACGCCAGGTAGATGATTTGAAGCTTCGCGTAAGCCCGTTCGTTGGCGTCTGGCCCGACGTTCTTTGGCGGGCGGACTACCCGGGCGCTTTTAACGCCTTCGACCTCTAGAATCTTCTTTTCCAGCTGGTACAGGCATGACACACAAAGCGAGCCCTTCAATCGGGCTGTGAGTACGCGGGAATCACTACCCTCTTGACCTGCCGGGGCGGAACTGCGAGCGCCAGCTCTGTTTGATTCTTTAGTCGACGCATTATCCAGTTTTGTCGCTTCCTTACGTTTCTTAGAGGAACTCGAAATTGTGCCGGCAGTGCTTGTTTCGCCGGACCCGAGCTGATTGACGCGAGCAGCGCTCTTGGCGGGTGTGGAAACAACGACCCCGGTTGGCGCCACGTCAATTTGTCGCGCTGAAGCGGCTGAAGGACATGACAGCAAGATCACTACACAAAGGGCTAGAAGATTTGTCAGCATTAAGGTTTCGACTCATTCGTTATATAAGTTTGCGTAGTCATTGTTGCTCAAAAGACGCCTGTTTGCGTAAGAAATTGACCATAAATTGGATCATTGCAGAATTTATTAAGATCTCGCCCGGCGGTCGTTGATATGATGCTCTTGTTAAGTTCTGACCACTGGGGCCTTTCGGGAACATGCAAACGTTAGCACAGCATCCGCCGAGTTCATTTCTCGATGCCATCGTCGCTCCCGCCGAACTTAAAAAGTTGTCGTTAAACGAGCTCAGGTCGCTGGCTCAGGAGATCCGGTCAGAGATTGTTCGCAATCTCAACGTCACCGGTGGACACCTGGCTTCCAACCTTGGAATCGTCGAAATTACCCTGGCATTGCACTATGTTTTTGACACACCTAAGGATCAAATCCTCTGGGATGTCGGGCACCAGGCGTATGTTCACAAAATGCTCACCGGACGACGCGATCGGTTCAACACCCTGCGTCAATTTAAGGGTCTTTCCGGATTCATCAATCCGAACGAAAGCGAGCATGACGCTTTTGTCGCCGGGCACAGTTCAACCTCGGTTTCGCTGGGTGTTGGAATGGCGATTGCTCGGGATCATTTGAAACAAGATCATAAAGTGATTGCACTGATTGGCGATGGCGGTTTGACCGGTGGAATGGCGCTTGAGGCGCTCAATCACCTTGGTCACATCCAGCGCGATGTTTTGATTTTGCTCAACGACAATGAAATGTCGATCAGTGAAAACATGGGCGGACTGTCGCAGTACATGAAGCGCATCAAGGAAACTTTTTTCTACAAAGATATCAAACAAAAAATCACGCTACTCGAAGATCAGCTTGATGGCATGTCTTTGACGCCTGCTGTGTGGAAACTGATTGAATCTGTGAAACATGAAGCGACTGAACGCATCGACACACCTGGAATTGTTTTCGAAAAATTGGGCGTCAATTATTCCGGTCCAATCGATGGACACGACGTCGGCGCCATCATCGAAGTGTTCAATAAAGTCAAAGACGAACACGTTCCTCTGATCGCGCATTTGATTACGCAAAAAGGAAAAGGCTTCGATCCAGCCGAACGTGATTCGATCAAATATCACGGCGTCAAAAAATCGTATAACCTCGAGCCGCGCGTAGAGCCAGCCGCCGACAAGAAAATCGCAGCGAAAACTTACTCGGATGTGTTTACGGAATCGTTGATATCCCTTGCGGAAGTAGAACCGAATCTGGTGGCAATCACTCCGGCCACCGCGGAAGGCAGTGGTTTAGTTAAGTTCGGAAAAGCTTATCCAGAGCGCTTCTTCGACGTCGCTATTTGCGAACAACATGCCGTCACTATGGCCGCCGGTATGGCGAAGGCTGGATTGAAACCGGTGGTTTCGATTTACTCGACCTTCTTGCAGCGTGCGATCGATCAAGTGATTCATGATGTCGCGATTATGAATTTGCCCGTTGTCTTTGGTATCGACCGTGGTGGCTTGGTCGAAGACGGCGAAACGCACCAGGGCGTGTTTGATATCGCATATCTGCGCAGCGTGCCGAACTTCACTGTTCTTGCGCCTAAAGATGGTGCCGAGCTTCGCAACATGCTTTATACCGTAATCAAAAATCTTAAAGGACCAGTGGCAATTCGTTTTCCTCGTGATGAGGTTTTCAATCCGGAATTGTTGAAGACTCCGATGGAAACTATCGATCTTTCAAAATGGGATGTCGTTCAAGAAGGAACGCCATTAGAAGGAACGAACAATAAAGTTGTTCTGCTTGCTTTCGGTTCAATGGTGAAAACCGCTGTTGATGCCGCTGCGTTGATGAAGCCTCAAGGTTTGGACGTCACGATAGTCAATGCTCGTTCTGTCAAACCGCTCGATTTCGCAATGCTGACCACGCTGCTTCAGAACGCGGAAAACAAAATCATTACTCTTGAAGAAGGTTGTTTGTCTGGTGGCTTCGGTGCTGCAGTAATGGAATTCCGTTCGCAACTGCGTTTGACTGCTCCACAAACAAGACTCGCTGAAATCGCACCACTAGGTGTTCCTGATAACTTCATCGAACATGGTGGCAGATCGATTCTTCTTGATGAAGTTGGTTTGAGCAAAACGAAAATCGCAGACTTTGTTCTTAAATATTCGAAGTCCTGAAGTTCTTTCGTTTGTTCAGTATTGATTGAACATAGTCACGCATAAATCGTAGAGATTTCGTTGCGATCGAGCCGAGCTTTAGCTATAAGACTGGCGGTTTCGGCCTGATTGGACAAACTTGAGAAGATGCTTTCGTTGCCACGGCCTCGAGCTTGTTCTGATGCATATTTGTGTTCCGGTGAGTTGGTATCTATAAAATCCCGTTGGATGCTGGCTGTTTCGGAAATTTGCAAAAGCTTGTCGGGCGAAATCATCGCGACTGCCAAATGCATTGCTGAAGCCAGCGTGTGATAAGCGGTTTCATAATCTTCGACGGCAAAAGCCCTTTTGTTCTCATCCAATAATGCGTCCAGGGCTTGATGTACGTTGTTCATTATTACCTCGTTAAACCGATTCAATTTGGATGTGGCTGAATATGGCAGACCGCCCATATCGGAAGACCCAGGGCGCGTTCTCGTCAGTGGCTCAAGGCTCCTTGCGTGACTCTCGGTAGGTAATTATAGTTCCCGAAATAAGTGACTTCGACCGATCGAAATTTCGGCAGATGTTCTCTGGAATCACTCCAAATAACAAGAAGGGGCGCCGGTTAAGGCACCCCTTCTTGCGATCTAACTTAGAGCAGTTCGCTTATTTCATTGCGCTCAAAGCAACGGTGCGTGGCTTTGCGTGATAGTCGAACTGGGCTTGTCCACCGACCATCATCACGACCGCTGATGTCTTCAGGATGCGAGCTGCGACTTTCTTCGCTTCGGCATCGCTGGAGGCGAGCATTGCTTTCAATGGCTTCACAACGCTTACGGCTGATGGGATGGAGAATTCGGAGACGAATGCTCTCTTACCAGCGCCGAGTTCGTGCTTAGCGACTGAACGGTGCATGATTGATTCGATTGGGTTGACTTCGGCGAAGTTGCTCGCTTTGTCATGGGTTACAACGAGGTGGCGTCCTGGTGAGAGCGCGAGGTCGCGTCCTCCGGTGGAAACTACAACGCTGGATTTGTGGTTGTCGTTGATGTCGTATACGGAGAGTTGGTTGCCATCTACGCTGACGAATGCAACGGAGTTAGCTGCCAATTTGACCGAGCCTTTCGGCGTTACGATTGTCATGTTCTTCGAAGGAACGAACAGAGCGCTGCCGTTATCCATCGTGACACATTCGCTGTGCTTCATGGTTGATACTGCGTTTCCGCTTCCAGCTTTAGCGTTGGAAGTGAAACCGAAGTCCATGTCGCTGCAGACGTTGCCGTCAACCATGTAGCCCATTGGTGCGTAGGTGACCATGAATGAGTCATCTTCCATTTGACCGAGGGCGCCGAGGTTGGTGTTGGCGGTTGCGAGGTTGGACAGTGTGTTGTCGATCGTGTTGTTGAGGTTGATCGATGGAGCACTGGTCAAAGTTGCAACTGTGTTGATTGGAGCGAGAACGCTAGGAGCATTCAACAGTTCCGTGGTGAAGCTGTCAGCTGGTTGGAGAGCCGTGCCAGATTTAGGTTCTCTGGTGGATCCTTGAGCTAAGGCGACTACCGGTGGATCCGCTGTGATGATTACATTTTGACCGAGTATGATGCCTTTCTTGTTTTGGGCTTTGATCAGAACGTTAGCACCGCGGGCGGTGACGGTCGACGGGAATTCTTTATCGCCTACGACCTTCTTCGTTCCCTTGCCCTTACCTTGTAAGGCAAGACCGCCATCCAATACAACCTCAACCCCTTTGGCTTTCAGGTTCTTGGTCTTTGTTGGAGCGGCACCTTGAAGGATGGTGACATCACCATCGCCTGGGTTCACTTTAACAGCGACCAGAGTTTCGATCGTGGCATCATCACCGATGTTGATATTGCCAGCATCAGCTGTTTGGATGAAGATCGATTGATTGCTCAAGATGTTTGCAGCTGCTGCAACGCTCAGGGCACCATTGTTGATGATTGAGAGGGCATCAGTTGCGGTGATGTCGTTGAGCGTCAGAGCGCCCGTGTTGGTCAGGGTTATGGTCGCTCCCGAGCTGTTCAACAAGTTGGTGATGTTGGTGGCGAGGGCGGCATTACCTGTGAGGGTGAAACCGAGGCTGTTAGCCGTGAGCGAACCGAGTCCCTGAGTGACATCGTCTGCTGTGAGCTGTACAGTTCCGGCTCCGACTGCAACCGCGCCGTTGATGTCGATATCACCAGTGGTGGTGATTGCGAGATCCAGGTCGGTTCCAGTGACGGCATCAATGATCAGGTCGTTGGTTTCAGTCACGGAGATCGAACCGCCAGCTGCTACTGCTGTAGCGTTAATGCGATTCGAGGTGCTCGAGACGTTTGCCGCACCAGCTCCGACGGTGAACGCCAGAGTGTCTGAGGTGATCGCGCCACCGCCGATGGTGTCGGCTGCGGTGAATGCACCAGCGAGGTTAACATCGCCAGTACCGGCATTGATGGTGCCGTAGGTCAGGTCGCCGGCTGTTAAAGTGCCTGGAGCGAAGACTCCACCACTTTGTACGCCGTTGGTGAAGATTGGGCTGCCACCTTGGATGGTTGCAGTACCGACTCCGAGGACTACCGAGCCGTCGGTGCTTGTGGTACCGATTGTGCTGATGTTTCCTACGGTTACGTCGGAAGAACCACCAACCAATACGGTACCGCCAGTAGCGTCACCATTTGTATTGATAGGTCCGACAGTCACGGTGCCTGCGCTGGTGAAGGTGCCGCCTACTCCGCCTTGAGCAAGGAGGAGTACGTCGCCACCGTCGCCACCGACAGCGGTGCTGCTGGTGTTGATTGTGACGCCTGCCAGGTTGATGTTACCGCCAGTAGCGCTTGGTCCAGTTACGGTCACAGGATTCGCAGTCTGCGTGATTACGTTGCCGACTGTTGTGCCTGTGCTGTTGTAACCGGCGAGCACTGTCAACGTTCCACCGTCAGTGGTGTTGGAGGACAGGTCGATCAAGGTTGCTCCGGTCGTAGTGACGTTACCTGAAGCGATGATTGCCAGGCTTTGACCTTGGAATATAAGGTTGGCAGCCAGGGTTACATCACCACTGTTGTTCACTATTGTGTTGCCCTGGAGGATGAACACGTTTGAGAAGTTGGTGGTCGTACCAGCACCGGCAACGATAGCTGCGGTGATGGTCAGGGCGTTCGCGGCAGGGTCGCCGTCGAATGCTCCGTCACCGTTCAGGTTGCCGTTGTTGGTGTAGGCGTTGATGCCGTTGTTGACTGCTAGAGTCGCGAACACATCGCCGCCGTTGTACTGGGTGTTGCTGTTGAAGGTCAGGTTGCCATCGGTTGCGGTGAAGCTCGTTCCAGCGCCACCATCGGTGGTTGTGAATGTGCCATAAGCCGCGGTGCCGTTGATGGTCAGTCCAGTGCCGAGGAAGCTCTGAACAGAGATGTCATCGAAATCGAGTTCGAAGGCACCGTTGAAGGACAGAGTATCCGTCGTGATGTCCAGACTGCCTGTGCCGTCGATGTTGCCGTTGATTGCTACATCGCCATCATTGAGAGCCGTTCCAGCGACGGTGAAGTTACCGTTGCCAGTGCTGGCTTCGAGAGTCAACGTTCCTGTTCCCAGGTAAGTGAGACTGACGTCGCCACCTTGATCTGCTTGGGCGCCTACGGAAGTGCTGATGTTACCAACGCCATTGACGTTAGCAGTGATGTTGCCAGTATCGCTGAACAGGTCAATGTCTGGCCCGATAAGCGTGCCTGCTCCGCTGATGCCGCCGGCTCCACCTTGCGTATCTATAACGATTGAAGTGGTTCCGGTCACATTGTTGCTGATGACGACGTTGCCGTTGTCATTGAACAAATCGAGGTTGGCGACTGAGAAGTCAGCGGATGTGGTGATGTCACCAGCTCCTGCGGTCACTGTCAGGTCGGTGGCGCTTTGAACGTTGAGGGCGATACCGCCGTCTTCGGTAACCACGACGGATCCGGTTCCGTTAATCGTCGAGAGCGAATTGACATTCGTGTTTACGGTCGCGGTGCCACCAGCATCGATATCGAGAGTGAGGAAGTCCGCAGTGATCTTCTCATTAGTTGCGGTAGTCACGTTGTCGGCTTGAATTCCGACCGTTGCAGGTCCCACATTGATGTCGCCGATCAGGTTGACGTCAGCAAAGACATTCAACTGAACATCGAGGTCAGTGCCGACGATAGCGTCAACGTTGATGCTGCCACCTTCATTGATCGTCAGGCTGCCACCAGGTGCTGCGTTAGCATCAGCTTAAACTTCATTGACGTTGGTGCTGATGGTTGCAGTTCCTGCGCCCATGAGGACTTCAAGGTTGTCTCCGCCGATCAGCCCACCGCTGATGGTGTCGCCAGCGGCGAACGCACCAGCGAGAACGATGTCACCATCCCCAGCAACTATGTTGCCGTAGCTGAGGTCGCCCGAGGTAATCGCTGTTGGTATGAGTGCTCCACTCGTTTGCGATCCACCCTCAAACTCTAGACTACCGAGAATCGCTACAGTACCGACGCCCAGGGCCACGTCACCGCCACCAGCGCCACCAGTTGTGGTGATGCCACTAACCGCCACGCCGTTTTCTGCGCCGACTGCGATGTCGCCACCAAGACCATTGGTTGAAGTGGCTGTGATGTCGCCGAGGGTGACTGTGCCTGTTCCTAATCCGCTTCCACCACTGGCGTAGACGAATACGTCACCTGCGTCGCCCGTTGCTGACGTGCTGTTTGTGATGATTGTCGTTCCGGTTAAGTCGACGCTGCCGCCGACCGTGTTGAAGCCGGTTACTGTCACCAGACCCGCAGTGGTCGTTTGTACTGCTACGACTGGAGTCGTATCGAAACCGGCGAGGATAGTGAGATTTCCACCATCAGTAAAAGCAGACGACAGATCGATCGTTAAACCGGTCATCGTTACGTTGCCGGAAGCGATGATGGTGAGGTCCTGACCGGTGAAGGTCAAGTTCGAACCGAGCACCACATCACCACTGCTGTTATAGATGGTGTTTCCGATCAAATTGATGTTTGCCCAGTTTGTCAGGTTAGCCAGGCTGTTGCCGATAACGAGCGCTGCTTGGACGGTTACATCGTTGGTGTTATCGCCGTTGAGCTGTCCAGCAGTTACATCAAAGAAATTGATTCCATTGTTGTTCGCAAGAGTGATGCTGAGATCGCCATTGTTGAAGTTGGTCAATCCAGTTGCGACGAAGTTGCCGTCAGTTGCCGTGAATGTGACACCTGGTCCGATGGCGCTTGTGTCGAAAGTACCGCCCAAGCCTGTGATAGTGAGTCCACTGCCCGCATTGCTTTGGACGTTGGCGCTATCGAATGCAAGGGTGAATGCGCCGCTGAACGAAAGTTCGTTGGTCGTCAGGTCAAGCACGCCAGTCCCATCGATGTTTCCACCAATGTTGATGTCAGCTGCTGCGTCACTGCTTGTCGCAGTGAAGTCACCGTTTCCGGAGCTTGCCAGCAGATTCAATGTGTTCGAACCGAGGTAATCCACTGTGACGTTGCCGCCGTTGTTGGATTCGGCTTGAACATCAGTGCTAGCACCTGCGATACCGTCTACGTCGAGGTCGATGAAGCCAGAGTCAGCCAACAAGCTGATTGTTGGAGAAACAACTGAACCAAGACCGCCGATGTTGCCGCCGGCTGCGCCGACAGATGTATCAATGGTGGCTGCTGTGGTGGCAGTCAATTCATTGTTGATGAAGATGTTGCCATCATCATTGGTGATGACCAGAGTTCCGACGCTGACGTCTGCGAATGTGAACACATCGCCGTTGGATGCTTTTCCAGCGTTGAGAGTCAACGAGGTTAGAGCACCTTGTCCGTTGATTCCGATGCCGCCATCTTCATTGATAGTCAACGAACCGGTTGAACCAGTTGATTCGAAACCATTGACGTCGGTGTTGACTGTTGCAGTTCCACCGCCGAGGGATACGATCAGGTTATCTGCCGTGACCTTTGAGTCAACAGCTGAATTGATGTTGACAGCGGAGAGTGCGACGTCTCCGGTTGCATTCACATCTACTGTGGCGCCTAAGTCGAGGTCTCCGGTTGCTGCAAGAATTACGTCTGAGGCAGTTACGTCCTCAGTTACGAAGAGGTCGCCACCGGACACGAACGAGAAAAGACCATTTGCAGATGAAACAGGGAAAGGACCACCGTAGCCAATCTTCGAATCGTTAGCATCGAAGATCGCCACATCGCCACCGGTCGAAACAGCCGTCACGCCTTGTCCGGCGCCTATGCCAGCGTCCACATTGAATGGAGAGAACACGCCGCTACCGATATTGCCGGTTGCGAAAAGGTCTGCAGTATTCGCCAGTACTGTCGTGCCTGCGTCGGTGGTGAGATCGCCAACGGCAGTCGCATAGAGCAGACCGGTCACTTGTGAATTAGCTCCACCGAAGTTCATGTTGCCGTTGCTGAAGACGAAAGCATTTCCAGCAGTGGCGGACGGAACACCCAACGCTTGAATGCGAATGTCATTGCTGAAATTGATCTCGAGTGGATTAAATTGGTCCGTTCCGATGTTGCCGATGCCGCCAACGCCGTTGCTTCGGAAATCACCGTCGACACCATTGAGAGAATGACCGGAACTGCCTGTGATGTTGCGGTCTGCCAGCACTGTGAAGGTTCCACCGGACGTGCTGGTGCCTGTGAAATTGATGTTGCCGTCGCGACCGCTGCCACCAAATTGTTCGATTAGGGTGATGTTTCCAACTGCCGAAGCGGTCACGTCACGGAAGTTGACTCCGTTGGCGTTGGTGTTGAGTATGGTGATTGCGCCGTTGGCAGTGTTGTTCGTGAGGTTGATTTGTTGGGCTATGAGACCGCCAGTGATGTCGTCGTCGGAAATGTCCACGGTAGTGGAACCATTTTGCGTCAACGACAAAATGCCGGTCGTGTTGCCGCCTTTGTTGGCAGTGACAGAGCCGTCCAGATCGAATTCGCCTCCAGTGTCGCTGTTAGCTGTGAGGCTCACATCGTTCCCGATGATGTTGGCACCGGCATCGGTCGAGATGTCTTGAGCATTGATGTTCACGGTGCCGACGAAGGCAGCCGAACCCTGACCGGCCTGGGTATCTGCACCGCCTCCAACTGCGTTGTAGTTGTCAGCGACGAGGATGTTGACGTTGCCGTCTGAGGCACCACTACCGCCGGCACTAAGGAATCCGAGTTGCGTGAAGTCACCTTGACCTGAAGCGGCACCCACATTGATGTCGACATTGTTCGTCGCGATTATTGAGTCGCCATTATCATCTTGAGTCAGCGTGTCGCCTACGGTGATGAAGATAGAGCCATTAGCGCTGAGTGCACCGTCCTGGTTGAAATCGCCATTTGCGTTGGCTTTACCTATATCGAGAACGATCGAGCCAAACGGACCGGCGCCGTTAGCATTGATGTTAGCGCCGCCTGCTTGATTGAAATCATCTCCAGTCTGGATGAGAACCGAACCGGTCGTAGCTGTGATCGTGCCGTTTTGGTTGACGTCAGCAGCCGCGTTGTTGACTCCGCCACCGACTGGATTGATACCAGCGAACAAAGCGACGTTGCCAGTCGCCGATGTCAGGGCACCGACGGATTGTGTCCCGCCGGATACGATGCTGATCAACCCATTAGCATTGATGGTATTTGTATCAACGGCACCACCTGTGATGGTATTTCCTGCTTGCAATTGTGCCGATCCAGGGGCAAGGGCACCATTGGCTAAGTAAGATACAGGTCCTGCAGAGAATGGTTGCGAAGTTACGATTCTAACGTCGCCACCGCCAGTGCCACCAACTGTACTGATGTTTGTGCCGCCATTGCTTGAAAGGTTGATTCCGTTTGGCGCGATTACGGTGATGTCGCCGTTGGTGCCAGCACCATTACCGCCTGTAGTGATTGAGGAACTGAAAAGTGTTGACAGGTTGACTACGCCAGAACCTGCTCCAATGCCACCGAATGCTGCGAGCAATACATTGCCACCATTTCCGCCAGCGCTACCGCTAGTGTTCAATTGAACTCTGCTAAGCGTTATGCTTCCGCCGCTGATTGAACCTTGGTTGAATGTGACATCGCTACCGAGATTGGCAGTCGGAAGCGTTGGATCCGCCGGACCGACCGTCGAAGTGATGTTAGCTCCCGCAATAATGGTGAGATTGCCGCCGTTAACAGCAACACCAGCATTGTTGGTTGTGATGTTGATAGAGCCGACTTGGTTATCTGTGATGTTGCCTGTTGCGATAACAGTCAAATCGGCAGCTACGTTCACGCTCCCGGTGAACGTGATATCACCGATGTTGTAGAAGGTAGGGTCAATCAGGTTGGTGTCGCCTATATGGAGCGTTTCGCTCTGTGAGGCGAAGTGCACTGCATAACCGGTGCTGTTGACGTTTCCGGTCACTTCACCGAGGTTGGTGGCGATGGTGCCGGCGCCAGCATTGAGGTTGAGGTTTTGGCTCAAGTAGTCGCCGCCGATGAGACTTGAATCTGCGTTAGCGTTGACGTTGATATCGTTAGCAGCCGAGATTGTGCCGCCCGTGCTGTTGACGTTAATTCCACCGTTCGATTGAGCGTTGAGATTCACGTTCTTCGCTGAGCTGATTGTGCCGCTGTTGGTGACGTTCGATGAGGTGATCGTCAAGTTGCCTTGTGAACTGATGGCACCACTATTGGTGAGTGAGTTGGAGTTGAGGTTGAGGTCTACGTCTGACGAGATCAGCGCGTTTGCATTGTTGAAGATGTCGTCTGCTCGGAGTGTGCCGCCCTTGCCGTTGCCGCTGCTGTCGAGCGCATGAACTGTACCGCTGTTGGTCAGATCGCCTTTCAGTCTGAATTCAGAACCTTTAGAGAAGTCACCAATTGCGGTGACATTTACTGGAACTGTCAGGTCTGATGCTTTGAGGACATCGCCTCTAGACGTGATAGCGGAGAGGTCGACGTTGCCGCCGGTGGCTGAGCCGCCTGCGCCGATGTTGACGCTCTGTCCGACGCCTGCGAGTACTTGCTTAACTGCTACGTACTCTGCTGCTGTCACTTGGGTGCCGGCTGTAACCGTTTTGGTTTCGCCGCCGACGCTGATTTGTACTGAAGCTGTGTTACCGAAGAGTTTTTGACCAAGAGTGATGTTGGCGAGTTGCGAGGTCAAATCGAGATTGACGCCGCCTTTCATGTTTGCAACTTTTCCGGCTGCGTTCTCTTGGAACGACTGATTGCGGAGGTTGTCGTTGCGGTCCATGCGCTGTTGCAGCTTCGCTTCATGGCGAGAATTGCTGATGGTTGGAAGGGCTGGGGCGTGGTTGTTGCCACCAACATTGACGTTAGGCACTGGGCAGATGTTGAGTTCGCCAGGTCCTACTTGGTTGCGGAACATCTGACGGACTTCTTTTCTCTCTAGACCAGGGTTTCCGGCCCTGAACTCTTTCCACGCGCCTTTTTCAGCTTGCGCGGCTTGAGCCGAGACTAAAACAAAAGATCCGGTGATCGCAGCAGTCCAATTCTTAATATAGGATTCGCGGCTACGTACAACTTTCTTACTCATTAATATCAATCCTCTTCTTGTTTCACAAGATCGCCAAAAATTGGCGATATAAAATACGCCCCCATGGCTGGGGGCTTCTTGGCGAAATGACTTTGCTGCGGCGTTTCGGGCTTTCCACAGCGAATTCGTCCAGAACGATAACACGTGGGGTATGGGCGGCCTACACCACCATAGACAGTTCAATAAACTTTCGGAGCCTCAAATCAGCGCAAGCGCACGGATCCGATCCCAAGGGTTCGCTGCCTACTTAATACAAAACATTCAAAAAATTTTGGTTTACGTTCGGTAACAACTACGTTAGTGAAAGTTCACCGAAAATGACACGAAAGTCCGACGAAAGTTTTCTAATCTTTGCTGGCACTGGAATGACGGGATTGTAAAGGGTCGAATGCGCCATGTCATGGGCATCCGCCGTCTCCTGGCATCTTTTGCTTGGCAACTTCGACTGACAATATTGGCATTCGTTCCCGGTAACACAAGAAAGCCGGGGGGCAACCTTTCGGGGAATATGTTTTCATGAGGTACAGGGCCGGCCGAGGTGGATAGTTGCCGAAAGAGTTCCCTTTAAAGCCCCACGTTCCGAGCGCAAAGTCGAATGCTGTGATCGTGCAGTGCCGTTTGCTTCCTCTGGGAACCGCGCTTCTGATATGCGCTGGTACGTTTATGCTATCGGTGTTTTTCTGGGTAATCACAGGCGGAGCTGCCGGCGTCTGGTCGGTCCTTCTGCAAATCTTCGTCCTCATAACCGTCATTCTCACCTCAGTCAATTTAAAGGTTGTATTCAGCGAATCCGGTTTGCTTGCTGCCAACCAGCTCCATAAGGACAGTTTGTTTAAAAGGTCAAAACGGGGATGGGATGACCTGCACTCCGTGCGTTTGCATAAGCTCTACGATCCGTCGCTTGTGCTCAGGCGCCTGACTGTGAATCGAGACAAGAAAAACTTTTCGATCTGGGACCGCTTGCGAGCGGAGGTCAGCGGCGGATGGTCACGGCAAGGTTTTTTAATCCTGGATTTCCGATCGGGTGGAGCGATGCCGATGCCAATTGCAGGCATACCCGATGCCCAGTTAGAAGAGCTGTTTGTCGCGCTTTCGCGATGGTCGGACCCGATGGCACTCAATGCCGATGTGATCGCTCTCCAACGCGACGTTTTGATGGGAGAACCTGTTTGTCTGTCTTCCAGCTATACAAAGATGTGGGAGGACGAACTTCGAAAGCGCTTCGAAGTCACCAACTTTGTCCCACTACCCGGTGGGCATCGCATTCGCGACGGTGAGATTCAGGTGCTCATGCAACTCGCCTGCGGTGGGATGTCGTCGGTTTATTTAGCCAGAAGGAGTTCTGGTGAACGAATCATATTAAAGGAACTGGTGGTGCCGGAAGACCGTGACGGCAGTATGCGTGCTCGTGTCACTGAAATGTTCTCACGCGAAGCGAGACTGCTGGCCGCTCTCGACCATCCTCAGATCGTTAAGGTCTACGATCATTTTCTTGAGGACGGAAGGAACTATTTAATTCTTGAACACGCAAAAGGGCTCAACCTGCGGCAAATCGTCGGACTCGAAGGTGTCTTTGCCGAGAAAACGGTATTGAAAATCGCCCGGCAGCTGGCGGAAATCGTTGACTACCTGCACTCGCGAAACCCTGCTCTCATCCATCGAGACATCACTCCCGATAATCTGGTGTATGACGCTGAAACTGGGCTTGTCACTCTGATCGATTTTGGTGCCGCAAGTGAGTTCGTGGGAAACATGACTGGAACTCTGGTTGGCAAACAGTGCTACCTGCCGCCAGAACAATTTCGCGGCAAGGCTGAGCCTGCAAGCGATATCTACGCTATCGGCGGCACCATGCACTTCATGCTGACAGGAGAAGATCCAGTGCCGATTACTTCATGCAATCCACGTTTGCTGAACGATAAATTGAGTGAGGAACTTTCTCGAATAATAGAACATGCAACTGCACAAGAAGTCGAAGACCGCATTAGCAATGCATCAGAGCTAAGTCAACAGCTGGCGCTCGTATAGGGACCGTGCCGAATGGATCGTGAAACAGAAATTGAAGAACAAGAAATCGCGAATTTCGGAATCGCGAAATCCGGGATTGCGAAATCGGAAATAGCGAAATTAGAAGAGGCGGAAGCAGGGAGCGCGAAATCCGAAAACGTGAAGTCGGAAGTCGTGAAACCAGAGGTCATGAAGACAGAGGTCATGAAGACAGAGGTCATGAAGACAGAGGTCATGAAGACAGAGGTCGTAGAAACAGAGACCGCGGAATCGCAAAACGTGGAATCAGAAATCGTGGAATCGGATCTGTCAATAATTTTGTGTCAAAGGTAGTCCATTGTAATTACCTTTAGAGATTGGAATGATACCGCCACAGAGGCGTACAGCGCTAGCTGTAGC
>JADYXR010000159.1 GCA_021772095.1 Candidatus Obscuribacter sp. | reverse complement strand
AGATCGCGGGAGGCGAAACAACAACTCCGGCGAATAAATCTCAGTGCATTTTAAGGTTGCCACCCAAGAACGTTCGCTTTTAAACCGCCGTCAACATTCCGGCAGAATCAATGAGTGGATGACCTTGGCAATTTCTATAGTCACCACTCATCAAGTCAAATTGGACGGGTTCAAGAATAATCCAGAGTGGTTCTCGAAGAAAGAGCTGGAGAATTGCCGACTAATCACCGAGTTTAAAGAAGGGCAATCGAACCTGCCTCCACAAGCGGGTGTAGAGGATCACTGGCCGGCTGTTGCGGCAGCAGCTCTTGCCTGTTGCGATTTCACGACTCTGAAGCGTTACGAAAAAGTGGGCTTAAGTTTTGGCGTCGACACAGCGTACAACTTACTGATAGATAGGAAGCCGAACTTCATCGACAAGTGGCTATTGCTCGCGCTCGAATTAAAACCGGTCGAATACCTGGAATTGACAAGAAAATTAGAACGTGACGGAATAGTCACGCTCCCAAGTTCGAGCGTCTACCTTTGGGCGTTCGTTCAAGAGCTGGGTCAGACCAAATGGCATGACGACATTGTCAAAAAACTCTCCTCTGACAAAGAGTTGATCGAAAAATTCATTTGGCCTTTATTTGATGACCAAGAAACCATGATGAAGCTTATGACCGCTGGGCTTAGTGCGCCTGATTCAAGAGGAATCAGGATGTTTTCGTCGGAGTCTAAAGTTTGGAGCCATGCCTTTGTCTCCTTTGCCGAACGAGATAAGGAGTTCAGAAAGAGGCTTGTGCCGCGCCTTATCGATCAACTTTCGAGAGTTTCCACCGATAGCGATAACAAGCGCTATGGTAAGCACCTCAACATCAATTACAGCATTCCAGGCACTGCTATCGAATGGTTGCTTAGAATCCTCAATACGCTCAAGCTATCGTCAGACGAGGTCGATCAATCCGTGTCTCGCCTTGTCGGAATTCTTGCGACCAAAGATGGAGTAGCAATCCAGTGGTCCATTGAAAAACTGATGACACTCGACGCTCGCCAGCTACCAGTTTCGGACGTGCTTGGTAGCATAGGTGGTGCCTTTAATCAGAAGTTGAAAGACCCAGCAATCAAAGCTCTAGAACTCCTCCGGTCGATCGCTCGAGCTGACGATTCTTACCGAGTACCGGTGTCTATCGCGGCAATGGTCGCCTTCGGAAATAAGAGCGTTGCGGTGAAAGAGAGAGCAGTAAAGGTCGTAGAAGAGTGTGACGCAATTGGTAATTCAAGAGTGCGGGATGAACTTCTATACAGGATGAACAGTCTCACAGGTTTGGACAAGGAAAGACTTCGGGCACTACTGGCGAGTGTTTCTCTCACGCAAGCTGACGATGATGAAGGGCTGAACGAAGTCGATCTATCCGCACTGTTGGAAAAAGCCCAGGCGCTGTCTGGAGAGCTGGCGGAGGCTGCTGGAATTGCTGATGCAGTAGAATATCTTCTAGGAAACCGCGGCTACATCGCAGCCCTCAACTTAAAGTCAAACGCGATACCGCGCTTGGTGCCAAACAATGCACCGACTCCGATTGACAGCTTGGATGATCTAATTTTTCTGTTTCTGCAGATTCTGGATGGCAATCCTAAAGGAGAGCAACTAGAAGTCGCTCTAGATGGGATTTTACGCGTATGCGACCAAGCGCCGTCCGATTGGGATAGAAGGACTTCTGCCCTAAGCAAGCAGATAGACGAAAGATTCAAAGACAATTCGTGGGGATTAAGTTTTTTCGGCTTTAGTTTTGTCTGGGATATGGCGGGAGTAGCGAGGGCGTGGATACGAGGTGATGCAGGGATATCTGACAAAAAGGTGGTAGTACCAACGGTATCAGGATTTTTCTCTGCTCGCGCTCTAGGAGTGGCTCAGCAGGTGGTAAAACGACAATCAAGTCTTCTTCTGGCTTTACCGACTCACGCCGGAGGTTTCATTGATCCACGCGTTCTCGTAAAACGCCTCGCACTCTACAGAGACAATAAGTTGGAGCCAGACCTCGTCGATGTAATTCAAGCCATTCTGCGTTTGGCTCCAGAATACCGACCTGAAGCCTTGAGTTACCTCGCCGATAATGGTCAGGAGATTGAATCCGCTCTGGCATATGCCCTCGGTGACGAAAATACGGACAGCTCGGTGATGAAGCGCTCAGAGCTCTGGATAGCAGCTTCCAGAGCGCGTGCCCCTCTAGCAACGGACAAGCTGCTTATGAATAAGTTTGGCAAAATTGGTCCTGACGGAAGCGTCCCCGCTATCTATTTTCAAAACTTCCAAAGCGCCCCTAGTTCAGAACTTTCACAGAATGAGAATGTAAAAGTGAGGGACGTTATAGTGGTTTGCCCTGAGACAGAGAGTATCTCTGTCTCAATACCCACGGTTTCGATTCACAGTGAAATTAGATTCAGTGAGGAAGTGCTCGAAACCTTGTGGCCGGGAAATCGCGAGTCCTTGTTCAACTATGAGACACGGCGAATGTTTCTGCAGATGAATAACTCCGAAACCTATCGGTTTGGCGGCACATGGGAGTCCCTGCTCGATCCGGACACTCCGTTAGTCGGCAATGCCAGCTATCTGATCGGTCTTGCCATGACTGCAAAACAACCGGAGGTGAACAGGTACGCTGTCGATGCACTTATCGCGGCAGTCGAAGATGGAAGATTGGATGGTGCTCTTTTCGGGATTGCGCTGCGCGAATGCTGGAAGGCAGGAGTGATTATGAATCGCTGGGTGAAATGCCTCTTTGAAGTGTCGAAGGTGTCGGCTCTCCACAGTCATTTCGTCAGACAAACGATTGAAAGTTTTTTTTCCGGAACCGGAGTATTCAGTGTGCCGATGTTGGCTTTATGGCTGGACCTTTGTTCAGCCCAGGGTGAGCAGGTTTTGAATGCCGCGGCTCGTCAGCATCTAGAGACACTGAGCGGGGATGGCAAAACAGCTAAGCTAGCACAAGCGCTTCTTTCGAAATCGGAGAATAATGGTGCGCACGTTGCAGCATGTGGAACTCTCGCCTTGCGTCGCCGAATCGAGCGCCTGGAGCGCTGGCAGACCAGTCTCAATCGCACTCGAGAGTTGGAGCAGAAAGCCAGCTCGGTCGGCTAACGATTGATTGGAAGCGGCGGTTCGCTATCTGATACTAATACTTAGGAAGTGCGCCCCCAAGCCTGCGCCTCAATCTTCCATTCGCCATCGTTTTTTGCGAAGGTATACGCGAGGGTTCCCTTTCGAACAACGGTCTCGTCTTTAATGGTTACCTCAAGGTTGCCTGCTACAACGGCGTATGCACTCGTGCCTTCGACATTCCAGAAAGTCATTTCGTAGGACAAGCGTTCGCGCGTCACGCCAAAATCCTTACGCCATATTTCTACATCAGCAAGCCATTTTTTTGGACCGTCTGGGTTCATCCAGCGATACGGAGCGATACCGTCAATGATAATTGCCGTATCTCCAAAAACGCTGAGGAAAAGATCGTCATTCTTCTCGTTGAAGCCCTTGATGAGATTATCGATGAGCGTTTGGATTTCAGTCGGTGGGTTGTTCGTCACGTGTGAACCTTCGTAGTGGCAATCGGTTAGTTTATCATTGTCAAATCATAATTCGCGGATTCCGGCGGAGTTTCTTGAAACATAGGATGTCAGACTTTAGCAGAATTATTACTATGAGCTCGCTTTTGATGGTGCTATTTCTTATGAATCGACCAGATTGAAACCGGCGACCATGTTAGTCGGCATCGAACAGTGGTGTTATATTTGGTGCAACGGAATCAAGGAAATTCGTGAGTTCAACACCACCAGAGTTCTAGAAGCACAATCCGTTGTGATTCTATGATTTCAAAGTGAGGAAGAAACGGCTGCGAGACGGGCATCACGACAATCTCGTTTCGCAACAATAAGCGCGCGTTTATGTCCTGTCAATTAAGACACGAACTCTGCCGACGAGCGTTTGCACTTTGCGAACAAACCTCCCAAACAAAGAATTGTGGTCGTTGATCGAAAGAAGGTGCTCGCCGAACGCAGGGCTCCGCTGGTCATTCCCTTGGTCATCGTGATCCAGCGAGTTCGAAGTTACGGCTTGCCGCTCTTCAGATCTGCACGCCTGCAAATCCTTCGGGGATTCTTCCGTCGGCAGCTCTTAGCCGACGCGTTCTTTGACTGCCCACGCCTGTATTGTCGTAGTAACTCCTTTTCGCATGGTCGATGGTGCTGCATCGAGCGATGTGCCGCCAGACAGTGGTTCTAAGATATCGATCTGATTATCTTCTACGCCTTCGTTCACGCAGCGATACCAGATCTGCAATTGCTTCTTGAATTGCTGAACTGTCTGATAGCGAACCTCCCTGGAAGTTTCCATTGAAAATTGTACGATGCGGTTGAGTTGTTTCGCATAAGGCCAAAACTCAACACGGGACTCAATTGGTTCCGGGTATCGAAGCGAATCGCAGTGCGCAAACATCGTATGTTGCACGCTGGCATTCGGATATGGAACAGAACCAGTGAGCAATTCATACAGCAGCGCACCGAGTGAATAAACGTCACTGCGCTCATCGACCTTTTCGCCCATGCACTGTTCGGGACTCATGTACATCGGGGTGCCCACTACGATTCCGGCTTGTGTGACTTGCTGAAGTTCGGCTTCAAACTTAGCAATGCCAAAATCTACAATCTTCACTCTTACGCCGTTTCCTTCGTCCACCAACATAATATTCGCCGGCTTCAGATCGCGATGGATGATACCGGCTTTGTGCGCATGCGACAGGCCATCACATAATTGACCAACGATCGATATCACGTCCTCAGCGCTGGACAGATGCTTGCCATTATTGATGAGCTCTTGCAGCGTCATGCCGTGAAGATATTCCATGACGAAATAAATCTTTCCAGCTTCGTAAAAACAATCGATAGAATTCACGATGTTGGGATGCGTGAGCTTACTGAGCATCAAGATTTCGTTGGCGAAACGACCCACCGCTTGCTCATCCGACGTCCTCAAAGTTTTGATTGCTACAACACGTTCGTTTGAAATTTCCAGTGCTTTGAAAACCTTCGCCATTCCTCCGCTGCCCAATAGATCGGTAATCACATACCGTTCGAATAAGGTCGAGCCGATCAGCGGATCCGGATTTAAAGCAGCACCTGCACGCACTTCTTCCAATCGTTCCCAGACCGCGCTACTCATAGCGCAAACTAAGTTTGGCAATTCCCATAAATACACTCCGCGCGAAGCCGATGGTTCACTACAGTTTCGAAGGTTTCTTGTTCTGTATTTGAATAAAGAGAGATGAAAACGTGCCATAGCACCATTTGATTACATCGATGCCATAATGCTACGGAGCGACTATATGCGCAAGGCTGCAGAAACACTCGACCTTAGTTCAAGCGTACAATCTTCAGTCAGCAACGGATTGTGCTCTAGCGCATTCAGAAACATCACATCGGCCTTCTTATCGCTATGATTAGCAATGGCTTGAAGAATTGAGGAAAGCACCGTATATAGTGGTAACCAAATCTATTCGTCAACGTTGTCCAAAGGTAGCGGCAAGCAATTTTAGGGCGAAAATAAAAAGGAAATATTTTGGTCAAAGAGCAGCTTCATGCCGCCGTGATCGAAAAGAGCTTTCGTTCGCGCTCAGCTGCGAAAGCCAAGCATGCTCGAATATCTTCAATCGTTAACTCGGGAAAGTCAGAGAGAATCTCATCAAAAGACATACCAATAGCAAGATATTCAAGAACATCTGAAACGGTAATGCGCATGCCGCGGATGCACGGTTTTCCGCTCCGCTTGCCAGGTTCAATGGTAATTATGTCTTTGTAGTTCATGCAATCGAGATTATCGCCTCATTAGGTTGAAGTCAACATAACGAAATCTTCCGTCGCTGCCTAACGCGATCAACATTGTCTCAGCAACTTAGATACGGTCATCTTTAATGCTTTGCGGTTCAATTCTCGGAACAATCACAAGCGACTTTCGAGAATCGAGCCGCAAAGCAGTTTTCAATTCAGGTGCATGTAGGTAGGGCCGACAAAATGCCGAACCTGAAAACTAGCACCCTCGGAGCGATTCGAACGCCCGACACCCTCCTTAGGACGGAGGTGTTCTATCCCCTGAACTACGAGGGCTAATCTGTTCAAAGGTATTTTAGCCTATGCAGTGGGCGAAATCTGTAATTAGGCAACAATCGACCGAAGATTCCCGATCAAATGCGTGGCGTCCGCACTCAAAAACAGCCGCTAGGGCTTATTCGAACCTGCCATACGACATCAACCGCACGGTCTTGCCTAAGAGCTGCCAGAGCCAGTAGAAGCTCAGCAGGATTAGCAGGCAGAATGAGGCGACTGAGAGCATTCCGCCCAGCTTCAGCGACTCGGAACGGAAGTCAAAACCGACTAAATGCGAGCCGGCTTGAACGAACACGGCGCGAGCGAAGCCGTTGGCGCGGAAGCACGGCGCGGGGACGCCATCCACGTATGCTTTCCAACCGGGGTAATAAGTCTCGTTCAGTACGATGAATGACGGTTTGGCGGCTCTGACCGATAGCGAGATGTGCTCGGGTTCGTAAACCAGGACCTCAACAGGTTTGATGTGCGTTACGTTCTGCGCGATTTCGACTTTGGGCGAGTCGGTAAGCGGCGGTCCGCCTGGTGGGTTGCCTTCGACCAATGGGATCTTGTCTAACTTTTCAGTGTCGATTTCGATTTGATCGGCTTTCTCCACGAATGTCAGCAATCGCGGATCGAATTGATCTTTGACTGCGAATGCTCGAGTGAAAAATTCGTCGCGGCTATCCAGCCAGTGCCATGCGTCACACGAATAGGCAATCGGCGTCGTCACGGTCTGCTGCAGCAAATGCCAGGTTTCAGGTTCTTGTTTAAACGGTTCAGAATAAGGTCGCCAGTCGTTAAAGCCAATTTTCGCATGACCCTTATTCGGCCAATCTGACGAAACAAGAACGCCTGTAGATGTCACTCTACAGAAGTAGAGAAGTTTAGAAGAGCTTTTAAGATCAGTTGGCGCAAGTGTAAAACCCGAGCATGGATCGCCTTTGAGCGCATTGGCTACCAAATCTCTATACGCGTTGGATGGATGTCCGAGATAGCCTAACGAGCTTGACATGCGGTACTTTAAATTTCTATTCGGCAGCATTGAACGACAAACAATCGAATCTTCCGCATCCGGCATCTCTGTCTCCGGCAAAATCATAAGATACCGCCCCTGGTGCGCAGCAACTGACGATATCGCTTTCATCATTGCGTCAGACTTCAGGGCAAGCTGGTTTCGTGATTCATGACTGACTGTTTCAGGCCCAAGAAAAAGGCATTTAAATGAAACTCGATTCGGACACGACCGCATCAAGTTCTCGATAAATTGCACTGGCGAACAGAAACCCGACATCGAAGTAACCGGTCCGCTAGCCCATTCCAGTGTCGGCAATAGCACAGGTGAAGCCAGGCAGAACGCAAAAACCACCGATACCAGATACAGTGTCAAAGCTGGTCGGTGAAATTGTTTTGCCTTATTCATTTTAAACAGAATCAGGCGAATCACCAGAACTGAAACTAATAATATGACCACTGTAGACACCACTATAGTGGCGCCCGCAACCATCATCAGAGCGAGAAAAATCGCATTAACTACTATCAAACCGCCTGGATGAGGTTTCAATCCACCTTCGGTTGAACCCACACCAAGACACTTGATCAATCCGAATACACAAAACGGCAACCAGGCAAGAACCGCGCACAAAGCCAAGTTTTCATCACCGCACAAGCAAATGCAAACGAGAAGATAAAGCACACCCGCCACCATCCGCGACATCATGTCCTTCAAACCAAGTTGCGATGCTGCGACGCAAATACCGACGACACCGATAACCTGATGGACCAGAAGAAAGGCTAAACAAGCGTAATCATAGTTTGGGATCAAGAAAAGCAGATTGAGCGGATAGAAGTTACCCGGAAAACAATCGGGCAGCTGCGGCATGCCTAAATAACAATGAGGATTCCATGCCGGCAGTTTGCCCGTGGCGATCGAGTCCTTAAAGAAGCCGATCGTGGGCTCGAGATGGCGCACATGAATGGGCGAGCCGAATCCAAACCGACCCGTCAACAGCTGAAAATATCGCAACGAACAGATGATCGTTGTTGCAAATACAAGAACCAAATACGGTATCAGCCCTGAAAAGAAGCCCTTAGATTGGCCGGCATCGCCGGGCGGGCTAAAAGATTCAGTGGACCGAGGCACGGTTTACTGGACGACTGACGTTCTTGTAGAACCAATGAATTCAGCATCCCTTACAGGTTGCACATCTTTTGATTTACTCGACGCGTCAGTTGTCGGCCGATTTTTAGCAGCGCCGGCATTTGCGGCGGCATCGCCTATGGTGCGCAACGTGTCAGAATTTCCAGTGGCTGGATTGACTGAACGCAGATTGCCGATGGTAGTTTCGTCGGTTGGATTGGCGCTGATGATGCGCTTTTTGTTCTGATTACCGATCATCTTATCCTGGCGCTTACGCTCCAGAGTCATCTGTCTGACTTTCTGCGGATCAATCGCTTCAGCTGCTCTTCTGGAGATGCCGACGATTGGGTCAACCAGGAAAGTACCGGCGGCGACGATAGCGATCGAACACGCCAACAGCGCGGCCCATGTGCCTTCTTGCGGGCTGCCGACGAATGCTCGTTGAGCGGGAAGTTGAGCGACCTTTTCCGATGGCTCAGGAACAATCATTTTGATGACGACATTACAGTAGTAGTAGATCGCCGGGATTGATGTTACCAGCGCAACTGCCACCAGCCACCATCCAAGGTTCAAATTAGTCAAAGTGGTGTGTTGCACCATGGCGTTCTGAGCGCCTGCGTCAGCCAGGAGGCTATTGCCTTCAAGACCGGCTTTGAAGATGAACAATTTGGCAAAGAATCCGGCAGGTGGTATGGGCAGACCGGCAAGGTTCAACAGAGACATGGACATCAGAATCGCGAGGATAGGACGTTTTCTAATCAGCCCCGCCATGTCATCGATTCTGTCGCTACCAGTTTCGTTCTGGAACAGAATTGCTCCGGCGAATGCAGCCAGGTTTAAGAAGCCATAAACAATGATGTAGAAGACCATAGCCTGAACGCCTTCAGCAGTGAAGGCAACCAGGCCGATAAGAATGTATCCGACGTGAGCAATCGATGAATAAGCGAGCATTCGTTTAAACGATGATTGAGCCAGAGCGATCAAGTTGCCGCCGATCATTGACACCATCGCTAGTGCCGCGAGAACAACCACCCAATCGAAGTAAATGCTGTGGAAAACTTGAATCAAGAAACGAAGTGCAACCACGAAGCCACCAGCTTTGGAGCCGATCGACAAGAACGCTGTCACCGGTGTCGGTGCACCTTCGTATACGTCAGGAGTCCACATGTGAAACGGAATGACTGACAGTTTAAATCCGATTGCACTCAGGGTCAGAGCGATAATCAAGAATTCCAGTTGCGAACGCATGCCTTGTGCGGAGAATTCCATTTTCGCGGCGATACCGTCGAAGCTGGTGGCACCGGTCATACCATATACGAACGACAGAGCATATAGAAGAGTGGCTGTTGTAGCCGCTGTAGAAAGCAAATATTTGAGCGAAGCTTCGCCGCTCTTCACATCGCCTTTTTGGAAACCGGCGAGCACCACACAACAGATACTCAAAGTTTCAAGACTGACGAAAAGCATGATCAAGTCAGTCGATCCGGCGAGGAACATCACTGCTGAAATTGCCGTGAGCAAAATCGCGTAGAACTCACCGCGATTGGTTTTAAAATGATGTTCGTAGCCCGTCGTCATGAGCACGATCAGCATGCCGACGCCGGTCGCGATTAATCCGAAGATAACTGACAGCGCATCGACCGAGTAGAGGTCACCGAAGAGTTTTTGAGTGACGTTCAATTGCGACGTCAAAGTCCAGAAGCCGCTTAGTAAGGCGATGAATGCGATCCACGGTGTCCAGTGCTTCAGTTTGGGAAAGAACAGATCCCAGATTGCCGTCAGCAAAACGCCGATTATCACTAATATATGGGGCAGGAGAAGCGCTACCGCCTGGTAATACAACTCGATCGTGTTCATCAAATTTCCCTACGTGACACCATGGGTCATCTCTTATCCGCGATGCCCAGTCGATATCACATGGCAACCAGCGTATAAGATTCAGGCAAATTCTACAGAGGCTTAGTATTTAATGGTGAGTTTTTGAGAAAACAAAAATCGTATTACCGGGGCAAAATTGTTTTTTTGTCGCGCAATCCGCATACAGTCCTGATCCGCAGAGAAGAGAAAAGAACTTAAACCTCTCCAATCCCGTTCGCTATTCGTCACAGACGTACACAAGCCAAGTGCGGGCAAAAGTCTAGCCTGCACATCAATAGGTCGATAGGGCACCGATCTCGTCACTTGTCACGAGTTGCCTGACGGCATCGGAGCGTTCACAATCGGGTGTGTGAATCGCAGAAAATCTCGCATGATAATACATAACAAGATTCTTATTTTAAGGGTAATATAGACATACACGGTTGAAATAATGACGGAGAAAATCACAATCACGGACTCACGGGTTAAACCCTGCTTACTAGCTCTCGAGGATGGCAAAACCTACGCTGGCAAAAGTTTCGGAGCCGAAGGCACGGCTACGGGCGAGCTCGTGTTCAACACCAGCCTCTATGGTTATCAGGAAATTCTGACTGACCCGAGTTACGCCGGCCAAGTAATCACGCTCACCACGCCCGAAGTTGGCAACTATGGAACCAATGACGGTGACATGGAATCCAAAAAGGTTTATGCCAGAGGGCTGGTAGTTCGCCATTTGAGCAAAATTCACAGCAACTGGCAAGCGCAAAGTAGTTTGGACGATTTTCTTAAGAAGCACAACATTGTTGGCATTAGCGATGTCGACACGCGTGCGATCACTCGTCATATTCGTGACAAGGGCGCCATGAGATGCGCTCTGACAACAGAACTAGGAGATGATCCGGCAGCCGATCAGAAAAGGTTGGTCGAGATCGCTCGCCAGAGCCCTGATATGAACGGGCTTGACCTCACTCGCGAAGTGACGTGCGATTCGTCGTACGCATTTGGCGAAGGGAACATTCGAGTGGCAGTACTCGACTTTGGTATTAAGCAAAATATTTTGAATCTCCTTGCCGGTGAAGGCTTTGCCCTGACCGTCTATCCATCGGATACGAAAGCTGATGCCATCCTAAATAACAAACCAGACGGAATTTTCCTGTCCAATGGACCTGGAGATCCGGCGGCCTGTGCAGATGTTCTGCGCGAGCTACCCAAACTGATTGATGCAAAAATTCCAATCTTCGGTATCTGCCTGGGACATCAACTTCTCTCTCTAGCACTCGGTGCGCGGACTTATAAATTGAAGTTCGGCCATCGAGGAGGCAACCAACCCGTCAAAGACTTACTCACGGGTAAGGTGGAGATCACTTGTCAGAATCACGGTTTCGCCGTCGATAAAGACTCAGTGCCGGACGACCTGGAAATCACGCACGTCAATTTAAACGACGGCAGCGTTGAAGGTTTCAGACACAAACATCTGCCAATTTTTGCCGTGCAATATCACCCGGAAGCGCACCCGGGACCAAACGATTCTAATTACTTGTTCGCCAGGTTTACCGATCTGGTGAAGTCAGACAATAAAGCGAAGGTGATCTAGTTTGTACAAAATTGCGATATTTGATTTCGACGGCACACTAGTGGATTCCGCCCCCGGAATAGTCGATGTTATGTATCAAGTGACCGATGAATATCAGCTCCCACAGGCGGTTGCTGAACATTGGAAGACGCTTATCGGTATGCCCTTGCTCGCTCAGGTTGAACTGATCTGCCCGACTAGTCCGGCGGAATTTCACACTAAAGTAGTGGAGCGATATCGAGAAATATATGACGCCAATTCGATAGCGTTATGCCCACCATTCCCGCATCTAACCAGTATGCTGCAGACTCTCGATCGCATAGGAATTGCAAGTACGATTGCAACTTCGAAGCGAAGAGAAATCGTAGAGCCGGTCTTGGACCATCATAAGTTGATGCATCATTTTCAATTGATTCTTGGTCAGCAGGATGTGACGAAACATAAGCCGCATCCTGAGCTGGTTTTAAACACATTGAAACATTTGGCAATTAATCCTCATGAAGCGGTGGTGATCGGCGACAGCTGGTACGATCTGGAGATGGCGCGAAACGCTGGAGTAGACGCGATTGGCGTCACCACAGGAGTTCATTCCAGAGAAGAACTAGAAGTTGCGAAGCCGACATACATTGTTGAAAATCTTGAACAGGCCACAAAGCTAATCTTGCAGGGAAAAAAGCGCGTAGCTTGAGCTAGGCTGGCAAACCCGGCTCGTTAAGAAGAGATCTAAAAATATTCTCTGGAGTAGGTAACCACTGGCAACCTACCAGACTTTGATATGATCAGCCTTTCTCGGATAAGCCGAGATCGGTTGAGGTCGAGTGTGAGAAAGCTCTCAACTTGAGAGTGGAACTTTCGTGGCGCTGCCACGTTCGATAGACCCACATTCAGACGACGTCAAAGCAGGAAGGGCTTATGAACCGCTCCAAAAACGTTTCGTACAACATCTATATCGTCGCCATCGCACTGTCCGTGCCGTTTATGCTGGTCACTCCGGCCAGGGCGCAAAGCGAAAAAGGCACAGTCGGCGGTACAACTACAAGCGGTGCCGGCACCACAGCTGGTGCAGCGCTGACTTCGCCTTCAACGGCTTCGGCACCGGCGGCAACGCCTGGAGCGCCAGCCGCGCCACGCAAGAAAATTGTTTTTACACCCGGAATGGAATTTTCAATTGGCACCGCCAATGAAACCATCCGTGTAACCAACGACTCGAAGGTGGCCAGGGCTCAAGTCGATAAGAGCCCGGATAGCCCCGAGGCGCACTTTGTATATGCAGTTTCTTTGACCAGAACCAGTCAAGTCGAAGAAGCGCTCAAAGAAATCAGAACGGCGCGCAAGCTCTCATCGCTGAAGGGCGGCGCTGTTTACTTCGACCAGATGATTGGCGAGTACGAAGAGATGCTCAAAAATTATCCGGAAGACAATCAGATCCGGTATCACCTGGCCTGGGCGTATTACATGAAAGCCTACGTTCTGGCTCGATATTCAAAACAAGTTGCACAAAAACCGGCAACACTGCCCGCGGTGGCAGTGAACAATGCTGCACCGGCAGCAGGCAAACCAGAAGTAGCTAAATTGGAAGCCGGCAAAACAGAAGCTGGCAAAACCGATGCGGCCAAAACAGAAGCTACCGCAACAGCTACAGCAGAAGCACCGGCTGGTCAGCCGAAAAATTGGCAATCCGAATTCGTCGCGCAAAACTCGGTTTTGAAACCGGAAGAACTTCTGGAATCTGAATCTGAACCTTCTAATAAAGGTACGGCAGCAACGTCAGCCGATGCAAAAGGCTCAGCCGGCTTGAAAGCAGCATCTGAAGGAACAGCTGCGACCGATCAATCCGCCGCCGCCGATTCTAAAAAATCGAAGAAAAAGAAAAAAGATTCGATAGCCACCAGTGAATCACCGACAGATTCAAAAGTTTCAAAAGACAATAAACAAGCAAAAGTCGCCAGCGGCGCGGATTCTAAAGACTACGTCAATCTCGGCGAAGAAACCCCGGCAGTAAAAACTGAAGCGAAAGCCCCAGGATTTACACCGCCGACGGTGCCACCTGCCAACGCAACCGCACACGGCGGCGGCAAAGGAAACTTCTGGGCCAACCCGCTCGGTAACATTCAAAACCTCGGTCCAATCACCGGTATGGAATACGCAACCGCGAACGCCGCACCAGAAGTGATACCACAGGTTAAAGCGTATTATCGCCGCGCCCTGAAAAAACTCGATGAGGTGATCGAAAGAGAACCTGACGACATGTTCGCCAATCTCTATCGCGCTCACCTCAAAGCCGAGTACAGCGGAGACATCGATTCAGCGATGAAGGTCTGGGAAAGCTGCCGCGACGCGCATCCAAACAGCCCGGCTCCCTATTTCTTCCTCGGCGAAGGTTACTTGAAGAAAGGCAATCTCGGACAGTGCCTGACGAATGTGTCAAAAGCAATTGCACTAAGGTCCACGGGCAACTAGGAGTTCTTAATGAAGCGTTTTTTCAACCTCGGTGTTCTGAAACTGGTGCTCGCTTTAAGCATCCTTTTCGGCATCGTCGGTTTGGTTTATTTCGCTCAGCACAAGGCGGACCAAGAACTGAAAGAGTTTGCCAAACAGAAGAAAGAAGACCCCAGCGAACAAGTCACTGTTGACAACTACGAACTCAAAGAAATCGGCGACGACAACACCACCCACTGGCGCCTCACAGCCACAAAAGGGACGATGCAGCCCGATACCAAGGATGTTGAATTAGAGGATGTCAAAGTAAACTATTACAAAGAAGGAAAAGTGAGCATGACGCTCGCTGCCCCGACCGGAAAAGCCAACGAATTAACTCGCGTAATCGTGCTCCATTCCAAAGGGGACAATAAGGTTTCCGTCAGTGGTGACGAGAAGCAAGCTCAGCTTGTCACCAAGGAATTGGAATTAACAAAAAACAATCAGTTTAAGGCTACAGGTGGTGTTAACATCATGTGGCCAGGGGTAGCCAAGGTGACAGGTAACAACGCCCGTGGCTCATTTGTCCAGGGCAATCTCCAAAAATTGATTATTAGCGGCAATACTCACGCCTTAGTTGACATGTAGAAAAAGGTAACCCTCAAGTTGCGACACGATTACGACTCGATCCATAACTCAAGACACGGTGCAAAAGCACTGGTCAGCCTGCTTGCCGCGACGATTGCGCTGAGCCCGATGATGGCGATGGCGCAGGATCTGGGCGCTCCTACCGGTGAACCAATCGATATCCAGGCCGATGAGCAAGAATTTGGCGACGATCGAGTGATTGCACGCGGCAAAGTTAAAGTGGTGCATGGCGACACCATTATTCGCGCACCAATTGCGACACTATTCCGTGATGAAGCCGGTCAGCCCAAGTTGGCGATCTTCACCGGCAGCCCGACCCTGACTCAAGGCGTCAACAGCATTAGAGCGACTAAACTGACATTCGATATTAAACAAGCAAAAATCATCGCCGAAGGCAACGCCCACTCCGAAGTAATGTCTAACGGCATGGACGGTGGTGGTGGTGCTGCGGGCGGCGGCGGTGCTGCAGCTCCAGCGAAAAAAGGCAAGAAAGCGCCCACGGTGCTCAATCCTGAAGATGAGCCGGAAGCCGCGCTGCCTAAGGATGAAGATCCAGACGTTGCTGAAGAACCAAAAGATCCAACTGCAACTCCATCGGTAAAAAAAGCACCAGCGGAAAACAAACCACAAAAAATCATCACCGATTCCGACACTCAAGAGTTCGACCGCACCTCAGGTAAGTTCGAAGCGCACGGCAATGTGCGTGTTGTCACTCAGGGAATCAACATCAAATCAAACCACTTGAAGCTGGTCTACGGCAGTGACCAGAAAGCTGAGGCGGTCGTCTTCACAGGAGACGTCACAGCGAAGCGAGACTCGAATGTCACGCAAGCGGATGTGATGACTTACTTCCTCACTACCCAGCGACTACAAGCTACGGGACACGTAAAATCGAGAGTGGTTCAGCAGAAAGCAGCAGAACCAAAAAAAGGGGGGCCTCAGGTAGTAAATAGCTCGGCTCCCAGCGGCAAAGTAATGGACCTCTCGCCTAAAAGCGGTCAAGAAATCATCATCATCTCCGATGCTCAGGACTACAACAAAGAGAGCGGTCGAGTTGATGCCGAAGGTCGAGTCAAACTCTACTATGGCACTACAGTTGGTATCGGTCCGAAGATCACGGTTTTGACCAACGAGTATGGTGAAACTGACAAAGTCGTTTTCATTGGTCGTTCGCAAATCACGCAACCGGGACGTCGTTGGATTGCCGATCGCATCACTTATACAGTTGAAGATAACAAGGTTCTGGCTGAAGGCAATACTCGCGCCATCATCGTCAAGAACACACCAGGAACACCTGGCGCTCCCAAGGCTGCACCATCAGCAGTACCACCACAAAAAGAGAAAGAGAGCGGATCACGTGTTGCGGACGATGGACGCAACAAGGTTCAGTAGGGCTAGAGGTTTCAGTAATGTTAGCATCGGCAACCAACAGCGAAGAAAAAACACTGACGATTTCCAATTTGCAGAAGTCTTATGGCGGACGCAGAGTGGTGGACGACGTCAGCTTTCACGTCGCTAGAGGCGAAGTAGTCGGACTGCTTGGTCGAAACGGCGCAGGCAAGACAACTTCATTTGATATGGTTCTTGGGCTGGTCGTCCCGGAAAAAGGTTCGATCAAACTGGGCACCAAAGACCTGACCAAACTGCCAATCCACTTGAGAGCGCGGCTGGGCATAGGCTACTTGCCTCAAGAAAACTCGACATTTAGAAAACTTTCCGTAGGCGACAACATTCGCATGATCCTTGAACTCCGCGGCGTCAAGCGCAGAGATCAAAGTGAAAAAATCAAGTTCTTACTCGGGCAGTTCGGTTTGGAACACCTCGAGGATGTACACGCGGTCCAACTCTCCGGCGGTGAACGTCGACGACTGGAAATCGCACGGACTCTGGCTGGCGAGCCTGAATTCATTTTGCTTGACGAACCTTTTACCGGTATCGACCCGATTTCGATTGCTGACATTCAACAACTGATTCGGCGTCTGAAGGACAAAAACGAATGGAATCTCGGGGTTCTGCTCACCGACCACAACCCGCGAGCCACTCTGCAAATTACTGACCGGGCCTATCTGATCGACAAGGGCAAGATTCTGGTCGCCGGCTCACAACACGATATCGCCACCAGCGAAGTAGCAAGAACCCAATACTTAGGGGAGGACTTTACCCTCTAATGTGGAACATGAAAATGCTCGATCGCTACATCGCCAATGAATTTTGGCAGCCGCTGCTTTTCGGTATCGGCATCGTCACTGGCGTATGGTTCGGCGCCGATCAGCTCAAAACAATCTTCAACTTGATCATGCGTTCCGGCGTGCCTCTGGATCTCGCTTTTACGATCCTCGGTTTGCACCTTCCGGAAATTATCGTTCTCACCATTCCGATTGGTGTGTTGCTCGGTACACTGCTTGTATTCAACCGCCTCTCCAGCGACTCAGAAATCATCGCCCTGCGCACCAGCGGCGTCAGTTTTTATCGCATCATGGTGGCACCACTTTTGTTCGGCTTGTTGACCAGCTTTGTCAGTTTTGGCATCAACGAAGGCATTGTTCCTATCGCCAGTCGTACAGCCAAGAAATTAGAGTTCCTCGCGCTGTATAAATCCGAATTGCCGGAAGGTCAAGCTAACTTCACTTATATGGAGCGCGACAAAAACCTTTCGCTCAATCGCATCTTCTACGTCGGCTACTACAATGGCAAACGGCTCCACGACGTGATTGTGCTCGACTTCACGCGCGACCAACTGGCCCAGATCGTTTGTTCGGAGACCGGGATCTTCAATCACGGCGAATGGATTCTCGAAAAAGGACGCTCGTATTGCATCAACTCAAAGAGCGACATAGCCCAAATCTTGCAGTTCGAAAAACTGAAAATTCCAGGTGTCAAGAATGCTTCTAAGGTTTTGTCCTCAGGGCAGATCAAACCGAAAGAAATGAACATGCTGGAGCTGGCTAGTTACATCGATACCTTGAAAGCATCGAATGCGGTATCTAATGATTTGCTCGTGCGCCTATATCAAAAAGTCAGTCAACCACTGGCATGCTTGATAGTCGCACTGGCAGGCGCTCCGCTCGGTCTGCTCGGTCGTCGTTCGCGCAGCAACCTTGGTCTTATCTATTCAGCCGTCGTGGTCTTCCTGTATTACGTGCTGCAATCCAGCTCAGGCGCCCTCGGGGAAGCCGGGCGGATCAATCCGATTCTGGCTGCCTGGTTGCCTAACATGGTAATCGGCTCGTTGGGCGTGATGATCCTCTACTTCAAAGGCAGATAGTCGACGATATCCGCTCGATAGTCCCTGAATATCCAAACCATCTATAGATAGGGATGCTGTATCACTCCGGGCGAGCTGGCGGAAACGCGTCTATCGATTATGAGTTTCAGTTAAACTGTAAACAAGTCTGACACAGTAGCAGTGCGCTTTTCCAAGCTCATGGGAGAAACCGCATTGACCCCTTAATCTCTTGCCATTATCTTTTGTATATATAAGTCCTGCCTCAGTAGAACTTACAGGCTCGCAGCTCGTTTTTGGCAACACCTCTTGGCAAGCAATACTTCAATCGTAGCTAACATCCACCGGCGCAAGGCTCCGGGTAAACGAATTTGGATTGGCATCGTCGCCGCCATCGTTCTGGTTACCCTGCCGGTCCTGCCTTTGAAATTCCTGGGAATCCCTGGACCAGACCTGGATTGGCATGCTTTCGAAGAAGTGGGAAGATCTTTATTGGGTCGAGTGACGACCATGCCGACCAGCCCAAAACGCGAAGTCGCCCGGATTAAAACTGCTGCAGTCAGTGGCTCCGACATCAAGCTCATGGACACGACGGTGAAGTCGCTGTTGAGTTCAGTTTCGAAAAATCCAACTGACCCGACGCTGCATAATCGTCTCGGTCTGATTTACGCTGAGCTGGGCGAGCCCCACTCGGCAGTCACGCATTTTGAAGAATCGATCAGCAACTCGAGAGACCGCATCAAAGCGTTGACTGTGCAGAGCAATCAATTCCAGGCAAGCGGCAACATCGAGAAAGCATCCAATTGCATGCTCGAAATTTCCAGTCTCAACGTGCAACTGGCAGCCGCCCATAGCAGCCTGGCCAGAGTCTACGAACAGCTCGGCAAGAGCGATCGCGTCATGGCGCAACTGACCGAATTGAGCAAAGATATCTCCTTATCGGGTTCGATGAAACAGCAAGCTGCTCAAACTGGAATAACGGCCGGCACCGCCATTAGTGCCAATCGTTTAGACTCAGAAACGGCTGTGCAACTGGCTCGCGCTGATGCCTTCCGGCAAGCGGGCAGGAATCTGGAAGCGATGCAGGAATACAAACGGCTGGCGGAGCGCGTTCCCAATCTGGCAATCGCGCATAAAGAACTTGGCATGACTGCGCTCAGTATGCGCAATCTCTGGCTGGCCAAAGAAGAATTGACCAAAGCATCCGCACTCAACTCCGCTGATGCCACCACCCATAGCGCCTTAGGAAATATCTATGCTCAGATGGGAGAACGCGACAAAGCTGTCAGCGAGTACGAGTCGGCATTGTCTTGCAATCCAAAAGAAGTAACGGCGTCGTTTAACCTCGGCAATATTTATGCTGATTCTGGGTCTTACGACAAAGCAATCTCAGCTTTCAAAAAGACTGTGGCAGGCAGACCTGACTTTGCTTTAGCGCACAACAATCTTGCCACCATGTTTTCGTTCAACGGCGACAATGCCGGAGCCGAACGCGAATTTCGTCAAGCGATCGCGCTCGATCCAAACATGGCATCAGCGCACTACGGGCTGGGCATCGCCTGTCTAAACCTGAAAAACTATAACGAAAGCGCGCGCGCATTCAAACGCGCATTGGCTCTCAACCCGGATTTGATCGACGCGAGCAGCAAATTGGAACTCGCCCAAAAACGCGCACGCGGGCAGCTCAGCCTTAATTGATGGCGGAAGATAAGTTGACTGAAACCAGCCGTCCGAGCCAACGCAGCGGACTGCACAAGTTTGCCTGCCTGATCGTAACCGGTCTGCCTGGATCGGGCAAAACCACTTGCGGCAAGCTTCTCAGCAAGAGGCTCGGTTATCGTTTCATTGACTCGGACAAATTGATCGAGCGCGCAGAAGGCATGCCGGTGCGCGAAATCTTCTTGCGTTATGGCGAACCGCACTTCCGCACACTCGAGCGTGATGTTCTGCGGCTGCTCGAAAGCCGTCTGCAGTCCATTCAACGCGACAGTGAGCCTGAGTATATCGGCACCACAGGCATCGAAGGCAGTGTCGCAGTCGAGATGCTGAAGGCAGTGCAGGTTCAGGGTCTGGTGCTGGCGGTCGGCGGCGGCATGCCGGAGCCCGAGGAAAACCGCGAACGCTTGAAGCGCTTAGGCACAGTGATTTATCTGTTTTCCGAGCCAAGCGAAATTGCTGCCCGTTTAAAAGAAGACGGGGCTCGACCATTACTTAGCGGTCAGAACACGATCAACGATGCCAAGGTTTATCCTCAGATAAATCATGAAAAACAGACAATCACCGACAAGAAAATTTCGGCTCCGAAAAATTCTTCAAAAGATGTGCTTAAAAGCAACATTTCAGGCGACTCAGATTGTCCGCCAAAACCAATGCCTGACAACCAACCAGGCGGTTCTCCTGATAACGCATCTATAGAGTTACTGACGCGACTGGAAGAGCTGCTTGACAGGCGCAGGGCGGCATACGAGTCAGCCGATATTACGATCGATACTGGCGGACTTGCGCCTCATCAAATCGTTAATCGGCTTCAAGAAGCGCTCAAAAGACATCAGCAGATCCTATAGAATTAGACTGCTATTTTGCTGACGAAAGTAGAAAGAGAAGTCAGGAGCAAGACTCCCGGCGCACGCGGATAAGTCGAGCGGCTTGCTGCACAGACAACCCTCGGGAAACTGAAAGGAGAATCACCAGGTGGTCACCCAAGACGAACTTATGTACCTTCAGTCTCAATTGGAGGGGCTTGAGTCGATTTTTATGGAGCTGATGCCGTTTGGGGTAGAGCTCAAGCGCCAGCAGGTGCAAGACTTTTATGACAAGCGCCTCGACGCCGCCAGTAATCCGGTGTCCTCGGTGGCGCCCACGGAGTTGAGACGGCAGTTCAACACCAAGGCTAACCAGGTCCGTAACCTTGTGGATAGTGCTGAATCTCTGGGAGATGCAGGCAACAAGCTCAATCTAATTAGGGCTGCAGCATCGCTGCCTGAAGAGCGCAGCCGGTCTGTCACAAACTCGGTTCTGCAGTTCTGCAAAGAGCTGACGTTTGAAACCAAAGCCGATCCGAAGCTATTAGATGAAATCCTCCGCAGCGGCGATTTGCGACCTGTAGAAGCGCGCATGTTGCTGGCAGCGGCGATGTTTTTAATCGCTGACCGCGTTGAAAATGGACCCCAGAAGCTGTCAGTTCGCGATTTGCTCGCCCAATTCATCGGCATGGTGAAGGCGGAAAGATTGCTCGCCCGAAACGATCCGTTTCTCCTTGAGGCGCAGTGCGCGCTTGAAGCGCTCGACATGGAAGAAGCCGGGAATTAACCGTCAGTGAAAATCAAGGTTATCAACGGTCCAAATCTCAATATGTTTGGTGTGCGTCAGCCTGAAACATATGGAGCGACAACCCTCGAGCAAATTAATCAGGCTCTCGCCAGGCTTGGCGAGGAGCTGGGCATTGGCTCGCTTGAGTTTTTTCAATCTAACATCGAAGGCGAAATTGTTGAAGCGATTCAACAATCGCATAAAAGAATTGACGGAATTTTGATTAATCCGGCCGCCTACGGACACACCTCGATCGCCATTCGTGATGCCCTCCTTGCCGTTTCAATCCCGTTTGTCGAAGTGCATGCATCCAACATTTATAAACGAGAAGAATTCAGGCACAAAACATATCTTTCTGATATCGCCGAAGGGGTGATCACTGGATTCAGTGCGGATAGTTACCTGCTCGGATTGCGGGCGTTGCATACGATTCTGAAAAATAAAACCAGTTGAGATGTAATCACCAAGAAAGGATTGTGAGCAATTAATGAGCCAAATCCTTCATTGAAGAAGTGGAACGAGAAGCCAGGCTATAATAAGTCGGGGCGCATGCTGCAATACTGTGGAAAAGGTTATTGCTATCCGCGACACGGCTTGAGGAAACAGTTTTTGATTTCGAAGCTCAACGAAAAACCATCGGTCGTTGCATTAATTGCGGGGCTCGTGCTGCTTTCGTTTTCTTCTGAGGCGTACGCCCAGTCGGCGCCTGAGTCGGACGCAGCAGCGACTGAGGGCGCTGCTGCAGCTAAGCCTGCTGAAGGCGCTGCCACTAAGCCCGCTGCCACTGGTCCGCAAGGAGCAAAGCCAGCAGCTGATGCAGCTGCTCAAGCAGCACAGAAACAGGGTGTTCATCCACCAGCCGCTAGAGAACATTACAACCGTGGTGTGGAATTGCACCGCGGCGGATTTTTGAACAAAGCTATTGCCGAGTACAAACTGGCTATAGAAGCTGATGCGAACATGGAGCCGGCTTACAGTAACATCGGTCTGGTTTATACGGCGCAGAAAAGTTGGAGCAAGGCGCTTGAAGCTTTTGATAAAGCTCTGGCGATGAAACCGGATCGCACAACCAGTTTAAACGGTCTTGGCACCGTGCTTTACGCGATGAAGCGTAATGACGAAGCGATGGAGAAGTGGAAGAAGGCGATCGAGATCGATCCTAAATTCGCGTCCGCGTATTACAACATGGGCAACGCATTCGAAACGCAAGAAAAACACCGAGACGCGCTCGGCTGCTACGTTAAAGCCTCAGATATCAATCCAAACATGGCTGATGCTTACTATCGCATCGGTACGTTGATGAATAAAACCAAGCACGGTCCGCAAGCACATGTGCTTTTGAATAGAGCTGTAAAACTGGCTCCGGAAGCGGAGTTCGCTCGCGACGCCAGAAAACAAATCGAAGGTCTGGAAAAACAATTCGAACGCGATGGATCGGAGATGAGCACCGCTACGACCGGCGATCAAGAGCCTGCAAAACCGAGTGAGAGCAAGCCTAAAGCAGTGGCATCCGGCACCGCAGACAGCGCTAAGGACGACAAGAAAGCTCCAGGCAAAATGTTTAAAAACCCGTTCAAGAAAAAAGGTGACGAAGAAAAAGCTCCGGGTAAAAACGTCAATATGTTTATCCAGCCTCCGTCTTCCGACTCGGATTTGAAACCTTCAGGATAAAAATCGGCGTCAATGCCGTCAATAAAATGATTGATACAAAAGCAAAAATGGAAGCGATCGCTGAGATGCTGGAAGGCAAGATCATCGAAGACGCTGTTGGTCTGGAAGTTTGTGTCAAAGGCGCTATCCTCGGATTTCCCGCCACGCTGCAAGCGTTGCGCGCCGGCTTTCCATTTGGTGTCACGTATGTCGTGGAAGTCAACGTACTCGAAGATCCGAATCAAGAAGACCCGCTCAACCTCACGGTCATGCCGCGTTACGCAAAAGGGATCTTTGGTTTTCTAACTAGAATATTTTTGCTTGAATCTAAAGGACAAAAAGTCGGAGACAAAAAATTCGACAATTCGTACTTATGCTCGTTCAATCAACACACAGTGGCAGAGCGCTTCATCAAGTACCCGCACGTCATTGAAAAGATCGAACAGCTGAACACACTGACTAAGTTTAGCGAGATGGGAGTCAAATCCAAAGCTGGTTTGTATCTTTCGCAACCAACCAACTTCAACGCCTGTGATCTCGATTCGATGCGGGTTACGTTTAAACTCATGGGCGAAATCGGACAAGTTTTATTCGAGGCTTTTTAAACCAGAAAAGCGATTTTCTTACGTAGGTTCCCGGAAGCTGCGTAAATGAACAGGCAACCCTCAGATCTAACGACCGCACATCGAGGTCCTATGGCAGGCGCAGACAGCCTGATAGTAGTCGAGAACTTGATCAAGGCCTACGAAGGTCGCGTTGATCTGGCGCTCAAAGGTATCACCCTCGATGTCAAAGAAGGTGAGTGCTTTGGATTGCTCGGTCCTAACGGCGCTGGAAAAACTACGTTGATGGGATGCTTGTTGGGACTGCTCAACCCTGATGGCGGCAAGCTTACCGTCGCCGGGCTCGATCCAAACGATCTGGCCGTGCGCGAAGTAATCGGCTTCCTTCCTGAACGACCGCATTTCGAATCGTGGTTCACAGCCCAGGAATTCTTGACTTACCACCATTCGTTATCCGGCTTGGATAAAGCGTCTCGAAAGACTGATGTAGTCGATATGCTCAAGAGAGTTGGTCTGGAAGAAGCGGCCTGGACGCGCAAAACCAATAAATTTTCACGGGGCATGCTTCAGAGACTTGGACTGGCTCAGGCTCTGATTGGAAAACCTAAAATCGTTTTTCTGGACGAACCAGGCTCCGGAATGGATCCACCTGGTGTCACTTTGCTTCGCGAAATTCTTTTGGAACTGAAAAAAAGCAATGCCACCATTGTTCTAAACTCGCACCACCTGGATGAAATGGAACGAGTGTGCGACCGCGTCGCGTTCATTCGAAACGGACAAATTCAGTCGATCAAGTCAATGTCGGAAGAATCCGATTATCCGCATGTGCTCCGCATGCGTTTTGCCGAACGACTTGAAGATCAGGTTTTGAACGCGAAATTTGCTTCAATCGCAGCGGCAAGCGGCGCATCGATACTCGAAATAGACCCGCGCGGCGCACGCATCGCGGTAACTAGCGGCCAAATGGCAAGCGCAGTAATTCGCATGTGCATCGAAAACCAAATTGCAGTTCAATCCGCCAGTCCTGAGTCGACGTCTCTGGAACATCTGTTCAATGAGATGCCGGAATTCTTAATCGGGGACAAGCCTGATGAATAGAGCAATTTACATCGAAACGATCAAGAAGATTTTGAAGCAACGCTTCGTCGTTTTCATGTTGTTGGCGATGGGTGTATTATTGCCGCTGTCGCTAATCTTGGCGCCAACACCCACGGTCACGTCAGTAGATGGCTGGGATGCCTTTGCGGTTTCGACAATTATTGGATTAATCACAGTCACCGCAACGAATGCCATTGGAAACAGCCTGTCCATCGGCGGTCGCAGTGACTACATGCCGCTGATTTTCACGCGTCCGCTGCACCGATATCAATATGTAATCTCAAAGTGGCTGGCATTGGCGACGGTGATTGCCGTTGTGTCGGTGTTACAAAATCTGCTCTTCACCACCAGTGGTGCCTTCACCAGATGGGGATTAACCGACGAGATGATCGTGCTCGATTTTTTTGAGCGGATAATTTCGGCGTTGAGCGTATCAAGTGTGCTGACGATGATTTATTTGTTGCCGACACAAACCATGGTGCTCAGCGGCGTGATTGCCTTTGAATTGGCAGCAGGCATCAGCATTTTGGCCATGAGCATCGCGGTGCCAATGCCGGAGACGGCTACCGATGTTTCAGTGCTTCTTTGCGACATTCTTGGAATCGACGACTGGATACGGACAACATTCATCCCTGCGCTGTTTGGTGGCAGTGCGCTCAGCTCGATTCAACAGTACATCGCCGCAATTATAAATTTGTCTAATTTTCTTGCGCCGCAGATCCATCTCTACGATATTTTGGAAACTCGGCCGTTCGTTTGGTCCGCTCTATTAGAGCCCATCAGCAACATTTTGATCGCGTTGACCATCGCAACTGCGGTGCTAAATGCCAGGGAGTATCACTATGATGTTGACTAAAAAAGGCTCCACACGCGGAACCGTATCAGTGCTTTTTCTGTCAGCATTTATTTTCCTGGGAGCACGTTTTGCCGTCGCCGCGATCGAAGCCGCGATGCCAATTAAACCTGAAAAAACAATCGCGTGGAAACCGATTCCTGACGTTCTTAAAAACAGCAAATCCAATCTGGTGGTGTCATCTCCGGAAGGTGGATCCGAGATAGAAGATAAGAGTAGAACATCTGACACTGACGACCAAAACGATGTTGTCGGCAGAAACAAAAGCGGTGACGCGGCTGAGGACGAAGAAGTTGGAGCCGACTCGAACTCTGTGAGTTTGGACACCAACTCCGATGCGAAGTCGGACAAGAACTCGGACTCGGACCCGCACAAAAGATTGAATACACCGGTCCCTTCGAGTAAGACTTCCAGCGCGCCCTCCAAGGACAAAAACAGGCTGAGCGCATCAAGCAAGGTAGTCAAACGATTTGCAATCGAGAAAGTCTTTACGGACAACGTAGATCAGCGCCCCATCATGCTCTTTTTCACAGATGAGCGCAGCGTCATTTCTAAAAAAATGGAAAACGCATCGTTGTCGGCGAAAGATGTTCGGGAAAAAATTGAGAAAGACTTTTATCCAGTGAAAATCAACTACGACAAAAAGTTGACGAAGACAGAATACAGGCTGTACAAAGAATACGGTTCGACAGCGGTTCCTATCATGCATATCGTCAGTTCAACCGGCGAGTCCCTCGGCTGGACTTCCGGCTATATCAGCGCTGTCAAAGTAATGGTGCTAATGCGCAATGCCAAAGCAAAATTAATTGCGAAACAACAGAGCGCTGACTAAGATGACATCGACAGATCAGCTCACAGACCGATTCTTAAATGAAGCATCCAGTTTGTTTTACTCTTACCTGGAATATTTTCCCGATCAGAAAGTATCGTTTTCAATTCTGAAAAAACAATTCGAAGAGCGCGATCGCGATCTCTGCAATCGGAAGAACATGACTGGACACCTGACTGCAAGCGGTTTATTGCTGCATCCTCAGGGCAATTCTATTTTTCTAATCCATCACAATTTTTTGAAACTATGGTTGCAACCAGGCGGGCATCTAGACCTCGAAGAGAACCCAGCAGACGGTGCGCTGCGTGAATTTGTCGAGGAAACCGGCATTAAGAGCGTCGCTCTGCATCCCTGGCACACCAAGCATCCGTTTCCTTTCGACATGGATTCGCACGCGATCCCGCCTAACCCCAAGAAGAACGAAAGCGATCATTTCCACCACGATTACCAGTATCTCCTCTGTTTACCAGATAAGAACGGCGTTCGGTCAGGCGAGCCGCTGGTCGAGATCGATCGCAATGAGGTTTCGAACTTCAGATGGGTTGAGATTCAAGAAATGATTGAAGGTGATTACGATTTGCGACTGAAGCGAGCGGCAGGCAAAATTTTGAAACTGAAAGTCAACTGCCTTTCATAAGTCTGAATTTTTTTGATCGATAAGCGGGCGATCAATTGAACAGACTTGCCCTGTCCGAAAACTCGAAGACGAGCTATTGACAAGCCTTCTTGCGTCCTCAACAATTCGCAAGAAAGCGTCCAACTTTCGTTGTCATATGGTAAAGTGTATTTGAATAGCAGGTGGGCGACATTTCAAGATCGCTCAGCCCCAACCTCAGAGGTGACACAATGGCCGAAACGACCACTAGCACTGAAGCCCCAGCCTCAATCGTATCGTTGACAGAGTCGGCTGCCGGAGAAGTGAGAAGACTTCTCACCGAAGAACCTGACAAAGAAGGTTTGAGACTCGAAATCCGCGGCGGCGGTTGCTCTGGCATGTCGTATGGTTTGAGCTTCGACAAGCAACAAGAGAAAGATCACGTAATCGAACAACACGGCGTCAAAGTCTTTGTTGATCCGAAGAGCGCGATTTATCTGAAAGGCACCATGCTCGATTTCGAACAAGGTCTCGAAGGCAAGGGCTTCGTAATCAAGAACCCACAATCCAAATCCAACTGCGGCTGCGGACAATCCTTCTCCGTTTAGTTAGAAACTGAAGACTAATTGCATGAGGCGACGGCTACCAGGCCGCGCCTTTTGCGCATGTTTGACCGGTTAGACACGGCATCGTCACCACTAATAAAGGCTGAATCAAATGACGCTTGAACTCGATAGATCCCTCGACACCAGTAGTTTGCGTCAAACAGGCGCCTGGGGAAAGGTTCCGCTATCCTACATCCGCGTGTTCGGCACTGACGCGAATCGATACCTGCAAGCGCAAACGACAAACGACATCAATTTGCTCAAAGTTGGAGACTCGCATCTAAACTGCCTGATCGACAGGAAGTCTCGACCGGTTGGAGTCTTTCAAGTTTATAAACTGGCGAATGATTTTGCCATCATCTGCGATACCACTTTTAAAGAGGCGATCTTAGAGCACTTCGAAAAGTTCAAATTCGCGGACAAAGTCGACTTCGAACCCATTGAGGCTAGCTTCGTCACCGTGCAAGGACCAAAGAGTCGTTCCATCGTTCAAAAGCTGCTGGACGGAGTTCCATCCAGAGAACTATTCGATAAAGATTCAACATCGGGAACCGTTGATGACGCCGCCGTTCGAATTTTTAAAATGTCGCTGACCGGTGAAGAAGGTTTCCTTCTGATCGTTTCTTCTGACCATGTTCAAAAAGTGACGAGCAAATTGAACATAATCGCCGAAGCATCCGGTTTAAAACCGCTCGACGAGCGCACCCTGGATGTCGCGCGAGTGGAAGCCGGGTTTCCGAAACTTGGCGTTGATTTTTCTGACGACAATCTCTTGGCTGAAACAGCGCTGGCTGAAGAAGCGGTGAGCTACAGCAAAGGCTGCTTCCAGGGACAGGAGGTGCTGGCAAGAGTGAAAACCCAGGGCTCGCCATCGCGTGCACTGGTCGGTATGATAATCGCACCACCACCGGCAACACCATGGGCGATCGATACTCCAATCGATTCAGGCGGTGAAACTATCGGCTGGATCAAGTCCAATTATTACTCCGAATTCTTGAACAAATTTGTTGCTTTCGCCCTGGTTAAGCGCGACTACCGGACACCAGGTAAAACTCGCGAGGTTTTAATCGACGGCACCACATGCAGTGCGACCGTGGAACTTTTGCCGCTTCACCAGCCCAAGTCACCTGCCGAAATTGCCAGAGGACTTTACGAAGAGGCGCTTTCATTATTCGCCAAAGAAGACGAATCGAAGGAAACCGACGATTGGCAATCCATCAACCTCTTGAAAGAAGCGCTCACACTCGATCCATTGAACGAAGATGCCTACGAATCGCTCGGAGTAATTCTGTCCCGTCGTGGTCAGCTCGACGAAGCAATTGAATTGATGGAATATCTGGCTAAGTTGAACCCGGACTCAGTCATGGCTCACACCAATCTTTCCGTTTTTTACGTCGAGAAAGGTTGGAAGGAAAAAGCCGAGGACGAGAAAGCAATTTCGATGAGCATTCGCATGAAAATCGCAGCGGCGGAAGTTTCCAAAACCAAGCAAGCCGAACAGCAGCAAAAAGCGACAGAAAAAGAGACTCTTGAGCGCATGGGCATGTTTAAACAAGTGCTCGAAATTGATGAAGACGATCAATTGGCCAATCACGGTTATGGTGATTGCCTGGTCGAACTTTCGAGATTCGAGGAAGCCATTCCTCACCTGAAAAAATCGCTTGAGATAAAACCTACTCATAGTGCCGGTTATCTCGTTCTAGCCAAAGCGTATGAAAGTCTGAAGCTCGTGGACGATGCTAAAAAAACTTACGAAACTGGAATCGATGTTGCTGCAAAAAGAGGCGACATGGAACCGCTCAAGAAAATGAAAGAGCGGCTCAGCCAACTCGGGTAGTGTTCATCGGGCGACACCTACTGACCCTTAAAACCGACTACGTAGTTTCCCCACTGACAGTCGCAAAGCTTTGCGCCACAATATCCAAACTTATAAGCTGGGAATCAATCAGTATTAACTGCCCCAGCTTCGCTGCACTCACTTAATACAAGAACGCGCCTCGGCGCGTCATACGAGGTTTTACCATGGCTCCAAATCAAGGGGATGGTCCGGACAGGGCTGTTCAAGAGAAGGCGCAAAAGATTGCCGGTGCTTTCGAAAAGGGTGTCGTGGATCCGGCGCACAACATGAAACCCGCGATTGACGCATTACAGGAAGCGGCGCATGGTGACCCGCAGCAGTATCAGCAAATTATGAGAGTCGCAAACAACATGCTGGACCACAGCAAAGATGCGAACGTTCAGAAGTTTTTTGGAAAATACGACATCGTTGAAGGTTCTGATGCCAATGCTCTGGTTTTGAAACGAGAAGATGGTGCTAAATTTCGGATGGACGCGCGCGGAAAGACGACCGCGGATAACGGCGCCAGCATTGAGGCTACACGAAAAGACGGCGCCGGCAACAAGCTCGATCAAGCTACCGACAAGGACGGCACGCTGCGCGAGCGCGTCACTTCCGCCGATGGCACGAAAGCAGTCGAGCGCTACACGGACAAAGGTGGCGTCAAGTGGGAAATCGAACGCAACAAACAGGCTGATGGCACCTTGCGTCCGACCAAAGTGACGATGCCTGATGGTTCAAAAATGGAATACGAGTGGAAGATGGAGCAGGGCACGCGCGGCACGCTCTATCCGACCAGAATGCGTGAATCCGACCCCTCCGGCAAAGTCGTTAAGGACTATCAGATGAAGGTCTTCGATCAGACTGGCAGACTGGACACCGCGAACTGGAACAAGAAGATCGGTCCGAGCGACGTTCCCGCGAATTTCTACGGCACTCTGGTGGTCGATTCCGCCGGCAACAATGTTCAAACTCAACGCAATCCGACTGTTGAAACACGCGTCAACGCTGATGGCAACTGGATAAAAACCAATATGAGCGATCCTGGAAATCGCAAAATCGATAAAGGTCGTCGGACCAAGTAATTGTCGAAACTCTCAACTCAAACTTGAAGAAATCGTGAATATTGCAAGGTTTCTGATAGGTAGCAAAGAACTACGGGTAAGTTAGTCTTAGATGTCTTTTGGACGATGAGGCGAAACCCCAATGAGCAGCAGAACAGTATTCCGGCTTCAGCCTCGTGCCTGGGCGTCCGGATTGTGCCTGGCAATTTCGTTTTTTGCGACTACTCCGATGGCTTACGCGGCGGAATCGGTTGAGCAAGTGGCGACGTCGACCGCGGTTGCGGCGAAGGCAAGTTCTTCAGCGACTGACATTACGGAAGCACCAGCTACTAACGCATCCGAAAGTAACATCGATTCGAAAGCGGATCCTGCGACTGCAGTTTCGGTCGTGGAACCGACCCTTCCAAACGTTGACCACTTACTGGGTGAAGATCCAAGTACAGCCCCGACACCCGGTCTAAGTGGCGCGGTGACAACAACAGAAGTCAGTGAAACTGCGATGGCCGCTCCACCAAAACGTCCTCCGGCAACTGCTAAGGCGGCACCGCCGGCGAAGGCATTGCCACCGATGACGCAAGTCAAATTGAATTACAAACAAGGGAAATATTTGGATGGTCTCAAAGTTCTTGCCACCATAAAACCCACTGAAATAACCCATTACTATGCCGGACTTTGTTATCAGGGTCAGGGCCAATTGCAAAAAGCGGCGGCCGAATTTGGTTACGTGGCCTCGATCGCAAAGGACCCGTTGATTCGATATAACGCGCAATCCGCACTTCAAGCGGTGAGTTCATACGCCCGCAGCCGAACCTACTCAGGTCAAGGCAACGCATTCGCTAGAGCATCCAGCGGTGGCGGTGGTGGTGGTGGTGGTGGCGGCGGCAGCCGCCGCCGAAGTTGAGGCGGCTAATCTAGAAGAGTAGGTTGCTCTTCACGAAACCAAGAATAAACAGGTCACCGACGAAGTACGTGCGCGTTATGCGCACCACCATATGCGGTGCAACGAAACTCGACGTCAGTTTAGTTCACACAAATTGAGATCGAGTTGTCGAGAAGGATAGAATAAGCGATCAGGCAACCCGGCACATTGCAGCCAAGAATTTGGTCACCGTCGAACGGAGTGAATTACGTTAATGGGAATGCTCAAGATTATGTTCTTCCCCCTCGCTTTCTGCCTGGCTTGTTATGGCTTGTGGGAGTTTCTGCTCTCTTATCAATTCAAAGACACGCAAGACAGATCAAAGGATTGGAAAGTTACCGAAGCCCGGCTTGTGGAGCGGGGAGACGGGATTCGACCTCCCGGCATTCTCGGACTGTCACCAGCGAGTTTCATCTGTATTTTATTTTCAAAACCATATGTCGAATATAAGTACGAAGTGGATGGAAAAAAAATATCGCGATCGTCAGCAGCTGCCACCATGCCTGACATTTGTTCGGCTGGCTGTTTCGAAAGACATCACTGACGAAGTCAAGCCGGACATCTCAGATATCAGAGACAAAACAGACGCGTCCGACCTGGTCGACCCGGCGACAGGTAAGCTCAAAGCGAACTTGAGTGAATTGCTCGAACAAGAAATGGAGCAATACATGCCGAAGATCCAGATCCGATACAACCCTGCCGACCCGCAATCGTCAGTTACTGACCCGGATAAGCTGAAAGGAACCGAGACGCTCTTCTGGTCCGGGATCTGGTCGATTGTTTTGGCTGGATTAGCGGTAGGTGCGGCCAAATTCCATGAATGGGTGTCAAAACCTAGCGAAATTGAAGATCCCTTTGCAAGAACCTCGCGCAGTGTTAAGTACTGAAATATGCTGAGCTGATATGATCGCATGATAAAACTGAAGCCAAGGATTCGCGCTAAACAGGTAACTATCATGCGAAAAATTTTCATTCCACTTATTGCTGTCTTCGCGCTCTGTGGCTGCGACAATCCAGAGGATTTTCAGCATCCTGAAAATCCGAAAAAAGAAGTGATTACTACGACAGCGGTTCCGAATACGACCGCAACCACGACGACCACGACAACTGATGGCACGACGCCGCCTGCGCCCGCCGTACCGCAAGACACATCGCCAGCTAAAAGCGGCGAGGCTCAAGGGGTCAGCGGTGAATTCGACAAGGTAAACGTTAGCGCTGCGCTGGAAGCCGAAATCACGGTCGGTGGTGCGTCGAAAGTTTCAGTCGAAGCCAGCAAAAATAGTTTTGAAAAAATAAAATTCGAAGTCAAAGACACCACCCTTAATATCATTACGGACAAAGATTTCAGAGCCTCGACAGCGAAAGTCTCAATCACGGTGCCCACTCTAGTTGCCGTAAGCTGCGGTCAGAGCGCACTTGTGAAAGTGTATGGAGTGACAGGACCCAATTTCGCATGCAGCGCAATTGACACGAGTTCCATAGAATGCACCGGCGCGGCTGAAAATGTCGACGTGTCAGCTGCTGGAGGTTGCTTGGTGCAGATGAAAGGATTGCTGGCTAAAACTGGAACGGTCACAGCCAGCGGCAAGAGCGTAATCGAAGTTAAATGCACAGACAAGATCGTCGCCAATTCAAGCGGTGAGTCGGTTATCACGATTGCCGGACTGCCTCGAAAAATGACTAAAAACAGAACCGAAAAGAGCATTATCAACCTGGCTCAAGAACGGTAATCGTTTCGGCGTGAACCGCCGCTGATCCAGTCACCATACCAGGGTGTAGCCGTGTCAGCTGAGTTTATCAGCTATCATCCTGCCAAGACCGTTCTCGACAGAAATAAACATTGTGAGGATTCAAGGTTTCATTCAACCTTGATACCACATTCGGTGAGGGCTAACGTTCCGTTTAATTACGGAAGTCTAGTGACTGCAGCAACTTTCGGTTCCAGCCAGGGCATCAGTGCACACGTCGCAGACATCAGGGCATCTCGAATCAACGCCGATTTTAGTCGAATACTTCCAGCATCGTGCGCACTTGGCACCATCTGCTTTGAAGACGCTAACATGCAAACCACTTTCTTTGTTTTCCGAAAGCAGTTCACCGGCATCGGACTTGCCATTGCCTTGTTCAGCCACAGTTGCTTGTGAGGTGATGAAGAATCCCGTCAATTCAGAACCGAGTGACAAGACCTTCTCTTTCAATTCGGCATCTTCGAATTGAAGCACGACTTGCGCTTCGAGCGAGCTGCCGATCTTGCGAGCGCCACGAGCTTCTTCAAGAGCTTTGTTGACTGTGTACCGAACCACGGTCAAATCTTTCCAGAAGTTGGAGAGTTCTTCGTTGACGAATTTATCCTGACGTGTCGGGAAGTCGGTTAGAAGCACGGACTCGAGGTTTCCACCCTGCCTGAGAGCTTCCGGCATGTGCTGCCAGATGTCTTCAGCGAGGTGAGGTGTGACCGGCACAAGCAAGCGCACCAGAACATTGAGAATCTCATACAAAGCCGTTTGCACAGCTCTTCTGCTCTGCGCATTTTGATTGGCGGTGTACAAACGATCTTTGACGATGTCGAAGTAGAACGCCGACAAATCGACGCCACAGAAATTTTGCAGCAACTGATAGTACTTGAAGAACTCGTAGTTATCGAAATCTTCAGTCACTTCAGTGACAACATTCTGGAGACGATGCAAAATGTATTTATCGAGTTTGCCTAACTTATCGTACGAAACATAATCGGTGGCAGGATTGAAATCATGCAAATTACCGAGCAGATAACGAGCAGTATTGCGCAAACGACGAAACACGTCAGCCAGCTGGGCAAGCATGTTTTTGCCGATTGGCACGTCATCGGTATAGTTAACCGACGCGACCCAGAGACGAAGAACATCGGCACCATATTGTTTGATCACTTCTTCAGGATAAACAAAGTTGCCGACAGACTTGGACATTTTGCGTCCGTTCTCATCGACTACGAAACCATGCGTGAGAACCGTCTTGTAAGGTGCTCTTCCGTGGACGGCGACGCTGGTCAAAAGCGATGATTGGAACCACCCGCGGTGCTGGTCACTGCCTTCGAGATAGAGTTCGCAAGGTGTGCCTCTCAGCTCTTTACGTTGATCGACTACAGCCGCATGAGTGACGCCGGAATCGAACCAAACATCCATGGTGTCTGTTTCTTTCTGGAACTCTTTTCCACCGCACTGGCATTTGAATCCATCACCGATCAATTCGTTGGCTTCCATTTTCCACCAGGCATCGGAGCCTTCGGTTTCAAAAACGTCAGCAACTTTATTGATGCTTTCGGTCGTCATCAGCGGCTTTTCACAAGCTTTGCAGTAGAACACAGGGATCGGTACGCCCCAGGTTCTCTGACGGCTGATACACCAGTCATTGCGATTTTCTACCATCGTATAGATGCGATTGCGGCCGGAAGCAGGCAGCCATTTTACTTCGTCGATTGCCTTAAGAGCCTTCTCGCGGAAGCCGTCAACTGAGGCAAACCACTGTTCGGTCGCTCTGAAGATCAAAGGCTTTTTGCACCGCCAGCAGTGCGGATAGCTGTGACCGTATTTCGAATGGCCCATCAAGACGCCAAGTTCTCGAAGGTGTTCGACGATATCAGGATTCGACTTATCGTAGCGATTGCCGGCGAACTTCCCGGCATCTTCGGTAAAGATACCGCGACCATCGACAGGCGAGACAACGCCGAGGTTGTACTTTTGACCGATCATAAAATCTTCCGGTCCATGTCCTGGTGCAGTGTGAACCACACCGGTACCGACCTCGGTTGTGACGTGGTCGCCCACGATTACGCGACTGAGCCGATCGAGGAACGGATGTCGAGTTTCGATCAATTCCAACTCTTTGCCGACCGATTGTCCGAGAACTTTCACGTCACCATCTGCGATACCAACCGCTTTAAGGAACGCATCTTTCAATTCATCGACAACGACAAGCACGCCATCTTCAGGTGTTTGCAGGAAGAGGTAGTTGAACTTGGGATGCAGGGCCACACCAAGGTTTCCAGGCAATGTCCATGGAGTAGTGGTCCAGATCACGAAGCTGACTTTTTCTGACGCTGGAACGAACGCCGGGATTTTTTTCCGGCTGTCGGCGTCGACTTCGAATTTGACGTAAATAGAATGCGACTCGTGATCGGCGTATTCGACTTCTGCTTCAGCCAATGCTGTTTCGCAGTTCGGGCACCATTGAACGGCTTTCAGCCCCTTATAAAGGTAACCAGCCGCTGCCATCTTTCCAAAAACGCGAATTTGCGTCGCTTCGAATTCCGGTTTCAGCGTGACGTAAGGATGAGCCCAGTCGCCCCAGACGCCGAGTCTACGAAAATTGGCTTCCTGGCCTTTTAAATTTTCGAGAGCAAATTCGCGACATTTTTCGCGCAGCTCAACGGTGGAGATGGCGTTGCGACCACCTTTTACGTTCTTAACTACAGCTGTCTCAATCGGCAAACCATGGCTGTCGTAACCAGGCACATATGGCGCGTAAAAGCCGCGCTGCGCCTTGTACTTCGTGATGATGTCCTTGAGGATTTTATTGAGCGCCGTGCCGATGTGAATCTGATTGGAGCTCAAATACGGCGGTCCATCGTGCAAGACGAATTTCTCGCACTTGTCACGATTGGCAAGGTTTTGCTCGTAAATCTTTTTCTCGTCCCAGATTTTTTGAAATTCAACTTCACGCGTGAAGCTGTTCGCCTTCATGGGGAAGTCGGTTTTTGGCAAATTGACTGGATAGGACGATTTTTCGCTCATGATCTAACTCCGGATCTGGCATGCGACGCACAACGAGCAATCGGCGTGATTGCTGTCGTATAACGAATAATATTACATAGAGTATGCAGTTAGGTAGTTTTAATTAAGAAGCGTGCTGTTAACGTTCTAAGATAACCCGCTGAGTCGGTCGATTTTGGAAGGAATTAAACGGTGAAACAAGAGCGTACAGTCGCGTTCCGCGCCGCGTTAGAGGCTGGCGGGCTAATCAAGGAGCGCATGGGGCAGATTGCCTCTATTGACTACAAGAGCGCTTTCAATCTGGTCACGGACGTCGACAAGGCTTCAGAGGAGCTGATTCTCTCGATCATCGGCGGCGCTTTTCCGGACGACGCCATTCTTGCCGAAGAAAGCGGTGCGTCAAAGACCAAAAGCAAGCGGCGCTGGCTCATCGATCCGCTCGATGGAACCACAAACTATGCCCACAGTTATCCCTTCTTCTGTGTATCGATCGGTCTTGAAGAAGAAGGCGAGATGGCGCTCGGCGTGGTCTACGATCCGATTCGCGACGAGTTGTTTTACGCAACCAAAGGCGAAGGTGCATTCTTGAACGATGAGAAGATCAAAGTTTCAACAGTCGACTCACTTTCGAATAGCCTCTTAGTGACTGGCTTTCCGCCTGATTCGCGGGGCACATCTTTGAACAACATGGTTGAATTCACCACTCTGACAAACTTATCGCACGGCGTCAGACGCGATGGCAGTGCCGCTCTCGATCTTTCCTACGTTGCCGCCGGCAGGACCGATGGCTTCTGGGAAAAACGTCTGGCCGCATGGGATGTGGGCGCAGGCAGTTTAATCGTCGAAGAAGCAGGCGGCCGCGTCACTGATCTGGAAGGCAACAAACTGGATGTCGACAAGGGTTTCATCCTTGCGACCAATGGTTTAGTCCACGATCAAGTGTTGAAGGTTCTCTTGGAAGTTCAGGCCAAAGCCGCGACTTAGACAAATAACCGGAAATTACTTTCTTCCCCTAAGTGGTCGGTACTTTCCAAACCACGCACCAACAGCCACTTTCAAGAGCTCAACCAACATCTTCGGCGAGTCCGTTAAAACGTTGACCTTGGAACCATCAATGTTCGTCCAATTAATCGCGATCTCATCGACTTTGTAATGACGAAGCCTGGCGATATACAGCAGCTCAACATCGAATGCAAAACCATTCATCGCTGACACCGAAAAAATATCCTGAGCCACCTTGTGGCGAAACATCTTAAACCCGCACTGAGTGTCATGATAGCCCGGTAACACTAAACCACGAACCAATAGATTGAATGTATTTCCGATATACTTTCGGTAGACAAGCGCCTCGACTTTCCTCGTCTGATCAGGTTTCGCGCGACTTCCGATGGCGATGTCGGCACCATCGGCAATGCTCTTTTCAAGTTTGACAATTTCTTCTATCGGCGACGCGCCGTCGGCATCGTTGAATAGAACATTCGCCCCGCGGGCAGCCAGCATGCCGGTGCGCACGGCATAACCTTTTCCTTGATTGGGCGCATATTGAATCACGCGCACGTTCGGATGAGTCTCGGCAAATGTCTCGACTTCATCGACAGTATGATCGGTACTGCCATCGTCAACAACGATGATTTCAAATGCGGTACCGCGTTTTGATAAGTAGGTGTATACCGAGTCGAGTGTGCGAGGCAGCCTCGCTTCCTCGTTAAATGCCGGAATGATCACCGAAAGCTCAGTCATGCCCACAAGTATATGGCATTAGAAAGTTGGCAACCCTTTTGTTTACGGGCTCACATGCAGTTCTTAATGAGAGTTCGCAAATCTAAATTTGCTATGACTAATTTAGATGTTTCAACGAATGCTTCCGTTTCAACCAGATTCGTCAACGATTATCTTTGCTCAGTCTGCGGAGCGGGCTGATCGAAGATTCCATTTTGATTAATTAGATATGGTCTGATGAATTTCTGATCGACTCCGATTGTGGAAGTCAAATCATCACCGAACGCATCGAGGTTGCTACGGAAACGCTTGAGTTCGCCTGAATGCAGCGGATTCAATCCGTTTGTCATGTTGCGTCTGTAGAAGTCGGAAGCCAGTGGGCTGATGAAGAAGCTACTAGCACCGGATTCGTTGGCGAATGTCGATCTGCCAAGAATATCGTGCGAGATATATTGGGTATTAACGATGTCGTTGGCAGCACCGAAGGATTCATTGAGCAGAATCGCCTGAGCCGCATAACGAGTATTTTGCAAGTTAGCGGTCGCGGCTCTGCCGACAGTGTCAGACAAGCCGTATTTGCGCAGAACACCTAGAGTGAGTGTGTTGGCGGCTCCACCAACAACAAAGTCTTTGGTGGCATCGCCGAGAGTTTTCTGACCACTAAAATAATTGTAGCCTTCCATAACACCCGAAACCGAGTAACCCATTGCCGCATTTTTACCACTAAAACCAATTGCATTCGGAATCGTGGACTTAGCGGCATTGGCTGCTATTGCCGTTTCTGATACAGCGCCCCATTTAGCAGCTTGACCGATCATCATCGAGCCAAACAAACCTTTGATACCAAAACTGACAGCAGCATCTTTTGCACTCTTGTGACCCAGAGCGTAGTCACCACCCTCGGTGACAGCAGCGATACCATACCCGGTGGCGAGACTGGACTTGGTCAGACCAACAGTTCTTGCCATACCGAGTGCACGACCGATGTTAGTCGTGTTAGCGGCAACTGCAGTAGAGGTCGCCAGAGCACCTTCGCCGCCGGCGGCTACGGCAGTGGCACCAGCAGCTCTGGCACCGGTCGCCCAAGGAGCGACGATCATTCCGGAAGTCATCAAACCGATTTTTGCACCCTTCCAGGCGCTGTCCCAACCGGCATCTTTGTTGACGGTGCGCTCGACCATCCAGTGGGCGCCGGCTCCGCCAGCGGTACCAGCAGCGGTGGCGAGTAGCGCCGTACCAACCAGGCCAGCGCCGAGCACAGACCCTGCGCCGAGGGTGCCTACAGTCACAGCAGCTGCGACGACGACTGCAGCGCCTACGGCGATGTAACCGTTATTACGATGCCACCAACCAGCAAAACCACCTTGAGTTCTGTCGGTTTTGCCTTCGATGTCGAGATCCTTTTTGAGTTGTGCATCTTGTTCTTTCGAATCGAATTCTTTGTATTTTTTGTGCGCAGCGCTGAAGTCTTCTTTTGCTTCCAGCCAGCTGCCTTCCATGTAGGTGCCAAGATTCTCGCGACGATCGAAGTAAGCGGTTCTCTGCTGCATGGTCGAATCGATAACTTCGATTTCACGCTTCAATCTTCCCAGTTCGACATTCTCAGCATCGGACCGAGTGGTTTGCTTCTCCATCTCTAGTTGACGCTTCAAGAGGTCTTGTCTATTGGTCTGCATCTCTTTGTTGGATGCTTCCATTTCTTGCTTGAATTGCTGATTGAGAACCTTCATTTGATCGAGCAATTCGGTCGCAGACTCACCCGGTTTAGCCGGATCCGCATTGATGTTGCCTTTCTCGATGGCATGAAGAAAACGACTTTGAGCGCTCTGATAATCGGCGCCGTCAGTGTTCACTCCAAGAGTTAATTTGGTGTCCAGAGTCTGCAGACTCTGATCTCTGTAACTGCCATCCGGATTGTAAATCAAGTGAGGCGTATCGGCTTTCACTTGAGTGAACAGCTTTTGCGCTTCTGTGATTTGTCCGTGAGTGGACATGAAATTGACATAGTCCAAACGAGCGAAACTGGCGACAGTAACGATGTTCATCAATTCAGTCGCGGTGCCGTTTTCTTGATTGCGTTGCAACATTGCTTGACTGGCAACCCAACCAACATTAATCTTGTCGGCAAGCTTGTTGGCTTCTTTGAGAAGGTCTTCCTGACCGAGTTCTACAGTTTTGCCGTCGATGGTGACTGTGTGTTTTTTACCATCGTTTCCAGCTTCGGTAGCTGTTCTCATCAATTCAATAATTTTCTGACTGCGCTCTTGTTGAAAGCTCGCAAAGGTCATGCCGACTGACAATTCAGCTTTAGCGTAAATGTCGGTGGCCTTCAAATCAGCGTCTTCGTTGCCTGCCAGTTTGAGCAGTTCAAAAGCTTTACGTGTATCATCAGCCGAGACTTCCTGACCCAGAGCCAGTTCTGGTCTGGCGAAACCTTTAGCGGTCACTTCAGCTTCCAGCAATTTGACATAAGCCGGTGCGTGACGAAGCGCTTCCATAGCGGCTCTTTCTTGCAAATTCAAATCGAGTTGATCGATTTGAGTGCGACGCTCGGGATTGTTCGCGGCTTTGACACGCTCTGCCTGCAACAACTCCGGCGAAACAACTTTAGGATCGAGGCCAAGCTTTTGAGAAAGTGCATTCTTGTCGGCAATGTTGGAATTGACGTAGGTGCCGACGGTCTCTTGATTGATCGCAGCCGATGCTTTCTTCGCTGCTTCCAGTTCAGTCTTGATCAACCCTTTGACGTCTTTGACGAAATCTTTGACCTTGACCTGTTTGTTATCGACGGTTATCACCTCATCAGGCTTCTTGCCGGATGCTGTGAGTTGGTCGAGTTGAGTAGTAAGTGCTTTGACGCGGTTAGTGTGAGTGTACGGATCGTCCGGTTCGCCGCTGTCCTTGGGAGCCTCGGTCGGCTTCTCGGCAACTTCTCTGGTTTTATCCGCAGGCTTCGGAGGACTGGCAAGCGCGCTATCCACCTGGCTTCGCAGTGGGCTAGCTGTCGTCGCATCGTCCTGAGCTGTAGCAGTCGCCTTATCGGCGCCCGCCTTCTTCCCTAGTTCTAATCCTGTACCTGCCAAAACCTTGCCCTCAAACCCGTAAAGTTGTGATATTGAAGTCCCCTGACTACGAGTTCTATACGGTACATACCCATTTTGGACACTTTTCAGGACAAATTTGTGAAACGCCTGCCCTGGCAGCCCATTAGAAAGAATATGGAAGGACAAAACCAGGGCAATTAATGCGACAAAGTCTGAGCTGCGCTCACTTTTGGACGACTGACCCGGTTAAACAGGTCAGACCAATGGCTTCAACACCCAGTCCAGTGCTAGAACAATCCTTGAGTTTTGGGAAGTTCCGGTGTGCAGCGTTTCGATTTTAAAATTGAACCGCCTACTTTTGCGGCTTAGGCGGCTTTTTGCTGTAGTCGAAGAACAGTCCATTTTTCTGACCATTCTGTAGAGGGTCGACGTTTTTCTTGTCCACATGCAGGGTGCTGGTTAAAGGTGTTTGCAAATCGCCGTCGATCTTCCGTTGGATTTCTTTGGCATCGCCTGGATGCTTAGGATCAAGACCTGGATAGTGGCGATCGAAGAAGTCCGCGATCAGAGGCGCGACGAAGCCGCTTCCGTGGTCCTTGATGTAGTAACCCTTGCCTCCAAGGTCGTGCGCCAGTTGTTTGGTGCCGACGCTGACCGCTATGTTCCAGGACTCCTGCATGAGGAATGCGCGTTTAGCGTAACCCATGGTATCGCCCATGGTGGGAGCTGCGATTCTCGAGCCAGTTCCGTGATCGGATAAACCGTATTTTTTCAAGAACATCAAAGATGCGGTGTCAATCAAGCTGTTCGTCGCCCAGTCTTTGAGGGCTTGATCTCCAGTGATTTTGCCATCGAAATAATTTTTAGCCGGCGCCAAACCGCCCATTGTGAGTCCACCGGCTGCGGTCCATTTGTTGAGTCCGATGCGGTTGAGCCCAGTCATCTTGCCTGGTTCGGTAACTTTCATCTTGCCCATAAGACCAAACATCAGAGTGTTCTGAGTTCCATCTCTTAGTGTTTCGGTAGCGGCATCTTGGAAAGATTTGCCGTCGAAAGCCATCGCCATCGCGTTTGAAGCGGCCGGCAGTCCGAATCCTAATCCGACGCTTGTCTTGTTGATCATAGTCGCTTTAGCGATCGCGGTCTGTCCTTCCACCGGCAGACCCCAACCTCGAGAGATTCCCAAAAGCAGAGTGTTGAAAGTGCCTTCTTTGGTGCCATCTATAATCGCCTTACCAATCGGCTTTTTGCCGAAGTAAACATCGCCTGCTGCAAATGTGTAAGACATGCCAAGGCTGCCAACCAGAGTGCCTCTTGTGATACCGATTTTGCTGGCCATATTACTGACGGTGCTGGTTGCAACAGCATCCGCTGCGATTGCATTGCGCCCGAAACCGGTAACAGCCTGGCTGCGATATGCTTGCGCGGCCCACGGACTGGCCACCAGAGCTGCGCTCAAGCCACCAACTTTGGCGCCATCACGAAACTCCGGCCAACCGGCCTTCTCGTTGACTGTTCTGTGAATTCCCCAACTCGTTGCACCACCAGCCAGAGCACCACCTGTAGTGGCGACTACTGCAGTTGTCGTAACACCGGCGCCGACGTAGCCGCACAGGCCGATCAAACCAACGCCGGACAGGGTACCGACTGCGGCGGCTCCTGCGATGGCGAATTTTTTGTAATTGCGCTCCCAATATCCATTCCAGGAATCGTCAGTCATTTTGGAAAGTTCTGTAAGTGTTTTTGCATCTGGGTTGGTCAGCTTCGCCTTGGCGAATTCAGCATCCAGTGACGGATCTTTAGCCAGCGCTGATTCAAACAATGGATGAGCGCTCTTGGCTCCGCCTTGAGAAAGATGAACTACGCCTTCGGTAAAGTCGGTGAGTGCGTCGATTCGGTTGACGTAATTTTCGCGCTCAGCTTTTGTTGCTTTGAGTGAAGCGATGACGCGCTCCATACGCGCCTTTTCGACTTCTTCATCTTTGGTGAGTTGGTCGCGACCTTCAAACTTTTTCTTGCTCGCTTCTACCGTTTCGACTTCCTTGTCCAGAATTTTGTTGGCGTCCGCGACATCGAGCTTGGCTTGATCGCGGTAAAGTTTCATCACCTTCAAAGCTTCTGTGGACTTGGCTTCATCGGACTGCAGGAATGCGACTTTCTCTGCGTCGGTGGCTAACTCGCCCTTTTGCAAACGCTCGACGAATTTGGCGCTGTCTTCCGGAGTGCCAATCTTGCCTTTGTTGAGTTTGTCAAACAGCTTGTTATTGGCAATTTCGAATGTCGAAGGATTGACAGTAATACCCAGGGTGACCTTTCTGTCTAGTTCTTCGTACGATTTTTTCCCATTGTCATATTTACGATAAACAGGCTGATCGTTTTCCATCGCATAGATCAGCTCAGGCGAATCGGATTTGACCTGCGCCATCAAGCCCTGTGCTTCCTGGAATCGCTTCTGGCCAGCCAGAAAATCAGCGTATTTTAAACGAGCATGGCTGCCCATTCTTATCGTATCGACTATCTCCTGAGAGATATTATCCTGTTTGTTTTCCGGCTTGTAGGCAGCGTTGGCGAGATAACCCACGTTGAGAGTGTCGGCAAGCTGGATTGCTTTTTTATAGTGAGTTTCCGGATCTTCGCCGGGCTTGGTCGCCAGATTCATCTCTTCGACGACCGACAGACCGCGCTTCTGCTGCTGATCCAGCTTGAGGATATCCAGGGTGCGAGCGGATGTACTATAGACTTCTTTTGCTTCTCTGACTTCTTTGCCGTCGCCGAATGCGGCGATGTCAGCTGGAGCGCCCGGCTGCGTGGCGCTGTTGAAAGTATCGAATGCTTTTTTGAGTTGTTCGTCCGAGATCGTATCATTCAGTTTCATCGAAGGATCGAGATATCCGCGACCACGAAACTCGGCTTCCACCATACGTACGGTCATCGGTGCAAAATGCAGTCGAGTCAAGGCATCGCGAGTAAGCATCGCCTCGGCCAGTTCGTTTATTTTGCCCTGGCGTTCTTGATTGCCCGCCGCTTTTTGAAATTCCTTTCCAAGCGAATCAATAGTCACTAGAGCAATATCAAGACCCAGTTCTTTAGCCAATTTATCGCGATCAGCCTTGTTCATTTTGGCGATATCGTCGATACCGGGGTTGGTGGCATCACCAACCATGCGAAGTGAATCAGCACCTTTTCTAGCCAGGTCCATTTCGGCGACCATTCCGGTCTTCAGCTGTGCCACACGCTCGGCGACGGTCATTTTCTTGTCTTCGCCATTGATGCGAACTTCAATAATCTCGTCCGGCTTTCTGTCTTGCGCGGCGAGCGTCTCCAGTTCAGTTTTTAACAGCTGAGCATTGTCGATATGCTCGTAAGGATCAATGGGCTCATCTGCTTTAGCATCAGTAGCTTCGGCCTTGTCGGTTACGACCTGCTTCTCGGCTGGAGCATCAGGCGGAGGATCGCCGGCTTGAGCGACGAGGTCCTGGGGCGCGCCTGCAGGTGCTGCGGCAGCAGCCACTTCTTCAGGAGCGACGGCTGGAGCGGTCTCAGGCACAGCGCCAACAGTTGTGGCGGCGTCTTTGACGGGCTCACCTTTGACTTCAGCTGCTGGCGTCACCGGAGCTGGTTTATAAGCGTCCAGTTGGAGTGGGGTCTGCGACGGCGCGTCATCGTCGTTATCATCGACTTCGCCCGGAAGTATTGTCTCAGTTGTTTTGCTCGGTTGTAGAGCTTCAGGCTTCTCGTTACCCATTTCGGGGAGACCTCAGAAATTGTAATGGCTTTCGCCGGGGATTGGGGTAGGAGAATCTATACATTACATGCCCGGAATTGGACATTTTTAGACCGCAAAAAAAGCTCGAAATTGCAGCACTGACGCGAGTCCGACGATATCAGCAATATCAAAAGAAAAGCCCAGCTTTCGCCGGGCCTTATTTCTGGTGTGGTTTAGCGAACTAAACTACGATTGTGTGTGCGATTCGGTCGTTATCACAGACCGGACCCTGGAGGAGGTGGCTCTTCCTGCAGAGGCTTGTCGCCTGTTCTAGGAGCCACGACCGGCTTCTTCGGTGCCACTCCTCTTTCTTCCAGATAGGCGCCCGCTGGTTTTGTGGCGTCTGCCGGTGGGACGACGGCTGGTTTAACTTGCTCAACAGGAGCAGGTTGAACTTCCTGAGGCTTCATCTCGGCAGCCGGCGGCAACTGCAGATCATCTAGATTGGTGCGCTGTTTTGGCAGCTCTTTGTTCGTGATGTCGCCCTGTGCATTTCTCAGCATCTCTTTGTACTTGTTGACGCCCAGTCTTGGTCCGGCACCGTCTATGGTGGCAGGCAGCATCGAGCCTGCGAATATGCCGCCCGTTGCCATTGTCGGTGAGGAGAAGGCTCCGGCATTCCAGTTGTTCCATCTGGTTGGAGACAACGGGAAGAACGACTGCATCGATTTCTTGAACGGACCAGCTTCCGGATTGGACCAGACAGGCTTATAGATCGCGCCTGGTTTGAGGAAGACGGAACCGAACAAGGCTTGACCCGGTGTTCCAAGAGCGGCCTCTGCCAGAGGCACAACGAAGGTTTTTGCGTACCATGGCAGTTTTTCTTGATCGATGCCTGTGATGGTTGGGAAGTGAGACTCTCTCAGAGCTTCCATCCACTTCATGTCTTCGCCTTGCGGGTTAGTGAAGATGGCGTGTGGTTTGCCGTCTCCGCCGTACTGAGGAAGCGTGACACCAAAAACTTGACCGGTCATATCATATGGTTTAACAACCGTGTTGTATGTGCCGGCTGCACCCAAGCCACCGTAGAAGCCGCTTGAGAAACGAGCTCTGGAAAGGGCTTCAGGAGTAGCTTTGGATGGATCGATCGAGCGAAACTCGAGGCGTCCGGTGACCACTTTTCTGGCGTCGTTGAGTTTGGTAGCACCAAAAACAATTCCATCTTTGGCCGCGCCAGGTATGGTTTGCGTGTAGAAATTCTTCGTCCCCAGAGGAGAGAGCACGTCACCAGCGGCGGTGCGCATAGTGTTCCAACCTTCTCTGGTCGTGACCGTGTTGAAACCGCTCTTCACTGTGCCGACACCGTCTCGCAATCTCGAGATCACACTGCGTTGACCGGTGATAGGCGAAGCCGCCATCACTTCCTTCAATGCTTTTTCGGTCAGCAAACCAGCGCGTTCTCCGGCTGGAACCATGTTGAGCATGCGCTGCAAGCCAGGTCCTTCCAGTGCGTGTGTGCCCATGGCTACAGCATCGGTCAACTTGGTGGTGCCGGTTATGATGTTGGCTGATTTCATTTCTGCCAATTTAGGGAAGACTTTATCGAATCCAATCTTCTCTGTAGTGGCAGCCAGAGATTTGACTGCGCCTATGTCTTTCAGACCGTATTTCTCTGCTGTCGCAAGCAAGGCCGCTGCATCAGGATGTCCGGCCACCGCATCGGCTACCTTAATCTTCTCACCGGCACTTTCGGTGTGTTTGGCAAGGTCTTGGAGCGCTTTTTGATCGGCTTCGATCAAGCGTTGCAAATCGTCGACGGTCTGGAGACCACCAGCGTCGGCTTTGGCGACGCGAGCTGCCAACAGATCCGGCTTGACGCCGCTCGACATTTTTGCATCCTTCATGATCGCTTCGGCAACTGAGCCCATGCGGGCACCGCGCAATTCGGCCTTCTGCAGGGCTTCCAAAACCTTGCCTTCCATGGCTCCGCCTTCGGCTAACAGTTTGGTGCCTCTAGGCATACCGACAAACTGTTTGGCTTCATTGATGAAGCCTTGCGACTTGAGCAAGTCCATGACCTGACCAGTCGTTTCGTAGCCTTGTTTCTTGAGGAATTCGGCTGATGCGGTTTCATTGAATTTGGCGAACTGACGAGGACCGGCTGTGGAACCGGTTATGAAACTTCCACGTCCGGACAGGCGTCCACCGACTTCTGCTGCGGCAACCGATCCAACCACGTGAACGGCACTGTCAGTCCAGCTTTCCTCGACACCGGTCATGGCCTTGTAGCCGTAGTGACGACCCATGACGCCGGCGGTCGCGATACCTGAGTAGGTGGCTACTCTGGCTACCACACCTGCGTGCGAACCGTATTTGCCCAGTCCCTTTTCGAAGAATTCCGCGACTTTCGGGTTGCGCGTCAATTTGATTGCTGATACCACACCGACTGTTAAGACCGCGTTAGTGATCAAACTATCGATGGTGCTGTCTTTCTTAATCTGATTTTTCAGATTTTGAACGCTGTGAGCCTCAATCAAGATCGGAATGCCCTTGTCGTTCTTCCCGACCAGCTCTCCGCCCTTCAGTGTACGGACTTCGCCCTTCTCATTGGTGAAGGTTTCACCTTCCTTACCAACATAGAGTTTGTAATTCTCAGGCTTCTCGACCACTTCGGCCAGGACACCGAACAAAGAGGCGACACCTGGATTCTCTTTAGCAGTTTTGGCATCAAGAGGGTCTAATTTGAGAATCTGTCTGGTGTAATCCAGGGCGCGGTTAGATGCTTCAAGAGCCAATTGCGGTTTGAATGCACTAGATTTTCCGAACTGGATATCTTGGATGCCGACGACCTTTCCATCGGCATTGAGCTTAGGAATAATCTCGGTACCCAGGTACAACTGAGCCAAGAATTTGTTGGTGTTGATCGGCGTTTTCAATGCGCCGTTGTCGAGGTTGGTGCCAATCAGAATCCAGCTGGCCTTGTCCATCCCCTGACGTTTCAACGGGTCGAGAATCACGCCCTGATCGGTGACCAATTTGTCTGCTTCTTGTTGCATCAAATCGATAACTTTAACTGGCTTGCCATCGACGTCGAAGTCCTTCATCAGCCGCTCGGCATATTCGCGAGCTTCTTCGCCCATCTTGGCGGCATCTGCGAATTGCTCCGATCCCTTGAGGAATTGAGAGTACTCCTGACGAATGCGGATCTGATTGTTGATGGTTTCCATGTCGGCGAAAACCGCACGGTGGAAATTCCAGCGCATTTCCGGCGACAGCTCTTCTGTGCCGACGACGCGCTTTTCCGGCGGTCCGGACAGATCTTTTCCAGCCTTGAGAGCATCGGAGATCAGCTTCATCGCAGGAACTGATTCTGCGAACTGTGCCTTTGTCAGATCAGACTCATAGCGTCTGATCAACTCTTTGTACATGTCCTTAACTTCTTCGACTTGCTCTAGCTTTCCGGTTTTATCGGAAATTCTCTTGTCGAGTTCGGCATCATCCAATTGGAGGAAACGCTTGTCGGCTCCAGGAACTGGAACTTGGCGTCCCTTTGGAATGTCTGTTCCTGCTGGTTGTTCGACCGCGGCAGGAGCAGCTTCAACTTTTTCCGGGCCTGCTGGCGGTTGATCGGCGCCGGCTGGTTTTTCAGCCACTGCAGCTGGTGGCTGTTTGTCAGCACCGGCAGCTGGTGGTTGTCCGTCGACTGCAGCGGCTGGCACCGCCGGTGGTTTTGCCGCTTCGAGCGGAGCCCGCGTCGGTTCAGGGAGCGCCTGCATAGCCTTGATATCCACGCCGATGCCGTTGCTGAGTTCGACCACTTTCGGACGAGTTTCCAAAAGTTTGGCGCGCATGCCGGCTGGAACGGATCCAAAAGCTTCGGTCAATTTAGCTTTGGCACCATCTTTATTGCCGGTCTCATTGAGCATGTTTGCTTGAATTGCTCTGGAATAGAACAAGTTCTCAGTGCTCTTACTGACGTCCACCATGTGTAGAGTGATTTTCGCTTTAACTTCGGTATACGCCTGACCTTTATCACCAAGGATCTCTTTGTAGCTATCCAGATCGGTGACCCATTGTCCTTGAGTTTTTTTCAATTCTTCTATCGCCCTGGCCCGATCTTCCGGCGAGGTTGTCGGGTCAAGAGAGGCTTCCACCAACGCTTTTTCAGGATCAGTGAATGAAGCTTCAGCAGCATCCATTTTTCGTTCGAGTCCCTTTAATTCGGTCTTCGATTTCTCGTCGGCAGGCAGTGCCTTTTCATAGCCAGAAAGCAAAGCCTGGGAGCGGGCCTCAACTTGAGAGGCTTCCGTATCTGACATTTTTTGAAGTTTTTCAATAGAACCTGTGAGCTTGTTTGCCACATCGGCTTTCCGATCTGCAGTAGCCGACGCATAGATCAAATTGGCTTCCTGCAGTAAGTTCTCGACTTCAAGAGCTTTTCCGTGCTTAGCACCACCACGATTCTCGTTTTGTTTTACGGCAGCATCAAGCAGATCGGTCGGATTTGCACCTGCCATCATAGCCATGGTGCGGAACTCTTCAGTTTGCGCAGGCAGTTGATTCCAGGCATACGCTTCGCTGAAGTATTTCTTCGCGTTATCAGGTTCATTCGCTGTGCTGAGCACGTCACCGTACATGGCACGAGCCATCGCTGATTGATTTTTCTCAGCTGGAATTCTGGCGACGGTCATATTCAATTCGAATTGAACCGGCCTGATTTCCGTTGTCGCTTTGTCGCGCTCGGTCAGAGCGTCGACCAATGCTTTGCTGTCAGCTGGAAGAACGCTCTTCAATTTGCCGAGCGTGTCTTTGTAAGCCGCTTCGCTCATGGACTCGTCGAGCGCGGTGTACATCGAGCGAACGCCGCGTCGGTATTCCTGGGAGCGCAAATCATTTCTAAAGGATTCGGTTCTGTAGTCTGCATCCGAAAGTTTGGAATCAGCTGGCTTCGCTGTGGATGGCTTGTATTCAGCCGGCGGCACCGCAGCTTTGATCTCCTCCGACATTTTGTAATCGGCAGGAGGATTCAGTTTGTCGATTAAACCAGCTTTGGTTTGAACGACAAAAGTGTTGCCATCTTTAACTTGCTCTTCAAAAGTTCCGAGAATAACGCTGTCTACTCTCGATACTGCGTCACCAAGTTTTTCCGTCGTACCTGAAACTGGTGCCTCAAGAAGCTTGCCACGGTTGATCCGGAGTTCTGCTTCACGCTTCTCTAGGACTTGCAGTTTAGGCGAAATTCCTTTGTCCGCATCAGCAATCGCCGCTTCGATTTCTTTGCGCATCTCCGCTGTCAGCGTTTGCTTTTCGTTGGCTTGATCTAGGTAGAAACCAACACGCTCTAGTGGAGTTCTTCCAGCTTTGTCTGTCGGAGAGAAGACTACGGCTGCTTCAATTGCTTTTTCTGGTGCCGCTTTGGCGTCTCCAACTACTGGTGCGGCTAATACTGCTTTGTCGCCTGGTACCACTACTGGTGGCTGATCAGCTCCCACCGCAGGTGGTGCTTTGTCAGATACAGCAACAGCTGGTGCTGGTTTGTCCGGTGCCGCCACAGGTTGAGCCTTGTCGGCTCCAGGGGCAGGAGGTCCCTGCTCGAATCCGGCTCGTTCTGCTGTCGCTTTGTCCGGTACCACTATTGTGTCCGGGACAGGTGGTCCACGACCTGTATCGAGACCAACGAGCTTCGGATCGAGTCCGGCGCTTTCAACAGAAGTCGCCATCAATTTCTTCACGTCAACGCCGGTGTTCTTGCTGATTTCAGCAATCCGCGCGCCAAGGTTAGGATCCTTTGATAGGTAAAGATCCGGCAGCAATTTCTCATCGACCATAGCCTTTTCGTTCTTGAACGCATTGGCAAACGCTTCGCCTGCTTTAGCCAGGTCACCGGTTTGCGTATAGATCAAACCAGCATTGGTTTCTGTGAAAATATCGACGCGACCGAGCGTGCGCAAATTGAGTTCGAGAGTTTTCATCTCTTCGAGTTTTTTGGCATCTTGTTGTTCGGTCGGCTTGAGCCTCTCGGCTTTGATCAGCTCGCCAACTCTAGTTTGTTCTTGTAAAAATAATTTCTGCTCTTCAGGCGAAACCAAATCGGCAGCAGCTCTATAAGCTTTGACTGTTTCATCGACTTTGCCTTCGGCAAGTAAACTGGCACCATTATTGATGTGAGTTTTGAGCTTCTCGATTTTGTCATCGACGGTTGCTTTAAATTCTGGTTTTACGACGTCAGCGAGTGCATCTTTGGCGACCACGGTTTGGTCAGCTCCAGCTGGAGGCACAGCCTGGTCAGTTGCGGCTGCTGGTGGAACAGCTTTGTCGGCTGCTGGCGGAACAGTTGCGTCGACAGGCGCTTCCGGATTCGCGGCTGCAGGCGGTACGGCTTTGTCAGCTCCGGCTGCGGGCGGCACTGGTGTGTCCACTACAGCTGATGGATCAGATGGTTCTTCGAAGAATATGCTGTCCGGTGTTTCAGCAGCCGCTTTTTCGGCAGCAGCCTTCTCGGCAGCGGCCTTCTCAGCAGCGGCTTTTTCAGCAGCAGCCTTCTCGGCAGCGGCCTTCTCAGCAGCAGCTTTCTCAGCGGCAGCCTTCTCAGCAGCAACTTTCTCTTCGGCAGCTTTGTCGCCACCAGCCGGCTTTTCGGCTGCGGCCGCGGGCTTATCCTCGCGCATGATCTTATCAAACAACGACTCATTACCAGGTTGTTCTGGAGTTGTAGCCGCCTGATCCGTTGCTGCTGGTGCAGCGACCTTCTTATCGTCGCCTGCTGCCGGTTTATCTACCATCGCCTGAAACCTCACCAAAAAAAACGCAGAATTACTGACACTAATCCCATCGTGTGCCCAGCTTATTTAACATGCCCTGATTTGTAGATGGGGAAACTACGTATCAAGGCTGTCAAGAGGCACTGTTTTAACCTTTCGGGCATTCCGATGAGCTGTTCAAGATGTCTATACGCGCTGCAAAATTTTTGGACAAGCCTGAACGCAAAAGGTTTTCCGGCGATCAAGATTCTGGTCCCAAAAGTCTGGATACGGCAGATAGCGATCAGGTAAATTTGTCAGAATTTCCGGCATTTTTTCTGACGAGTTTTCCGGAAAGAAGACAAGCAACGATCAGATCGTCACGATAGTGACACCGTCGCCGCCTTCATACAGTTCACCGGGACGGAATCCTGCGATGTACCGACAGGTGGACAGAAACTCACGCGACGCGCTCTTAACGGCACCCGTGCCGTGTCCATGAATAATCATCGCCGGACTGATGCCTTCAACGCTCAAGGTGTCGAGGAAACGGTCCAACTTGGCAAGAGCAGCGTCAACTCGTTCGCCACGCAAGTCGAGCGTATTCGATGACGTTCGAATAAACGCATCCATCGTCTTCTCACTGGGGCGAACGCGTTCGCTAATTTTGGCAGTGGACTGATGCTGTTTATAATGCGCTTTCTTCTGCGCAGTCTTACTGAACGGTTGCAGCTCATCGAGAGCGACTTTGACTCGCATGTTGCCCAGCCGAACAGTCGCCTGACGCTTGTCGCTGTCGCCTCCGACAAGCGATTCAACGATGCCGACTTGATTGAGCGACAAAACTTTGACCTGTTGCCCTTCGCTGATTGGAACATGCGCATCATCCTTATTAGATGACTTTGAATGCGAAGGCGCTTTCATCCAACCCAGATCATTTTTGATCGACTCGATCTTCTCCCTGGCTTCCTGGGCGTGTTTCAAACTCGGCGTCGCCTGCAACTCTTTAGTCAAATTCTTAATGTCACCCAGTGCTGCATTAAACTGTTGATTCAACTGCGAGGCGTATTCAGAACGTTTCGCCTCAATTTCTTGAAGCAACTGGTTGGACGTTTCATCAAATGATTTTTCTTTTCCGGCAAGCGCTTGTTCGGCATTGGTCAAAGATTTTTCGCGATCGCCAACCAGTTGAGTCCGCCGCTCCAACTCCGCCATCGCTTGACTGATTTCTTCCTCACGCCCTGCCAACAGCTGATGCGCGCGTTCCACTACATCACGATCGAGGCCAAGCCGCAGCGCAATCGCCGTACCTTTGGAACTACCTGCCACGCCGAGACGCAACTTATATGTAGGTTGCAGATTGGTTTCATCGAACTCCAGACTGCCATTTACGAAACCAGGCTCAGAGTAAGCAAGCAATTTCAACTCTCCGTAGTGAGTCGTCGTCACTGTGATCGCGCCTGATTTGTTCAAATGCTCCAGCACAGCTCTTGCCAGTGCAGCACCCTCTTTCGGGTCTGTGCCCACTCCGATTTCATCAAGTAAAATCAAAACTTTTCGATCGGCAGTCGAAACTACTTCGACGATGTTCTGCATGTGCGAAGAGAACGTAGATAAGCTCTGTGTCAGTGATTGCTCGTCTCCGATGTCAGCCCAAACTCGTTTAAACAACGGAACTTTCGATCCGATTTTAGCAGGGATCAATAAACCAGCACGCACCATCAGCGCCACCAGACCGAGCTGTTTCAACAGCACCGTCTTGCCGCCTGTGTTCGGTCCTGTGATGACAAGAGTGCGTTCATCACCGCCCAATTTCACATCGTTGGAAACAACCGCTTTTTCTTTTTGCAATAACAATAATGGATGCGATGCTTGTATGAGGACAAAACTATCGTCCTCACTCAACTCCGGTTTAACGCCTTTGTATTTGAAAGCCAGACGGGCACGGGCGAGAATCATATCAAGGTCGGTTAGAGTCTCGAATGTTTCCACCAAAGCGTCAATATGTTCGAAACAAAGACGGCTCAATTCCGCTGTAATTCTTTCGATCTCGCGCTCGACTTCGCCTTCTTTGATTCTAATTCTATTGGTCGGTTCAACCACCGACATCGGCTCTAGATAAACCGTTAGACCGGATTGCGACGAATCGTGCACGATACCATCCACGGTGCTTCGTTTAGAAACATCGACCGGCAAAACATAGCGTCCGTTGCGCTGCGTATAAATTGTTTCAAGCAGCGCTTTAGAAACAGTTGAAGAATGGATCAGCCGCGATAGTTCGTTTCGTATGTCGGAGTGCAGCTTTTGCACGCTCCGGCGCAGATGCCGAAGTTCAGAACTAGCATCATCTTTGATACCACCCTGTTCGTCCACGCATCTTTCGATTTCTTTGCGCAGAACATCGATCGGATGTACACGCGGAATGTATTCGTATAAACGAGGAAAGGAGCCGTCTTCGAGTAACGTCAGAGAATTTTTGACTTGCTTCGCTATCGTCAGCAGTTCTCGAACAGCAAGCAAGTCAATCGGAAGTAATCGCGCCTGTGCTCGCACAGTGCGCAAGATGTCGCGGACATCAGGGATTTCATCGGCCATCAAAGCGGCGCGATGAGTGATCATCGAAAGCGCTTCATCGGTTTCTTCAATCAGACGCGCGACTTCATCTCGGTCGTCTGTGCCGGCAAGCTTGAGACAACGTTCTTTCGCCCATTCTGAGCGCGCCTCGCCGGACAAATAACCAAGCAAGCGATCCCATTCCAGAGAACGCAACGATCTACCATCAATATCGAAGAACTGATCCATATGACTCGCCGACTGCGAGCTCTTCTGGCTTCGACGTGAAGCTACGCAAGCCTGTATAAAAGAAAAGGCTGATTCAAGACAAACAACAAACGTACAAAGTTAGTTCAGGTCTGAGATAACTGCTACTGGTTCTGGGAAATTCGGAGCATCTGGAGTAGCCAGCTTCTCCATGCCGAGGTTGCCCATGAGCTTTTTCAATCTGATTTTTTGGAGTTCGTAGCAGCGGTTGTTTCGCTTATGCACTACTCCAATGCGTTCTAATTGCTTGATAGCATCCAGATGATCTTCGGGTACCGATCCGACGTCTACTGAGCCTTTTTCACTGAGCCAGTCGATCGTTGGTGAGAGCGACCCCAAAAGCTTTCGCATTGGTTGTTCAAAAACGGGCATATACATTCTCTCCTTGTCTTGCGTTTAATTTTAACATCTTTGCAACCAGAAAACCCGTTTATTCCCCTGGACGCATAATGGCGTCAGTTGGCATATACGGCACATCTAATCAATACACGATCGATGACGAACAGGTCCAATCGGTGCAGTACATCGGCTTTTCGGGCGATCAAATATAAACCGTTTAAAAGGTTTACAGAAGCCAAAACGTTTATCCTGTATGCCTTTAGAGTCTTCTAAGACTCAACTTATGACCTCGACCGTCCGGCCTCGCGTTCCAAATTAAGGAAGTAACTCCATGATCTACCGCTATATGCAAAATAGTCCGGAAATCGACAAGAGCGTTTTCATTGCACCGACCGCGACGGTAATCGGCAGGGTAAAACTGTCTCGGGGAGCCAGTATCTGGTTCAACACCATTGTGCGCGGCGACATCAACTCTATCGAGGTGGGCGAGGACAGTAACATTCAAGACAATTGCGTGATGCACGTCACGCACGAACATGGCGTCAAAATCGCGCAACGAGTCACCGTCGGGCATGGCGTGATCCTGCACGGCTGCACTGTCATGTCCGATTGTCTGATCGGCATGGGGGCAGTGCTTCTTGACGGTGTCGTCATCGAAGAGGGATGCATGATTGCCGCAGGAGCTGTGCTCTCGCCCAACACGATCGTACCCGCCAACAGTCTGGTCATGGGCGTTCCCGGCAAGGTTGTCCGAAAGATCGGCGAAGCAGAACAAAGCAGAATGCAAACGAACTGGAAAAGCTACGTTGAATACGCGCGCGAATACCAGGATTCATCAGTGTTTGAAGAGGTTCTTAGTTAGCGGTAGTCTTGACTAAATCGGAATTGATCGCGGACGCCTTGGTAAGGGTCGCTGCGCTTACATGCTCTGTGAGCCAGTTCGAGACGATGTCCATAGTGGCCGCTTCAATGTGCGGAGTCTCGAGCAGCAAATGTCCTTTGCCTGGAAACCATTTAACCGTTTGGTCCTTAGACTTTAAATGGTCGAGCAGAACAACCACGCCATTCGAATTCAGCATCCGGTCGCGATCGCCTTGAATGACCAGGACGGGCATGTTCTCGGGCACTCTGTCGGCGAACTTGATGTTGCTTTTGATCAATGCTGATGTTCTGAGCAAATCGAAAACAGTCAGTTTCTTTCTCACAAGAGGGTCTTGAATAGCGGTTTGTATGATGGTCGGATCTTCCGACGCAAAACGTTTGATATAAGGAATGAGATCGACGTTCTTCTTCGGTGAGAACATCAAGACGGTCAAATCCATGACCATGCGCGGTTCCATATAGAGGCGGCGCTTAATGGCTGGACTGGAAAGCACAAGACCATCGATGCTGTCCGGCATCTCGGCTGCCATGTGAAGAGCCAGACCAGCGCCAAGGCTTTCGCCTATGACGTAGAGCGGCAGGGCAGGGTAGTGATTTCTGACAACTCTGGTCAGTTCTTTCAAATCACCGAAACTCTTCTTATAAGATACGGACGAGGAGCTGACAAATTGATTGTTGCAATCCGAGCATTTCTCGGCGCGAACTTCAGCAGGCAAACCTTGAACCGGCGAGACTGTGGCGCTATCGAGCGAAACAGTGCAGCCATGTTTGTTGCGTTTTTCGTGAGCTCTGCACCAGCGCCCGTATCCGCGAAGATCGGGAGCGACGACGATGAAGCCCTGAGAAGCCAGTTCACGAGCCATTTTGTCATAAACGCCGCCGTGCAAAACCAAACCGTGCACGGCAATCGCGACGGCTTTGGGCTTGATGTCACGGTCCTGCCACTCGTAGACTCGGCTATGAGTGAGACCTTCAATTTGCGGAGCGTCGTCTCTGACGACTTCAGCGAGTGCCGGTTGAGCGGCGAAAAGCGCTAAACCGGCAACCATCCAAGCAAATGCATTTTTGGAAGAAATTTTCACTTGGGACCTTTTTAGACACATGGAAGCCACATCCCCCACGGTGAGGTATGTATAAAATCTGCCGACTGATGGTGATTCAAGTTTTACGAATCTTTCTTGGACATACCAACTTGACGGGTCATTTGAAACTGGGCGTCTGAAAAATATCGGGGACAAAGTCGTTAGAATTTCGTAAAACGCACCGATACTGGGCCTTCAGCGTCCAGCATTAAATTCTTGGTGTCTCGCCGAGCTTTCAAGGTTTATTGACCGATAGTCAAAACTCGAAAGGATTTTGGCCAAGATCCAAAACGTTCAGCTAATAAAGATGAACTTTGTTAGGTCGAAATAACTGTCGCGCCACTGTCTTTGTGTACACTGAGCAGGACGTGCCTGGCGCTCGTCATTGATTAGTGGCGCCAGTGAATCCACAAAAGACTAAAGATGCCAAAACGGACAGATATAAAGAAGATCCTCGTTCTCGGAGCGGGACCGATCACGATCGGACAAGCGTGCGAATTTGACTACTCCGGAACTCAGGCTTGTAAAGCGCTGAGAGAGGAAGGGTATGAAGTCGTCCTGATTAACTCGAATCCGGCGACCATCATGACCGACCCGGAGACCGCGGATAGAACGTATGTCGAGCCCGTCAATGAAGACGTTGCGCGTAAGGTTATAGAGAAGGAACGTCCGCAGGCTTTGCTGCCGACGATGGGCGGACAGACCGCACTCAACGTTGCCTGTCAGTTGGCCGAGTCCGGTTTCCTGGCAGAGATGAACGTTGAGTTAATCGGCGCCAAACTGGAAGCGATCAAACTGGCAGAAGACCGCGATTTGTTCAAAGCCAAAATGATCGAAATCGGACTGGAAGTACCAAACTCCGGTATCGCCCGCAACCTGCAAGAAGCGCAAGCAGTCGCCCAGAAGGTCGGCTTCCCGGCGATCATCAGACCGGCATTCACGCTCGGTGGCACCGGCGGTGGTATCGCCTACAACCACGAAGAACTCGACGAGATGGCGACCAATGGTCTCAACGCCAGCCCGGTTCGCGAGATTCTGATTGAAGAAAGCGTGCTTGGTTGGAAAGAAATTGAACTCGAAGTCGTCCGCGATACGAAAGACAACGTGGTCATCGTCTGCGGAATCGAGAACTTCGATCCGATGGGAATTCACACTGGCGACTCTATAACAGTGGCTCCAGTTCAGACTCTAACTGATAAAGAATATCAAAAACTGCGTGATGCCTCGATCAAGATCATTCGCGCAATCGGCGTGGATACTGGCGGATCGAACGTTCAATTCGGCGTCAATCCGGTCAATGGACGGATCGTCATCATTGAAATGAACCCGCGTGTCTCGCGTTCTTCGGCACTTGCCAGTAAAGCAACCGGATATCCAATCGCAAAAATCGCTGCGAAGTTGGCAATCGGATTGACTCTGGATGAGCTTTCCAACGATATAACTCGCAACACGCCGGCTTCATTTGAACCTGTGCTCGACTATGTCGTGGTGAAAATTCCACGTTTCAACTTCGAAAAATTCCGGGGCGCAGACACGACTTTGACCACGATGATGAAATCGGTGGGAGAAGTAATGGCGATTGGTCGAACATTCCAGGAAGCGATGCAAAAAGCGCTTCGGGGGCTGGAGTTGGGACTGGACGGTTTCAGTGCTGTCAAGTCTCGCAAAGAAGCCGACTTCTGGGAATGGCGCACGCGCCTCTCGAGACCGAGTCCTCATCGAATTACCGATATCTTCGGAGCTTTCGATGCGGGCATCTCAGCTGAAGAAATTCACGACTTGACCGCGATCGATCCGTGGTTTATCGACAATTTAAAATCAATCTATGACTCCTGGTTTGAATTGCACGAAAGCAAATCGACGCTCGAAGACCTCGATGCCAAGAAGCTTCTCGCGCTCAAGCGTCAAGGTTTTAGCGACAGACAACTGGCCGAAGAAGTTCACTCAGATGAAACAGCGGTTCGCGCGCATCGCGAAAAGCTAGGCGTGAAGCCGGTCTACAAAATCGTCGATACTTGCGCTGCTGAATTCCAGGCGTTTACTCCTTATATGTACTCGACTTATGAGGATGAAACCGAAGTTCGTCCATCCGAAAAACCACGCGTGATGATTCTGGGCGGCGGTCCCAACAGAATCGGTCAAGGTATCGAATTCGATTATTGCTGCGTGCACGCCAGCCTCGCGCTCAGAGAGTTGGGTTACGAGTCGGTGATGGTCAATTCCAATCCTGAAACTGTTTCGACTGACTACGACGTTTCTGACAAACTGTACTTCGAACCACTGACGTTGGAAGATGTAATTAACATCGCCAATGTGGAACAACCTGAAGGCATCATCGTTCAACTCGGTGGACAAACACCTCTGAAGTTGTGTCGCGGACTGGAAGCCGCAGGTTTCAAAATTCTCGGCACGTCAGTAGATTCGATCGACATGGCGGAAGATCGAGCCCGCTTCGGCGATCTGATCACACGAATCGGACTGAGACAACCGCCCGGCGCAATGGCTGTTACTTCCGAAGAAGCTATCAAAGCGGCAGAACAGGTCGGTTATCCGGTACTGGTCAGACCAAGCTATGTGCTCGGTGGTCAGGCGATGCAAATCATCTACAACCGCGAGGACCTGGAAATCTGGTTGCAACGCGGTTTTCACATCGCCAACAAAAGCCCGATCTTGATCGATCAGTTCCTCGAGAACGCTGTCGAAATCGATGTCGACGCAATTTCCGACGGCAGAGCGACCATCATCGCCGGCATCATGGAGCACGTCGAACAGGCAGGCATCCACTCCGGTGACAGCACCTGCGTATTGCCGACTCAAACTATTCCTTTGAATATCATTGAGGACATTCGCAAGGCAACTCAAGCAATCGCTGTTGAATTGAACGTCGTCGGCTTGATGAACATTCAATTTGCCGTTCGTAATGACGAGTTGTTCGTGCTGGAAGTAAATCCGCGCGCATCACGGACGATACCATTCGTTTCCAAAGCAACCGGAGTTCCGTGGGCGAAGATGGCAGCCGGCGTCATGGTCGGAAAGAGTCTCTCCGACTTAGGTTTGGCTCCACGGCATATTCCGCCGCATGTGTCGGTTAAGTCAGTGGTCATTCCTTTTGAACGTTTTCCAGGCGCAGTGATTTCGCTCGGACCTGAGATGCGATCGACCGGTGAGGTGATGGGAATCGCCACCAGATTCGACCTGGCATTCGCCAAAGCGCAGGTGGGCAGCGGTCAGTCGCTACCGAGCAAAGGCGCCGTTTTTGTCTCGGTAACCGACCAGTACAAAAACGACATCGTTCCAATCGCGCAGAATTTGTATCAGCTCGGCTTCCAATTGATAGCAACGCGTGGAACAGCGGCGACTCTGGAACGCGCCGGTATACCTGTAAAACTGACGAATAAAGTTTCTGAAGGCCGACCAAACCTGGTTGACCAGATTAAGAACGGCGAGATTCATTTGTGCATAAACATCCCGTCGGGTCGCACCGCATATGGTGACGATCAAATCATCAGAAGAACGGCGATAAGTTATCACATCCCGGTCGTCACCACGCTTGCCGGCGCTCGCGCCACGGCCTCATCAATCGCCGCGATTCAAACAGACGGTTTGTCGGTGAAGAGTTTGCAGGAATACCACAGCAAAATCACCCACTGGGAATCGGCATCCAGAGGGCGTAGCACGCCGTACTCACCAACTAAATAGTCGCTTACTGCACATACAATGAGTGCGGTGGAAGCGAACAGACCTTCATGTTTAGAGTGTTATTTTCGCGCGATTTTTGGTGCGGCACTTCGGCTCAATTACAGTCGCGCCATTCCAAAGGAGCATTACGGATCCGACATTCGGTCCGGTCTTGGGTCCGACAGTCGGTCTTGCATTCGGCCTCGGCATTTCGGTCCCGCATTCCAGTCGAGCATCTTTCAGTTCCGCGTTTTTAGTTTCCACTAAAAGTCCTCTTGGATTCCCGCGATGCACACCGCGTCGCCCGTTCCGCGTTTGTATACGAATTCTATTAAGTCTCTCACCTGTGCCTAGTTTCAAGCTCAACAGCGATATAATGTCAAGCTTGGACGCTTCCGGTTCTCAAGCTAAATGCCGGTAGATACGTGCTATTCGTGGATTCCCGCCGCAAAATAGACCACCCTCAGCGAAGGAGATTAACAGTGTCTACTGAAATTGCCAGGTACGTCGACCATACACTTCTGGCTCCTCATGCAACTAAAGCAGATGTGGACAAACTCTGCAAAGAAGCTGCTGAAAACAATTTTTATGCGGTCTGTGTCAACCCATGTTTCATCAAGCAAGCTGTCAGGACTCTGCGCGATTCGAAAGTGCAGGTCGCCACTGTAATCGGCTTCCCTCTGGGAGCCAATACTACCGATGTAAAAGTCAAAGAAACAGAACATGCCATCGCTGATGGTGCCGACGAAATCGACATGGTGATCAACATCGGAGCCCTGAAAAGTGGCGACTTCGATTACGTAACTGAAGAAATTACCGCGATAGTAAAGGCTGCAAATGATCATCCGGTCAAAGTAATCATCGAATGCGACTTGCTCACCGATGATGAAAAAGTTCAAGCTGTCCACGCTTGCCTGAAGGCAAATGCATTCATGATTAAGACTTCGACCGGCTTCGTCAAGGACGGGAAAGGCGCAACGGTAGATGACGTAAAACTGTTCAGAAAGATCATCGGCAAGTCAAAACTTGGTATCAAAGCCAGTGCCGGAATTCGTGACAAAGCAACAGCTGTTGCACTGATTGAAGCCGGTGCAGACAGGTTGGGAACGTCATCCGGCGTTTCCATCGTGCAGGGCTCGACAGCCGGAGCTGCGGCTTACTGAGCGCTCGCTAAAAAAGTTTATTCAACAAAAATTCGATTACATTCAGGGGGAAAGACATTGAGTTCCAAATTAACAAATCTAGCATTGGTGTTGGCACTAACTACGGTGGCGACTTCAAGTCAAGCCATGGCTGCCGACCGAGCCAACGACGATGCAAACTTAAATCCTCAAATGAAAAAAGCTAAGGACTTCCACCGTCAGGGCAAGTTCAAAGAGGCTTCAGATGCGTATCGAGAAGTAATCAGATTGGAACCCAATAATGCGCCGGCGCACCAATCTCTTGGTGCAGTTCTTGCGGGGCTGGGAACAATTGCGCCTGACGAAAAGACTCGTAAGGATCTCGATGAGACCGCGATTCTCGAAGAAAAACAAGCAATCAAGCTGGATCCGAAATTTCACCTACCTCATATTGTCCTTGGACAGATTTACGCAAACCAGGGTAAGTTCGAAGAGGCAATCAAGGAATTCAAAACAGCAGCAGAACTTAAACCTGATAGTTTCAGTACTCAAATAGATTTGGGTCAAATATATCTGAAAACAGGAGCCCTGGACGACGCCCTAAAAGCATATCGCAGAGCTACCGAAATCAAGCCAGACAAGGCAACTGCGTACATCAACATGGGCGTAGTACAACAGAATCTCGGCGATTATCCAGCCGCAATTGAATCGGAATTAAAAGGTATTTCTCTTCAAAAGAATCCTTACGAACTTCAGGCCGCCAGTTTGAACCTTGCCAATGTTTATGCTGATTCGGGCGAATCTGATAAGGCTATCAAGTACTATCAAGACGCTTATAAGCTCAATCCTAACGACGTTATGCCGCTCAGCGGAATCGGTTGGATGCAGTCGGCAAAAGGCGATTACGTCACGGCTATTGCTACACAGCGCAAGGTGATTAAACAAGCCGGTAAGAACCAAATTGTTGAATCGATTGCTCGAGCCAGAATGGCAACAGCTCTTTCTCGGAAGGGCGACACTGCAGAGGCCGAAAAAGAATTTCAAAAGGTTATGATCACCAAGCCGCTTCATCCAGTTGCAGTTATGGAATATGGCTACTATCTTGAAAAAGCGGGACGGAAGAGCGAGGCGAAGAGCCAATTTGAAAAAGCACTGACGATCCAGCCTACTTTCAAACCCGCCAAAGAAGCGCTCGCCAAGCTTGATTCGAGCAAGTCTGATACAAAGTAGACGTGATTGTCTGACAATCGAAAAATTCTAGGGCGCTGGGACTCGGTCGCCATCAGTATCGGCATCGTTCTCGGTGTCGGAATTTTTCGAGTGCCTTCAGAAGTAGCAAACCATTTATCCTCAGGCGTGTGGATTCTGTTCGCCTGGGTGATGGGTGGTATTTTCTCGATGCTGGGCGCGCTCTGCTATGCCGAACTAGTTTCATTGCATCCACACAGCGGCGGCGACTACGTCTACCTCAAAGAGGCGTACGGCAAAGTCGTCGGATTTCTGTTCGCCTGGTCGGAACTCCTGATCACACGCACCGGATCGGTAGCTGCTATCGCGCTGATGTTTGGCGAGTATTGCTGTTCACTTTTCGGCATGGATCGAGGTCTGATTCGCCCGGCGGCATTGGCTGTTATAGCCATTCTTACAGCGACAAACTTACTAGGTTTAAAACAAAGCAGTCGACTGCAGAACGTTTTGACCGTGATTAAAGTTGTGGCGCTGGTACTAATAATAGTGGCATGCGCAACATCGGCCAGACCTCCGGTGACGGTGTTCCAGTTATCAGAATTAGGTCACCCGGATTTGAAAACACTAACCGCAGTGTGTCTTGCCTTGGTGCCAATCATGTGGACCTACGGCGGTTGGCGCGACAACGTTTTCCTCGCCGGTGAAACGAAAGATGCGGAGAAGTCGGTGCCATTCGCACTACTTATGACGTGTTTGATCATCACGCTAATTTATGGCGCGATGAACTTTATGTATTTGACTTTTATTCCTGTCGACGTGATGAAAACAACGCCGTTGATTGCTGCGGCACTGTTGAAAATTATCTTCGGAGACATAGGCGCCAAGCTGTTCGAAGGGCTCATCATCGTCTACGCTCTGGGCGTTATCAACGGTCTTTTGCTAACGGGAAGTTTTCTCGCCAAAACAATGTCGCATGATAATCCGCTGTTCAGATACTTACATAAAACCGACGAGCGCACGGGAACACCTTTGCGCGCAATAGTCTTCAATGGCATCTGGTCTTGCGTACTGGTACTGACTGGAACCTTTGAGATGCTGCTGTTCTTCACAGGTTTGTGGGTATGGATTTTCTTCGCTATGGTGGCAATCTCGATCATCATTTTTAGAAGACGAGGATATTCTGCAACTAATCGCTTTCAAATGATCGGTTATCCGCTGATACCAATTATAGTGGCATCGGTTTCTCTGCTCCTGGCCTGGAGCACCGTTAATTACATACCTGTAGAATCAGCCTGGGGAACACTTTTAGTATTATCGGGGCTGCCGTTTTTCTATTTTCAGAACAGAAAGAGACCCGATAAGACTGAGCCGCCCTGCGCTGAGTAGTTCAGTTAAATCGGCAATCAGTCAAACGCGCAGTTCAAGTTCTGCTGGCAGTTCAGTTCAGCCGTACTTCAGTTAAACGGATTGGTACCGAACCGGCTCGGGCTGGAACGTGAACCAGTGTCTCGCGCTGAAACCTAAATAACTTTCGCCAAGCGCGCGATCAATATGAAGAAGACGAAGAAGAGCTGCTGCTGGCCTCACTGTCGCCCATTTGCGCTTTGATGGCTTCAAACGGACTCAAGCGCCACAACACAGATACATACTGTTTCTTCACAGCACCCATCAAACCACTCTTGTCGCCGACAGTTGTTTTGATAATCGGAATGGCTTCTTTGAGCGTGTCGCGCGCTTCCTCGTACTTGCCTTGAGCGATCAGCACCAATGCCAATCCGTAAAGAGACTTCGCGGCGTAAGGACTTTCGACTTTGCCGTGACTGCGCCACCACTCGAGTCCGAGTCGATAGTAGCGTTCGCTGTCTGCAAATTTTTCTTGTCTGCGGTACATGTCTGCGAGCTTACTGCAGGTGTCGGCGTAACTCGGAGGATCAGTTTCCTTAGTTATGTCGACGATGCCGAACAGTTTTTCATACGTGGCAACGCCCTTCTCAAGCTCGCCTCGCTGAGTGTAGATGTCACCGAGCACACGCAATGGTTGAACCATTGTCTTCTGCTGCAGCGGATCATTTTCCATTAAGGTAACCGCTTTCGCGCACGCTTCCACTGCCGGATCATATTCATCCTGCATGAAGCAAACATATCCCAAGATGCGCCACGACTGCGCCGCCGGCCAAGGTCCTTTGGTCTTTTCCGTAACCTTGATCAACTGGCGAGTGCGCTCTTCGGCTTCTTTCCAGTGCGATGAATTAGCATAAAGTTCAACCAAACTGGAGAGCGCATTGGCGTATTCTTCTGAGTCCTCGCCTTGTTCTTCCTTGACCAGTTCAAGCGCATCCTTAGCCGCTTCCTGCCTTGGTCCGAATCCCTCGACTTCAGAAACTTTGTCCTTCTTCTGAACCACCCAAAGTTTCTCGTTATTGAATGCCGGGAATTTTTGCTCCGCTGGATTGAAGCTGGTAGTCACCCAGAAGATCGGCACACCAATCAAAATCGCAGTCAGCACGCCGAACAACATAAACTCAGACGACACCGGCATCATGCCGCGGCGACGACGAGTGGTCGAAGTGCCCTTGCGCAGCGCGTTTGCCGTTGTTTCCCATTCTTCTTGGGGGCAGATCAACAGAAGATCGAGATCGTGCTTCAGTTCAGAAACTGACTGATAGCGGAAATCCGGTTCTTTTTCCAGGCATTTGAAAGTGATAGTTTGCAGTCTGCTTAAAAACGTCGGATCGGCATCTTCGATTTCAATCGGTTTAGGCGGCTCGTTCATGTGCTTGTACGCGGTCTCAAGCACGTTCTTTCCTACGAAAGGCGGTTTGCCTGTGACAGCCTCGTACATAACGCAACCAAGCGCGTAAATGTCGGTTCGATGGTCGAGACGTTTGCCGGTGCATTGCTCGGGACTGAGATAGGGCGGGCTTCCGAACACTTCGCGAGTGTGGGTGATGTACTGCGCCGATTTGCTGTATTCGCTCTCCTCGGCGAGCAGCTTGGCCACGCCGAAATCGATCACTTTCACTTCGTCTAAAAACTTGGCGTTATCGACAATTATGATGTTGCTCGGCTTCATGTCGCGGTGTTGAAAGCCGGCGGCCTCGCCCTGTTCCAGAGCCTGGCATACCTGTTTGAAAATACTGACTGCGCGCTCAACCGAGATGTGACCTGACTTTGAGAGCAAGTCTTCAAGACTCTCAAACTTAATCTCGTCCATAACCAGGAAGAACGTGCCGCCATCCTGGGTTATGACCACATCTTTGTAGCAGGCAACATTGTCGCCTTTGATTGTAAACAGAGTTCGGCACTTCTGTTCGAAGCGCTTCATGTTCTTGATATTGGCAAGAAGATGCGGGTGAATGCGCTTCAGAACCCGAACTTCGCGATCGCTCGCCTTGTCCCGAGCCCGATAAACGCCTGATAGACTGCCTTCACCTAGAAAGGTTTCAATCTCCCAGCGCCCATCGACCACGTTGCCGACCAGCGGGTCAGCCTCGCCAAATAGCGAGACATCCGGTTGCACTAGCTTCTTCTCAGGTTCTTTCGTCGCCACTTCGAACGCCTTTGGGTCTTCAGAACTAATTAGTACTATGCCACTGCGATCGACAAAAACTACATTAGCGCCTGAGAAATTTGCGCCCGCGCTAAATTACGAGACGCTTGCGACGATCCTTAACCGGCAGGTTACAGGAACCGGTCCGCGCGCAATTCGTTCCAAAACGTCCATTCGCCATCAACGATCAGTGTTTGCTTTCAGCATCAGCGAGGTCTCGAGTGCAAAACATTTCGTTGACGTTCGGATTGACGAACGCGAGTAGATCTTTTTTGCTGGCTCGCACCACGACCTTGTCGCCAAGCCCGAATGGATGATCGATATGCTGACCATCTATGTAAATAAATCCGGTGCGCATTTGCGAAACCAATTCGATAGATTTATCCCTCTGGACAAAACCTCTCAAAAGCTTATCGGCTTCTCCTAGACGTAGACAGGGTTCTCGCACGACGTACTGAAATCTGTTTTCAGTAATTTGTTGGACGTCACCACCGGCGGAGCGCAGTGATCCAGTCGATCCAGCCGGCGTTCCAATCCAGATCCCTGATGAACGCTGCTCTTCTTTGATGCCATCGATTTGCAAAAGATATCGGCTGGTCGCGGCAGGATGATTGTGTGCAATGAGAATCTCGTTGAGAGGTCTCTGTTTCAGCACTTCTCCGTTAAGTTCCAGTTCCAATCTCAAAATATTTTCTGGCTTCAATCGATCGGAGGCAATATCGTCCAGAAGTTGCGAAAAGTTGTTTTGATTACCCAGGCAAAAATGCCCAAAGCTCGACGATTTCGAAGAGTTGACACCGAGCATCGGCACCGCTTCCACAAAGTGCGAGGCGTCTAGAAAAGTTCCGTCGCCGCCCACTGAAATCATCAAATCGATTTCACTGACGCGCATATTCAAATCGATCCGAGCGACGCACATATACTCGATGTTGCGTTTGCTCAGCTCGCTTTTGACGGTGTCTAAACAAGAGATATGTTCTTCGTGAGCAAGCTTCACCTTGCGGACGGACTCATGCCCTTCTTTGAGCAATTGCAAAAATCGCTCGTCCTTGAATTCCTCTGCCTGAATCTGATAGATGCTCTTTTTGTGAAGCACCAGAGCTTTTCTGAGCAGCAAGGTAAGACTCCCGAGAACAGGAACAATAGAAGCGAAAGGTTAGCAGATTGCAAGGTTCATTGCTATATCCGGGTCGGTGCCGTCGTCGAAAATCAAAGCACCATTGAGGCAAAACTCGCGTTCACATGCCGCAAGGGAGCAGGGCTAGGACCCGTATTTAGGTTATACTGTACGTTTCAAAGGAATCGATCAAGCACTCCAGCTGGTCTTGAAAACAGCCAGCCGGGGATGTTTCAGGAGGTCTTGATGACACTGTCGGGCGCGCAAATCAGGGATAAATTCATATCTTACTTTCGGGACAAACGCGGACACTTGCACAAGCCAAGTTCCAGCCTCATTCCGGATAATCCGACCCTGCTTCTGACCAGCGCGGGCATGGTGCAATTCGTTCCTATTTTCCTCGGCAACGCACCGGCGACCACTCCGCCTCGCGTGGTAACGGTGCAAAAATGCGCCCGCGCCGGCGGCAAAGACTCGGATATTGAAAACATCGGACGCACATCGCGGCACCACAGCTTTTTCGAGATGCTGGGCAACTTCAGTTTCGGCGATTACTTCAAAAAAGAAGTGATTCCATGGGCATGGGAATATGTCACCAAAGATTTGGGATTAGACCCGGAGAAGCTCACAGTCACAATCTTCAGAGGCGACGATGAAGTTCCGGCTGATGAAGAAGCCTTCGACATCTGGCATAAAACTGTTGGCGTTCCTAAGGAGCGCATCATCAGAATGTCCCGCAAAGACAACTTCTGGGGACCGCCCGGTCCGACCGGTCCATGCGGACCTTGCTCCGAAATCTATTTCGATCGCGGACCTGAATATGGTTGCAGCGATGATGCCGAAAAATGCGGCATCGGCATTTGCGAATGCGATCGCTACATGGAATTTTGGAATCTCGTCTTTATGGAACTCTTCAAAGACGAACACGGCAAGTTCACTCCACTAGCTGCGAAGAACGTTGATACAGGCTCCGGTCTGGAACGCGTTGCTTTGATTTTGCAAAAGAAAAACAACACATTCGAAACCGATTTGTTTTTCCCAATTTTAGAAGAAGTCTCAAAAATCGCAGGCGTGAAATATACCGGAGGCATCGTCAACACGCTGCCGACAACACCGACTGAAAAGACGGACAGTTATTTGAAGATCATCGCCGACCACGCTCGGGCGATTTCATTCCTTATCACAGACGGTGTCAGAACCAGCAACATCGGACGTGGCTACGTGCTGCGTTTCATCACCCGAAGAGCGGCTCGTTTCGGACGTTTGCTCGGTATCGACAAACCGTTTCTCCATAATCTGGTGCCGATTATCGTCAGCATTTACGGCGACGCCTATCCTGAATTGAAGAAAAACGAAGAATTTGTCAGCCAGGCCATCAAGGAAGAAGAAGAGCGCTTCGCGAAAACAATCGACCGTGGAATCAAGTTCCTCGACGAATTGTTGAGAGAACCTGGTGACACCGTTGATGGTGCCAAGGCATTCAACCTCTATTCAACATATGGTTTTCCATACGAGCTCACAAAAGAAATCGCTGAAGAACATAATAAGACTATCGACCTGAAAGGCTATGAACTGGCGAAGGAAACGCACAGTGGCGTTTCGGCCGGCGATCAGTTCAACGTTATTATCACAGGCGAAGAAGCGACCGGCAAGATCCTGAAGGAACACGGCGCCACTAAATTCACCGGGTACAAAGACCTCTCCGGCGAAGGCACCGTCCTTGGTATCTTGAAGTCCGGCAGCGTCGTCGAGTCGGCCGAGGAAGGCGACGAAGTCGACCTTATTTTAAACGCCACTCCGTTTTACGCGGAATCAGGCGGGCAGCTCGGTGACATTGGTTTCTGGGAAAACGCTGACTGCAAAGTTCTTGTGCTCGACACCAAGAAACAAGAAGGTCTGCACGTTCATCGCATTCGCGTAGTGGCGGGCACCCTGGTCAGTGGTGCTAAGTTGAACGCCACCGTTGATACCGAACGAAGAAACATCACCGTTCTGCACCACAGCACGGCGCACCTCTTCCACTCTGCCGTTCGAGAACTGCTCGGCAAACACGTTGTACAAGCCGGATCGCAAGTCGGTCCGCAAGCTATGCGCTTCGACTTTAATTTCGAAAGACAAGTCAGCAAAGAAGAAATCGCTGAAATCGAACGCATGATGAACACCTGGGTTCAAGAAAACGCTGAAGTCAAAGTCACGGAGATGGGCATCGAAGAAGCGAAGAAGACAGGCGCCATCGCCATGTTCGGAGAGAAGTACGGCGACATAGTTCGCGTCGTTGAGATGGGTGATTTCAGTATCGAGTTCTGTGGCGGCACACACGTGTCTTCGACAGGCAGCATCGGGCTTGTGAAAATCGTTTCGGAAGGCAGCATCTCATCTGGTGTACGCCGTATCGAAGCGCTTTCAGGACCACGAGCCTGGAACTACATCAGCGAACAGATGAATTATCTTGGTCAGGCTTCTGAAAAGCTAAAAGCAAAACCATCGGATCTGGTTGCCCAGATCGATAGATTGCAAGCCGAGATCAAGAGCAAGGAAAAGATGAACGAGCAGCTCCAGGAGCGGCTCGCGCTTGCTAATGTTTCCGATCTGATGGCTAAAGTTGAAACACTGGGAAGCGTAAGATTTGTTTGTTCCAAACTCGATAACGTTTCCAGCGACGGATTAAAAACGATCGCTGCTTCCATTCGCGACAAAGGCGAAGACCTGGTTGTCCTCCTGGGCTCAGTCCAGGCGCCGGATCGCGTCTCACTGGTCTGCGCCGTTTCACAACCACTTACGAAAAAGGGATTTCACGCCGGCAACATCATCAATGAAGTCGCGCAAATCTGTGGTGGCAAGGGTGGTGGCAGACCCGACATCGCTCAAGCCGGTGGCAAAGACGCCGACAAGATCGAAGAGGCTCTTCGAGTCGGACGCACTCGTGTAAGCGAGTCTGCATCCGCAGGCGCTGCGCATTAATCCGCGTAGCGCCAATAGAGCAATCGAGAATGCAATCAAAGCATCCCTAATTCACTAATCTCACTCAGTAGTTCAAATCGGACTCAGCAGTTCAAAAAGTGAATCGCCCTCGATCGTCGGTCTCGGAATACATGGATACTTTCCAATGACGGAATCGATATAAATACGGTACAAGTAGGCAAATCGTCAGGAGGTTTTTAGCGATGTTTCGCACGAAGCAAATATGGTCTTTATTAATAGCGCTCGTCGGAGTAGTGGTTTGTTGCTACCAGGCGCTGGCAGCGGCACCACCGGTCAGAATCGCCGTCGTCACAGGTGGTGGCAGTGGTATCGAGCAAGAAATCGTCGACAAGATTACCAATGAAATCCAGAACAATCCCAACGTTTCTGTCAGCACTGTCAACCCGGACTGGTACGTCGTCTGCAATATCAAAGAGATGATGGATCAGATGAGCGGTCAGATTCGCTACAACGGCAATGTCATTATCAAGACTGCCGGTAAGGGTCAGATTATCGACACGGTTGCCGTTCAAAAATACAATCAAGATTTTTCAGTCACACCCGGCGCCCAGCTCAACAAAGCACTTGTAGACCGGGCCGCTAAAGAAGCGACTTCCGCTGCTGCTTCCAGAACCATTCCAGCGATAGAACGCGCTGTTGCCACCGAAATGGAGACGCGCGAGAAAATTATCAGAGCGCAAATCATGGCTGAAGAAGAGCAGTACGACGGCGCCATCAATTCACTGAGATTGGTTTCACCGGACTCACCACACTTCGAAAATGCCCGCGATTTGATGGCCGAATTTTCGATGGAAAAAGAAGCGCTGGCGCGTTTGAAACAAGCGCAAGCCCAGGCATCATCCGGTAAGTACGGCGCTGCAATCGCATCGCTGAAACAAATTCCGGCAAAGTCAAAATATAAGGGTAAGGCCAACGCATTAGTCTCATCTTATTCAGCTCATTCGAGATCGACACCAACCAAGAAATTAGTAAAAAATAACACGAAAACCACGACCTCCTCGACAACTACCGCCTCAGGCGGTGGAGACGCCGAACTCAAAGCTCTTGATAAGGTTTTGAAGCTCGAAAAGAAAGCAATCGAAGACGCCCAAAGCCAAGTCCACAAGCGCCTCAACAAGTAATTCAATCCAAAGCAATTACACTTATAATGGGCGGCACCGCGAGTGTCGCCCGTTTTTTTTAGCCGAAAGCCTGCTGCAAGTCTAGAAAAACAAGCGTTTCAGCCGCTTGTGACGCGTTGTGGATTTAATTGAAATCAGGCTTAAACTGCGGATCTAATGTAAATTGAATCCAGTAGACTCAACGGTTTGTACATGAGATTGTCTCGTTGCAAATAATGGCTCTTACAGCCTAATTTCCCAAAGCCGCGAGTTGGTGGTTACGGAAGTGGTTAATACCAAGGAGTATGTGTATGAAGTTTCGCAAAACTGGTGCTCTTCTTATTGCGGCAGTTTTTCTTCTCAATATGGCCCCTCTGCCGGCTCATGCTGACGCAAAGCGCCGCATCGCAATCATGCCTTTTGATTCAGGTTCCTACGCCAGCGCCATCGCTAACGTCGACCTCGGATCAGCAATCGCATCGATGCTGACGACCAAGCTCGTCAACGACGGGACATATAGACTGATCGATCGCCAAATGCTCGATTCAGTTATGAAAGAACAAAACCTTTCAGTCAGCGATCGTGCTGACCCAGCCACCGCCTGCAAAATCGGGAAGATTTTGAGCGTAGATGCAATTGTTGTTGGCAGCATCACGCAGTTCGGACAAGAAAACAAAAGCTCCAGCGCTAGCCTCCCAACCGGCTACATCCCCGGCATTCCTTATGTTGGTGGATTCGGCGGCTTCGGAAGTTTCCGCAGCAGCAAGAGCAAAACCAAAGTATCAATCGACGCCAAAGTAATCGACATCAACACCACCGAAATTCTTGCCGCAATGCAAGGCACCGGTGAAGCGTCGAGAAAGGGCGGCGGCATCGGCGGATTTAGCTCCGACACTTATGGCGAAAGCGCCATCGCTGACGAAGCTACCATTCAGGCTGTTGACAGCTTGAGCGGACAAATCGTAACCGCTTCTGCAAAAATTCCGGACAACCAATCTTTGATAGCAAAGAATGTTGAAGGAAAAATCGCTGATATCACCGGCAATACCGCGACAGTTAACGTCGGCAAAAAATCCGGTGTCCAAGTCGGTTCTAAATTGAACGTCCAACGTTCAGTCAAAAAGATTACCGATCCGGATTCCGGCAAAATCATCAAAGAAGTGTTCAGCACTATTGCGACCATCACAATCAAAGAAGCTGATGACACCTCGGCATCCGGAGATATTTCCGGAACCGGAGTGAAGGTCGGCGACTCAGTGAAGGTCTCTTCCACTTCCGTAACCGGCGTAGTTCTCGAAAAATAGAAACGCGGCGGTATCAAGTAATTGATTGCGCGAACCGGGATCGAAGTAACTCGTAAAGATAATTCGATTCGACAAATTCGATTCCGGTTTCGCTAAATCCAGGAAGCACCTTCGCCCACGGCATTAAATTGCCTGGGCGTTTTTAGCAAATTACTGCAAAAATGTTGGAAAATTCCGACAAGCTATTTTGCAAAACCAATGACCGAGGCATGAATAATGAACGTGACAACAAAGAAGAAGCTGGTCGTATCAATGGTCTCAGCGCTGCTTCTCAGCGGCATCTGCGGGACTGACGCTTTTGCAAAAACGATAGATTGGAATAAAGAATTGGCGAAGGGCTATCACGACCTCGAGATCGGCAACAAAAAAGAAGCCGAAGAATTCTTCGCAAAGAAAGTTGCGAAGTATCCCACTTCCGGCGCTTGCCATGTCGCTTACGGCAAAACTTTGAAGAGACTTGGAAAGCTCGATGAAGCCAAAAGAGAGTTTCGTTCTGCAACTCAAAACGAACCTACTTTCGCCGATGGCTTTTATGAATACGGTTCTTCTCTGGAAAGCGACAAGCAATACAAAGAGGCAGCTGAGAATTTCACGCAGTATTTGGCGCTCAGTCCGGACGCCAGCAAACGAAAGAATATTGAAGACAGAATTAGATTCTGCCAGGACGCTATTCAATAGCGCTAAGCTTGGTAGATGCGTCGCGCGGAATTCTGCGTAGACTGAGACAAAACTCGACGAGGGGTGGCAAAGGTGACTGACGACAAGGCATACGCATTTTTCGAGGGCAAATTCGTCGACATTGACGATGCCAAAGTGAGCATCAAAACTCACGTGATCCAGTATGGAACTGGTGTCTTCGAAGGCATCCGCGGCTACTGGAACGAGAAGGAAGAAGAAATCTATCTTTTTCGTTTGAGAGAACACTTCGAACGTATGCTCGACAGCATGAAGATCATGCGCATCGAATGCAAATATTCGGTGGACGAACTTTGCAACATGACAGTTGAGCTCGTCAAAATGAATAAGCCCAACTCGGACATTTATGTCCGCCCGCTCGCTTATAAAAACAGCACCGCCATAGGTCCTGGACTGCACAACAATCCTTCCGAGTTTTGCTGCTACACAGTTCCATTCGGCGCTTACTTCAAGGGCGGCGACGAAGGCTTGAAGGTGATGATCTCGAGCTGGAGACGGCTTGAAGACAACGCCATTCCACCTCGCGCGAAAGTGACCGGCGCCTACGCCAACACCGCTCAAGCAAAAACAGACGCGGTGCTTTACGGCTTCGATGACGCCATTGTTTTGACTGAAGACGGGCACGTCTCCGAAGGTTCGGCGATGAACATCTTCGTGGTCAAAAACGGTGAGCTAATCACAACGCCAGTCTCCGACAACATTCTGGTCGGCATCACTCTTACATCAGTAATCGAATTTGCCAAAGAAGAACTCGGCATCGTGGCCAGTCGTCGAAAAATCGATCGGACCGAACTTTATGCCGCCGACGAAATTTTCTTCTGCGGAACCGGAGCCGAAGTCGTCTCCGTCGTCGACGTCGACAAACGCCCGGTCGGCACGGGTAAAACCGGACCGATGTGCACCAAGATCCGCGACCTCTATCATAAGATCACGCACGGCGAAGTCGAAAAGTATCACAGATGGCTGACTCCGGTTTATGCTAAGAAAGGGAGCAAAATCGCGGCGCGGTAGTCTATCTGTAAATGCCGAGTAGTCATCTCTAATATTTTGTGGACGGGTCTACAATGAAATTGCCATTAATCACTTTGAGCTTGTTTCTTGCCTTCGCGCTCTTTTTACCGGAGAGCTATCCGGCCCAGGCGCAGGCGTCGAAACCAAGCGACGCCTACAAACAATTCCTGGTCAAATTGTATTGGGCAAAAAGTCTGAAAGACTTTTCTCCATGCATGCAGGAATCCACGCGAACGCACATGGACAGCCTCACTGGGCAAGAAGCTATTGACTGCTTTAAAAAGTACAAGCGCGGATACGTGGCAAAGTTTAGAGTGATTCGCGAAGAAGTCGTTGAGGAGCGAGGCTTCATCGAAGGCGATGGCATCGGCGCCGACCTCGGACAACGAGTGAAGGCTCACGTTCGTGCTCAAATGGTGCGCGAAGGCGGCACGTGGAAAGTCATGCAAACCAACTGGAGCGGCACCGTCTCCAGACGGTAGACGGGCAGTCACTTCAAGCTCAAGAATTTGAAACGTCTTGCTCTGCGATCGTGTTGAGCGAGACGTTTTGATTTGGACGAGTGTTTTACCTTCGCGGGTGTTTTGCTTTGTGTGCGTGTTTGGTTGAAATTTTGCTTTGCGGGTATTCTGCTTTTGCGCGTGTTTTGTTTTGCCTGTGTGATCAAAACAAAACGCACCCACCGTAAATGGTGAGTGCGATCCGTGAGTTTAAACTGAACTGTCGAGACGCGGATCGTCTTCTAGTGCGCCTTTCACTTGCTGGCAATCTGGGCTCTCAAAACCGCTGCCTTCAAATTATTCAGAACGCTCGGCATAATTTTTCGAAGTTCGCCGTTAACCATAGTCTGAGGCACCATAAAGCCACCATCGATAAATTTTGCATAAGTCACTAGAGTTCCGGCTTCGACCGGCTCCAGTTGCCACCAACCATCATTGATCTTAAAGGCGCCACTGTGGCGCTTCCACTCGATGCGCTTCTGCGCTTTCAGCTCGGTTACATCCAGAGTATAGTCATACTTCATCATGCCGCCCATTGTTGACACGTTGAATTCAATTCTTTTCTCGGGGCCTTCGCCGTCGATCATCTTCAATTCTTTGACGTTTGAATAGATCTCAGTTGCGCGGTCATAAGTCGTTAGTGCATTCCAGACAGCATCTGTTTTCGCAGGAATAACGATGCGGCCAACTTGATACTTGCGATTGTTGATCAACTCTTGCTTGATTGTCGCTGGATGTTGCAGCGTGATCGCGACGTTGGCGACTTCACTTTCATTATCCAACTTTGATGCCATAGCTGGTGCCATTAAGTTACATGATACTACCGACATAATTGTAAGCGCGCTGAGAAGCTCAGCTCTACGAGTGCTTTTCATAGAGATTCCACCTGTTTAGTTTTGAGAGAGTGCTAGAGGTGAGATCGTCTCAACTTGATCGCAATTAACTTAATGGGTGCCCACCATCAGGTTTTCTTCGACTCAGACATCAGGATGTCTTCATGAGCAAATCCGGCCTTCTTGAACATAAGCTCGATGGATAGTTTGACGGGGTAGCGTATGACATGTTCCCTGACAAACACTTATCGTGCTGATAACAACAAAATTGCATTGGTATGGTCCAGTAGTTGCAACGGAAGGCAGTACGAGACAGCGCATGGAGATCGCATCTTCAGTTTTGGTGTCAGCAAGTAAATTGAGACTGCAAGGAATGGAAGAGTGCTTAATCACTTTGAAGGCTAAACCGCTGCATTTAAAAGACAGTGCCCGTTTCGGTTTGCAAAGCAGGTCGGCTGGGCGGTTTTGGGATATTTCCGGAGTTCCGGTCTAAAAACGATATCGGTTGCGTGAACCATTTAGAATGGATAAGCACCCCTCCAAATTTGAATTTAAGCTCGATGAAAAACAAAAACTTGTCCTGTGCCCTCCTTCTGGCTGCCGTGAGCCTGCTTTGCGCCTGCCCAGTTAACGCGCAGGAGACAGGCTCATCGGACCGCACTGATGGTGCCTTCGACGTGCCCGGTTGGTTTCCGAAAAGCCAATCTGATATCGCTCGCTATCCGGTTCCGTTAATTCAGCCCCCGCAGCCAGAGGCGAACAACGCACCACTGGTAGTGCTACAGCATTTTGGGCAACCAGGAACTCCCCTGACCAAGAGCATTCTCGTGCCTACGCCTTTTGGCTATCAGCAAAAGTCGACGATCAACTCGGTTCCCTGGGGCGGCGGAACAGGTTATGGCGGATATGGTGGCTATTCGCCATCCTCTTATGGCTATGGTGTTGGTCTTGGAACTTTTGGCTCGGGCTACTCAGGCTACCGAAACGGTTTTGGTTCAATCTGGTCATATGCCGGTTACGGTATCCCCGGCGTTGGTATACCGGGACTAGGCAGCATTCCCGGAATGGGCCGCATCCCAGGACTGGGCGGCTTTGGCTCGATCGGTCGTGGTTTCGGCGGTTATGGCGGCTTTGGTGGTTTCGGCGGTTATGGCGGCGGTATTCCTTATATGGGAAATCCGGGCTTCGGGTTTGGCGGTCCAGGATACGGAATGGGGCGATCGAGAACGATTATCGTTCAGCCTTCCGAATCGAAAAATCAGGGCAATAACTACTACACGCCGCCAGCAGCCAGCAACTCGGGCTCCGGCTATTATTCGTCGAGCACACCCGTCGTGCAACCAAGTACGGTAACCATTCCGCCACGTCAAAGCCCCAAAGAGTACTGGGGCGAGAGCGGAAATCCGTTTGGTTCTGAGAATCTGAACAAAACACCCTGGTAGGCCCAAGCCGAATCAGACAGTTACATGAAATGAGCGCCGCGGTCATCATCTCGGCGCCAACTTCTTATCGACAACAGAGCGGACGATCGAAAAAAATGGGCACAATGAAAGTGAGTTCCCAAACGAAAGCAAGCCATGACCGTACTGCTACTAATCTTTGCGCTCTGTATTTTGCCGATTCTCAATCTGGTAATCGGTCTTGAGTTCATTAAATACCTCAAGACGCACCGGATATTTAGAACCGGACCGCAGTTAGCGGGCACCCTCGCACTCGGCTCAATAGCTGTCGGGTTGCTTTCCGGTTTGGGTTACACGACATTCACGCTCGCTCTGATTGTGGGCGCTGCGGTCCCAGTCATCCGAATGTTCATTTATTTCAAAAACGCGGCGGAATGCAAATTCGCTTTCGACAACTTTCTGTCGACCGGTCTGGCGCTCACCATGTTCGCGCCGTTTTGCATTCTCACCTTTGCTGTCGCCATCTCTGGCAATCTTTAGACCGAATTCCCATAGCCACCGCGGACGGTGCTCTGCCTTGCGCCTCCTGCCAAGCTTTTGTCGTTCGATAAAATTTTCGGAAATTGAAATTTGATTTTCAGACTGCGGATATTTCGCACCCTGACTCGATATCATAGAAATATAGAAACTCACTGTAGTTAAGAAAAAAGTTGATGACGGAGCCGATACTGGTTTAAGTGTAGGGCACACGCAGACCATCTATTGCGGGCTACAGTGGCGGAATGGGGCACAGTCCCCATTTCGTCGCTGGCAGCCCGCCAGTCGTGCTGGAAAAATTTGGGCAGCCCGGCCCGAGTTTGGACCGGCAGCCAAAAGACTCTCAAACCGGAACTAATTTTGGCGTCCTGTTTAAAAGCTAGTTGCCGCGCGGGTTCCGCTAAAAGCTAGGGCTAAATTCCATCGGATTATTCTAAGGGCTCCGCTGCCGGAGTCAGTCACGCACTGAGGCGAGAATTCGAAGCCACGACGGGCGGTGGCATCTCGCGGTTCCACTGGAATGAGCGAAGCGTGTCGACGATCAAGGTCGAGTGTTTTTGCATATCCTTAGCAGGAGCAGAGAAGTGAATTTCATGGACAAAGCTTCCTGGTCCATCTTCCGCGTCGATAAACATGCTCAAGAATTTGCGGTCGACCGAGGAATGGCGCCACCAGAGTGCCAGTATGCGTCTACTGTTCAATTCTCCAACCTCGGCTGCATCAATGTGCAATGGCTTCTCGACGGTATTGGTTGGACCCGTAAGCAGGTAAGCGCCGATACTGCCTCGCCAAACCTCCTCCACCGACCCGAGTTCCTCCTCGGTCACGTCGCCTAGATCGAGCAGCAATTCCGAAAAGTTGCTAGCCGAAGCATTCGACATGGGCGCCCCGCGAAACCAGAACTCGAGAACCACGTTGGAGTCGACCTTCAATTCAAAACGACGAAAGATTTGACCGGCGCATGAAACGCCTCCGGCAAGGACGGTCGAACGACCACATTCCTTCCACTGACTGAGGCGGATAAATTTGATTCCGTCGAATATGCTTCCGGACATCGAAGAGATATCCGAAGCGGGCAGATTATTGTTCGTAATAGAAGCTTTGTTAGGACCTTTACTAGAACCTTTTTTGCCTTTCATATCCCGTGGGTTCCTTATCCAGACCGCCGGCCTCCGGGTTCAAATCCCCGGTCAGAGAGCTATAGATTAGCCAAATAACCAGTAAAATATGCCATTTTTACCAACTCCTGACAACCGTAAATCTACCCCTGCGTTAGACTTGAAATAAGGGGTGATTTCGCCGATTTGCAGTCAGGATGCTGGAAGTCGAAGAAATCTCCGAATGCTACAACTTCGCAATTTCCCGTCACACCTTATAGGCTGAGAAAAAAGCGAATTGTATAATCTTCATTAAATTCGAGACCCTCCTTGCACATTCAGTAAAAGGTGACACTTCACGCCCGATGAGCCAAACTTTTGATGCCCCACTTATAAGTGCCCTTTCGGAACAGGGACGAAGCATGGATGACGTTAAGTTCGTCCAGAAGGCTTACGACTTCGCCCACAAGGCGCACGACGGTCAGCTCAGAAAGTCCGAGGATCCATATATCATCCACCCGGTGGAAGTAGCGATGATCCTCAGCGAATTGGACGCTGACGTTCAGACCATTTGCGCGGCGCTTCTGCATGACGTCCTGGAAGACTGCGAAGTCACATCGAAGGAGATGGAGAAGGAGTTCGGCAAGGACATCGTCACCATCGTTGAAGGCGTAACCAAGCTAGGCAAATTTAGTTTTAGTTCGAAGGAAGAACGACAAGCAGAAAACTTCCGTAAGCTGATCGTCGCTATTGCCGAGGACTACCGGGTCGTTCTCGTTAAGATGGCCGATCGTCTGCACAACATGCGCACTCTGGACCACATGTTGCCGCACAAGCAACAAGAGATCGCAAAAGAAACTTTGGAGATTTACGCTCCACTAGCCAACCGCTTCGGTCTCGGGGAGATGAAGTGGGAACTCGAGGATCTGGCGCTTCGTTATATGGAGCCAGAGGAGTACGAACGACTTCGCCAACTCGTCACCGATGAGCGCAAAGAGCGCGAGACAATGATTGGCGATGTGATGAGCAAATTGCGAGCGTCATTGGACGAACGCAATATCAAAGCCGAAATCATTGGCAGACCAAAACATTTGTTCGGCATCTGGCGCAAGATGAAGAAGCAGAACAAGCCATTCGAAGAGCTGTTCGACATTCAAGCTGTGCGCGTAATCATCGAAAGTCCCGAAGACAAAAACTTTTGCGATCTGGATCGCGACACGGATACTTCCGGCTGCTATGAAGTGATGGGCGTCGTACACGCGCTATTCACGCCGATTCCCGGACGCTTTAAAGACTACATAGCCATGCCCAAGTTCAATAACTACCAGTCATTGCACACAGCAGTGATCGGACCAAAAGGCAGACCTCTCGAAATTCAAATCAGAACACGCCGCATGCACCACATCGCCGAATACGGTATTGCAGCGCATTGGCGATATAAGGAATCGGGCGACTCAGTCAAAGCCAACACCGATTCAGACAAGAAGATTGCCTGGTTGCGCCAACTTGTCGACTGGAGACAAGATCTTGCAGACGCGCAAGAATATATGGATGAGGTCAAGATCGACCTTTTCGCCGATGAAGTCTTTGTTTTCAGTCCCCGGGGCGACGTCATAGACTTGCCGACTGGTTCGACTCCGATTGACTTTGCTTTCCGGATTCACACCGACGTTGGCCACAAATGCGTTGGCGCCAAAATCAACGACCGGATCGTGCCACTGAATACGGTATTGAAGAATGGTGACATTCTCGAGATCATAACCAGCAAAGTTTCGCAGCCCAAAATGGACTGGCTTAACTTCGCAAGAACACACGCGGCCAAAGCTAAGATCAGAAACTGGTTCAAGAAGCACCACCGCGACGAACACATTCAGCAGGGCCGCCAAATGCTGGAAGCGGAACTTGGACGCAAAGGCCTTGACGAACTTCTCAATTCCGAAAAAATCATGGAGATGGGAAGAAAGCTCAACCTCAGAAAACCAGAAGACATCCTGGCTGCCATTGGCTATGGAGATCTCTCGACTTCGCACATCGTCTCGAAACTTCGCGAGATGGAAACGATAGAGAAAGTCGAGAAAAAGGGTTACGCAATCCCGCTTCCACAAGAACGCAAGCAAAGCAACATCGGCTCTCTGGGCGGACTCCTCCACCACCTGGCCAAGTGTTGCCAGCCCGTTCCGGGCGAAGAAATTATTGGCGTGGTCACCAGGGGCAGTGGCATCGCAGTTCACCGATTCGACTGTTCCAATCTCTCCAAAGCTGCAGAAGAACGGGTAATGACCGTCGACTGGTCAATTGAAAGAAGCACTTCCTATCCCGCTTGCGTGAAGATCGAATGCATGGACCGAGTCGGAATCGCCGGCGACATTCTCAAAAAAGTTTCGGATAATCGAGTCAACTTGCGCGATCTGCGGATCGAAACGAACAAAGCTAAGAAGACCGCAACGATAGTGCTGATGCTGGAAGTCGTAGACATTGACCAGCTTCAAAAAATCTCTCAAGCCATATCACAAATCAGCGACGTCATTCGAGTCCATCGCGCAGATCACAAGAAAAAATCCGCCGCAGCGCCACCGCTTCCGACACCTGCAGCGCCCAAACAAAAAGCTTCAAGAAATAGCAACGTCACGCCGATCAACAAAACGTCCGGCTCTCCGAAAAAATCACCGCGCAAAACAACTAAGTGAAAATCGTATTAGCTACGAAAAATCCGGGCAAACTCAAAGAACTGACTGAGTTGGCTAAGGGTCTGGCAGATAGGGTTGAGCTGGTTTTAGCGCCGGAAGAATTCGACCCGGAAGAAACTGGCGCGACCTATTTAGAAAACGCCATTATCAAAGCGACAGCAGCCGCTGGCATGACGAATATGATCTCGATTGCCGATGACTCCGGTCTTGAAGTCGATGCCATGGATGGTCGTCCCGGCGTTCATTCAGCCCGCTATTGCGAAGGTTCGGATGGCGATCGAAGAAAGAAACTTCTAAATGAACTGGCGTCCGTTCCTGAAGGAAAGCGCCAGGCGCAATTCGTTTGTTGTATGGCGATTTGTGATCCATCACAAAGCGAATCAATCATATATAAAGCAGAGGGTATTTGGAGAGGTCGAATCGGTTTCGAAGAGCGCGGAGCTGGCGGTTTCGGATTTGATCCAATCTTTTATGAAACAGATTCTGACGTAACGGCGGCGCAACTCCCGGCCGCAGAAAAGAATCGAAAGTCGCACCGCGGGCTAGCCTGGCAACAAGTGCTTTCGTTTCTGGAAAAAACTCTTATTCGTTAATGAGATGAGCTACATGTACAACTCAGTTCACAAGAGATAAGCTGTGTTGCTCGTAGTCATTCCTTCCCGACAATTAATGGCAGTTCATTAATAACGTCGGCGACCAACTTAATCCCGAAAGGAGTCCGGTCGAGTGACAGATTTTCTGGTTTCCCCAAACAACACAAGCGGTCTTCCTGCCTCGACAACGTGGCAGCAAGAGAGCTACAACGCGCAGCTGAAAGGCACGACCGACGCTGCGCAAGAACCAGCGCGCGAAGTAAATCTCCGCGAAGCTCTCGAATGGCTCCTCCGCAATCCCGAAGGACACGAAGTCCCGCAAGTCAACGAAGAAGAAAAAACGCGCCGAAAAGAACGCAAAGTCGATCTTCTGATCTGGCTGCTTAATCTCGAATTGCGCCTCTCGCCATATCACGAGCCTGCATAAAGCCTCATTCAAATTCTGATTTTCGTTCCGCATCTACGTTATCGATCGCGGACTGTCGAACTATTTCTAAAAATTTTTGTTATGGAAACGAGCGTTCGTTTTAAAACCTAGATCGCATTGTACTTTCGTTGTTCATTTTCCAGCCTGCTTCAGCGTGGAAAGTCGAAGCGAAATTTTAGAAGCAAGTTCGCCGTCTTGTTGATCGGAATCATCGAGTATTTTCAACGCCTTCTGCAAAACTAGCTCTGCCTGCGCATTTCGCTTCATCTCGATATAAACGGAACCAAGTTCTGACAAAGTTTCTGCAACGTGAACGTTGATCGGCCCGCGCAAAATCTCTCGCACTTTCACGCGACGGACAAGAATTTTCTCAACCTCCGACCATTGAGTCAATTTGATGAACATTCTGTTCACTTCACCAAGAGCATTGTCGATAGACTTAGTCGGCGTGCCGTTTGTCAGCAGATTCCTGTTCTCCAAGAAGAGTCTTTTCGATTCTGGATATTGACGAAGTTTATTTGTTACTTTCAACAGCTGCGTCAAACTGTTAACCATCGGATCGTTGGTGTCGTTATAAGTGCGAGCGAATTCGTACGCTTTTCGAAAATAGATTTGTGCTGAAACCAAATCGCCTTGATCCATAGCATCCACGCCTTTTTGATTGATCGGCGCCCATTTTCGAATCATCTCATTAAGACGATCGGTTTGATTTTTTTCCACACGTGCTTCAGAATTCTCATTCCCCATCGCGCTTTGTAAGGGGCTTGAGCTGTCATTCTTATCAACTAACTCCGGCACCAACTGACGCGCGCGTTCATAAGTCTTCTGCGCTTTTATTTTTCTGCTGGTATTCTCGTAGACGAAACCCAGCTGATAGAGGCACGATCCATAATCGGTCGCCACCATGTGATCTTTTACATTTTTCACGTCAGCGACACCAATCTTTTTCGCTATCGCCAGCGCCTCATCCAGTATTTTCTCTGCTTTTTTGTACTTGTTTTGCTTCAGCCAAATTGTAGAAAGTTCATTAATGGTGCCGAGTTGCTCTTTTAAAACAACAGTTTGATTGCCCGGACGCGAGTCCTCTTTGAGGCTTTTAGAAAACGCATCATAGGCGTCTTCGTAACTCTTCTCGGCCTGGCTCATCATCTGACTCTCGACATAGGCGTCACCAAGACGATCGAGCGTTACACCAATCCGCATCGAACTGTGTTGCGTGTTGCGCGCCTCTTGGACAGCCGACTCCAACAATCGACGCGCGTCAACCAAACGTCCTTCAGACAAAGCATCGTTACCCTTGAGCCAGAGCTGCTCCCAGATACTCGCTTTGAAATCGTTTCCTGTGGAATCAGACGAACATCCGGTCAAAAGCGAAAAAGTTGATGCAACGCAAAGCGCAAGCGATATAGCCTTGCTCAAAGAACAGCGACTTTGAAGTTTAACCTTGGTAGTCAATAAATCACCCAAATCCAGCTCTTTATTTGTATGATAGATGCTTCTAAACCCTTATTATCCGTGTTATGGCGAAGATTCTATACGTTGAAGATGATACCGACCTGGCTGAGCGCATCACCCAATGGTTGGTCGAAGTTGAAAAGCACCTTGTCGAACATGTGGATACGGCTGCGGCTGCTCTGGAGCGGATGGAGTACTTCAAATACGAGCTTATCATCCTCGATGTCGGACTGCCGGATATGAGTGGCCTCGAGGTGCTCAAGGAGTTCCGCAAGAAGGGCGGGGTGACACCTGTTCTAGTACTGACCGGGCAGGACAAGGTCGATCAAAAGATCCAGGGTCTGGATGCTGGTGCCGATGATTATCTGACCAAACCATTCCATGTGCAGGAACTGACCGCGCGCCTGCGCAGTTTGCAGCGAAGACCGCGTGAGTTTACCGGCGATCAGATTGCTGTCGGTGACGTTGAAATCGACACAGGAAGCCGGTCTGTGATGGTCCAGGGTAAAACAGTGACCTTGAAGCCACGCGAATTTGTTCTGCTTGAATTTCTCATGCGACACCAGAGCAAAGTAATTAGCCCTGACGAGATTTTGCAAAACGTCTGGAGTTCTGACTCAGACGCCACAAGCGAAACCATTTATACACACGTAAAAAACCTCAGAAAGAAGTTGGCGGCACATGGTGCCGAAACATTTATTAGAACCGTCCATGGTGCCGGTTACGTTGTTGGAGAGCAAAAATCAGAATAGTGGCACGCCTTTAGGATGCACTGCCGATGAGCGATCCGTTAGACAAATTAAACGACGCCGTCGATCCGCTCGAGCTCGAACAACGCTACACCGAATGGCAGCCACTCGGTGAAGGCGGCATGGGCAAGGTCTTTGTCGCGCACGATCAAATGCTCGACAAAAAGGTCGCGATCAAGCTTCTGCACAGCGATGTAGATACCAAAGCAATTGTTCGATTTCAACAAGAAGCGAAAGTACTGAGTCGACTCGGTCACAAATTCATCGTAAAAATAATGGATTTCCATTATTCGAAGAGTGGGCAACTCTTCCTCGTGATGGAGTACATCGACGGTAAGAGTATCGAAACTGAAATTGAAGAACATGAACGCTTGCCTCCCGAAGAGGTGCTTAGAATCGCAATACAGCTAAGTCAGGCATTGCAACACGCACACTCTCAAGGCATCATTCATCGAGACTTAAAACCGGCCAACGTCATGCTCGATCGTCAACGCAATGCCAAAATTCTAGATTTCGGCATCGCGAAATTAGCCAGCACCACAGAACTATTCGGTACCTTGACCAGTGCCGGGCAATTGATTGGAAGTCCACTGTACATGAGCCCCGAGCAAATCGAGGGTCAACCGGCAAGCGAGCTGTCTGACGTTTACGGATTGGGCTTGCTAATTTTCACAATGATTGTTGGTTATCCACCATTTGCCGGAGAGAATTTGCTTGACTCGCTCAAACAGAGGCTGAAAACAGAACCGCCATCACTGCGCCAATATGTTGCAAACGAACAGCTGCGAGATGGACTGGATGCTATTGTCAAACACGCCTTGAATCCCAATCAAAACCTCCGTTTTGAAAACATGGCTGACTTTGAGCAGCAGTTGACGACGCTGTCTGACTCAGTGTTTAAGCCAAAAATCGATGACACCGGCGTAATTCACATCGATGGACCAGGCTACAAGAAACCAATACTTGTGAGTCTGGCACTATTACTGATTTTTGGAGCAACCGGATTTTGGCTGATTAATACTGGCGTCGTAAAAGTACGCACCGCCGACGATACTGCTGCGATCGAAAAAGCTCATGAAGAAAAAATTGACGAAACAGTCAAAGCAAATATAAAAAGAAATCCTTATCGCGACATTTTTCCGCAATCCTTAAAAATGGTCGGACTGGATGACACTGTGCCGAGCGACAACAAAAACCGCAGCGTATTTCCGCTCGTGGACGGCTTTGTTCGCGACGGACAGTTTCAGCGCGCTCCCTCTCCTGTATCACAGAAAAATATGGATGACCTGCGAAAATCTGGATGGAAATTTGCCAGTTTTGATAAAAACAAATCTTTGAGTAAGACGATATTAGAACAACTTCCGCCAATGAATCTTCGCGGCTTGAGTTTCAGCGGAACAAACATCTCCGATTCAGATCTTAAAGAAGTCAGCAAAAACAAATCTCTTATCGCACTACGGCTGAAAAAAACGGCTATATCCAATCATGGTATTAAATACCTTCATCCTCTTCGTGAGAAACTAGTCAGGCTCGAGCTGGACGACTGCAAACAAATCACCGACGGCGTGATACCTGAACTAGAAAATAGCTTGCCTAAGTTACGAAATTTTCAGGCCTCGCGGACCGGACTCACCAGGGATGGTGTCAATCAGTTGCGGAAATTTCCGGAACTTGAAAAGGTCGGTTTTGGCGGACTCAACATCACTGACGATGACATCATCAGTTTCAAATACTTAAACCATATCAATCTGGAGGGATGTCCCAATATAACCGACGTGACAGTTCGTCACTTCGCACGCCAGCGCGGGGTTCGAGTATTCAATGTGCAAAAATGTCCGCTGGTCACGGCTAAGGGCATTAGCTACTTTCGTATCTCAAAACCCAAAATGCGAAATTTCTTCTTTTCCTCAGCATCCAAAGTGAACAATTTAGACGATGACATTAGTGTTCTCTATGACGAACACGACGAGGACGGCTTGTAGCGAACACTCTTATTTGTTGGAGCGGCGGACATATTTCCTTTGCGGAATCGGAGCATTCAATTAAGGTCTGCGCGGCAAAGTGAACCAAAACGTACTGCCCTTGCCGACCTCACTGTCCACGCCTATTTCGCCGTCATGTCCAGCGACGATCGCTTTGCAGATCGCCAGCCCCAGACCGGTGCCTTTTTTGGCGCGGTTAGTTTCATTCTTATCTTGTTTGTTTTCCGCTTGTTGAAAACGGTCAAAGATTTTTGCAATCGCTTCTGCTTCAATGCCGGGTCCATCATCGCGAACCTTTATTTTTACTTCCTTTTCACAATCTTCTACTTCAATTCCAATCTCACCATTTTCAGGAGAAAACTTGATCGAATTGGAGAGCAAATTGACCAGCACTTGTACAAATCGTTGATGGTCGCAATCGATAGTTACATCAAAAATTGGACTCTGTATAAAGATTCCCTTCTTCGAAGCGGTTCCGCTCACCGAGTCGATTGCGCTCTCTATAAGCGGAAGAACTTGCTGCTTCGTGATGTGCATATCAAGCCGCCCGGCTTCCATTTTTTCAATATCGAGAAGATCATTGATCAGCTCGATCAATCGTTTGACGTTGCGGGACGCAGCGTTCACTTCTTTCCCCATGCGCGCTTGCAGTTCGCCTATCGCTCCTGATTGAATCAGTTCCAGTGAAACCTGCACCGACATTAGTGGTGAGCGTAAATCATGGCTGACCATGGAGATCAATTCTTGTTTGTGCTTCGCCACTCGTTCAATTTCATCGGCCATGTCGTGGAAGACTTTGTCGAGAAGCGTGATTTCATCAGAGCCTCCGACAAGTGGCAAAAGCGGCTCGTGCGAAACGATACGTTTAGTGTTATTCATAACGACACCAACTCTGGTGACAATGCCTCGCACAATCAAAATCATCAATGAACTGGCGAGAACTACCGTTGCAATAATTCCCCCTACTGAAAAATACAGAATCATTTCTCTTAAGTTAGACTGCATAGTCGGCGCTATGTCACTAACTTTTTGTTCTTCGCTAACCAGTTCTCGTGTAGTGGTTAGAACTCGATCGAGCGTTAGTTGAGCGGATCCGCTGCTCAGATCTGAAACGCGAAACGAAGTGCTGGTCCGCCCCGCTTGCATTGCCCCTCTGCGATAATTCTCCAGCAGCGAGATGCCCTCACCGCAAGCTTCTTGCATCTGTGCGAAAGATTCTCCGTGTTGCGGATTATCGCTAATCAAAATTTCAATCGTGCGCAAATCCTGCGTCACTTTTTTTATGATGGAGAAATACTTAGTCCCTACTTCTTCACTGCGAGACACGGTGAAACCCGCAAGCGATGTGATTGCATTGAAAAACAGATCATGAATGCCGTTGCACTTGATGATCACATTTTTCGCATGCGCTTCCCGGATTGCTACTTCTTCCGCCTGTTTGTAGAGGTATGAAAGACAAGCAATAAACATGAATTGGAATACGAGCGGAACCAACACAAGCCCCATGAGCTTGAAAGAAAGTTTTGGTCTGATTGGCAGGACCAATGCGTTTCCTCTCCAGCCGCTCTATCAGGAGCTATACCTCGAATGCGCAAGAACCTCACCGGAACTGCGAAAAATGCCAATAATGACCGCATTTACCGGATATCTCAGAGCAAATCGATCTGATAATGAACTGCAGAAAGGCAGAAGTTCTCTTCGGCAAAACCAGCCGACTGTAAGTTTCGTCGTCAGATCCAAACACTGTCAGATTAGAACGTCTGCTTGGATGTTTAGATTGGAACGTCAGACCAGAACGTCAGATTCTCGACTCGTTCTCCTGACCGCATAGCCACGAAAAAAAATAATACCGTCGAGGAATCTGGTTTAAACATCGCGTCAATGTGTGTGGAACTGGCGCGCGGAAGTGTTTAAACAGATCTCTTAACGGTATTATCAACTGCTCGCTAAGGTTGAAACTAAGTCGAATACTCCTTTCCCAAACTCGTAATCGCTAATTGAGATTGGGTGTTGCTGGTGTCTATCCTGCGTTCTCCCCGTCAGGATGTAATCAATTTAGCTGACAGTGACTGAACAAAACCTGAACTTTTGAGAACCCAAGCGCTGCCGAGATTCCCAGCTTTGTAGCAATACAGGCTAAAATGGCGGCGGAATTTCAAACCGGGTTTCAATCATGGGCTTCAATGACTTAAGAGAGTTTTTGCAAGAATTAGAGCGGGATGGCGAACTGATGCGCATTGGTGCGCCGGTTTCCACCGACCTCGAAATTGCCGCGATTACGGATCGTGTCAGCAAACTGCCGGAGGGCGCTAACAAAGCGCTGCTTTTCACAAACGTGAAAGGCTACGAAATGCCGGTGTTGATCAACGCCTTCGGGTCGCACAAGCGAATCTGCAAAGCGCTCAACGTAACGAACCTCGATGATATTGCCGATCGCATCCGCCGTTTGATCAAACCAAAAGTGCCTGAGAACTTCGCGGACAAGCTCGCCATGGTGCCTATGCTCATGGAAGTGGGCCGATTTCCGCCCAAGCAAATTCGTGGAAACGCGCCCTGCCAGGAAGTTGTGATTACCGATCCGACTGAGCCTATGTTGGACAAAATTCCAATCATCAAGTGCTGGCCTGAAGATGCGGCTGCATTTGTGACGCTTGGAGTGGTAATCACCAAGGATCCGAAGAACGGTCATCGCAATCTCGGCGTTTATAGACTGCAGAAATTCGACAACAACACAACCGGAATGCACTGGCACAAGCACCACGACGGCGCTCGCCACTTCGAAGAAAGCCGGCGAAAAATGGACGACCAGGTCTCCCAGCCTACGGAGCCACCGAATTACGGAACTTTCTTCGACAAAGATCAATATCAGAAGCCGGGCAATCGTTTGGAAGTTGCCATCGCACTGGGCTGCGAACCTGAAGTAACTTATGCTGCGACGGCACCGTTGCCACCAGATATAGATGAATTGATTTTCGCCGGCTTCCTCAAGCAAACGCCGGTCAAAATCACGAAGTGCAAAACAATCGATCTCGAAGTTCCAGCCAACGCGGAAATCATAATAGAAGGATATGTGGACCAGACCGATCTGCGCGAAGAAGGTCCCTTCGGCGACCACACCGGCTTCTATAGCCTCGCCGGATTATTCCCCACCCTTCACGTAACCGCCGTCACTCATCGTCGCGATCCGATTTATCAAACCACCATCGTCGGCAAGCCGCCCCAGGAGGACTGCTACCTCGGTAAAGCCACCGAGCGAATTTTTCTTCCGATGGTGCAAATGTTGGTACCTGAGATCGTCGACATGAATCTGCCCTGGGAGGGCGTCTTCCACAACTGTGTGATTCTGGCGATCGACAAGCGTTATCCCGGGCATGCCCGCAAAGTGATGTGCTCGCTGTGGGGGCTTGGTCAGCTCATGTTTACCAAGTTCGCAATCATATTAGATAAGGATGTGGACATTCAGAATCTGTCGGAAGTGGCGCTGCATGTTTTTGGAAACACTGATCCCAAGCGCGATATGATGTTTTCCGAAGGACCGCTCGACATTCTCGACCACGCCTCGCCGCTGCTCGGATACGGCTCCAAGGTCGGCATCGATGCCACTCGCAAGTGGGCGTCTGAAGGTTTTAACCGCGAATGGCCCAAGCCGATCGTCATGACCAACGACATCGACGCCATGGTCGACCAGCGCTGGAAAGAGTATGGATTCGACCGAGTGCTGGCTGGTTTAAAACGATAATCGAGAATCACAGGTAAGACCGAAACTTTGAATGCAGATTCGAAATACGAAACCCGGCGCGTGATAAGAGTCTTCGCGTGGGCAGTTTGTTGTGCCAATCTCTGGTTTTGTTTTTTCGCATCTTCAAACTTCGCATCGGCAAAACCGGTCGACGACAAGCTCAATCACGCGCGCGAATTTTTAGCGAACGCAAAGTGGCAGGCTGCCATCATGCAATCCTCTCAGGCAATCGCGCTCGACCCCAAGAATTCAGAAGCGTATCAACTGCGCGGCTGGGCAATTTTCTGCCGGGGCAAACCGGATGTAGCAATTAAAGATCTGAATACGGCCGTGAAGTTGAATCCAAACCGTTACGAGAATCTGATCTCGCGCGGTGAGATTTTTCGGCAGCTGGCCGACTACGACGAGTCACGCCGAGATCTCGATGCGGCGGTTCGAATCAATCCGAATAAACCGGATGCCTACTATTTAAGAGGATGCACTTGCTTGCTGCAGGGTTTGCACGTTCGTGCCAGGCAGGATTTTACCGACGCGATCAAACATGGCAAAGGCAGTCTCTATCTGGCTCACGCATACTATTGGCGCGGTCGAACCGAAGAGATGCAGGAGAATTACAAAGACGCGGTTGTGGATTTTTCGGCATCTATAAAGATGGATCCGGAGCTGCTGCCATCATTTGTAAATTACTCAAAATCCGGAGCGTTTATTCCCCCGCCAAAACAGAAGCGAACAAACCCCCTTGGTTTGCTGGAGCGCGGACTTTCATATAGCTTGATCGGCGAGCACGCCAAAGCAATTGAAGATCTATCTATAGTGATTAAAGCGTCGCCGCAGGAAACTTTGCTCTATGAAAAACGCGGCAACGCCTACTTATGGTTGGGAAAATATAGCGATGCGCTCAAAGACTTCAACAAAGCGTTGCTCCTGGGGACCGAGTCGGGCGACGTTTATTACCATCTTGGTCTCGCGCATTTTTGTTTAAAACGATATGACAGTTCGGCGGCCGACTTCAGCGCCTGGCTCAGCAGGACCTTCTGGCAGGATGATTCTAAGACACCGCTTGTCGCCATGATGAATTATACGTCGCTGAAACTGTCAGGTCAGGACGTCAAAGCGAAGGCTCTGGCTGGCGAGGCAGCTAAAGGGATGGGCAAATCGTTTGCTTGGGTGAAATCGGTTCCTAAGCTTTTGAATGGAAAAATCTCGCCCGGGCAGCTGGTCTTGCTGACCGATACGAAACCTTTGAAGGACAAAACCCAAGCGAATTGTTACGCGGGACTTTACTACCTTGCCGAAAGGAAGCCGGAAGAGGCTCTGAAACATTTTTCGTGGGTGGTGAAGCACGGCGACCGAAAGCTGCATGAATACTCGATCTCGGCGTACGAAACCTCGCTAATTTCTGAGTGATCAGGGTTATCCCTATTGGCTGCTAAACGGCTCTTACATAAAATCAGGTTTCCAAGAGATAGTTTTTAATATAAAACCCGTTGGATCTACAGGTTCGGGGGCATAAGGACTATACGAACTCAATCTTCTAGCCGCAAATGGAAATAGCGCGGCGAGAGAGTTTTGGCAGGGTCGTTCCTACATATAACCTCGTGAGTGTGCGTCATGAATCAGATGAAGCGCCTGTTGGCACTTTTCGTTTTCGGTTGCTTAATATCCACAACCTTCGGCGCTTATCAGCCTGCACAAGGTCATAGAATCGAGCCGGATGACGTTTATCACCGCGCATGGCAGTTGGTCAAAGACAACTACTACGAGCCCGGCTACAACGGCGTTAACTGGAAAGAGCTCGAGCACAAGTTCGACAGCAAGATCAACAATCTCGAAGACGCTCACAAATACATCAAGGTGATGCTCAAGAGCCTCAACGATCCTTACACTCGTTTCCTCGATGTCAGATCGTTCCAAGATGAAAACGACGCTATCGACGCCAAGATCGTCGGCATCGGCATCAACCTTCAACAGACTAAAGACAAAGCCAAACTTCTGATCACCAGAACCATTGAAGATGGTCCTGCCGAAAGAGCCGGTGTCAGAGCCGGTGACGAAATCGTCGCTATCGACAGCTCCAACGCAGTTGGTATCACACCTGAACAAGCCGCCGAGAAAATCCGCGGTCAAGCCGGAACGCCAGTTCAGCTGACCGTGAGAAGAGAGAAAGATAGCGATTCGAAGAAGATCTCAATTGTCAGAAGTGAAATCGTCATCAAAGCAGTTTCGACAAAAATGCTCGATAACAACATCGGCTACATCCAGCTCACTACCTTCATCTCAAACGACGCAGCCAGAGAATTCAAACAAGCTCTCAGAAAATACAGCCGCGCAGACGGACTCGTAGTCGACCTCAGAGACAACCCGGGCGGATTGCTCTCCAACGCTCTGGAAATCGCAGACATGCTTCTGGAAGGCGGACCAATCGTCAGCACCATCAGCCGCCACGGCAAACACACCGACCTCGCTTCGGGCACACCAGTGACCCACCAACCAATCGTTGTTTTAATCGATGAAGAAAGCGCCAGCGCATCCGAAATTCTCGCCAGCGCCCTCAAGGATAACAAACGCGCCAAAATCGTCGGCAACAAGAGCTACGGCAAGGGTCTGGTTCAAGAAATCAACAAACTCCCGGGCGGAGCCGCAGTCCACATCACAGTTTCACGCTATCTCACACCAAACGGCACCGACATCAACAAAGTCGGAGTTAAGCCGGACCTGCAAGTGCAAGAGAAAGAAGAGCAACTGAAACTGGCTCTCGATACACTGAAAGGTGAAATCGCCAGCACCAAGAATCCAGTTAGAACGACTAATTTGTCCTACAGCCACTAAGCTCTCGACAAATTATCGCGAAAGTCTTGTAGCCGGTTCCTCATGGAGCCGGCTACTTGGGTTTTGGGGCTGGAAAAACGTACTCCGAGGCCAGTCACTGTTTTGCTTCGTAACGACTGCTGAATCGGGGTAGCCTGAACAGTGGCTCAAGCGGCAATGTCAGGGCTTTTATGTTAGGTTGAAAGAGGGCATATTGTGGTTGACATAATAGAAATTGATGTCAAGATTACTAATAAGCCGATCATTGCGTCGCGCTTTTTAGTAGATGCAGGCACCAAAGCCATTCCGGCGCTTGTTGCGCACCACACTTACCATCCGGAGATGGGTCATGAATTCTCGACCAGTCCACTTACTTCTAGCGTCTTCTCTACTTTGCCTTACAGCTCTTCCTGACCTCGCTGCGCTCCCCGCGAACGCACAAGGCTCAGACCAGCTGCGATCGGATGATATGACCTATCCTAGCCCCAGCAGTGCAGGTCAGTCGGGCTGGACACAGCCGTCGTCCTCCACCGCGCAGGATAGAAATTGGGCGCAATCGTCAGGCGCGTTTGATAGCGGATCTTCAGGTTCCTCAGCCGGGCAGTCGGGATGGGTGCAACCATCCGGCGGCGCGGTTAGTTCCGGTCAGTCCGGTTGGGTTCAGCCCTCCGGCGGCAACGCTGGTGCCGGTCAGTCAGGTTGGGTGCAACCGTCCGGCGGTGGTGGCAACGCTGGTGGCGGTCAATCGGGTTGGGTTCAGCCTAACGGCGGTGGTGGCAACGCCGGCGCAGCACAGTCCGGCTGGGTTCAACCATCCGGTGGCAATGCCGGTGCCGGACAATCGGGTTGGTCACAACCATCCGGTGGTGGCAATAGCGGTGGCGGCCAGTGGCAGCAACCAGCAGTCGGTAATTCCGGTGGCGGCGGGCAGTCCGGCTGGGTTCAGCCTAACGGCGGCGGCGGCAATGCCGGTGGACAATCAGGATGGGTTCAACCATCCGGCGGTGCTGCCAATAATGGTGGCGCACCTCTGCTTGGCGAAGTCTTAATGCAGGAACAAAACGGTGGTGCCGATGGTGGCATGAACCCAATGGGCAACGGCGGCGGCATGGCAAATGGTGCCATGGGCGGCGGCATGGGTGACATGGGCGGCATGGCAAGTGGCGGTACGACCGCTGCAACTGGTGCCGGAGACATGAGCGGCATGGGTGCCATCGGTAACACGATGAACATGCCGTTAAACTCAGTCGGCGGTGCGCTCCAAGTCATGGATTTCATGATGAACGCAATGCCCTCTAAAAATTCAGGCGTCCCCAACATGGGCGTCGGACAAGCCACCACAGGCGGTGGCGGACAAATGGTTCAGCAACAACAAAAGAAACCAGCGCCAGGAAGCTATACTGCAAAGAATACCAGCAAGACCGTCACACGCGGCGTCAACCGCGGCGTCAACATGGGCATCAACCGCTCCCTCGGCCAAGCAATGCGACACCTTCGCTTCTAGTTCGCGATTTTTAGTTGAGGGCGATTGTTGAACGCGATTAGCGCTCGTCTTTATATTCTTTGACTTGTTTTCCGATGTGCCCGATGATCGCCCGCACCAGATCGATCGTCGATCCGTAATTGGCGATGTGGCGAGCGCGTTCCGTCGACGGAATCAAAGCCAGAGTGTCGCCTACCTTCAATTGAAACAAATAAGACCAGAACAAATTTTGTAAAAGAACGTATTCCTGACTCGCTTCCAATTGCGTCGAACCTTCGAGCACACTCAAAGATCGCTTGAAATAAAATTCGGCGTTTTCAAATTCTTTTCTATGAAGGTAAGTCGAACCCAGGCCGATCAAATTGCTGACGATATTCGAATCAGAAGTGCCCCAGACTCTTTCTGCGCTGGCCAGTGCTTTTTTATTTAGCTCGAGCGCTTCGTCGAGCTCGCCGTTAGCGATACAAGTCGCAGCCAGACGTTCTTTCATGCGAATATTGACAGCATTATCGTCAGGAAGTTTCGATAAAACTTCGGCGCCTCGTCGAGCAACTTTAGTTGCCCGTTGAAACATTTGCGTCGAAACATACTGCGTCGACAAATTGTAGAGTGTGACACCAACTTCCGGATGATCCGGTCCAAGCGCTGCTTCCTTGATTGCCAGCGCCTTGCGGCCAAGCGCACCTGCCATCGTGAAATTCTGCGCGAGCGCATGGCATTGCGATAGCTCATCCAAAGTTTTTCCAACCAAGGGGTGATCTTCGCCTAGTTTTTTTCTGCGAATACCGAGCGCTTTGTTCAAATAGGCTTCCGATTCCTCGAATTTCCCGTCAAGATGGGCACCGGCAAGTCCAACTCGTTCGGCAGCGTCAGCAATCGACAAATCAAATGCCGGAGATTCCTTTTCGATAATCGCAAAAGATGACTGCGCTAAATCATGCGCGGGCTTGAAGTTTTCATTGAGCATGTTGAGGTCGGAAAGATAGAGGTCGACAAATGCCACAGCTTTGCTGTCGGCGCCATCGCTAAGCTCCCGGATCTGACGGCTTTCCTTCAAATTCATTTCGGACTCGTCTAACTTGCCAAGCCACGTCTGCGCGCGACCAAGCCACTCCAACGCCGAAGCAAATTCAGGCTTGGCTTTATCGTTATCCTTCAGCTCACGGACGACACCAGAAAGCGTCTGTTCTGCCTTCTGATACTCTCCGCGCTGAAATTCGGCGGCGCCCTCATCAAGTTGTTGATCCAAGCTCATCGGTCCTCCTGGACTGTCATCGTAAGCGGTAGGGGTTGCACAGCGTTTCAATTAAATAGCAGATGCCATGGTTGGTTCTGCTCTCAAACGACAAACTCTCCGTTCATCATATACCTCATATCGACAACTTCGCTCGTTTCGCTTGACAAGATAAAGCAAAGCTTGGGATGACCTCGAATGGTTTGTTTTACTTGTATGATGTACGGGAAATTACTACGAAAGCCCCCAAATAAACCGAGCGAAAGCGAATAGACCTATGGCGTATTTAGCAGAAATTAGTCGAGCCAATCCTTCTTGTTTCGTTTTTCTGATTGACCAATCAGGATCGATGCAAGATCCATTCGGTTCTATAACTGGAACCAAAACGAAAGCAATGGGTGTAGCCGATGCAATTAATCGGTTGCTGCAAAACCTTGTAATCAAATGCACCAAGTCCGAAGGTATTCGCGACTACTACCACGTGGCAGTGGTCGGATATGGTGGCAAAGGTGTGAAACCGGCTTTTGGAGGGGCTCTGGAAGGGAAGACGTTGATTCCCGTAAGCGACATCGGCAACCACCCATTTCGCCTGGAAGAACGCCGGAAGAAAACCGAAGACAGCACTGGTGCCATAGTCGAACAAACCATCAAATTTCCGGTTTGGTTCGACCCGACTTCGTATGGTGGCACGCCGATGAATTCGGCACTGCAACATGCCACATCGATTGTCGTGAAATGGCTGGCCGAGCATCCTCACTGCTTCCCGCCCATCGTTATCAACATCTCCGATGGTGAGTCAACCGACGGAGATCCGTTTCAATCGGCTTACGATTTGATGACTTTATCGAGCACCGATGGTGATGTGCTTTTGTTCAACGTTCACATTTCATCTTCGAATCATCAACCTTGCGAGTATCCGGATAATGAGTCGATGCTGCCGGATCAGTTCGGCAAGCTGCTTTTCTCAATGTCCAGTCCGCTTCCGGATTACATGCGAAAGATGGTTGGCAATGAAGGTATCGATATTTCATACAACACGCGGGGATTTGTTTTCAACGCGGATTTAGTTTCAGTAATTCGATTCCTCGATATTGGTACACGTCCTAGCAACATGCGTTAAAGCATTACTGATGAGAAAAACGATTAGAGCCATTCGATGAAAATTCGCTTCCAAACATTCTGGTTGCCAAAACGCGGGAACTCGGAAGAAGAGTATGAAGACGCGGCATTCCCCATGGAGTCCGGCGAAAGCGAGAGCGACGAATTCCTTTGTGCCGTCGCTGATGGTGCCACCGAAGCTTCGTTCTCTAGACGCTGGGCGCAACTTCTGGTCCAGGGTTTTGCTGATAGAACCGAACTGGCGGAACTCGCACAAAAATGGAGCGATGAGATTCTGACCATGGAATTGCCCTGGTACGCCCAGGAAAAAGCCGAGTCTGGCGCGTTTGCGACGTTGTCCGGTTTAATCCTCAATGGAACCACGGGCACATACTCGTCAAAACTGCTCGGCGACAGCTGTATTTTTCATATCAGAGATGACAAACTGGTCGAGTCTTTCCCGATGACCAATTACGAAAGTTTCAATAGTTCACCGGCATTGCTCTGTAGCAGACTGAGTCAACATGAGGATCTGGAAAGCATCTTCAGCTACAAAGAAGGCGAGTGGATAAGCGGAGATCGCTTTATTTTACTCACAGATGCGATTGCTGCCTGGATTTTCAAACTCCAGGAAAGCAAAGGCGATGGTATCAAGACACTTATTGCAATTAAAGATCAGGTTCAACTGGCAGAACTCTGCGCCGATGCTCGTGCCACGCATGACGAAGAAGGCAGACCGAACATGCGCAATGATGACGTCACCCTGCTAGATGTACACGTCTACGCCTAAACAGAGGACAATTTGTGCTCGATAATTTTTCTGACGCTGCCATCAAAATTGTGCAACTGGCTTTTCAAGAAACTCGAAAACTCAATCACGAAGTAATAGGGACAGAACATCTACTTCTCGGACTGTTGAGCGATGAGACCTGTAAACCGGCAATCGTGCTCAAGTCACTTGGTATTACCCGGACAAAGGCGAAGCAGGAAGTTCTTCGCATCATGACCGCCGGGACAAAAGAAGTAAATGACCTGGAGTATACGTTTACACCCAGGGCCAAAGCCGTTTTTAAATTGGCGGATAAAAACAGAGAACACAATATCGATGATCTGGTCGAACCTGAAGACATAATGATGGCACTACTGACGGTGCCCAGATGCACGGCACAGAAAGTTTTGCACGCGCTGGACATCGAGGTGGCCACGCTGCTCACGCGCATTAGCAACTACGGGTCGCAATATACCGAAAGTAATTTAGCCTCGGTGACGCTCGATCAACTCGAAGGTTTGCATGAACGAATTCGGTCGGGCGAACTTCCAGCCAGCTCGGACGAATGTCCCGAGCCTGATCCGGCAGCCGGTCGGGACCCGATGATCGGATACATCATCGACCGAAAGTATGAAGTGGTGTCAGCCATCGGATGTGGTGGCATGGGCGTGGTTTATAAAGTCAGACATTTGATTCTGGGAAGATATTTCGCCATCAAAGTAATTCATCCGTACCTGGCAGCAGACGTGCGGAATCGGCGAAGATTTCAACGCGAAGCACAGGCCGCCAGCCGTTTGACACATCAAAATCTGGCAACCGTTTTTGATTGGGACATCATGGAAGATGGTCGTCCGTACCTCGTCATGTATTACATCGAAGGCGTAAAACTGTCGGAGCTGATAAAAGTTAGAGCGACTGTTGAAGTTTTGACCTGGCTTTCGATCTTCCTGCAAATGTGCGATGCGCTTACACACGCCCATGAAAACGGAGTATTGCATCGAGATTTAAAACCAGGCAACGTAATCTTGAGCACGAGCGACGACACCAAACATTTTGTCAAAATCGTTGATTTCGGCATCGCCAAAATTCTTTCGCAAAGTCCTACCGACGCTAAGGAATTGACCAAAACCGGCGAGGTGTTTGGAAGTCCTTATTACATGAGCCCGGAGCAGTGCATGGGCCAAACGCTGGACGTGCGCTCCGATATCTACCAGCTCGGCGTTGTGATGTACGAATGCTTTACCGGACTCTGCCCCTTCTACGGTGGCAGCCTGTACGATACCATGACCATGCATGTGAAGAATCGACCACCATCGTTCAAAGAAACCGACCACTTCAACAATTCAGCGCCCGATCTGGAAGCAATCGTCATGCGATGCCTTTCAAAATTGCCAGAGCAACGTTATCAGTCTATGCGCAGCCTCAGACGCGCCTTGATCCTGACACTGGGAACGAGCCACCCGCCCAGTCACGTAAATCAGTTGACCTAATCAGTTGCCCTAAATTCAGACATTGGCACCGGAGAAGTGGCCGCCGTTGCTATGATGGGATGGGGGAGATGCCGCCAAGGTGTCTCAGGGGAAACTAGGAATAACTTAGATGCTGATTTTCCTGGCGTTTGTATTTTTCACGGCCGCCTATTACGCGGAACCGATTGCTAACGAATGGCCGACGGTGCAGAAGGCTTTCGGCAATGTGCGCGGATTCGTTGACGATTTTGGCGCCGGCGATCCCAACAAAATTATCAATTACCAGATGGTGACCGCGACCATAATGGACCACGGCTATGAGTCTGCAAACATCAGATATCCAATTCATGGTTATCTGATGACGACTGGTATCTCGGCGCGCAACGATATCGAACGCATTCAGCTCAAGAACATTCCAAATGGTTCCGGGATTCTTATTCACTATGATCCTGCCAACCCGACTATCTGCGTGATGCAGCCCACTTATAACGAAGCGATTCGCAAGATGAAGGGCATCTATATTCCCAAAGGCGGATATAAGGGCAAACGCCAGACGGCGCAATACATGCCTGGATACGGCAACTCAACGATCGTCAATTACGTTCGCCTGGCGTGCATTGTCATCGGCGGAGTTCTACTCTACATGGGTGCGCAGCCGCCGAAACCGGATTCATTCGACGGCTTCATCAAGCCGACCAATTATCGATGACGACTGCGTGACTTGGGTTCACTCTGCTTTCGTTCACTCTAGGCGCTAGAACGTTTTCGATCTGGTCTCACTTCAGATATCAGTTCTTGGACTTGAATGAGCAGACTGCCGAAACCAATTCTATTGGTCGCAGACGTGACAATAGGCGTTGGAACTTGCGCTGCGAGCCAGGCAAGATCCTCGGGACGCACCTTATCTGCTTTGTTCAAAACGGTAATGATCGGTTTATCCACAGCGGCTAATTCAGCAAGCACATCGAACACGCTGACGATTTGTTCGAGCACATTGGGATGACTCGAATCGACCACGTGCAACAAAACATCGGCGTTGGAAACTTCTTCGAGCGTGGCTCTGAATGCGGCGACAAGTGATGTCGGCAACTTTTTGATAAACCCTACTGTGTCTGAAATCAACACGTTGCTTCCATCAGGAAGAACAGTTTTTCTCGTAGTCGGGTCGAGTGTCGCGAACAGTTTGTCTTCAACAAAAACATCCGACTTTGTTAAAGCGTTTAACAGCGTTGATTTACCAGAGTTCGTGTAACCAACAAGCGCTACGACAGGCATGTTCTGCGAGATACGTTGACGTCTTTGAGTATCTCGATAACTGCGGATGCGTTCTGTTTCTTTTTCAAGATGGTTGAGGCGCGCACGAATAATCCGTCTGTCGACTTCCAGTTTGGTTTCACCAGGACCTCTGGTACCGATACCGCCGCCCAGCCTGGACAGCTGTTGTCCTTTTCCGACCAGTCGCGGCAACAGATATTTAAGTTGAGCAAGTTCGACTTGCAGTTTACCTTCTTTGGTTTGCGCTCTTTGCGAGAAAATATCCAGGATCAATTCGGTGCGATCGAGCACTTTCACACCGACCATATCTTCCAGATTTCTCTGTTGCGCCGGGCTCAATTCTTGATCGATGATAACCAGGTTGGCACCCAGTTCTTGCGCCATCAAGGCGACTTCCTGAGCCTTACCCGAACCGAGGAAATGTTTCGGATGAGGCATCGGTCTTGCTTGAGTCAAGCGTCCACAAATGGTGGCACCGGCGGTGCGCGCTAATTGTGCCAGTTCATCCAGATCATCTTCAACCTGATGTGAATCGTTATGCGCGCCTATCAACGCAACCAGGACGGCACGCTCCTCTCCTTCAGCCATTTGCAGACCGGGAGCTTGCGTTCTAAATTCATCTTCCAGAGAAGCAATCAATTCATCAAAGTCATCTTCCTGCGCACCACGGGTGGTTTGTGCATCGAGAACTTTCCAGAGCCGTCCTTCGCTATCTCGACCGGGAAGCAAGTGCACGATATGAACAGCGTCAGCCATTTTCCCTTGTTCACCGTGCATGCGGCTGAACTTTCCGGCTGGATCAACGTCGATTTGAGCAAGCAGATCTAGTCTGTTGCGAGCCAGACATTGCAAACTTTCCTTGGAAAAAATCTTGGATTCGAGAACGTCTTTATGGTCACTATCCTCGGTACTATCAAATTTGTCCTTGTCCTTCTTCTTCGCGACACGCACGGTTTGGCTGTTGGGAAGATGCGTATGCACGATGCGATGACCGCAAAGCCTTCCGGGACCAACTCTAACGCCGCGCAATTCCGGCATGTTCACGGATGCAGGTGGACCAACCGTTACATTGACGATGTGACCGCGCCGGTTGATTACAACAGAGATTGGATGGCCGGTTTCGTAGGAAATTTCAGCCACGGAATCGGCGAGGTCTGTAGTTAACACCCTGTCTTTGGGAATACGCTTCGTGAGAAGACGTTCTAATTGCTGAATCTCTGACTTCTTAAGTCCCTTGGCATTAGCTAAATCAAGTTTGCCGTGCAATAGAAAGCTCCAGGTGAAGGGCGGCAATGTAGTCGGGTTCGAGCAGCAGGAGCATATAAAACAAATTCAACAGGCGGTTGACGTTATGCTCGAGCGATCCCTCCTCTCACACTACTAACACTGAGTTCGCCAAAGGATCAATAGCATAATACCCTTTTGCATCGGCAAATTCACTCTAAATTAATCTATGTTCGGGTGCTTGGATTAGCCGCAGCGTCCGCCTGTTGGCGTGATGCGGCTTCTCGATCTTCCATCAATGCGCTCGGCACTTCATAGGTACCTGTGTTTGCCTGAGCTTCATGTTGGATTCTGTCCGATTCATCCTTGAGCGTCTGCAAATTCCTGTCTAGTTCCGGTTCAGGAGCGGTTTGCATGGCACCGACATTGGCGAGTTCCGAAGCCGGTCGGCGATACTCATGCGATGTATGAGGTCGCGGTTGTCTGCGTCGATCCTGGTAACACGCTTCGACGCGACCCCAGTCCATCACCAGCTTTCCACCACCGGCAAGATGCTGATCTTCCCAGTTGATCATCAGATCCAAACAAGCGTGATCGATGTAATCCAGCCCGTCAAGATGCACGTGCAATTCAGTATCAGCGCGCACAGACTCCAGTGCATCGGCGAATCGAGGCAAGCTCAAAAATGTCGCTGCACCTTTGAGAAAAATATCTGTTCGATTACGTTCTAGATCATCTGCAACGCGAATCTCGAGCCGCGAAAAGACGTATAGTAATTTCGCAAAGCATAGCGCGATGCCCATGAGCACGCCGGTTAGAAGATCTACAGCAACTATGCAAATGACGGTGATCGCATAAATCGCCACTTCACTTTTTCCAAACTTTTTCAGTTCAGAAACAATTTGGAAGTTCGCCAGTTTCCAACCCGTCAATACTAGAAGCGCAGCCAAACTGGATGTCGGAATCATGCGAATAACAAACGGCAAGCAGGCAACGAACAGCAATAGCCAGAGACCATGCAAGACCGCTGACAATCGTGATTTCGCACCGGCAGAGACGTTGACTCCACTGCGCACCATAACGCCAGTCATCGGCAATCCACCGAGGAAGCCGCTCGACATGTTGCCGACACCCTGCGCAATCAACTCGCGATCGTAATTGGTTCGTTCACCTTTATGCATTTTGTCGATCGCAGTTGCTGTCAGCAAAGTTTCGGCAGCTGCAATGAATGCAATCGCCAGACCATCGAACAGAAATTCCCAGTTGACGCAACTCTTCAAAAGCTCGAAGTTGGCTGGTTTCAGCCCTGCCATGATTGAATCAGGAATCTGAACGAAATTGATAGGCAATTTATAATAATACGCAACCGCAGTTGCAATCAGGATTGCAATTAGTGAACCTGGTATCAGTTTGAGTGGACCACGCTTCATTTTATCCCAGAACAAAACGATTAAAATCGTCATTAGACCAATCATGGCAGCGACGTGGTGGGCCTCGGGTCCCGGAACAATTCCTTTGTATACCGCAAGAGGAATCGAGAGTAAGTTTTGAATACCGGTGCCTTTCGTTGAGTCATCAACCATCACGTGAAATTGACTGGCGAAGATCAAAACGCCGATGCCGGAAAGCATGCCATTTACAACTGATGGTGGCACCGCGCGAAACCAGTGAGCAATCCGCGAATAGCCCGCAATCATCTGAATCAGACCGCCAAGCATAACGATCAAACAAAGTTTTTCTGGTCCGTGCTCTTGTAGTAATTCATAAACGATAACCGCAAGACCGGCTGCCGGACCGCTTATCTGTAGTGGGCATCCACTGAGTGGACCGACAACTAAACCACCGATGATGCCGGTGATAATCCCCGCCTGCGGTGGCATTCCTGATGCCATCGCAATCCCCATACATAAAGGAAGGGCGACAAGAAAAACAACGATGGACGCAGCAAAATCGCGCCCTATCGTTTTTGATTCTTTGGGTAGTACTGTTACGTCGCTAGAGGATGTCATAAGCTCCAATCGCCAACCGAAGTGCAGGCGCTCTTGTGTTTATCTTATAAAGGAATCAACACATACCAAACAGTCGCAAACCTTATTTAGTCTTTGTCTGTGATCGACTTGTGTTTGTTCCCTGTCAGCAGGATGTCATCAGTTGATGTTGCGATAATGGTCTCCCACCAGATTCGCCACAACTCTTTGGTGTGGGCAAAACCTTTGATGGATTGGTCAGTCCACGCGGATCAAACGAATTCTTCAACCATCGCATAGCTTTCAGATCGGCTTCAGTAAACACAAGCGACATCGCCAGAATTTTCTCAACTCCGATTCCGTGTTCTCCTGACAAGGTGCCACCAAGTTCCACGCAAAGTTCTAAGATTTCTCGGCCGGCTGTGACGACGCGATGAACTTCTTCAAGATTATCGCGATGATACAAAACGCATGGATGCAGGTTGCCATCACCGGCGTGATAGACGTTAGCCACAATCAACTTATGCTTCTCGCCTATTTGATTGATGCGCGTGATCGCGGTTGCCAACTTCGAGCGCGGAATGACGCCGTCCAAAACATAGCCGTTAGGGCGAATGCGGCCAAGCGCACCGAATGAGGCTTTACGCGCTTTCCAGATGCGCGCCCGATGGGCGTCATCAGTGGCCCAGGTTAAACCAATTGATTTATTGGCGGCCACGACTTGTTCGACAATTTTTCGATGAACCGAAATTTCAATCTCCGGACCATCGAGTTCTACAATCAAAAGCGCTGCGGCATCACGGTTTAGACCCATGTGCAAATAATCTTCCACGGCGTTTAACGTGAGCTTATCGATCATTTCCATGGCGGCTGGGATAATTCCCTCTGCCACTATATCTGATACCGCTTGACCGCAGGCCTCAACGCTCGGGAAATACGCGAGCATAGTTTCCACCGCTTGTGCTCTTGGTATTAAGCGAAGAACTGCTTCGGTGACGATGCCCAATGTTCCTTCAGATCCGACTACCACACCAAGGAGATCGAGGCCGATTTGACTGCGCGTTCTGCCACCTAATCGGGCGATATTTCCATCCGGCAAAACCATTTTCAAACCAAGCACATGTGAAGTAGTCATGCCGTATTTGAGACAATGGGGACCACCAGCGTTCTCGGCGATGTTGCCACCAATGGTGGAGGCAACTTGACTGGATGGATCAGGAGCGAAATACAGTCCGTGCGTCAACGCTGCGTGCGACACGGATAAGTTTGTCGCGCCGACTTCGACTATGGCGATCGAGTCCAGCGGGTCGATCTGCAAAATTCTGGACATCCTTGTCATGACCAGGCTTATGCCACCGGATACGGTGGTGGCGCCTCCCGATAAACCTGTGCCGGCACCACGGGGAGTGACAGGCACTCCATGCTCTGCAGCCGCGCGCACAACCGCTTGGACTTCGGCGGTGCTCCCGGGCAGGACAACCAGATCAGGCAGCGCTGTGTCGAGTGTTTCTGCATCACATTCGTAGACAAGCAGATCTTCCGGTTCGCAGAGCACATTGTCTTCTCCGAAAAGCGCCTTAAGTTTTCGTTCTAACTCGTGATGGTGAACCATGTCACACATGATACCGCAGTTTCAGAACGCCGATGGCGGCTTCCTCTAATGCGTATCTAAATGACGCAACGATTGCGTTTCCGAAAACGTAATCAGCTGTAGCCCGTCGACGCTCGTAATTAGCTGCAGCCAGGGGACCGACCTTGCCAAAAACAGGTCACTTCTAAAGCCTAGCGATGCATCTGCGCGCGCATGGCATTAATCCGTTCATTATCATTAACCGTGTGCCTGAAACCGTTCATTCCACAATTGCGCGAGAATTCGCCTGTTTTGCACACCATCTGACGCTGGCTACCAGGCGGGAATTGAAGCAATGGATTGCCGTTCATTGATTGCAAAACGTTCAAAAGCATCGCGTTATACATAAAGTTGTCACTTTTGCGCAGAAGGCGAATGTTGATTACTCGACCATCGCGAGTAACTTCATATGAGGCTTCACAAGAAATCGGACGGCTGTTGGCAAAAGCCATTTTCGCTCTTTCGTCGAAACGCAAAAAGATCGTTTCGGCAACACGTCTGTGCCAGAGGTCCCACTGCAGTTGCATGTGCTCAGTGGTGTCAGGATCGGCTGACGCATTGACCGGTGGAAGCAGCATATTCTGTTGAATGTTGTTTCCATAAACTTGAGGAGGCGCAGATGCCATCGGCGTGCCTGCGCTCGGTTGAAAGGCATCGCCGCCCTGGTCGGAAGCGCCCAAACTAAACGTCTGCGGTGGTGGCACGAATGCGCGTGTGTTGTCGAACGCTGCAGCTGGGGCATCGAATACGTCCATACCCGGACCGGCGGTAGGCTGTGAGAAGTCGTCACCGAAGTTTGGAACGTTCTTTCTCTGCAAACTCGGGTTCGATTTGTTCTTTACGAATTCTTCGGCGTTGACCGAACCCTTCAAGGTTGGCGATTCCTGCGCATTGACCGGCAAGATCGCAACGAAGCTCAAAGCGACGACGGCCAGTGACAGCAGTGAAAGGCTTCGCGGGGTTCGGTTTAGTTTGATCATAGCGATTAAACGGCTCATGACTGAAGGAGTGGGACACAATCGACAGACGAGGGCGTGCCTGGCCGATCTTATCGTTCCACTCTAAGTTAATTCGCCAAAAAGAAAATACGCGTTTTCCCCATCCTCGCGCCAGATCTTGGCGCTACGCCTGAAGAATTATTTGCCGTTGATAGTCTCGTTGTCGCCTGTGGTGAACTTGAAGCCCTGCACTCCGCAGTTTCGCGAGAAGGTTCCAGTTTTTTCAACAGATTGACGTCTTGAACCAGGCGGGAAATCGAGGATAGGATTGCCGTTCATCGATTTCAAAACCATGAGCAGCATCGAGTTGAAAACGATGTTGTTGCTCTTGTGGAGCAGCCGAACGTTGACGATTTGCTTGTCGCGAGTGACTGTGTAAGCAGCCTGGCAGGCGATTGGTCGGCTCTGCGCGAAGGCGCGCTGAGCCACGCCATCAAAGCGCACGAAGATCGCTTCAGCGACCCGACGGTGCCACATCTCCCATTGGATTTGCATGTGCTGAGAATTGTCGGGATCGTTGGCGCTGCCTTGCTGCATCGGCGTCAACATTCCCTGGTTGCCCATTTGAGGCGGCATCGAGGCTTGCTGCGGGTTGCCTTGCTGCCCGCCAAACTGACCCTGGTCGACATTCAAGTTGAAAGGCGGCGGCCCGGGAATCTGCTGTTGGGTGTCAAATGAACCCGGGTCGAACTGCTCAGACGGAGGCGCACCGCCGTCATTCGAAAATGGGTCGCCCTGGTCCTGAATATTTTTCCGAGACAAACCCGGTCCACCAGACGGTGTCGAGTAGTTCTGCTGCATGTTCACTCCGCCCTGGAGGGTCTTACCCTGCGCGTCGGCCGGCTGCACTGCCGGAATCGTCAACACGCAGACAGCGAAGGTCGACAGGAGAAGGCTTCGGAGTGTGAGGGTAAGTGAAAACATCACAACATATTTCTCGGATAGTAAATCGGGACAAAATTCCAGTTATCATCGAGGGATTAAAACAACCAACCCGAACGAGCGTTGTCAACATTGCCCCTCTTACTCTAATGTACTCAAAATTTCTAAAAAGTAAATTCGCATAATCACCATATCTTGTCAGATTTGACGAATTAATAGAAACATTGCCGTTTTAACACTGGTATCAAAATATGACTTCGAGCGCTCCCAAAGAAATCGTACTGCCATCCTCGACAAAAGGCATCATCGACAGCCATGCGCATGTGGTGCGCGAGTTTTTCAAAGAGGAGCAGGACGAAGTGATCCAGCGCGCCTTTGACAGCGGCATGAGTCACATGGTTAATCCAGGCGTGACAATCAATGACATTCCCGAATTGCTCGAATTGCAACAGAAACATAAAAAGATTTCGATCGCGGTCGGTCAGCATCCGCATGATGCCAAAGATTTCGATGCGACGATGAAAGACCGGCTGCAGGAAACGCTCGATAAACATGACGTCGTCGCCGTCGGTGAGTGCGGTCTGGATTTTCATTACAACAACAGCGATCACGCTTCGCAATTGAGCGCTTTTCGCGAGCAGATTAAACTGGCAAGACAATACAACAAGCCCGTGATCGTGCATTGCAGAGACGCATGGGAAGAGGCTTTTCAATGCCTGACCGAAGAAGGCAAAGGCGAAGTACGCGGAGTGTTTCATTGCTTTACCGGCGGTCCGGAATTATTGCCGGCAATAGAGAAGCTTGGCTTTTACGTTTCGTTCTCCGGCATCGTCACTTTCAGCAGCGCTAAAAACATTCAAGCCGCGGCGCCTCTGGTGCCGATTGACAAAGTTTTAGTTGAAACCGATTGCCCGTTTCTGGCGCCGCAAAAAGTGCGAGGGAAACGAAACGAGCCCGCCTATGTCTGGTTCGTCGCAGAGAAAATCGCCGCACTGAGAAACACCACCTTAGATGATATTGCGATGCACGCGTCCAACAATGCGCGCTCGTTGTTCAGCTTGCCTGACGCTTCGTAGCAGTTCAGTTTGCCACACTTCTAAGTGTTTGTTTCCTGACCCTTCTTGGTGCTGGTTGCCCTGCGCTTCTTGATTATTCGTTGACTGACGCTTGCAGGTGGTGAAGTTGGCTTGCCGCTTCTGAAACGGCCTATAACCTGTAACTAGCTTTTCTTCAGTCTCGCTTTGGTTTTGCGCAGCAGTTCTTTCGCTTCTTTCTTACGCCTTGAGTTGTCGGCAATCGACTCCAGAAGCCAGATTGCGTTGTCCGTGTCGTTGCTGCTCAGTTTGTCTTGAGCGAGTCGATAATATGATTCGTTTAGCAGCTCCATATTTTCTTTGGATAACTGCCCTTTGTTTCTCAACGCTTCAAATACTTGAATGCTGCCTTCAAAATTACCAGCATCCATCAGCTTTCTGGCCGTCGCACCATCAGCGACACTGACCGACATTTTCATCAATGATAAAACTGATACCACTACGACGCCAACAAACAAGCCGGTCTGCATTTGAGACCAACCAAATTTGAACAGTCGTTTTTTCTTTTTGGAATTCAGGCTCGACATCTGGGTTGTCGTCTGTGTCCAGCTCACTTCGCCTAAGGCGGACATCGGACTGAGTTCTGGTCTGCGCACCTTATTTGGTTGCAACACCTGGGCGTTGGCATCAAAAGGAATCCAGTCGTCGACAGGAACATCTTCGGCCACAGGGCGCGATCGTTTTCCACGACAAACCGACTCAATCTCGTCCCAGAGTTCTTCAACAGTTTGCTGCCTGTCTTTTGGATCTTTGCTGAGCGCCTTCAGGACAACCGCGCTTAGAGCCGGAGGGAATGCCACGTCAGGCATGACTGCCCCTATGGATGGTGCCTCTTTGTTAACGTGCATGAGCATCAGAGCCATCAAATCGTTGGCAGAGAACGGACGCTGACCAGTTAAAGTTTCAAAAACCACAACACCAAGCGAGTAAATATCCGATCGATAATCGATGTCTGAACCTTTGCACTGCTCTGGGCTCATGTAGGCCGGACTTCCGCAAACTTTCCCTTCCAATGTCAGAGATGCTGATGAACCGCCCGTTTCGCTCCACATTTTCGCTACGCCGAAATCCACAACTCGAACCGAATTGCGCACGATCATATCCGGTGTATCTTTGGGAGACTCAAGATTGACGAGCTGACAGACAATGTTATCCGGTTTCAAATCTCGATGGATAACCCTGTTTCTGTGCGCTTCTGCCATGCCTGCGCAAACTTGCTCGAACAATGGAAGCGCTTCTTTGACAGTCATGAACTGGCGCTGACGAAGAATTTCAGTCAGAGTGACACCATCGAGAAATTCAGTGACGATATACGGTTGACCATCAGGCATGACGCCGAAATCGTAGAGCTTGACTATGTTTGTGTGGTGAAGACTGCTGACGGCTTTTGCTTCACGAATAAATCTTTTGACCGATTCTTCTTTGGCACCAAGAAACTGGTGCAACATCTTCACAGCCATCTCGCGTCCGGTCGACTCTTGCATTGCCCTGTAGACAATTGCCATCGAGCCCTTCCCGGCATGAGATATGATTCGGTATTTATCTCCGATCAATTTTCCAATAAGCGGATCGTCGCCCACAACTATCAGCTGTGTGCCGTCGTTAGGACAATTGTCCAGGTCCTCACTGAAGTGTATGTTGCACTCTACGCAAAGTTTCATATCAGGGCGTCACGCTCAAATCTTCCAACTTCCAGGAGCTAACTCTTCTGCAAAGACCTCCGACATCAACTGCGCATTTCTCCTCCTTAGAGGAGCTCTTGAACATTTTCGGTTTAGCGCCGTTTGCGTTTGGCCGAAGTTTTTTTAGTACCTTTGAATTGTTTGATCAGTTTCTGAGCTTCCTGATAGTGTGCCGATTCTGCTGGTATCACCTCGAGTGTTTTGATGGCTTCGGCTGCGGAGCCGGCATTTTTCTTGTACTTAGCAATGCTCAGGTAAATCGTATCCAGTTTGTCGGACCACTCGGGAGGAAGTCCCCGAGCAGCTTCCTCTGCTTCAAGAATTTTTCGGGCTTCATTTAGTTTGCCTTTGGCCACAAGGTCGTTAACCTTGGCGAGAAGCTCGGAATCTTTTTCAGCAGGCACCTCAGAAGAATTTGAAGACATCAGCCCGCCGAAAGTCTGCTTCACCAGATCTTGATTGAAGTAGCCGGCTGCAACCAATCCAACTACTACAAGTCCGCCGACCACTGGCACGAGTGGAAAACGAGGCATAGTAGCATTTCTGCTGCGAGGAGTTTTTTTACGACGCTGTTCTTGCTCTGCCATCGAAGCAAGACGGCTGGAATTTACTTTGTCGAGGTCATTGGGATTGAAATTGGTGCCGCTGATGGACGGCTTGGACGCAGCTGGAGCAGCCGCAGGCGGTTCGTAATCAGCACCGTACTGGTGACGCATTGCCGCTTCTTCCATGATGCGATTAACCACATCACGACGATTAGGCGAGTCACCGATCACAGATGGATCCGGAGGCGGAGCCTGCGGAAGTTCAACATCCTGGCGCCCGAGAGATTGTTGTTCGAGTTTGCGATTTAGCTCCGCAATGCGCGCATTGACTGCATCTTGACTGTAACTGCTGTTGGAGCCGGTGCTGTTGATACCACTTGAACGAATATCGGGAGCGCCACCATATGCGACCGCTTGATCGCCGCCACCGAAATTGGTGCCACCGCCACCGAATGCGCCACCGCCGCCGCCTCCTCCACCAAAGCCGCTGAATGGTTGCGGTTCTGAAGGTTGGCTGCCGGTCTCTTGCGCTTTGGCAGAAGCCAGTTTTCTAGAAACTTTAGCAGGCGGCTTGTTGACTCGAGCGGCCATCTTATCGATTTCGCTCATCGCCGATCCACCGCTGGTAGACTCTGATGCTTTACTTGGTGCTTTGCTGGCCGCTTCCAACAAACGACTCAAAGCGTCGGAGGTGGAAGTGGATGGATTCTGAGCCATGGCACCAGATGTGATACTACCGGCGTCCACGCCACCATAAGGTGGTTCTGGTCCTTCGTCATCAGCGTCACTGAGAGCTGATGCCAAACGAGCTGCAGGAGTTGGATTGCTATCGCCTGGTTTTGATTTAACGATTGCATCGCCATCACCAAGAAGATTATCGTCGGCAGCAAAAGGATTTTGCATTGCCGGCGTGCGATGTACGCTTACACTCGGGTCATCGGGACCGAGCAGATCATCAAGAGCGTCGGAAATAGCTTGTTTCGGCAGACTGGCGCCACCAGAATTATCATTAAAATCGTCGGAGGCGGATGGCTCTACATCGACATCGTCTTCCTGGACCGCGGCCAGAAGTTGTCCGAAAGCGGAGCCACTCTTCTTACCTTTTTCGGTGAGTGATGGCACTGAAGCGGAAGACGCAACTGCGTCGGCAAAAGCATTTCCACCACCAATTTCATCTTTCTCGGCCGTTTCTGCGACTTCATCATCAGAGGCGGTCAAGGCACCAAGCAACGAACCCAGTGCTCGCGAACCAGTACTCTTTGGATTTGGACTTTCTTCTTTCTTCTTCGGTTCTTCGGCCTTCGGCTCAGTTTTCTCGGCACCAAAGGCAGATCCACCTCTGTCCTTCTCGGTCGAGTCCATCAAAGCGAGTAGCGAATCGCCGAGTTCGGCTGCTTCAGCTTCACTCTGAGCGGCCAATTCTTTTTGCTTCAGTGACTCATCGGTGTCTTCGAACTTTTCAAATTTGTCCAGAGGAACGGCCAGGTCTTCATTCTTACTCTCGCCAAGCAAATCGGCCAGACCGCCTGCTTTGGTCTTCTGGCTGTCGAGCTCAGGCGCAGCAGTTTTCTCGACCAGTGCGGAGAGATCAGCTGGTTCAGCCTCGGTCGGCACATCTTCGAACAAATCATCAATCGAGTCGCCGGGGGCGGCTTCTCCGAATTCTGATTTGAGATCTTCCATCAATTCAGAACCAAGTCCGCCCGACACCGCATCTGGTGCCGAAGGACTCATGAATGGAGGCATCCCTTGCGGACCCATACCCGGCGGATATCCTTGCGGTATCATTCCAGGCGGCATTCCTTGAGGTGGCACCATTCCCGGTGGCATGCCTTGCGGCACCATTCCCGGTGGCATTCCTTGTTGCGGCATGCCGGGCATCATCATCTGTCCGTATTGATATCCTTGGCCTGGCGGCATGTAGCCTGGAATTTGATAAGTTCCGGAAACATCCTGAGTCGGCGGCAGCGGATAGCCTTGCGGATAACCTGGTGGTGGCATATATGGAAGCGGCATCATACCCGGAGGATAAGACATCGATTGATCGTATCCCGGCATCATGCCCGGCGGATAAGACATTGATGGATCGTATCCAGGCATCATCGGCTGACCTTGACCGGGTATCATGCCGGGCGGCCAGTTTTGCTGCATCGGCGGATAGCCTTGCTGCATATTAGGATTTTGTCCGGGTGGCACCATCCCTGGTGGCCACGAACCTGTTGGTTGCGGATTAAGAAGTTCGCCGCCGATGCCTGGTTCGATCACTATCGGATCCACGCTGCCGGTCTTCAATGCTTCGATTTCGTCTTCCCAATCTAGATTCGAAATTCGACGTTGCGCTGACTGCTTTGAGTCATCAAGCAAGTTGCCGTCGATAGAATCCCCATCGATGGTGTTCCATTCGGCACTGCTCTCAACCCATGTGGCGCCGGCGCGAGCGAGCGCCGGCGTCAGATATTCATCGTGTCCGCCGGGTTCACCCGTTTTTTCAGCATCAGTTTTAGAAGCGTCTTTATCGTCCGGCGTTGCCGACTTACCAGCTTCCGATTTATCTACCGAAGGCTTAGTGGCAGCATGCGAGCCGGATTTGGTTGGAGCGGTAGAGCCCGAAGGAGAACCACCGGAGGAACTTGGAGAAGAACTTGAAGATGCTGATGAACTCGGCGCCGCCGATGATGAACCTGAAGCAGGACCAGCAGGACTGGAGCCTGGTGCACCGGTTCCGCCCGGTTTTGTAGCTGGTTTCGCCCCACCTGGTCCACCCGGACCACCGGGACCGACCGGTCTACTGCCGGCAGGAGCAGCGCCGGGTCTACTACCGGATGGCTCGCCTAGTTTTGAACCTGCTGGTGCACTGCCTGGTCGGTTGAGAGCACTGATTTTGCCGCCGCCCGGTCCAGCTGGATTGGGACCGGCGCCCGGCTTGCTGCCTTGCGGCGAGCCCGGTTTTGATTGTGTTGGTCCGCCTGGCTTAGGACCACCTGGTCCGCCAGTGCCTAAAGGCTTGGGACCGCCGGGTCCACCCGGTCGAGCCGGTGCTCCTGGTCCACCCGGTTTCGCCTGAGGCGTTGCCGGTTTTGCACCAGAAGGACCGTTATTTGATTCCGGCGCTTCGACCGGCTTTTCTTCCTTCGGAGGAACGTAACTATAAACCGATGGCGGCCGCTCAGGAGCCGGTTCTGAAGGCGGTTTTGCAGCGGCAGGCGCCGCGGGCTCCGCAGTCCCACCAGGTATCGCACTCGGCGGTCGCTTCACCAGTGCTGACAGCCGACTCATGGTCTTATCCGGAAATTGCGAATAGGCATCAGATGAATAGTTGCCGAGGTCGTTACTCGGACCATTAGAAGAGTTAGGCGGCGCCGCCGGCTTAGTCGGCAACGGAGGTGCCGCGGCAGTTGGAGTCGGCGGTGGTCCGCCACTTGGCCGTGCTCCGGAAGATGGTGGCATTCCGCCTGGAGGAGGCGGCGCTTTAGGCAGTCCCGGTGGACCTTTCGGAGCGCCCGGACCACCTGGAGGTCCAGGCGGACGACCAGCTTGAGGTCCTCCTGGTTTCGGCGGTCCTGGCGGCAATTTCGCTCCGCCCGGCCCAATTCTTGCAGCCTGAAGCGGTTTGACAGTGTTCGAAGAAGCCCCTCCGGTCGCAGGCGCCGGCGGCTTATCACCTTGCTGTTGCTGTTGTTGCTGGCGATTAACTAAGTTGGCCATCCCGGGTCCGCGAGCGGGAGCTGGGCTGGGCGGTTTGACAGGTTCACCACCGCTTTGTTTTGGTGCATTACCCGGTTCCGACGGCGCGTCACCACTCTTGGGCGGCGGCGGCGGCGGCATAAAGAGTTCCGGCATGTCTTCCGGACCCGGTTCAAACTGTGGCCGTTTAGGCTTATCTTCGTCGATCAATCGTTCAGTGGACGGAAAATCGAGGTCAGAAATAACCTGCGGATCACGCGTTGGAGCCAGTTTTACCCGGTCCGACTTCCCGAAATCCAAGCCCTGGCAAGCCTGTTCCAGGTCTTTGAAGAATTCACGTATCGTCGGTTGCCGTTCGTCCGGCAGCTTCGACAGGGCTCTGCTGACGACCGCTTCGACCTTATCCGGGAAGGACAGATCTTTTCGCACCTGCCCCATTTTGGGCGGTTGCTCAGTCACGGTCATATACATCAGTTTCATCAAGTCGTGAGCAAGAAACGGTCTGCGACCCGTGAACATCTCAAAAACGATCACAGCCAGCGAATAAAGATCGCTTCTATAATCGAGCTCAAAACCCTGACACTGTTCGGGACTCATGTATGCAGGACTGCCTGCAACCGTTTTCGGCTTGTTAAACTTGGCTCTCTGTGCGCTGTCATTGGGAGTATCAGCGATACCGAAGTCGAGCACTTTGACGTAATCGCCGCGCATTTCGCTTTCTTCAAGAACAATATTTTCCGGTTTCATATCTCTGTGAATGAAACCCTGTTCGTGTGCGTGTCCAAGCGCATCGGCGACTTGTTTGACGACGTTGAGGACGCGAGAAGGCGGCAGCGCGCCCTTCTGTGTAATCAATTGGCTGAGGGTTATGCCCTCGCAATAATCCATGACGAGATACGGCTGACCATCGTCAGTCGTACCGGAATCCCAAACTGTAATCACGTGAGCATGACGCAGTCGCTCTGCGGCTTTGAGCTCACGGAGCAATCGATCGAGTGAAGCAGAATCAGCGCCGAGGTAACTGTGGATTACCTTCACGGCAACATCTCCGCCCATCATCAGGCGCGAGGCTTTATAGACGATACCGCTCGATCCTTTGCCGATAACGGAATCGATAACATAGCGGTCATCGATCAACGCACCGATAATAGGGTCCTTTCCGACCTCCTCTAACGGGGCCTGATCTTTTGGACACATGTCGAGTGTATCGTTAAAATACTGATTGCATCTAAGGCAAAGTTTCATCGCTAGTTACGGTCGCCCTATCCTCTCCCTGTCAGCCGTTAAGCTTCAGCTGCTGTGTTTTTGCGACTGCTCTTTATAAAAGAACAAATGCTTCTCTTGAAATAATTACCCGCTCTTGCCCTGAATATCGTCGCCGAAAGCCTTTATCGGACTGTCCGCTGGTCGAGATGCCGGCAAAACGCTTACAACAAGACAGTTTCCACTTAGCGTTCCAAGATTAAGTTTTCGCGCCCGCCCATTTCAAGCGTTTCTACGCTCGTGAATGAACAAAGCGAAGAGCTTAGCTCAGGTCACTTCTTATTGTATTCCCTAAAATAGTTAAACAATACATCTCTATTAAACATCTGATATACAAATACTCAGATGTTGAAAAACTCAAGGCATCTCGTTGCTCGAGATTAATGTCAGGCTGCTCGATCGCGAATACCAATCTCCGGGATGGCGTGTCACAATTCCGGCCAGTTCAAGCATGGTCAGAGTGGCAGAAAGCTCTCCGGAAGCCATTCCAGACTTGTAGCAAAGATGATCGAAGTGCACCGGTTCTGCCGTCACTAATTCGAATATCTCGTTTTCTCTGCCAAATAATTGAACAACAGTCGGCGGCGCAGACTCGGCATTAGGAGCGCTTTGCCAGTTTAACTCGAGCATAATATCGTTGACGCATGTAACCAGAGTTGCCTTCTGCTGCTTGATTAAACGATTGCAGCCGGCTGACATGGGATTGTCGATCCGCCCCGGCACTGCAAATGGCACATGTCCCTGATTGTAGGAAATTTCGGCAGTAATCAATGCGCCTGACTCTTCGCCCGCCTCAATGACGACGACACCGCGCGCCAAACCGCTGATAATGCGATTGCGAGCCGGAAAATGCCAGGGCTCCGGTTTTGTCCCCGGAAAAAACTCTGACACCACGGCACCATGCTCCCCGGTTATCAGCTTCTCGTACAAAAGTCGATTCGAAGATGGATAGCAAACATCCGGTCCACAAGCCAGAACTCCTATAGTTCGTCCGCCCTCATTAATGGCACCCCAGTGAGCGAGCGCGTCTACACCCACGGCCAGACCGCTTACGACAGTGACGCCACGCCGAGCCAATCCGATGCCGAAGTCCTTGGCGACCATCTTTCCGTACGCTGTGGGCTTACGCGTGCCGACAACTCCGATCGAATAGTTGAAATGGTCGGGGTGCAACGACCCCCTCACGTACAAAACTATAGGCGGATCGCTGATGTGCCTGAGAAGCTGCGGATAATCCAAATGATAATAAGGATAAGGATTGACCTTCGCTTTCTTGCAAGTTTCCAGTAGCTTTTCGGGATCTATGGTGGCGCGTTTTTCAAAAAACGCCGCAATCAATTCCTTATCGAATGAATGAACATTCTCAAGCTCGCGAGCCGTCGATTTCCAGGCGTCCTTGAGGCTGCCGAAATATTCGAACAGTTTTTCAATACGCTTGATGCCGATTCCAAGACCGACGGTGCGGTCGAAGGCGAGCCAGGCCGCGACCTCTTCATCATCAAATATTGTTGCCTCTTCCTTGAGAAAACTCATGGTTGCTCCGAGAATGTTTTGCTTTATCAACACCACAATATAGACAATAGCGAAGATTGCCAACTATGCTCTAAGGGACCAAAACGCACAATCTGGCAAGCGCCTTGTCGCTATGAGTGCTAGCATTAAACTGGGTCCGACTCGGGGGATTCCAAGAATTGTTCGAATCAAATCCACCTTATAAATGGCAGCCATTTCGAAAGTCAGGGCTGAAACTAATCCTGCTTTCAGTTCTAATCACTCTGGCGGTGCCATTGTCGACCGGCAGCGCAAGCGCGATTACGCCTGCTGACGAAAGCAAAATTACAGTCATCGAGAAACGTTTATTCTTCAAAGCGTATAGTGAAGAGGCTTTGCAGAAACGACTAGAACGTCTTGAGAAGCGCTTCTTCGGAGAACCTCTCACAGGCGAAGCGGAAGACCAACGGATAGCCAAAATTGTTGAAGCCGCTGGTCCGCAGGTTGATGTCGACGGCACCGTCAGCAAAGGACATCTGACTCCCGACCCTCCGGCCGCGCCGAAATCAGAAAAAAGTCCACAATCGAAAGCACCGAAATCGAAAAATCCTGGTGCCGAATATCCGCAATCAGGTGGTCCCCAAGATAATGAGGTCGCCTGGGAAAAGGCATCAATGGCTGCGATCGGCGCTCGCGATTTAGAAATTCGCACGCTGATGAAAGACGCGATTAAACTCTCGAAGCGCAAAGAAATGGATGGTGCGGTTGATAAATTCAACCAAGTCATTCGACTCGATCCACAAAATGCCGAAGCGTTTTTCAGTCTCGGCGTAATTTATGAATCTAAAGGACAACTCGATCAGGCGCTCACAGCCTACCATCAAGCGCATGATGTCAATCCCGATCGATTGGATTACAAAGAAGCTATCACTGCGCTCGAACAAAAAGGTGCGCAGAAACAGGAAGGAAGCGCCAAGCAAGCAGAAAACAATCAACGCGCGAAAGAGGCTGCTGACGCCTTTAAACGAAAAGAATTCATGAGCGCGCTGGAAATGTATAAACGTTTGGAAACGGATTTCCCGAAAAACGCACCATATAAATACAACATCGGCACCATCTATTTGATGATGCAAAACCCTGTGCAAGCGCTTGAATACTACGAGATGGCGCGCAAGCTCAATCCCAAAGAAGAGCGTTATGTAACCGCGGCTAACAAATTAAAAGACAATTTGAAGGCCGACGAACAAAAAAGAAAAGAAGTAGACTCACAATGGGATCAGAAGGAAAAAGCCGATCGCCAGCGCGAATCCGGCAAACAGAAAGCATCGAATCCCGGAGCAAAACCTGGGAAGAATCAAAAACCTCCTAAGGGTGGAAAATCTGGAAACATGGTGCCTCAGCAACAAGCGAAAGGGCCAAGTGGTGGCGGTCGTCCACCGGTTTACCAGCAGCAACAACCGCAGCAGCCCGCTGGATATCCGGCGATGAACACAGGCTATCAGCAACAGCAGCAACCGCAAGGCGGTTTCAATCAACAAGGGATGCCGCAAGGCATGCAGCAAGGCTACAATCCGCAAGGTCAAATGCCTCAAGGCTATAATCCGCAACAAGGTTATGCCACCCAAACGCAACAGCCCGGATTTGGAAATCCCGCTCAGCAAGCTGGATACGGCAATCAGATGCAACAGCCCGGCTATGGCAATCAGATGCCACCACAACAAGGTTATGGCAATCAAATGCAACAACCCGGTTACGGAAACCAGATGCAGCAGCCTGGTTACGGCAACCAAATGCAACAGCCCGGGTACGGCAATCAGATGCAACCACAGGGAAATCAGATGCAGCCTGGTTTCGGAAACCAGATGCAGCAGCCCGGATATCCACCCCAACAAGGTTATTCCAACCAGCAGCAGATCGGTCAAAATCAAATGGCGTATGCGCCAGGTCAGCCCAACGTGAGCGGTTTGCAACAGCCCGGTTACAGACCGGCACAAAATGCGCAACCACCAATGAACAACATGGCGCCGACCGGAACTGGTCCCGACCCTCTAGCCAATATCGGAATTCTCGCACAAGCATCGCCGGAAGGCGTCAGTGTCACCACCATCGGTATCGGCTCACGCGCCTCAAAAGGCAAAATGTCAAAAGGTGACATCATCGTAGCGGTAGACGGCATCAACGTCTCGACTATCGCGCAATTGAAATCCGTACTCGCCCGCAAACAACCAGGCGAAAGCGCGCAAGTGATTGTTAAACGGAAAGGAAAAATCACCCAGCTGGTAATTTAGTCTGGCGTCACCGCGGGTGATACCAGCGCGCGATCACGTTGAAAGTCAACTTCAGAGCACAGAGGAAATGCTACTTCCACTGAATGCTGGAAATCGATTTCAACGCTTGTGGCTTCAACTGCGTGAAGTTCGGCTCTGTGCCTTCGAAGTAGACTTCCTGGATTTGACGAAAATTCTCGTCTTTCGGAATGTAACATCCGTAGAATTTCTTACCGCCATCCTTCCAATCGCCCTCGACGGCGAGAACTTTTTTGCCGTTGACAATTTTCGTTTCTGCATTTTTGATATCAAAGGCGGATTTGTCGCCGATCGTACCAAGAACTTGCTCCGTGAGCGAATCAATTTCTTTTGCGTCGAGCACATGAGGCTCTTTCTCCAACACTGCGCGGAACTTATCGCCTTCTGATTTTGCGATCGGAAAGCCGCGATCGTACAGGGCTAATTCGGCGCCATCGCCTTCTGGCGGGGTGAAGGAAACGCTTTTGGCCATTTCGCCGAAACCGGCTTCGTTGACGGCTTTGTTCCATTCTTTTGGAACACTTATTTTTGTGATCGGTTCCATTTCATTAATGGAATCAGGATTGCTCGGAGATTTGCCAGGCATGCGCAAATCATTGAACTCTTCTGGATATTGAAAAAGATCTTTGGGCAGATCGTGTGAGCGTCTGTCCTCCATCTTGGCGATGTGTTGGATGTTTCCGTTTATGTTGTCTGCAGTCGTCATTTGATCACCGAGATAGTTTAACGTCGAGCCCAAGAATAAACGTGACCTTCACCAGTAGTCTGTTTTTCCATACTGTTATATAGATCGTTCAAACTGATGAACACCGTCTTCTTAGTGTCCTTACCTTGAGCCTTAGCTTCCGCTTCGTTCGGAACATCATAGCCTGGACTCCACGAGTTATCCACCGTTACGGTTTTAGTAGCTGGATCATAACCAGTCACCAACCAAACGTGTTCACCGCCTTTCGGAAGCGCAATAGCTGATGGATCCTTGCCCTCATCAAGCGCCTTTTGTTGCTTGAATCGTTGTTCCAAAATGCCTGTGTTACCTTGAATAATCTTAGCGCTGTTATTGCTGGTCAAAGTATCTTCGAGTTCTTTCACACTGGAGATTTTTTCACCGACAAGATTTTTGAAAGTCTCTTTATTGTCGACCCAACGATTATCGTGTGAAAGCAGAGAACCAGCTAATTTCTCACCAGTGAATTGGTTCCAGATATCAGCCATTCTCGAAGGATAACCAGAACCGGGACTATCATTCGGTGCTGCCACCGCGCCCGGTTTTCCACTATGGAGGACAAAGTCGATTCCATTGGCGTCTCTCAAAACGGTGCGCGATCCGCTGTCACCACGACCGGTAGGAGCAACTTCTTCATAGGAAAGTGAACCTTTTCCGCAAGCTTTGCCGGTAGGATCGGTAGTGGCACGTTGAGCGTAAACGTTGACCGCGGCGACATCCCAGAGTTTGCTGAGCGCGCTTCGGTTGGGCGATTTAGGCGGGAAGTTTTCTTCAGGACTGCCGGGGCGAACTTTAACTGAATTGATGTCCGGCTTGATGATTGAACCATCCAGAGTTTTGAACTTTCCATCATTGGCGACATCGGCTGCGGTCTTTGCCACCACCCATGGTTTCTCTTTCAAAGCTTTTCCACGCAGAGTCGTGACGCTGCAGGTACCGAAACCACCCTGATCGTTTTGTTTATCGTTCACTACGTGCCAGAAGAGCTGGTCTGCAAGATTGGCTTTCTCAGCCGAACTCAGGGCGGAATCAGGTCTTCCTTTAAGCAGACGATCGGCTTGCTTCATGACCTCTTGCTTTTCAGCATCGGTAAATTTCGTCATTGCATTGAACTGCGCAACGTTTTCCTTAATGCGCAATTTTTGCGTCGGGGTGAGATCGTTGTGGGTGTATAGATCAAGTTCAAACTGAGTTGGCTTGGTATACGGCTTGGCGGCGTCGAGTGCGGAGTCCGTCCAATTTCCATCGGCGCCTCTGGTCAACTTTAAATTCTGATTTTCAAGGCGATATTCCGAAGGTCTGACAGACACTTTTTCCGCTTCGACAACGTTTGGCGACTTGCCTTCGAGCAGCGCACGGACTGCCTTTTCATCTTCAGGATTGGATAGTTTCACTCCTGAATCTTTGAGGAATTTGACGAACTCATCAGGGTTGCTTGGCGTGTCAATGGTAGGGGTTGCCCGCGTACCCACGCCGATTTTCGATGGAGCAATTGCCGTCATATAGGCTTCATGCGGGATATTCGCACCCTTAGCACTCCACAGGGCATCGAACTGACTCGGCTCCATGCCCTTGTTCATCATTTGATCGGCTGTCGATTTCGAGATATCAACCGTCGATGCTAGATTCTGTTGCTTGAGATAAGCGAGCGCCTTTTGAACATTTGGATTAGCCTTGTCGCTGATAAGGCTGATGACTGGAATGTTCGCTGCCTTTGCATCGGCGAGTGCTTGTTTCGTCGAAGTCTCGGTGGCGAGATCCTTCGAATCGAGATGACGACTCGTTCCCTGAGGGGCATCAGGAGCTAAGAGATTGCCCGGTTTTTGTGCAGGCTTAGCTTCAGCTTGCTCGTTCGCGCTTGGTTTGGCTTTCTTGTCGGGATTGGTTTCATAGGTAACTTCAATAACATCGTCGCCAACTTTTACTCGTGTCAGTCGTCCATCTTCTTTGATGGTCGATGTCTTTTCAGCAGGCGCTTCTCTCTCGGTGATACCACTCTTGAATCGAGCAACGCGCTCGCCGCTTTCGATGTCATTGTATTTGTAGGTACCGTCTTTGGAGAGCTCGATATTGCCTTTCCATTTGCCTGCGGTTGGAGATGTGTATTCACCGTCCGCGGTGCGTTTCCACAAAGTTTCGGTACCGCTCGAGTCGACCGTTTTTACTTCTTCTGGATTTTTAAGGGTGTCTACACCAGGTTCGAATCCCGATTTAAATTTAAAGGAAACCTTGACTCCATCAGAGTATGGAACGGTTATGTCAGCGGAACCATCAGCATGACGTGTTTCGCTAATCCCGTTCGGACGTGACTCAAGTCGATCGCCTTTGCCGTCTCCTTCCAGGGTGACTTGTTGGAATGTGCCTTTGGCACCATCGTATGAGATCGATCCTTTCCAGGCTTTATCTGCGGTGGCATTCGGATCGCTGGCCCAGGCATTTTCTGCTACCTGATGATATGAAGTCTTTGTCAATTCGCTGTAGAAACTCTTGATCTTGTCGCCGTCCCAAACGACATCCTTCGTTTTCCCAGGAACACCGCTTGGATGGTTGGCTTTGAAAGCCGCATCATCAGCGTAATGGACTCGTCCGCCCTCGGCCAATTCACGAACAACCTTGCCGCTATCGAGAGTGACTTTGACGCTGCCATCAGTTTGTGATTCTACATTCTTAATTTTCTGCCCCGGGAAATCGGCATGTTCAGAGCTTTCTTGACCATACTTAGGTTTGAAGTTCCAGCCACCACCGTCGTTGCGTTCGTAAACGCCTTTGCCATCAGCAGCTTTTACTGGCAACACCGGCCGTGGTGGCGGTGCAAGTTCCGGAGTAGGCTTTACTTCCAGTTTTTCTTCAGACTGCTCAGCTGGCTTGTCGGCCGGTGCGACGGGCTTGTCGGCTGGCTTGTCCGCTGGCTTGTCCGCTGGCTTGTCCGCTGGCTTGTCGGCCGGTTGTTCGGCCGGCTTGTCGGCCGGTTGTTCGGCCGGCTTGTCGGCCGGTTGTTCGGCCGGCTTGTCGGCAGGTTTTTCCGCTGGTTTGTCGGCCGGTTGTTCCGCTGGCTTGTCGGCTGGTTTGTCGGCCGGTTTGTCGGCCGGTTGTTCGGTTGGCTTGTCGGCAGGTTTCTCCGTCAGCTTGCCGGACGGTTGTTCCGCTGCCTTGTCCGCTGGTTTGTCTTCGGCTTTTGGCGCTTCAGTATTTTTCTCGCCAGGCTTGAGGGCAGGGACTTCAGCTAAATTCGGAGTCAGTTCAAGTTTCAACTGAGGAGGTTGTTTATCTGGAGCGCTGTCGAGATCGAGATAGGAAATCTGTTTTGCGCCGAATCGTGATCTATAGCTTCCCATCGCCTTTTTGACCGAATCATCTTTCGCCTTCGGAGCGGTGCCAAAACTATCAAGAGCACCACGATCGAAAAGCTTGGCGGTGGATGGAGTTACCGGCGAAGCATCGCGGCGGCGAAGCAAGCCCATATTTTTGTCGTTAAGGGCGCCAAGGTCCAAGCCGAGATCTTCGGCGAGCTTCAGATTTCTCTCTGACGGTTTGAAAGGGTTAGGCGATTTTTCTGCGAGCTTGAACGGGAATTGCGCTCCCGGGAATTGCGCTCCGGCTGCGGACCTCTCGCCCAGCGGACGAATGAACGGATTGTCGCCCGTCAAATCCAAAAGGCCATTTTGAAACATCAGCGGTGTCACTGCTAGCGGTGCGTCTTTTTTCTCGGAAGTGACAGCCCGCGTTTTCTTTTCGTCGGGCAGCAAAACCAAATCTCTGACGAATAACTCGTGCACCGGATCGGCTGCATCGGTCTGTGGTTGCGCTTTAGGCGTGGCGTCCAGTGGTTTAGCCATCGGGTACCGTTTTCATGTGGGGCGTTCGGGCGTACTGCAATGTCCCTAATGTAGTTTCCAAGTGTGAACAAAGTGTTGCCAAATTTCATTAAATGAGTCCGAGCACGCGGAATTTTTGATCAAATCCGACTCCGAATTCGCAATCCAGACAGCTTGTCTCCCAGAACCGCACGCAATTTCGCCATCGCAAATCTCACACGCTTCTCACAAGGTGTCGATAAATTGAAGTTGCCATCTAGTTTCAACCGGCTGCACCCGGAAGAAACAGCCAGAAACAACTCACAAAAGCACAGACAATGGACGAAGGTTAGCAGGGACAGCGAAGACGCATACTTGCAATACCGCCTGACCAAAACACCAACCAACGCACTGAAACACCAATCACAACGCCAGAAGCATCCGACATTCTCACATCGGAAACACCAGGACGTAATCTCCCAATCTTCATTCGACAATTCGATCGATGCAATCTTCAAAACTGTGGTTTTCCACAGAATCGATCATTCTAGACGAACGCAGCGTCCTGGATTTGATTACTCATCAAAAATGGAGGACTAAGAACCGATCAACGCCGCAACTTTTTCTTTCAATGGCAGCTCAATCGTTTGAGCAGGCTCAACAACACGTTTGATGTTGTATACGGTATCGCGCTCAACAGGCGTGTAACCGGCGCTCTGAATCAATTCTTCCATTCGTTCTTTAGCAAGTTGCAGAGGCGTTTTCGCTCCGGCAGCGTGCGTGATTTTTTCGCGAAGAATGGTGCCATCCAGATCGTCAGCACCGAATGAAAGCGCGACTTGAGCGAGTGATTCGCCGAGTTGAATCCAATACGCTTTGATGTGCGGGAAATTATCGAGCAACAATCTGCTGATCGCGATGTCGCGAAGAAGGTCATCGTTACTCGGTTCTTTAACTTCGTCTTTGATCGTCGTTCCATCGTAGTAGCACTTCAATGGAATGAAACACATAAAGCCCTTCGACTTATCTTGCTGTTCTCTGAGCAGCAAAATGTGATCGACTTTGTTTTCAACGTTCTCGCCGATGCCGGTCAGCATCGTCGCCGTCGTATGCAAACCAAGACTGTGAGCGATTCCGTGAATCTCAAGCCAAACTGGTGCCGGAGTTTTTGTCACATGCATTCGCGCGCGCACTTCGTCATCGAAGATCTCGGCACCACCACCAGGCATGCTGTTTAATCCAGCTGCCACCAGGCGTTTCAAAGTTTCTTCGTAAGAAATTCCTTCGAGATTGGCGAGGTATTCAATCTCAACTGCGGTCATCGCCTTCAAGTGAATATGCGGAAACTCGCGCTTGAGGCTGGACAAAACTTCCTCGTAATAGTTCAAATCGCAAATTGGATTCAAGCCACCAACCATGTGGATTTCATTGATACCAAGCTCGACGCCTTTGCGGGCTTCGTCAATTACCTGATCGACTGTCCAAGTGTAACTGTCGTTTCCAGGATTGGCGTAGGAGCAGAATCTGCACGTCTCGACGCAAAAATTGGTCGGGTTCAAATGCATGTTGTGAATGTAGTAAACGTAGCGTTGTTTCTCATCACCAGCGGCTCGGCGTCGGGCGTACTCGCCTAACATTCCGACACTGAGCAGATCATCGTGATTGTAAAGCCTGATGGCGTCCTCACGAGTCAGTCTTTCGCCGTCCACGACTTTTTTCGCGATATCAGCGATAGCGCTTGTCGAACCAATCTCTTGAAGAATTCCGGTTGCCATATTCGATCCCCAACGTGCAATTGAAGTTCTTAGATCCTAACATGCTGGCGCTTGCGCTGCATTTACGGCGTCAAGTTTTTCACCAGCGGTTCTTCCGGAATGCCCTGTGAGAGCGACCATTCAAAGCCTACAGTGTTGACTTTCACGCCATAAGCCAAATAAATCAGGGTGATAATCCCGGAAACCAGCGACCACACGGGAATTCCGAAACAAAATAATTTCTGACATGTATCAATTATTAAGGAGGGCGTCATCGCCACCACTGCTATTCGCACCAACTGCGGGTATGTGAGCCGCCTTTTGGCAATTATGGCCATCGCCTTTCCAACCAACCCCAGAATAACGACCTGGAAGGCACAAAACACAAAGGACGACAGCCAAAAAACTCCCACCACGGCGACTCCCGCCCCGTTTTTAACGATCTGCAAAACCTTGGATCCGAAATTCCAATCCGGCAGGCTAGCCTTCATTTCGCTGGAATGTTCGCTGAACTCGTAAACGTCTTCCTTATCCTTGCCCCGAAATACGATTCTGCTTGGTTCCACAAAAATCCCTTTCTCGGGCACGCTCGGCAAAACCGGCTTGTCGCTCATGTCGAAATTGACTATCACCTTCCCGGTTTTGGGATCTTTGATTTGATAATGGTCCGGTTTATCAATCAATAATTTGCCGTCTTTGAAAGCCATCTTCGGCATATCATCAACCATTGGCAGCAAATAGCCATCGATGAATTGGGCGGAGACAGCGTGCACGTGAATCGCTGTAATCAGCCACATAACAAATAACTCGGCGAACAGAAACCGAAAACCAAGTCCCCGCCAGCGGTGCACCGCGTCACGATAGATCGCCTTTGAGTACCAGCTTTGGTAAATCGCTTTCCAGGCATGGGCTTTGCCCAAATTAATCATTGAGTTATTCGTCTTTCCACTTGTCATTCACCAACGACGTGAGAATATGATCGCGCCATTTGCCGTTGAGGTAAAGATAGTCTCGCGCATATCCTTCCACTTGAAAGCCAAGTTTTTTCAAAACTCTTCCGCTGCGCTCATTGGTCGGCACATAGTTCGCCGAAATCCGGTGCAAATTCTTTTCATCAAACACATGCGCAATCGCAGCATGCAAGCCTTCAGTCATGAAGCCTTTTCCTTGATGTTCGTGAGCGAGACCGTATCCCAGAAAACAAAATTGAGCGGCGCGCCTTAAAATTGACGTGAAATTTATGGTACCAATAATGGTGTCTGGTTCATGTTTTTGAAACAAAAACAGTTTCAAAGTTTCATCAGCCTGAAACTCAGAAAGATTGAATAGCAGCTGTTTTTGCCAATTGGCGACGTTTAAATAATTCTCGACCCAAGTTGGTCCATGCTCTTCCAAATGAAAGCGATTGGCTTCCAGGTATGCCACCACCTGTAGAGCTTCCTCAGGTCGGCACATTCTCAAAACCAATCGTTCAGTTTTTATTTCAGGAGGTTGCAGAACCAATTATTCTGCCACCCAATAAGCTCCGGTGCGCTGTTGATTCGATGCCATGCGCTGTTCGAGTTCTGAGAGAACTTTGATCATCGGATTGTTAGCAGTGAATTCGATTGCAGGCACATCATCATGCTCATCCGGAGGAATGGTATCTTCCTGAGAACTTGGCTGAAGGGTTTCAAACGCTTCTTGAGCAGGAGTGAAATCATACTGCTGATCTTGAGAGTACATCGGCAACAACGGTGTCGAGTAGGTTTCGTCGAAGTCTTCGTGCGGATCCATTTTGTAGTGAATGCTGGACAGAGAAATCGAAGATTCATCAAACAGATCGTATTCGTTCTTGCTGAACGCCATGAATGTATCTTCGACCGATGGAAGTGGCTCCAATGGTCGCTCTTCGCTATCGTAAAAAACTTCTTTTATACGAGCATCGAAATCAACGGCATCAAAGGAACCAGTATCAATCTGATCGTCTTTGAAAAACCATTTGTTCATGGCTTCTTGAGTTTTCTTGCGCGAGGTGATCACCTCAGGATTCGGCAAGCTCACTTCAGCTGTTATTCGACGACGAACAGACTCCATCGCAAACGCCCCAGTAGACTCGACACCTTCGCTCTTGTAGCGCATTTGAACTAGTCTCTTCCGCGTTCTTTCTAGTTCACTAAAATCCAAAACTTCGTCACTCTTAGCCAAGTTGCCTTCAACTCTCTGGCTTATGCGATTCCACAAATATTTCATTCTGTCGAACACAGTTTGATTCTCCCAGACAACAGAGCCATTCTCACGAAACTCAAAAGGATACCGGTGCAATCTTCATGCCTCCACTCTAACGTTTTGCCGCCCAATGTAAATGGGGATCCTACGAGCGGACCAGCCTAGAATTAATCAAATCAATCCAGCTTTAACTTGACAAACTATCAAAGCGCTACGACTTGCTCTTGATTAGAACGCGCGGTCATGATTAAAGCTGTGTTTTAGAAGTACTTTAAACTGGGTGGTGCTGGGCCTGCAGGTCAGACGCGCCAGTCAGTGTGGGAGGGCTACACTTCTGGTGCGTATGTAGTGCTAGTCCGTGCGGAAAGCTGACGTTTAAACGAAACCGATACGCTTTTTGGATTCTTTTGGACTAACGCGAACTTTCTTCATGCCTAAAGCAATCAGGTGCTTCTTGATTAGTTCGAAAAACTGTTCGCGATCTTTTGCGCGGATGACGGCGAGGTTGTGCGCCTCGGAAAGCGCTACTGGGTAGCCTCTGCCTTTCTCTACTTGAGATGCGACGACACTCATTGCGAATTCTCGGAGAGCTTCGTTTTCAACCAGCCATTTTGGACATTCGATACGAGCGACTTCACTGACGAGATTTAGATAAGAAAAACAAATTTGATTATCTGGTTCGAACATCTTAGAAATATTTTGTGCGGTTAAACAAAACGAGCTTCGGTAGCCATTCTGCAATTTGTGGGTCAACAATTGACGGTCAGTCAGCGGCCAGATTTTGGAACACGGGAAATCTTCTTCGTTTAGGCTGGAACAATATTCGCGGCAATTACTCATGTCGTACGGACAAGCGTAAGTGCGCAGCATGTTGACCACTTCAGAGCTGCGACTATGGCTGATGTAGCCAACTAGCGGAATGCCGGCAGTCTGTAGCATGCGCATACAAGTTTGAATCCGCACTAAAAATGAATCCTGATATCCTTGCGGCATTTTGTCCACCGACCACGGAATCAGCGAGCCGTCGTAGAGCGCGACAACGGGCAATCCGCGCTCTTGCGCGATCAGCGCATTTTCTGCGAGCACCTCGAGTTCAAGCACGGTTCGCTCGAGTGAAACAAAGAGTTCGTCAATGTGAACGCGCCTTCGATCAACAAGCGGATAGAGATCGTCGGGGCGATGATGCAGGCGCGGAACACTTACCAATACGGACGGAAACGCTTCTCCGTAAGAAATCATCGCAACGCCCACGTTGAGTAAATAGCAACTGTGAACTTCGTGATGCGAAGGCATGATCTGAGATCCATCGACACCAATAGTGGTGACTTTCGCTGGAGCCTTTTGTATTTTTACGTTGACACCAAACGGCTCCATGGGAATTGCAAGCGGCCACCAGACCCAACCAGCGCTATCTTCCAGTCGTCGCGTGAAACGATCATCTTCCTCCGCAGCGGATTCCAACGTAACAAGAGCGCGTTCCATCACATCTTGTTGCGAGGCCTCATTTACTGAGTCGATGCCGACTTCTTGGATTTGTTTGAAGACTTTGGTGAAATCAAGCATTCTGCTCCTCTGCAAATTTCTTAAGATGAGCACGCAACTTGTAAGGCGTGCTCAATGAATTCGCATCGAGATTTTCGAGAACCTTCACGAGTTTCACCAGCTCCGGAGTTTTCTCAGAGCGCGCGGCAAATTCCAGAATGAATTTGACAATACCATCGAGCAAATTCTGTTGTCCTGAAGCGGCAACATGACCGCCAGATTCGCTATTCAATTGTGCGGACGACGACAAATAATCAGTGTCAAAGTTGGACAAAACAATTTGACCGCCATCTTTGTTATCGGTGTCGAAATAAAATACTCGGATACCGTCGAATGATGCAGGCACCACGGGCGGCACTAGCGATTGCATGGCAATCAGCGCGCCGAGGATTTGCTGTAACCAGCTAATCAATACAGTCGCATCAGCATCAGTTTCAGCAGGGCTTTCGCTCTTTCCGTTTAGATATTCCCTGGTCAATTCAATTCCCTCAGGCGGTCGATTGACTAAAAGCAAACTGCCATCACGGAACGCATAGAAATCCAACAGTTTATTTATGCCAGGGTGGTCGAGATTCTGAAGAATACGCAGACGGCGAAGCAGATTTGCAGAGGCAGCACTACTGGTAGTGACTTCAGTTCCATCGATAGATAATTTTAACTCACGCACTTCGACCAGAGCCTTGCCGGTCCATTGGTCTTGCATACGCACCAGGGAAGCACCGCCTTCAAGGTGCGTAGAATTAGATGAAGCTTTGCTGGCAGCAACGCCTTTCTTGGCCGCCGATCTTTTTTCCGGCACATATCGTTCCATCCAACCATCAAAATTTCCGCGAAACAGCGGCTCCGAAGGAGAGTCTTCGTTATCCTCAAGCGACAGCAACTTGCCTTTGGCATTGAGTGTGTAGCCGACGCTGTTGTAGAGCGTTTCCGGATCGACAACTATTTCGCCCTGGCCTTGAGTGGCTTTTTGTTGAGCCGACACGACCCGGGAAAAAGCACTGGGCTGCATAACCGACGATTTTTGTTTAATTTTCGATTGGCTGATCTTTTCAGTAACCCGACGAATGGCGACATTGGCTTCCTCTATTTCGGCAGAGGGTAGCAAAACCAAATAATGCGCGGGTTCGACAAAACAGATGCGATCCTCGGCCCGGAGCTGCTTGAACAGAACGCCAACCACAGCTTTGTCCAGTTGGTCGCGCTCTTTCTCACTGGCGTGCTTGTATTCGAGGACAGTAATAGAAGCCAAACAGAAGTCCCTGCCGTCTTTCTGGAAACGGCGGCAATATCGGCCGATTGTTTCGTGAAACGCGTCTTCGCTCAGAGGACGCTGGGCTGGGAGTCTCTCATCCTGGTCGCCAGTTTTTCGAGTACGGCGATCGAGCACGCGCTGCTCCACGGGCTGGTCTTTATTAGATGAATTGTCGGTTTGCGCATCTTTCGTCAATAGTTCTGTCTCTCGATTGATTCCAATTCAATTTTCCCAGAAACCACTCTCTGATGGGAATGCTATATCTTGTACAATCAGTAGAATTAATAACGAATTTTGGAGCTTTTGTCCGAATGAATAAGATCACTCAATTGCTGCCCAACAACATGCCGCTGAAGGACACACTGGCTGGACGGATTAATCAGCTGCGAGAGTTCCGAAATATGACGGTGAAAGACCTTGCCAGAGCCACTCGAATGACTGTCCAGCGAATCGAGGATCTGGAGGCTGGCTTTGAAACCTGGCTTTCCGCCACTGATCGCCAGGTGATTGCAAAAGCATTGCGTGTTGAAGCCTATGTCCTGCGGGAAGTTGAGGTTCGCCTCCCGGAAGCTGTGCCCGAATTGACTGAAGTGAGCCGCGAAACCATGGAAGAGTTGGCGGACAATATTCTGCATGGCGAACGCAATCTCAATTGCCCACGTTGCCAGTCGCCGATGACTTGTTATGTACAAGAAGCGATCGACTTGGAAGACAACAAGATTTTCCTTCCAATGGCATCGTGCACTAAGTGCCCGTTCGTATTGAAATAGCATCGCACCACTGATGGTGCTAAGACCGAGCTAATGGGACTGAGCTTGTACTGATTGTGCTGAGCTTGTACTGATTGCGGTGAGTTCGTTCCAATGGCACTGAACCTCTGCAGATGGTGCTGCGTTCGTGCCGGTGTTTCGGCTCAAGCCATACCAACGATCGAGCCGCATCGAGAACGGGTGTCGCACAAAACTGGCGTGATCGAACACAACGGGCGCACGTTATTTTAAAGGAATGTTTCGTTCGATTAAGACGGAGAGATAGAGCGCTTCTCAAAGCACTGCCGAACCGCATCTTCGAGTCTCACTTTGATACGTGACAGTTTTTCGGAAATCTCGATGCGACGTTTTTGCAGACCCAACATTTGTTGTCTGCGGTGATCATCTAGTGCTTCGATAAACAGCTCATGGAGAGCGATTTCTTCACCCTGCGTCCACCACAATTCTTCTATCACTGTTCCGATTTCGTCGTATTCGGCTTCGTCCATCATTTTGTCGAACAAACGATATTCATTGCTGAGCATGTATTCGAAGGCGCTGCGCACTTCACCTCTGAGGTTCTGCGCTGCTTGCGAAACGATGGTCGACATGATTTCTTGTTCGAGTGCTCCGGTTCTATCGACCAAAATGTCCATGGTCTCTTGTAACAGATAACGTTTGAATGAAACTTGAGTCCAGAGAAAATCGGCAAAATAAGCGACGCATGTGCGGTGCACAATTTCCTGGCGGCTCGGCATCGACGTAATCGGCAAACGGCTGCGGATACCCAGTTGCAAGATCGCGCGGACATCGCCGTAGAGTCTGTCGATCAACTCACGCATACCAGTGATGGTGGCATCGCGCAGTCCAGGGACTTCAGCTTCCAAGCTGCGATCGACAGCCATGATGATGAGAATTTCGCGGCGCAAGAAGGTCAAATTGGCGCCCATGTCTTCAAGGACTTTTAGCGCGGTGGCATCGGGCAGGTCGAGCACGCCAAGCAGTAAATGCACAGGTTCAATGTCGCTGTCGCCGAAGAAGAGCGAATAATCGAATGCGCGCGAAAGTGCTTGCACAGTCAAATCGCTGAAGCCAATCGGTTTTTCCATGGCTGATTGCGATTGCATTGGCACGGGAGGCTTCGGAAAGCCGCTTTCCAACACGTCCGGACGATCCGAATAGAGCAGCTCTGATTCGGATTCACCTTTGAACAGTCGTTCCACTTCCGCTCTGGTGTTTTCTGCCTCGATCTTCATGTTGTCGAGCGCGATTGCTGCAAGCGAGCCATCCTCACCAGCCAGCGCGATAAGAACGTGTTCAGTGCACACATATGAATGACCCATGGTCATGCATTCCGCCATCGCTTGCTGCACAACGCTCAATAACGACTCGCCGGCTCTCTCGAACACCGTATCAATCATGAAGAACTCCAATTAAAATATGTTCACCTGAATATGAGGCTTTCGCCCGAATCAGACAAAGATCATGACTGGCATAGTACTGTCTTGATTACTGTATGGCAACGTCTAAGTATGGTCTAGCCTGTACAATCAACTGCAGCTACACGATGGAAACCAGTGGGGACCGCACTTGAGAATTCTTATCTCCAACGACGACGGCATTTACGCACCAGGCATAAAAGCGCTTGCCACGCGGCTAGCCGAAGATCCGCAGCACGACATTTATGTCGTTGCTCCCGACCGAGAACGCAGTGCCACCGGGCATTCTCTAACTTTACACAAACCGTTACGTGTGGAAGAAGTAGAACTGCCGGGAAAAATGCGCCGTTGCTGGTCCACAACCGGCACACCGAGCGATTGTGTGAAACTGGCGATTTCAGTTTTGATGGAAGACAACCTTCCCGATCTTGTCATCTCAGGAATCAACAATGGTGCCAATCTTGGCGCAGAGGTACTTTATTCAGGCACCGTCGCGGCTGCCATGGAAGGCGCCTTTCTGTCCGTGCCGAGCATAGCTGTCAGTATGGTCACGAAAGGCGAAGGGAAACATTTTGAAGTCGCCGCCGAATTCATGAGCAAATTCATCGGCGTTTATAACAAAGCTCACCTCGGTCCCAAAACTTTGATCAACGTCAACGTTCCAAGCTTGCCTGCCGATCGAATCAAAGGCGTGCGAGTCACCGAACTTGGTATCAGGGCCTACGACGATTATTTTGAAAAACGCCACGATCCGCGCGGTCGCGATTATTATTGGCTGACAGGCCACGCGATTGAAGAAGGTGAAGCGGAGACATCCGACGCATACGCGCTGGCTCACGACATGATTTCGATCACACCAATCGCGTTCAACATGACAGACCGAGCCGTTCTACCAAAACTGGAAAGTTTGCCTGGCTTGGCTGAACTGTCGAAGTTTGCCGAAAAAACAGTCGAAAAATAATGAGTGATTTAAAGCCAAACGTCAGCGATCCAAAACCAATTGTCCCAGTTGGTGGCGGAGTGGTGCCTTGTCCGCCATTCGTTGGTTTGGATCCGAATCTGGCAGTGAAATCATTTTTTGAGGATCCGGATTGGGTTTTTAAAACCGCCATTGGTGGCGTGATGAATGCCACTTCGATGGTGCTTCTGTTTTTGAGTCGCGAAAGTCCAATTGTGATTCCCCTTGTCTTTTCACTCTGGGCAATCAACACTGGTTTTGTTTTAAAAACAGTGAGAGAACGAATTGAAGTACCCAACGGACGCCTTCCGAATTGGAACGACTGGCCGGATTTATTTGTCTCCGGCATGAGCTGGTTGGCAGTGATGACAGGTTATCTGATTTTGCTGGTGACGTTTATCGCAACTGATTTTTTGGTGGCATCGGTTATCAGTTACATCAAAAGTGTCCCAATTCTTTTCACGTTGTGGATGAGTGGTTCAATCATTTTGATTGTCACCATTTCGTTCCTCTTCAACCTGCTTCTTGTCGCTACCATGGCTAATTTCGCACAAGAAGAAAGCATGAATTCGGCGTTCTCCTTTATCAAGGTTTTAAAACGGATCTCAAAACGACCGGGCGATTTTTTCAGTGCCTGGATGCTGGGATTGGGAATTCAATTCTTGAGCTTCGCAGTTCCATGTGCCACCATAGTCGGTGTGTTCTTTCTTCCGTCCACAGTGTTCGCCGGACAGTTGATTGCCGCATCATTAGTCGCCCAAGCCTGGAAATCATCAGCTTTGGCTGGGACGGAGCCTGCCGGTCCAAAGACGATCGAAAACAATAAAGAAGAACCGCCTCAAAAAGAACCGTCTAAAGAAAAACCGAAATCTTGATTATCTAAACGACTGGATGTTCAGTTCGCGCAATCCACTTCTTAAGACTCGTACTCAGTTGATCGATCGAAGCCGGCTTACTCAAATAATCGTCCATTCCTGAAGCGATACATTTTTCACGGTCGCCGCCCATGGCATGCGCAGTCAGTCCGATGATCGGCACATGACGACCGGTCAGTGCTTCTGCTTTCCTTATCACCTTAGTGGCTTCCAAACCATCCATCTCAGGCATCTGGCAGTCCATCAAAACCAACGCATAATTGCCCTTCTCGACAGCTTGTACAGCTTCTTGACCGTTGCTTACAACGGAGCACTCGTATCCCAATTTCTTGAGTTGCAATTGGGTCACCATCTGGTTGACCGGATTGTCTTCAGCTAAAAGTATTGTGGTGCCCATCGGTGCGAATTGGATGTAGGAGCCTGATGTGGTTCGTACTTCAGAAATTTTCCGATCTTCAAGATCGGACCATAGCACTTTTGCAATGCAATCGTAAAGTGACGATTGTTCGATCGGCTTGGTCAGGTATGCGGAGAAGCCCTTGGAAAGAGCCAGTTCGCCAAGTCCTTGTTTATCTTCGTGGGTAAACAAAATCACTTTGGTATCACTCAACTCGGACTCCTGACGAATCGCGTCAAGAAGTTCGAAGCCGTCGCCGTCGTGCAAATTTAACTCGGTCAAAACTAAATCGAAAGCATCTTCAGTGTGAGCGCGCGCTTTTAGCATGTCGAAGGCATCGTCGAGATTGTCCGTCACTTCGCAATGGAGGTGCCATGAAGAGATGTAGGACTCCACGATTTTTCGCGCGCTGACTTGTCGATCGATGACCAGAATCTTGGTGTCATTGCAACTGTCAGGCAGAACGTGCTTTCTTCGAGGAGCAGCGTCCGATGGTGACAGAGTGATCGTAAACCAGAAGGTGGCACCTTTTCCTGGTGTACTGGTCACACCAATCTCGCCGCCCATCAATTCAACCAGTCGTTTTGAAATCGACAAGCCCAATCCGGTTCCGCCGAAGCGCCGCGTGGTCGAACCATCGGCTTGCGTAAATGGTCTGAACAGTCGTGCGATCTCGCTTTCCGACAGCCCAATACCGGTGTCGGAGATAGCCACGGACAGGGTTACCGGCTTAGTACCGTCGCCACTACCGGCAGTGGCACCATCATCTCCACCAGGTTTTGTCTCAGTAGCGGTTGCACGCACCACGACTTCGCCCTGCTCGGTGAATTTGATCGCGTTACCGGTCAAGTTCAACAAAATTTGACGCAGACGACCAGGGTCTCCAATCACCATGCGCGGCAACTCAGGATCGATATATGTCATCAGACTGAGTTTCTTTTCTCGAGCTGACTCAGACAAAATCGCGGCGGTTCCTTCTATGAGTGGTGCCAGTTCAAATGTAACTGGTTCCAGATCAAGCTTTCCTGCGACGATTTTTGACAGATCGAGAATATCGTTTATCAGCGTGAGCAACCCCTGAGCTGAATCTTTAATCCTTACAGCAAATTCGGATTGTTCGTTATCAAGCTCCGTCCCCAAAAGCAATTCGGAAAAACCGATGACCGCGTTCATCGGTGTGCGAATTTCGTGACTCATGTTGGCGAGAAATTCGTCCTTGAGTCGATCGGCATTTTGCAGTTGAGTACTGCGCTCTTCTAACAACTCCGCTTCTTTCTCTTTACGGGCAAGTTCGGCCTGGATCAATTGCTTCTCTGTTTCGAGGCGCTCTTGAACTTCGACCAACCGCCGTTCTTCAATCTCACGAATTACTCTTGCTTGAGTTTGAATGCGCTGATTCTTTTTGAACAAATCAACAAAGAAATGCACCTTTGAAAGTAGCACGTGAGCGGCAAAAGGTTTCGTGATGAAGTCGACTGCACCGAGCGTATACGCTTCCGATTCATAGACATCTTCCGTATACATCGCGGTCAGAAAAATGATCGGTGTGTGTTTCGAGACATCACGCTGCCTGACCAGGTTGGCTGTTTCAAAGCCGTCCATGTCAGGCATTTGGATGTCCAATAGAATCAGCGCCACTTCTTCGTTGAGTAGAAGTTTAAGCGCCTCACGGCCGCTATTGGCTTTTAGAATGTCCTGCCCCAGACCCGAGAGCAAAGCATCGAGAGCGACCAGATTTTCTGGCTGATCGTCGACGATTAGAATTTTTGCTCTTGCATCGGTTGAGGTCATTCAAACACCGATCGGTTTTTATTTGTAGAGCCAGACTCGAAGCAGTGATTTAAGTTGCTCGACATCCACTGGTTTTGCAATGTAGTCCGAAGCGCCGGATTCCATGCACTTCTCGCGGTCGCCTTTCATGGCTTTCGCGGTCAGTGCAATGATAGGCAATGTTTTGAATTCACTACCCAATTCTCGGATGCGACGGATCGTTTCGTATCCGTCCATATCAGGCATCATCACGTCCATCAAGACCAATTCGATGGAAGGATCTTCTTCCAAAATCTTGATGGCCTCAATGCCGCGCTCTGCGTATGTGACCTTCATCGCATTCGATTCGAGGATGCTTGTGAGAGCAAAAATGTTTCTCACGTCGTCATCCACAATCAAAATTTTTCGATCGGTCAAAACCAGATCTGCTTTCTGAGATTGCTCGATCATCTTTCTTTGCGACTCCGGCATTTCGCCCTGGAGGCGGTGCAGGAAGAGTGCGGTTTCATCAAGCAGGCGGTACGGCGACTCGGCTTCTTTGACGAGCGTCACTCTGCCCATTTTTTGAACTTCGACTTTTTCGTCTACAGTGAAATCGCGTCCGGCATAAACGATAACAGGCAATCTCATAATTCCGAGGTCGTCTCTAATCCGCCTGACGAATTCGTGCCCGGTCATATCCGGCAGCGTCGTTGACACCACGATACAATCGAAGTGTTCGGATTCGAGCAGCTCGAGGGCTTCTCGACCCGACATCGCTATCTTACTTTTCACGTCACCGTCGCCTATCAGATCCACTACAGCTTTGCTGTGCTCGCGATCGGGTTCGATCACGAGCAACTTCTTAGCTGACGTAGCGACGAAACTTTTCACCTGCGTAAGCGCCTCGTTAATGGATTCCTTGCTGACCGGTTTTTCAAGATAGCCGATCACACCCTGACGGAATCCTCGTTCTTGTTCTTGCTCGCACGAGATCACATTGACCGGAATATGTCTGGTTGTGGGATCGTGTTTGAGCCTGTCGAGAATGGTCCATCCGTCCATATCAGGCAGTCTCAGATCCAGCGTTATAGCATCCGGCACATATCTTCGTGCCAACGCTAACGCCGACTCACCGGTGACGGCCACCATTCCTTTGAAGCCCGCTTCCCGAGCCATATCTAGAAGTAGTCGGGCAAAACGCTGGTCATCCTCGATGATGAGAAGAACCCGATCCCCTTCTTCCAGGTTACCTCGATCGTCGGCTACCGCATTCTCCAACAACAGTGCTTTTTCGTTCACCATATCCGGTGCTGCAATCGGAGGAGTGATTCCATCCGGACTGTAGCGTTGCATTGTGATCGTTCTGGCCACTGGCACCAGAGGCTGAACATAAGCGGCAGGCAGATACAAAGTGAAGGTACTGCCCTCACCCGGCGCGCTCACCACTCTCAATTCACCGCCCAGCAAATTGGCAATCTCTCTGCTGATCGGCAGACCCAGACCGGTTCCACCATACTTACGGCTCGTACTTCCGTCCGCTTGCTGGAACGCTTCGAAGATGATTCGTTGCTTGTCCTGGGCGATTCCGATACCACTGTCGACTACCGAGAGAGCGACGACCATGTCTGAATTGTTGAGTCGCTCGCGATCGGGGCTCCAACCGCTTTCGGCTATCTCAACAGACAACGTCACCTTACCGGACTCAGTGAACTTGAAGGCGTTGGACAACAAATTCTTCAGCACTTGTTGCAAGCGCTTCGAATCGGTCTGAACCGTCTTCGGCACTTGTTCGGACATTTGTATTTCGAATTCCAACTTCTTCGATGCAGCCACTTGCCTGAAGTTGCGCTCCAGTGTCTGACGCATCTCGTCGAAGGAGACGTCCGTGACATCGATGGTGATGGTTCCGGATTCGATCTTGGACAGGTCGAGGATGTCGTTGATCAACTCGAGCAGGTCGGAACCGGACTCTTGAATTGTCTCGGCAAAATCGACTTGCTTGTCGGTGAGGTTGCCTTCGCTGTTTTCCGAGAGGAGCTTGGAAAGAATGAGCAGCGAGTTGAGAGGCGTCCTGAGTTCGTGCGACATGTTGGCGAGGAACTCGGACTTGTACTTGGAAGTAAGAGCGAGCTGTTCGGCTTTCTCTTCCAGGCTCCTTCTTGCTTGTTCGATTTCTTTGTTTTTGTGTTCCACCTCAGCGTTCTGTTCGGCAAGCAGTTTTGCTTTTTCTTCCAGTTCTTCGTTGGTGTTACGCGCCTCTTCTTGTTGACGGGTGAGCATTTCTTCGGAAGCTTGCAGTGTCTTCGCTTGTTGCTCCAGTCGTCTGTTGGTCTCGGTCAGTTCTTCTTGCTGAACCTGCAGTTCTTGTGCAAGAGACTGCGATTGTTTCAAGAGGTTTTCTGTTCTCATGTTCGCTTCGATGGTATTGAGTACGATACCAATCGATTCTGTGAGCTGGTCGAGGAAGTTCAAGTGGGTTTCACTGAACATATTGAATGAGGCCAGTTCTATAATTGCTTTGACTTCGCCTTCGAACAGAACTGGCAGAGCGACTATGTTTCGCGGAGAGCTTTCGCCCAGGCCCGATCCGATCTTCAAGTAATCGCTCGGCACATCCTCGATTACAATCTTTTGTCTTTCGAGTGCGCACTGACCGATCAATCCTTCGCGTAGTTTGAACTTCTCAGAAAGTTGTTTTCTTCTTTGATACGCGTAACTTCCAAGTAGTTTGAGAACCGGCTCGCCATCTTCGATTTCGTTGATATAGAAGACACCGAGTTGGGCTCGAACCAGTGGTGCTACTTCAGACAGAATCAAGTTTGCCACTGTGAGCAAATCTCTTTGCCCCTGCAGCATACTCGTAAACTTAGCGAGGTTGGTTTTCAACCAATCCTGCTCGGTGTTTTTCTGAGTCGTATCTTTGAGGTTACGGATCATCTCGTTGATGTTATCTTTGAGCGCCGCGACCTCGCCTCTGGCTTCAACGTCGACGGTTCGGGTCAAGTCACCCTTCGTCACGGCTGTTGCTACTTCGGCGATTGCTCGTACCTGAGTGGTGAGATTGGCAGCCAGACCGTTTACGTTGTCGGTCAAATCCTTCCATGTTCCCGACGCACCAGGCACCAACGCCTGACCTCCAAGAACCCCTTCAACTCCTACCTCTCTTGCCACCGTGGTTACCTGGTCGGCGAATGTCGCCAGGGTGTCGATCATCTCGTTGATGATGTCCGCCAGTGCGGCGATTTCTCCTTTCGCCTGCAGTACCAGTTTTGTATTCAGATTACCTTGGGCTACCGCGGTTACAACTCCGGCGATTCCCCGTACTTGTTCTGTCAAGTTGCCTGCCATGAAGTTCACGTTGTCCGTGAGATCTTTCCAGGTCCCCCCTACTCCCTGCACAATGGCTTGTCCACCGAGCTTTCCTTCCGTACCTACTTCCCGGGCAACCCGTGTTACCTCAGACGCGAATGACGAGAGCTGGTCAACCATTGTGTTGATCGTGTTTTTCAGTTCTAAGATTTCACCTTTTACGTCTACTGTAATCTTCTTAGACAGGTTGCCGTTTGCCACGGCGGTTGTTACGTCGGCTATGTTTCGCACCTGAGCTGTCAGGTTGGATGCCATCGAGTTTACGTTGTCTGTCAGATCCTTCCAGGTTCCGGAGACTCCTTTTACAACAGCCTGACCGCCTAGTTTTCCTTCGGTTCCTACTTCCCGGGCGACCCGGGTTACTTCATCGGCAAATGACGAAAGCTGGTCCACCATGGTGTTGATTGTGTTCTTCAGCTCCAGGATTTCGCCGCGCACGTCAACTGTAATCTTCTTGGACAAGTCGCCGTTTGCAACGGCGGTTGTTACTTCCGCGATGTTCCGTACTTGGGCCGTCAGGTTTGAAGCCATGTAATTCACGGAGTCCGTCAAATCTTTCCACGTACCGGACACACCTTTTACGTCGGCCTGACCGCCCAGTCTTCCTTCCGTACCTACCTCCCGGGCGACCCGTGTGACTTCTGATGCGAACGATGAGAGCTGATCCACCATGGTGTTGATCGTGTTTTTCAGCTCTAAGATTTCGCCTTTTACGTCTACAGTAATCGTCTTGGTCAGGTCGCCGTTTGCCACGGCAGTCGTAACTTCAGCGATGTTTCTTACCTGAGATGTGAGGTTGGACGCCATGTAATTCACAGAGTCCGTCAAATCCTTCCACGTACCAGACACACCGCGGACATCCGCCTGACCGCCCAGTTTACCGTCGGTTCCTACCTCCCGGGCGACCCGCGTTACTTCAGCTGCAAACGATGAGAGCTGGTCAACCATGGTGTTGATTGTGTTTTTCAGCTCTAAGATTTCACCTTTTACGTCTACGGTAATCTTCTTGGACAGGTCACCTTTTGCTACGGCTGTCGTTACTTCCGCGATGTTTCTCACCTGAGATGTTAGGTTTGATGCCATCAAGTTTACCGAGTCCGTCAGACCCTTCCACGTTCCGGCAACCCCCTGTACATCGGCTTGTCCACCGAGTTTTCCTTCCGTACCTACTTCTCGAGCAACCCGTGTTACTTCTGCTGCAAACGATGAGAGCTGGTCAACCATGACGTTGATCGTGTTTTTCAGCTCTAAGATTTCACCTTTTACGTCTACCGTAATCTTCTTGGACAGGTCGCCGTTTGCTACTGCGGTCGTAACTTCTGCGATGTTCCGTACTTGAGATGTGAGGTTGGACGCCATGTAATTTACGGAGTCCGTCAAATCTTTCCATGTACCGGAGACGCCTTTTACATCGGCTTGTCCACCGAGCTTTCCTTCCGTACCTACTTCTCGAGCCACCCGTGTTACTTCAGCTGCGAACGATGACAGCTGATCCACCATGGTGTTGATTGTGTTTTTCAGTTCAAGGATTTCGCCTTTTACGTCTACTGTAATCTTCTTGGACAAGTCGCCTTTTGCTACTGAGGTCGTAACTTCGGCGATGTTCCGTACTTGCGATGTCAGGTTGCCTGCCATGTAATTTACGGAGTCGGTCAAATCCTTCCATGTGCCGGACACACCTTGTACATCCGCCTGACCACCGAGCTTTCCTTCCGTGCCTACTTCTCGAGCCACCCGTGTTACTTCGGAGGCGAAGGAGGAGAGCTGGTCCACCATGGTGTTAATCGTGTCCTTCAGTTCTAGGATTTCTCCTTTGACGTTTACTGTAATCTTCTTAGACAGATCGCCTTTTGCAACTGCGGTCGTCACGTCTGCGATGTTTCGCACCTGAGATGTAAGGTTGGAGGCCATGTAATTGACGGAGTCGGTCAATTCTCGCCACGTCCCTTCCACCCCTTTTACCTGCGCCTGACCTCCCAGCTTCCCTTCCGTACCTACTTCCCGGGCAACCCGTGTTACCTCAGAAGCGAAGGAGGAGAGCTGGTCCACCATGACGTTGATTGTGTTCTTCAGCTCTAAGATTTCGCCTTTAACGTCTACCGTAATCTTCCGTGTCAGATCGCCGTTTGCAACGGCGGTCGTCACGTCTGCGATATTCCGCACCTGAGCTGTCAGGTTGGACGCCATCGAATTTACGTTGTCCGTCAAATCTTTCCATGTACCGGAGACGCCTTTTACAAGCGCTTGTCCACCGAGTTTTCCTTCCGTTCCTACTTCCCGGGCGACCCGGGTTACTTCAGACGCGAATGAGGAGAGCTGGTCCACCATGGTGTTGATGGTGTTTTTCAGCTCTAAGATTTCACCTTTTACGTCTACCGTGATTTTCTTAGAGAGGTCGCCGTTTGCAACGGCTGTCGTCACTTCCGCGATGTTCCGCACCTGGGCTGTCAGGTTGGATGCCATCGAGTTTACCGAGTCTGTCAGATCCTTCCAGGTACCCGACACACCTTTGACTTGTGCCTGACCACCGAGTTTCCCCTCGGTTCCTACCTCTCGAGCAACCCGTGTTACTTCCGAAGTAAACGATGAGAGCTGATCAACCATCGTGTTGATCGTTTTGGCAGTTCGCAAGAACTCCCCTTTCAGCGGTCCGCCCTCGATTTCGAGAGCCATGGTCTGAGTCAAATCGCCTTTTGCAACTGCGCCGATAACCCGAGAGACTTCGGTTGTCGGTCTAACTAGATCGCCCACAAGATTGTTTACTGATTCGATGCACTCGCCCCACCCGCCGGTGGCTTCGCCCAGAGATGCCCTCTGTTTGATTTTTCCTTCCTTACCAACGACAGTGCTGATGCGATGCATCTCTTCGGTCAATCGTTGGTTCAGTTCGATTGCATGGTTGAATGCTTCTGCAATGTCGCCGGCGATGCCGGTTTCATCCAACGGCAAACGAACCGAGAAGTCGCCTTTTGCCATCATCCTCAACGCTCGCAACAACTGCTTCGCGTCGACAACGTCTCGGTGATTGCCTGATACTGCGGCTGTGGTCATCTCTATCTCCTTGTGAGCGCTTCGAGGTGAATAATCCGGCGGGATTCAAACCAGAAGCTGCACGATCTTCTAATTACCTTGGCCGCTAAAAACGCCAAGACGTGATCGCTAAAAAGCAGGTCAGCCGGAAGCGAAAGATTCCGGAAAGCCTTACTTTAATAAACGTCTCTTCTATAAAGTCTGCCACACAGAGCATAGAAAATCACCAAACTAGCTTGGCTTTGCTCCTTAAATTTGATGACAGCGTGAGTTCTAGCGGTTTTCAGAAAAAATAACAGGCACGAGTGAATGTTCAGGAAACAGGCTATCCATCAGCATCCTGCAGCAAGCGACACTTCAATCGCTTAGTCAGTCGGCTACAAAACCACTTCGGTTCACCGTGGATGCTGTCATTATAAGACTGTTGATATTGGCGATTGTTGGTGTGATTAAAATGGTTGTCCAGAGCTAAACGGTGAATCGTCGGCATAAACACTTGGTTTCAAAAAAACGTTCGCCGGGACACCTCGAGCCTCAGGTTGTGTCGGGACAAGAGGATCTTGCTTGGTTTAAACGGGCTTGGCGGAGTTGCGCGCGTCACCATATATGGTGCCCGGGCTTTCTGGTGAATGTGTTGAAAAATTGTGCACCATATGCGGTGCGTTGTGCAACAAAAAAAATCGGGTCAACAGTCGCTACAGTTCGCCATAAAACACGGGTCTTGCTATTCTTGAAGAAGCCAGATACGGCTCCGTGGAACCCGGACCAGGCTCAACTATGGTGAAGCCTGGTCTATACAAACCGGCTCGGCATAAACCCACGCGTTCGATTGAGTCATCAGTGAAACAGCGCTCGAGAACCCACGCGAACGATTACCAACTTCACGGCCCCTTCGCGGCACAATCAGTTCCAAGTACTCGCCACAATCACTCGACGATAAGAGGCTTCAGCGAACCGCGGCCACTCATCTAACGATTACGGTCTTCAAACGACCTTCATTGGTCACATAGAGCTTCGAGCTGTTTTGTCCAAATGTGGGCGGCACAATGTGGTGCCCCGTCTCGTACGGTCCGCCCAGAGGCGTCATTTTCGGTTGTCCGGAAATCTGCTTAAAATACCGCGCCATCCAGCCGGCGAACTCCGCCGTGTGCTCATGGGCGAACGTGATTCCGGTTCTCACAACCTTGTAGCAGGCGTCTGCCGTCTTTTCCATATTGTCAGGGATGTCGATTTTTGGAACGGCAATCGAAACTTTATGCTTATCCAATTGCCCGACCAAAGACTCGCGAGCGGAACCCAACGCGGCCTCGACGCTGTCTCCTTTAGCAGATTTCTTATTCTGGGAGTCTTTCAAACGCGGGCTTGCCATCGCCAATTGGCGACCGGAATTATCGCGACTGCTTCCAGCAACGGAACTCGTACTCTTCAGAGTATCTGCCGAAGCCGGTGTAGACAGGCATCCCGAGGCGCAGATCAGCGCCGTTATCGATATCAGGGTCAGTGTACGAGCCATAAATTTATTTCCCGGTGCGCGCAACGCGCGCCATTGCGGATTTGAGCCGATGTGAGCCAACAGTCAACCAATTTGAGGCACGAAGCATATACTCGCTCGTAGTCCCAGAATTTCTTCAAACTAGTCAGAATTATCCCATGCCCTGCAAGCCTTACGGCGTGAGTGTTTCTAAATCCTTGATAACCTCGAACGACGTTTCGCGCGCCAGTTGGGAGATCCAATACATTGCATTACTGAATGCTTATGGTAGGATCGGGATAACCTGCACAGCATGCAGCCAATTTATCTGGGTTTCCCTAGATGTGTATAGGGGAAGCTGTTGTGGGAGCAGGGTTAAAACTAGCTAGTTTTTAAATGGAAGAAGTTTCAAACAGTAGTAGCTCGCACGAAGAACCGGAAGAACCTCCTCAGGGGCGTTCTCCCCGTTTTCTGACAAGCCTATTTCTGACCAGTAACCAGCGATTTTTCCGAAGTTCGGAGAAACCGCTTGTTTCCATTGCGTCGACGGTGATCTCGGAGGAAAAAACGCGATAAGTCGGCAGCTTGCTGCACAGACAATCCTAGGATAACTCGCGTTCACAACAAATTACTTGTACTACCTGTATATATTTCTCTGGATCATTGTCTTAACGGCCATCAACGCATTTTTCGTCGCGGCTGAAATGGCCTACGCCCGCGTCCGCCGAACGCACATCGATCAGCTTGCCGACGAAGGCAACCCGATGGCGAAGAAAGTTCAACTATATTTCGAAAATCCCGAAACATTTTTCGCTGGAAGTCAGCTAGGCATCACAATCGCCATGCTGGTCATCGGTGCTATCGGCGAAAGTGCGTTCGCTCACGATCTGGCGAAATGGATGGGCGAGGTCGGCTTGCAAATGGGCTGGACCACTGATGTAATCTGGACCGCCCGCGCCTCGTGCTATGTCCTTGTCTTCTTTATCACAGCATTTTTGCAGACAATCTTCGGCGAATTGCTTCCGAAGATTCTGACTTTCCAACGCGCAGAAACGATTATGCTCTGGACCATTGGACCGATGCATATGTGGTGCGCAGTCACCAAGCCGTTTCTCATCATCATGAATGCAACGCAGAAAGCGATCGTTAAGTGGACAAAAATTCCTGAGCCACCGAAGCATCGTTTGGTTTACTCCGAGGAAGAGCTGAAGATGCTCGTTTCAGAGAGCCAGGAGCAAGGTGTTCTGGAAGTGCAAGAAGAGGAAATGCTTCAGAGTGTATTCGAATTCGGAGACACGGTTGCTTCAGAAATCATGACTCCGCGCCGCGATATGAAGTGTATCGCCGCGGATCGACCGATCAAAGAACTGGTCGATCTGGCACTTAAATATGGACATTCCAGAATCCCTGTATTCGATAAAGATGTAGACAACATCTTTGGCTTCGTCCACATCCGCGATGGTCTCAAGGCGTTTGTCGAACACAAAGAAAACACTTTTGTGCGCGAATTCGCTCGAAGAATTTTGATTGTTCCTGAGAATAAACCACTGCAAGATCTGCTCGCTGAATTCAAAATGCGAAAGACTCACATGGCAATCGTGATCGACGAGCATGGTGGCACCGAAGGCATGGTCACATTCGAAGACCTGCTTGAAGAGCTGGTTGGCGACATTGCCGATGAGCACGATCTTGAAGAAGAAATGATTCACACCATGGAAGACGGTTCCGTCATGATCGACGCTCGCATCGATCTTGAAGATGTAAACGACAAACTCGGACTGAGTATCGAGGACGAACAGTTCACCACCCTTGGTGGCCACGTATTCGGTCACCTCGGTCACGAACCGCAAGTTGGTGACGAGCTCAACACCAATGATTACACGCTTCGCATCGAAGAAGCCGACAGGCATCGAATCACAAAGCTCCGTTATATTCCGAAGCATCGTGATTCGGTCAACGGCGACGGCAATACCAATGGCACAGGGTCTAACCCGGCGTTGAAGAACGACTCGGTCAGCCAACTGGAGGCTAGTTAAGTGGAGGAGGCCCGGAGAGCCGACGGACCGGATCTTGCGAGATCGCCGGTTATATCGACGCGAGAGGAACTCCTATATCGGGCGCGAAAAGTTTGGGCGAAGAAGAAGCTTGGTCAAAACTTTTTTGTCGACCCTGAAGGTCTTGATCGCATCGTCGATTCGATGTCGATCACGAGCGAGGATCACGTGCTGGAAATCGGCTTTGGACTCGCCTTTCTGACTGAAGCTCTGGCCGCAACCGGAGCGAAGATAACCGGTATCGAACTCGACCGCGAACTGATTGAGTCCAGTGCAAATAGATTCGAGAGTCATGTGAACTTGCTTCACGGCGACTTCCTGGATTTCGATCTGGACAGCTTGTCGCCACCAGTCACAAAAATAGTAGGCAACGTGCCGTACCAAATCACAAGCCCGATTATCGCGCATATCTTCGGAGAAATCGGCGAGCCATCACCCTGGTACAAAAATCTCTCCTGCGTCGTGATGACGATCCAGCGAGAAGTTGCTGAGCGCCTAATCGCCAAGCCCGGCAGCAAACAATACTCGCATCTCACAGTTTTAAAAGATTACTTGTTCGACGCAGAAATTCTTTTCACTGTGCCACCACTTAGTTTCTTTCCAGTTCCGGACGTGACATCATCTGTGGTGCGCCTCACTCCTCTGGCGAAGCCACCGATTGAACCTAATAACATGGCGCTGTTCAAAAGAATATTGCGAGCAGGATTCAAGTCGCGACGGAAAATGCTTAAAAACAATCTAGCCTTTCTGAAGTTAACTGAGCCGCAGATCACCAGTATCATGCGAAACGCCAACATTAATCCAAACGGCAGAGCTGAAGACCTTTCCATCCAACAGTTTGCGAAATTGAGCGATGCATTGGGCGAGCATTTGCCTGACGACATTGAAATTGAACAGAGTCATGACGAGGACGACGAAGCAATTTTGTCAGATCACTCAGACGTTTAAAAAGAAACCGATGGCGAGCACTGTAGTAAAAACAAGATGTCCAGCGAAGGTGAATTTGACCTTCGAAATTCTCGGATTACTGCCCGACGGCTACCACGAAGTTCTCACACTTTTGCAAACAGTATCGCTGGAAGACGAGCTTTCCTTCCGGTTCTCCGAGCGTGGCGCCGACGAGCATTCGAAACCGGAAAAGCATCAGGACGTGAACCCGGATGAGCAATCAGATGAGCAACCGCTTACACCACCAAACTCGGTGCAAACCAGTACTATCTCATACGACAGCTACGAGTCCGAATTTTCCGCTGAATTTCCTACAAACGATTCTAATTTGATTTCCAAAGCGATTCGAAAATATCAGGAAGCCGTTCCGGAATCTCAAAATATAAACGTCAGCATCGATGTTGTTAAACGAATTCCAATGGGGGCCGGTCTTGCGGGTGGTAGCGCCAATGCTGCAGCAGCGCTCGTTGCCATCAATCACTTTTGTCAAAATAAACTGACGCATGCCCAGTTGTTGGAACTCGGGGCCACCCTCGGAGCTGATGTTCCTTTCTCTCTTCAAGGCGGCACGTGCATCGGAACACACAAAGGCGATGTTTTGAAAACTTTAAGTGGTGCCGCAAAACTATTCTTGCTGCTCGCCAAACCGCAAGCCCTTTCAGTTTCAACTCCATGGGCATTCAAGCAATTAGACGCGCTCACAGACGGCGATTCGGCACGACCAGGCACCGCGGGGAGTGCCAAAGCTGGAACCGCGACAGCCATTGGATCAGCTACCGAAAAATGTACCAGCGCCCTGATTACGACGAGCGAAGTTTCACATTCAAATGGATCTTTACCTCCCGCGGATCAATCCAAGCTCAATGCGGTGGCGAAGCATCTTAAAAACGATTTGGAAAAAGTCGTTTTCGAAGAACATGAAGAACTCAAAGCATTTAGACAAACGATGGAGCAGCATGGCGCGATCGCAGCTCGCCTCACCGGCAGCGGACCGACTCTATACGCAATTGTGGAGTCACGCGAGAAGGCGCAAAAATTGAAAGAAGACCTTATAAAGTTTCAGTCCAACAAGAATGATTCAAAAATTTTCCCGCTCGATTTTTGGATCACCGAATCGATTAGTTGCGGCGCCAGAGTTATCGAAGAATGACACCACCATCAAAAAAAGTAGACAACAAAAAACTCAGTTCAAATAAAACTGTCTTGGGAAAACCAACTCGCTCGAAACAGGATGCCACGGACAAGGCAACTAAACCGGTCGCATCAAAAGCAATCTCGGGAAAAGTCGTTGTCTCAAAACCGGCGCCGAGCACGAAAGCCATCACTGCAAAAGTTGTTGCGAACAAACCTGCGACTGTCCCGAAAGCCACCACCTCCAGGCCGGTTTCCGACAACAAAAATAAAACGAAAGTAGCCGAGGGAAAAGGCAACGCCGGCAAAAGCTCGGATCAAACTTTCAGAAGGGGAAAAAAAGCGAAAGTGCCGGAAGTTGCACTGGTATCAAAACCGGTGGCACAACAAATGATGAAAGGGTTGTGCGAACTCTATCCGGATGCTGATTGTGAGCTGGATTACAAAAGTACATTCCAGTTGCTGATTTCTGTGATACTTTCCGCGCAAACGACGGATGTTCAAGTCAACAAATGTACGCCTGAGTTATTCAAACGGTTCCCAACCGCGAAGGCGCTTGCGGAAGGTTCACTTGACGAGATCAAAGAGTTGATCAAACCGACCGGTTTTTTCAATGCCAAAGCAACAAACATTCAACGCTGCGCGCAAGCACTGGTGGAGCGCTTCAACGGCGAGGTTCCAAAAACGCTGGAGGAGCTAACCACGTTACCGGGCGCTGGTCGCAAAACCGCAAATGTGGTCCTCGGTGTGGCATTTGATGTGCCGGGCTGGACCGTCGACACGCACGTTCAAAGACTATCCGCACGACTAGGTTTCACGAAGGAAACTGATCCGTTCAAAATCGAACTGGATCTGCAAAACCTTTTTCCTGACAAGGACTGGACGAAGTATTCGATTACTTTGATCTGGCATGGACGAAGGCTTTGTTTCGCGCGAAACCCCGATTGTCAGAACTGTCCGATCAATCATCTCTGTCCAAGTTCACAAGTTTAATTACGGTCGACCCAGTTTTTTATTGACCTGTTGGACAGCTTCTTTTAGTTGAAGATCCTTTTCCGAGCCACGTTCGGCGGGAAGCGGATTTGCGACTATGACATCGGGAGTAATACCAATCCGAGTCTTATTGGCGTCACCAGCCCAAAATCCGTTCGGCGTGAAGTAATGGAAGTTCGTCACGCGCAACGTGCTTCCACCAGGCATGTTGTAATAGTTCATTTGTCCGATGCCTTTGCCGTAGGTCTTTGTGCCTACAACAACAGCATCTCCGTGATCTTTCAGTGCGCCTGTAAAAACTTCAGAAGACGATGCCGATTCATGGTCGACTAAAATCACGGTTGGTTTATCAACCAGATCAGGAAGTCTTTCAGAACTAGACGAGCTCTTGCTTCCGTTGGCTTCGTCAACGCTTGATTTGATCAAATGTGTAGCATTCAGATCGTAAGAAGTTTTCTCATAGTTCGGTTTCGGGACAAGTTTCGACGGGTCGGTGTCGCCTGCAGCCGGAGCTACTCGTTGCCGCACAGAAACTACGGTGCCTTCTTTAACAAAAAGCGAAGCAGCTCTGATCGCTTCATCGAAAAACCCGCCGGGATTTTGACGCAGATCGATAATGTACGCGTCAGCATCAAGATGTTTTTTCAGAGCATCCTGCAATTCCTGAGCGGTGTCTGACTGACCGAAAGTCGAAACCTTGATATAGGCAATGTTGTTATCCAGGCGCTTCTCAGTGACCGCGGGCTTATCCAAATCTTCCGGAGTCAAGTTGACTTCGTACCGATCAGCACCACGCTGCATCGTGAATTTTTTCGCTGCGTCGGATTTGACGAGCGAGAACGCTTCGTCAAATGGTTTTCCTGCGAGGGAAACACCATCAACTGCGACGATGAAGTCACCGGGTTTGATGCCATTCTTTTCGACAGGACTTTTAGGAATTGCACCTTCGATTCTGAGAACACTCGGGAGCCCAGGCTTACCTTCGACATCAATTTTATTGCTGAAGGTGAAACCAAAACCGCGCCAAACACCTTGAGCATCCTTCGCTCTGTCTTCAGATTGTTTTTTATCAAAGATGGAATTATAAGGATCGGTAGTGCCATTTAAAACTTCAGCAGCGAAGCGAACAGCGTCATCTACGTTTTTAATCTGGCAGTCATATTTGGTTCTGACTTGGGAAAAATCGCCCAAGAGATGAGGCTCATACATGTTGTGATAGGCACGCAACAAGATCTGGTCGTACTCGGGTGATATCGGGCAGGGTGACAACTCTGGCGGTTTGGCTGATTCACCGGGCTTAGCTTGTTCACCTTTCGCAGGCTGCGCACCAGGTTTGGTATCTTCACCGGGTTTAGTGTCACCTGGTTTGGCTTCTTCACCAGGTTTCAAAAGCTGAACAGGATCTTGAGCAGGTTTAGTCTGCTCACCGGGCACTACTTCGGTTGGCACGACACCTTTATCGGCGACTCGATCAAGTTGGCGCTGGAAGCGGGGCTCGAAACTGAGCAAGTGAATATGATCGGACGCGTTTTCTTGCGAAAACTGGTGGGAGTTGTCTGGACTACTGTCCGCTGTTTGTCTGAGTTCGTTCATTTAAGGTTTGGGGTTGGCGTTGGTAATTCAATTGTAGGAAGCTGCGAGTAATATCAAAAGCGTATTTTCACCACAGGACGTGGTGATCAGCCCATAGGCGCTGAAAGGTAGCAGGGTGTCGAAAGATTCAGACCTTGGACTGACATGCAGCGATTGCAGCGTCAATTTCGCTGAAAAATGTATGCCATGATAAAGCCGAGCCCAGTTTGGGAAAAACGATTAAGTAGTTCGAGATTGACAAGGAAACACCCGTGACCTCATCTGAAGTACCCGATGTAAGCGCAGACCCAGCCACGCAGAGACTGGCCTTCTGGCCCAATGTGCAGGCTTCGTTCAAACACATCCGCGAATCTGTCAAAGCCGAGGGCAGCAATATTCGGAAGTCCGACCCGTTTACGGTTTGGTTGGTGCCGGTAGTTGCCACCGTGCTAGCCGGGGCGACTCTGTTGGGACCATGGGCGCGAATTATATTTGGATTGGTTGCGTTCGGGTCGGTGATGTTCTACATTTTGAATCGCATCGGCATCGTGCGAAACATGACTCATCGGCAGACAAACATGATTTGGCATCTGCTGCTGGTCAGTTTTATCGGCGGATTACTTTTCGCGTTCTTCTATCTTGAACTATTAAAGATGATCAGTCCGATTCATCAATAATCATTATCAATGAACCTCGTCTGATCAAACTAAACGAAGCATTGGTCGGATGTTTTAGTATGAAAACGCTCGCACGCAGGCAATGTTGGTCACGTGTATGCAATTGCTGAGCGGCGCGCCAACCGGCTCGCCATCTTCTGGAACTGCACGCACATTAGCATCGGCAGCGGTTTTCGCACCAGGCTTCTCCGTAACAGCGGCGGCATAAGTGAGCACGCCAACAAGTTTGGCACCGGTTTTCGGTGTCAGCAATTTAGCGGGATATGTGTATCGATGTCGTTTGCCGTCGGCCAGAAGCGGAATGGAAAAACCATCAGTGGTGCCGTCATCAAATTGCATATGCACTTTAATTGCGCACCAGGACTTCCGAGCAAGCGGCTCCATCTCGAACATCATGTAGTCAAAATCTTGAATTGAAATTCGTTTCGACTCTGGAACATCCCAGTGTTTAGCCTGAAGCTCAGCCGACTTGTCACCCGGCAAACCTAGATTAACGTCGGTCCATGATTTCGAATCCAATGCTGGAATATCAAGCTGATGCATGTAGTTGCGCGGGAATTCCGTCGACACATCGGTGTTCGAGGGGCTAATAGTCTGCACCTCGCCGCCATCTTCAGGATTTTTCAAAGCGAGATTAATGTGAGGATACATATATAGAACTGAACTCGGAATGCAATCGCGGTCATCGCAAATTCCGCTATACAGATTTCCTTGCGATTGCGAAGCCAGCCTCAGCGTCACGGTCTTACCGCGATATGGCAGCAAGTTTAAACGAACAGGTTTCCACGAACCATCGCAAAAGGTAACATACGAAGCACTACCGGAAGAAGGAAGATGATCTGTCCTGTCGCCGGAAGTCGGCACCGAGTGTGGTGTAGTTGAAACGACTGAAATAGTTGATACCACTTTGGCAGAAGTTTTCGCGCAACCACCGGCAGGGTCACTGTAACTGGATACCGACGATTCGAAAACCGCTTCAGTTGCATCGGCAGGAACTGCGAATCGCCAATCGACGATATTGCCATCGGGAACAGCCAGATTCAAATGGTGATAGTCCCGCCACGAAGTTTTTCTTCTGGTGTTGCGCCCTTCCAGCCACATCACCCGTTTGCTACCGGGAACACTTTGTATGCTGACATTGGCAAGCGCGTACTGTCCTTGCAGAGCATGCAGCTGGCGTGGAGCGAATACGCATAGATCGTGCTTTGCCAGCGAGTTCGCAAACGAGATAATTCGATCTGGTCTGCCGTCATTACTGAAGATGGACGACTCTAAGAACGTTGGCGCGTTTTTATAACTACGCAAATATTCGGCAGACACAGGCGCTCTGGCAGTCAGGAAAAATTGCTTATCGCGATACGATAAATTAGTAGTCAAATAAAGGGTCAGTATCGTAATCAGTCCTACCGCGCTGGATGCGCCGAGCATCAGTTTAGTTTGATTTCCGAAGACTCTATCGCCGTCGCGTTGGCTCAAGGTCTGGGCAATGTTGGCAACGCAGATGCCAAACACCCCGATCCAGCAGTACATCGCCATTGACGCATACCATGGCGCGATGTGGGTTCTAAATACACCCACGCTCCAGACGCTGATGAATCCATAAGCAAACAACAGCGCGCAAGTTTTCACTACACTATTGACTCTCAATTTATAGATCAGGCTTGGCACCACTAACGCCACTACAAGCCCGACCAGTATCCAAGACGAGATTTCGGCGCCGGCGAGCTTGCCATATGCAACGCCCATGTCCTTAGCGAATGGTCGCCCCAGAGTGTTGATCAAGAAAGAAGGGTCGAGCAGCCCAAAAGTTTTGGTGAGTTCCGGATCAACAGCCGAACGGCGCGAGAGGAAATGATAATACGGTGCAAGTGATACCACCGCGCCAACGAGCCAATAGACGAAGGCGACCTTCCGATTTACGAAAAGGTTGAGGGCTTCAGCACGAGTGGTGGCACCGTTGTTTTGCAGATTATCTGTTTTCTTTGCATCCCAGCGCTGGGTCCATCCGCGAGCCGGCAACCAGAGAATTGCTAATAGCAAGGTACTCCAGCAAGGTAAGACGTTGCCGAACGAGTAGGATGAAACAACTCCGCCTGCGCACATAAGTGCAAGCGATTGTGGTGTCCTTCCGAATTTGCATAACGCCCAGAGCGCAAACGTGAAACCAAGCAGACAAAGTCCAATCGCGATGCTCGCTTCGCCATAGATCATGATGCAGGTTTGGGACATCGCAAAAACCAGGCTTGCCACCCCGCCTGCAATCGCACAACGAGTCCACTTATTAGTAGATCGTCCGGCGATCAGATCAGCGAGCAAAAGCGCACGGATAGCGTGGAATACCATTCCGACATAAAGCTCAGAAGTCACATCCCAATGCGTTGCATATGCGACAGCGGTATGAACGAGCACCGGAAACAGTACCATGTGAGTTCGAATAAACGAATCTGAAAAAATAGATAACCAGTGATATTGGCCGCTAAGAACTTTGTCGACAACATGTATAAACGCTGCATAGTCAACGCAGATATTATTGGCACCAGTGGTTGGGATCAACCAACAGATGAATATAAAAGGAACGAGTCCACAGATTAGTGCACCGACCGCAGCGACTTTAGCGAGAACGCCCAGAGCATGCGGCTTTCGAATTTGGGCGAAAGTAACATCACCGCTCGGAATTCGAGTCGGGATTTCAGTTTCATCTATAAATGTCGGCGACTGTGTTGGCATAATTTGCTGGTAACGATTCGCGCAATAAACTGACACAATTTTGCGCTTTCCAACAACTTATTGCATTACCTTTATGTCACCATCTTTAGTGGCCATGGGTAGGATTTTTTGCACCGATCCGTTTCGATATAGCACCGATCTTTCGGTCCATCTCACGGGCTTTGGCAGTGTTTTTGCTTTTGAGATAGAGCGCTTTTTGGTCTTTGCACCACTTGAGCATCTGCGCATCCGTTGCCGTATTTGTGGCCATCATGATTGATATTAGTTGTTCATGTTCTGATGCTGCTTGAGCGTACTTTCCGCTCTTCTTATATAGATCAACGAGAACCTCGTGGGTTTGAATCGAAACGATATTGTTTTTTCCTTTAGATCTCTCAAATATTTTCAACGCTCTCTTTGCCGACTGCTCTGCCAGTTCAAATTGATTCTGGGCCTGCAAAACGCGCGCCAGTTGTGTCAACGTGTTGCCTGTGCAGAAGCCGGGCGGAATCTCCATTTTCGTGTATAGATTGAGAGCTTGTCGAAGGTTTGATTCGGCCATGGCATACTTGCCTATCTGAAACTGAACAAGGCTGAGTAAAAATAAATCACTAGCTTTTACTAACTCGTTTTTGCCTGTGAATTTACTGGTGATGCGAACGAGCCGCATCGCGTAAGGATCGGCTTTGTAATATTTCCCTTCGTGAAATAAAATGGTGACTAGCTTGCGCAGCGTGGTCGCCATATATCGATTTTCGTCACCGCTGATGATGTCACGCAATTGCACAGAATGTTCCAATGCCAAATGCTCGAGCCAGCCATGGACGGCGTGGCTGTAGGAGTCGGCCAGATCTTCCATCCAAACCAATGCCTCGTGATCCAGCGTGCCGTCCTTTTTCTGTTCTTGTACCATCAACACCAGTTTTTGGAAAAAGATTTCGGCATCCCAGTACTTGCCTTGCAGAACTAAAATATTGCAGACGTGATAAAGCGTTTCGATGCGTTCGCTCGAATTCTTAGGAAACGTGCTGGAGATCTGCATCGCCTGCCTGAAGTACTTTTCAGCAGTGGCATAATGACCGGAAACCTCCAGCCTTTGCCCTTCACGCTTTACGTCCATCCACTTGGTCTTGTCAAAACTGAATGCGGGCGCGGCGAAGGTCACAAGCGTCAGCAGTCCCAGAAGCACGCTAACATGAGACACCGAATGTGGTATCACTAAAGATGGCATCAATGATTGTGGTATCACCGATAGTTTTTCCACCGGTTGAATTGCCATGCGTTGTTTTCTCATCGGTTGTTTCATCACCGGAAATTTTATCACCGGAGGTTTTTATCACGTGCTAGTTCAGTTATTCCCCTGCCGCGCCTTGCCATACTGAGCAAAATGACTTATTTTAGGTTTAAACCTGATGGTTAAACGCACTCTGAGTTAGTTTGTTTTCGGTGCCGAGCACCGATCTAGAAAGAAAATCTGTTGACTTCGCTCGTTGGAAATACTCTCCCGTCCCTCCCTCTCTTGGCTCGAAATGATGAGGAGGCTGAGGATCGGCGCGTTCTCGAGGAAACCTTTGGACGGCTAAAATTTAGCCATCCGATGCGAAAATATCAAACCGAGATTCTCGATCTGGTAAATGAAAAAGTCGCCGAGGGCAAGCGCGAAGTTCATATTGTGGCGCCGCCTGGAGCAGGAAAAACAATTATCGGTCTGCAAATGGTGCTTAATTTCAAAAAGCCCGCATTAATTTTGAGCCCGAACACGACGATTCAAGCGCAATGGTCACAAAAGCTCGATTTGTTCATTCCGGACGAATTGAAAGGCCTGGATGCCGACAAGATCATCGGCACTCATGAAGTGCGACCATTGAAACCAATCACGGTGCTGACGTATCAAGTGCTCTCCACGCCTGGTCGCGAACAAGAATATTTGGAACAACTGGCGCAAAAAGAATGGGTTACTGAGCTGCGCTCCAATCGCGCTTACACGGTTGGCGAAGCAGAACTTCGAATTCTCGAATTGTTCCAAAACAATCCTAAAGCGCATCAGCGCGAGATGTCGCGCCACTCCAGTCGCATCAGGCGCAAATTGACAGAAGTTATGAAACTGGAGGAAGTGCTGCATAAAAACGCACTCGACCTGGTTCAAGCATTGCGTCGACAAGGCGTCGGACTGGTCATTTTTGACGAGTGCCACCACTTGACTGATTATTGGGCAGCGATCATGACTCACATCCTGAGAGTGCTCGATGAACCATTGGTAGTGGCATTAACAGGAACACCACCCGAGGGCAAATCCAGTTCACAGGAAAATCGGTACATGTCACTGGTTGGCAATATCGACTATCAAGTCCCAACTCCTGCGCTAGTGCGAGAGGGTGGACTGGCTCCGTTTCAAGACCTGGTTTATTTCACGGAACCAACCGTCAAAGAATTAGAATTCCTGGAATCCCAACATGAAGACTTCCATGTTCTGATCAACGAACTAACTGGACAAAAAGACGAAAGCACCAAGTTTAGTACCAAACTTCTCGACTCAGGAAAGTACGACGTCGTCGATGAAATCGGTACCGTCTCACCGCTGTTAACCTGGGTTTTGCGCAGAACGATTGAAGCGAGTGAAGGCGAAGGCTGGCAGAGGTTTCAAGAGAAACGCCCTCAGCTCGCGTTGTCGCTCATCCGGTCACTGTACAAATACAAATTACCAATTCCTAGACGAGTGGTTGTAGCGGAGGGATCTGCACAACAACCGGTGCTCGACGATTGGATGTGTGTCCTGGATGATTTTGCTTCGCATAAACTAAAGATTAGTGCCACCACCGACAGTCACGAACTCTTCGACAAAATTAAGCGAGCAGCGCGCAAACTAGGCTACGGCATCTCCGAGCGCGGTTTGCGAAAACAAGCATCACCAGCCGATCGCGTACTCGCTTTTAGCAAAAGCAAAGCGCAAGCAGTAGCGGAAGTTTTGACAGTTGAGTACTCGGGTTTGCAAAAACGATTGCGCGCGATCGTGGTTACCGATTTTGAGCGCATGTCAGCAACTGGAATAAAAGCCTGCGAGGGTATTCTTGATGAAGACTCCGGAGGCGCCGTCGGCGTGTTCAGGGATCTGCTTCAAAAGCCCATCTCCGTTGATGTAAATCCTTGTCTGGTCACAGGCAGTTTGCTACTTATCGATTACAGAATCAAAGATCAATTCAGAGATGCCGCCGAAGAATTTCTCGTCAACGAAGGATTGAAACTTCCATTGTCCGTAGTCGATAGTGCAGACACTACTTACTGCGAAATAATCGGTCAAGGCGGTGAATGGGAATCGCGGCTCTACGTTCGACTTGCCACGGCATTGTTCGAGCGCGGTATATCTAAATGTTTGATCGGCACGCGCGGATTGTTCGGAGAAGGTTGGGACAGTCAGGCGTTGAACACGTTGCTTGATTTAACAACCACCACAGCTCCGGTTTCCGTCAAACAACTTCGCGGTCGTAGCATCCGCATTCAGACCAATGATCCACTCGGTCATCGAAAAGTGGCAAACAACTGGGATGTGGTTTGCGTAGCTCCTCAGTTAGAAAAAGGACTGAACGACTACAATCGTTTTGTTCGCAAACACGAAGGTTTTTACGGCGTGTCCGACGATGGTCAGATTGAAAAGGGCGTCGGTCACGTGCACCCCTCATTGTCGGAGATGACACCACTGGAGGTGTTCAATTCGCACGACAAATTCAATCGGGAAATGTCTGAACGTGCCCTTCTTCGAGAAGACATTTACGATCTGTGGAAAGTCGGTATTCCGTATGAAAACAAAACTGTCGGATGCGTCGAACTATCCCATCTTAGAGCACCGAATCTGACACCACCAAATTTGAAGGTGGATGTTTCATACAAAGATCACGCGCACCATATGCGGGGCGCACTCACCGGAGTCTGGGGCGAATACGCCGGCGTCGGCGCGCTTGTATCATCAGGATTCGCGGCAGCACTGGCAAGCAGCGGAACTCCTGTGGTGTTTGCATTGATACCATTCGCCGGTCTGCTGGCGCTGGGCGTCGGCAAATACAGGGCGTTGAAAAACAGATTCAAAGACGAAACCATGGCGGGACACTGCCAGGATGAGAGCTTGAAAAATGTCGCGACCGCGGTTCTCTCGGCGCTAAAACGCCGAAGAATGTTGCCGCTGCGCGCAAACGCAAAAGACATTGCCATCTCGGAACGAAGCAATGGTTGCTATCGAATAATTTTGAACAACATTGATTCGGAATCTTCGACGATTTTCGTCAACGCGGTTACCGAAGTATTCGCGCCAATCACAGGGCAGCCATACATAATTTCCAGATCTGAGTTTCAGATTGCAGAACCGAAGCCACGCAAGCAACTGTTTCAAAAGCAGACCTGGGCTTCCCTCTTACAAAAGGATTCATCAGTTTCGCCCGACGAACAAAACAGCACAGACGAAGTCGATAGCCAGCCTTCAGCCAAAGCGCAGAACCTGTTTTTCAGCAAATACCTGGCGGGTAAGGTGAAGCCGGTTGTTTCGGGCTATCATGCCGTCCCTTCGATTCTTGCAAAATCTCAGAAAGGGCGCGATGCCTTCCAGGATGCCTGGAATAAACACGTTAGCCCGGGCGAAATTATTGCAACCGAAACCAATCAGGACATTATCAACAAATATTTCGGAGTCGGTCCCAGCCTGGCTAAGCGAACGCTCTGGGAGTAGCCAGGGCGATCGCGCCGGTTTTATAGGTCAGCTGATCGGCAACTTTTAGCGTGACTATATCGGCCGAATTGTATATGATGGAGCTATGTGATGGGGGCATGGCTAGGCAATACTGGACGCACTGACGACGACGGGTCTAGAACGAAAACATTTATGCAAAACCAAGACACAAACGATTTTTCTTCTCCAATTCAAGAATACAAACCCGGCGACATCATGAAGTGTCGGATTCAGACCAGGCATTCAGGCGGATACTCACTCGCTTTGCCGGACCAGGACATACGCGACGCCTTTTTACCAACGTCCGTTCAATTACGTGAAGGCGATGAAATCGAAGTGCTGTTCGTCTGCTCCGACGGCAAGCGCATCTTCTGCTCACTGTCAGACGACGAGTTCAAACGACGCATTCAGTTAAAAACCGGGCAGCTCGATCAATCGACGCCGTAGTTCGCTTCGCAAGACCATTCCCGCACCTCTGAGCACTCCTTGCATTAGCTCAGGTGTTCAATGTGGCGCTGCAATGGGGTTCCATGTTCGCGCTGCAATGCCGTTCCATGTTCGCGCTGCAATGGCGTTCCATTTCGCGCCGCAATGGGGTTCCATGTTCGCGCTGCAATGCCGTTCCCTTTCGCTCTGCAATGGCGTTCCATTCAGGCTCGGCGAATGACGTTTCAGCGTTACGAACAGTATTAGTTGATGGCACCAAGCTTGGTTCGCAATGCCTGGAGCCGTGCGTTCACTTTCGGATCTTGTTTCAGTCGCAGCGATTCGGCGAGTTCAACGCTTGCGCCCATCAGGTCGTCATCGTGTTCGAGTTTGTCGGCAAACTTTACGCGCGCCGCTGGATCATCGACTGAAATTCCCATGTTGTTCAGGAGCGTCTTCATGTTGGTACGGGCAGATTCACTGTCAGGATTCCAGAAGAGCGCTTTGTGCAAGAGATTCAAGCGCTCTTCATCGGACTTCGCTTGCAAAGATAGATTGTTGGCTGCCACGGCCAAGTTACTTTTCGCAAGTGCGTTAGATGGATCCAGTTTGAGAGCTTTTTCAAGACTGACAATCGACTCTGCATATTTCTGCGCGAATACGGCTTTGGTGCCGATCTTGAGCAGCAGCGCCGCCTGGTTGGCTGGCGTCAAACGCGAGAATTCGGTTTCGTCGCCAGCTGACTTTGCTCCGGATGCCACCACCTGTGATTCATCCGCAGCGGCGTAAACGACAGCAAATGTTTGTGCATCGCGAGGAGTGATGCCGCTTTGCTCTGACAAGATTGGATACATAATGTCATTCGGATACGGACTATGTCCGAGCAACCCGAGCGCATGTCCAAGTTCATGCAGGCATACCAGATAGAGGGCCTGGCTTCCGAGTGGTCCTTCTTTAAACGGACTGACGGTCAATAACTTCAGCTCGGCGGATTTGATTCCATCGCTGTCTTGAACAACGGACGCCTTTCCGGCTTCAGCCGTTAGTTCCGGTGCATGGAGATCATCGGTCCACGAGACGATCATCTCGGCGTCATCGGGTTTATTGACGACCTCGAATCGAACTTTTGCTCTGGTGGCAGTTTGCCATTCTTGAAACGCGTGCCGGAGAACGTCATCGAACTCAGGCCGGTAGCCGGTGATCGAATCAGCCGGTTCGATATAAACAGTGATCGGCATGCGCGATTCCGGCCAGCGAAAGAGACCGGTGGCGGTGGTTTCTTTCATGTAGTCACCAGCGACGGTGCCCTGCTCTACTTGCTTACTGTCAATCGATGCGACTTGCTGCTTCAACGCGTTGATCAAAGCCTGATATTTTTCGGCGTCATCTTTGGATGTGTTCACTGCCATGTAGTTTTCATAGGAACGAACAGCGTCGCCGAATTTTCTCGTTTTTGAATAACAATGACCGAGAAAGAGATACGCCTGCGCATTATCTTTGTCGAGTTCCAATGCTTTCTCTAACTGAGACAACGCACCCCAATAGCGATTGAGATGATAAAGGCACATGCCGTAGTTTAATCGAGCCTCGGCATTGGATTGATCGGCGTTAACCGCCTTGCGCAGAAGTGGTTCCGCCTCTTGATTGCGCCCCTCGCTCAGGAGTTTCTTTCCATCTACCAATAGCTTTTGGGCATCGCCCGTACTTTTCGAATTAGCGGCTTTAGAACCGGACTTTCCACCAGTTCCGCTCTTCGCATCCGCTAATCGTTTCGATCCAAAACGATCAGTTTGAATAGCACCAGATATGGAGTCATCGATATTTCCTGTTTCTGCAGCTAAGACATTTGCATCCATACTGATTAGAACGCAAAAAATTAGAACCAGAGCTTCTGGCAAATGGCAACGCAATGTCATGTTGACCAAACTCCGAGGAAAATGAAAAATTTGCAGCGCAAAAAAATGTCTGCATCAATAAGGTTTCCAAAACCAAGGTCGGCTTGCCTGATACCCAAGCCGACCAAATATTTTACACACCATTGAAGTGCATCCTGACAGCCTTAATCAGCGGATGTTTCAGCGGCGATTATTCTTTCAAGTTTGATCTCAACAGAACGCCCGAGAGCAATTCAAAGCCGGCTTCGTCGAACTGATTATTTCTGAGCGCGCCTTCGAGGAACTGGCGTTCATCGGCGGAGACGACTCCATCAGCCATAATCAACTCTCTGATTACTTTAGCTTCGTACTTCGAAATTTTGCCATCATCTGATAGACACTCTTTGATAGCTTCTTCCAACGATCTTACTGACACGAGAAATCCTCCATAATGGCATCACAAAGTTGAGATTATACTTTAATCTGTGCAATGCGTTGACTCACCTCATATTGAATACCCAGAAATGGAAATTACAGCAACCGAATTGAAAGAAAGACTGGACCGCAACGACGAGCTCATTCTCCTTGACATTAGAAAGGAATATGAGCTGCCGATCGCGGCGCTGGACAATTACGTGCACATCCCGGAAGAGGAAATCGAGGACCGACTCGACGAAGTCCGGGGTTTTGGCGACAAAGATATTGTCGTTTATTGCCGCACGGGAAAGCGAAGCACTGAGCTGGTCAAGGTATTGGAAGAACAGGGCTTCACTCGCGTGTTCAATCTAAGCGGCGGATTGCACGCCTGGTCGGACGATGTCGACCCTTCAGTAATGAAATATTGAACTTATAATCGAGGACTGAAACCGCAATCGCTCTATGGCACTGAGACTTCGCCGTTTTGATCGATCTCGGCAGTCATATTCCTGTTGAAGCTCGAAACGATAAACGATGACGGGGCTTTAGGTTGACCGCGTTCGGTGAAAAGCACGTTTCCGGAAACCTGAACGTTTTCCGGCAGCACCAGATCCTCGATCACTCGTTGTGGCGTGCTTATCGAGTACGAGTTGCGCTGGAGAAATCTCTCTGACTGCTTCGAGCCGTTCACTTCAATGGGCTCTTGCAGCTGTATAGCGAGCGCCCTGGCACGCGCCAGATCCTGAACCAGTTCACGACAGACGTTGCGCACCGTCAGAGCCGCGTGCGTGTACTGCAGCACGCGAAACGCGAAAAGCGGTACGGCAAGAAACATGGCAAGGAAAACCACAGCTTCGACTTTACGCATCAACGGCCAGTTGCTGCGCTTCGCCGTACCCTCTGGTTCTCTTACCTGATCTGCCGAATTCGACACTTCTGGGACCCCGTAAAATTAGTATAGTGCACCAACCGCACGCCCCATAAACGTTTTATCCGTTCACTTTCCGTCTAATCTCTTGGACACGACACTCGCATAAGGCTACACTTTACGCCTATGGCAATTACCGACGAATCAAAAGAAAAACTCAAAGCCAGGCTGGCAAAAGCTATCGGTCATTTGAATGCGGTCTATCGCATGGTCGACGAGAAAAAATACTGCATCGACGTCCTCCATCAGCTGAAGGCAGTCCAGTCCGCCCTTGACAAGACTTCCGAGGTGATTTTGCGACAACACCTTGAAACCTGCGTGGTCGAGGCCGTCAAAAATCAGGATTCGGAACGAGTGATCGACGAACTGATTCAAGTTTTTAAAAAAGCGCCGAATTTATACGTGCTCGAAGAAGACGATAAATTACCTCAAGGCAAAACTGAAGCCGGCGGAAGCAGCTGCTGCAAGCCCTGAGCAGTTTGATTTCGAAACAAACGGATTATTAACTGTGTTTGCAGATCAGCCACAGTCATTTGTGTCGTGGCACAATTTCGGTAGGTGAGGATACAAAACCAGTCATGAAAAGAGTCCTGATTCTATCTGCTTCCGCCGGCGCCGGGCACGTCCGCGCTGCCGAAGCAATCGAGAAAGCGCTTTCCCGCCACGAGGGAATCGAAGTACGCCACGAAGACGCGCTCCATTACACCAACGCCGCGTTTCGCCGAGTGTACTCGCGCGCATACATCAATATGGTAAATCGCGCACCGAAAGTGCTCGGCTTGCTCTACGACTGGGCAGACAAACCCTGGAAGGACGAACGCCAACGCCTGGCCTTCGACCGGCTCAACACACTTCCTCTGGTCAACATGCTGAATCGGCACAAGCCCGATCTCGTTATCAGCACACACTTTCTGCCTTCTGAAATTATGTCGTGGCTGATTTGTCGAAAGCGAGTCGAGACAAAAAACGTAGTTGTCGTCACCGATTTCGATGTTCATTCAATGTGGTTGTGCCACCACTATTATCGATACTTTGTCGCGCTCGATGAAACCTGGGTGCATATGACCCAACTCGGCTTTGCTCCGGATCGAGTGGTAGTCTCAGGAATTCCGGTCGATCCTGTTTTTGAAATCGCTAAAGACAAAACTGAAATGCGATTGAAGTATGGTCTCGATCCAACGGTTCCTACAATTTATATGTCGATGGGTGGACATGGAGTTGGTCCGACCGAAGAAATTGTCACTGCGCTTTCGCAGATTCGACATGACGCTCAAGTGCTGGCCATGTGCGGCAAAAACGAGGAATTGATCGGGCGCCTGCATCAGTTGAATCAAAGTTTCGAAGGGCGTTCGCGACTGAAAATTCATCCGGTTGGTTACACACATGACGTTGATGAATACATGGCGGCATCAGATATGGTGCTGGGAAAACCAGGTGGTTTAACAACATCGGAAGCGTTGTGCAAAGGATTAGGATTTGTAATCGTCAATCCGATACCCGGACAGGAAGAGCGAAACAGCGATCATCTGCTTGAAGAAGGCGCCGCAATTCGATGCAATAATCTTCCGACGTTAGCGTACAAAGTAGATAATTTACTGGGCGACCGTGAACGCTTAGCGCGCATGAAAGAAAATGCGCTTCGACTTTCACACGCTGATGCCGCCAACACAATCGTCAATACTTTATTGAATAACGAATCAGATCGATCTGTGGTCAGTCAAACCGCGCACCGTTGTGCCACCATGCGAGAACGCGCAGTCAAAGCCACGCGGCGCGCCACCGGTTCGCTGGTATCGAGATTGAAACGTAAGCGTCGGATGTAGTTCGTGGATGTAGTTCGTCGATGTAGTTCGTCGATGTAGTTCGTCGATGTAGTTCGCGGATGTAAAAAACTGCAAAAATCGTAAAAAGCCCCAAAACCTATTATCCGCAAGCAATGACGGACACGATCATCTTTTCGTCCCTTCGGTTGAATCAACATACAGGCAAAATCCTGAAATCAAGTACGGATCCCGAAACACAGAGCAGGACAGCGATTTAAGCGATTTTTAACCAATATTGAAACTATCAACAAATCGGCAAGACAGTCGAGGCGGCAAAAAACATGTTTATCCCTCAGTGATGCGGCGATGTCTAATTCTCACAAAGAGAAGCGGGTTTCTGCACCTGGCGACTTTGACTTGAACCGCGGGCGATGGCACCAGCCGTCGCAAAAAGATATGTCGATCGCTTGGCGGTGCGATCGACATATACGTGGTGAGTTGCAGTTTGAGTGGGTGGTGAAACTTGTTTCTAACGCAAGAGTTGGACGATGCCGTGAAGAGCAGACTGCCTTTCCGCTCTCCACAGCTTAAGTCCGGTTGTGCTCGCGTTGGGAAAATTGGTTGTTGTCGAGGAAACGCTGAGTTGCTTCAGTTATGCGTTTGACGACTTGTTCGCTCATTTGTTGGGACATTTGTCCCGGCTTCAACGGCTCGGCTTCGAGATTGAATGCGATCTTTTCTTCAGCGGTCAGGCTTTCGATAACCATTCTGCTGATACCACTTTCTGTGGTTTGAACATTGCGAAGATGAGCTTTGAGCTGTTGGTAATCGTTGATGTCTGGTTCTTTCATACCGAAATCGGCGGTGACGACCCAGTTTCTGAAAGCCTTTTCGAAGGCTACTTCTTGTTGTTCGAGCAAGGCGCAAGCTTGTGGTTCCAAGCCTTCTTTGATTTTGTCGGAGATTTTTTCGTGCAGGGTTTTGCCGTCAGCGCCTTTTTTGAGGAAGGTCCATCTGTCATAAGCACTCGAGCTATCGGCGACGACTGAGGTGTTGCTGAAGCTGATTGGTGATGAGGTGACGTTGGCTGAAGGCTGACGTGCTTCCACTTTGCGGAAGGAGAAACCGTAACCGGTGGTGGCACTGACTAGCATGGCAGCGTTGTCGACTCTGGCGAAGATGTTAGGAGCGTTGCCCACGCCTGCCTCGAAACTGTCTGAATTTAGGAATGATGACATTAGCTTCAACCTCATACCGCACAGCGAGCGCGTTTAACTAGTGGTACCGGAAGTACACTTTGGGCGGCACACAGGGTAGTAAATGAATCGGTCAGGTCAAAAGTTGGTTTCGTGTGCTTGTGAGTACATTGTCGTCAAAAGTAGTGACAAACTTGTGACAAGAGATTAAATGTGAAAACGCACTGGAATTCAGGGCTCGATCAGGCAGTTTGGATTTCGGCAGCCTTTTTCAGTCCCAATTCATCGATCATTCGGTCGCGCATCACAAATTTTTGGCACTTTCCGGTCACAGTCATCGGAAATTCCGACACTACCTTTATGTATTTTGGAACCTTAAAATGGGCGATTTTGCTCTTCAGCCAGTTACGAATCTCGTCCAGTTCTGCTGTGCGACCTGGTTTCAACATAAACCACATCGCCACTTCCTCTCCCAGACGCGCGTCCGGCACGCCGAAGACCTGTGCCTGGGAAATATTCTCGTGAGTGTGCAAAACCTCTTCGATTTCGCGCGGGTAAACGTTTTCACCGCCCCGGCAAATCATGTCCTTGCTGCGACCTGTGATGTTTAGGCATCCCTGCGCATTCATCACGCCCAGGTCACCAGAGTGCAGCCAACCGGTCTTATCTATAGTGCGCTCGGTAGACTCAGGGTTATCCCAGTAGCCCATCATGACGTTATGACCGCGGCAAAGAATTTCGCCTTGCGCACCGCGCGGCAGAATCTCACCCGACTCCGGATCAATGATCTTCAATTCGATGCCTGGAATAATTTTGCCGACAGTGGTGGCACGAACTTCCAGAGTGTCACTAATGGTAGTGGCAGTCATTAATGGTGCACTCTCGGTCAATCCATAAAGAATGATCACTTGCTCCATATGCATCTCGCTGGCAACGCGCCGCATGAGCTGAACAGGGCATGGAGCGCCTGCCATGAAGCCGCCTCTAAGACTGCTCAAGTCATATTTAGAAAATTCAGGCGAATCCAATTGCGCGATAAACATCGTCGGCACACCGGATATATGAGTGCAGCGCTCTTTCTCCACGCATTCCATTGTCGGAATTTCTTGGAAATAAGGGCTTGGAATAATCACTGCGCCGCCGACAGAGAGCACGGCCAGCGCACTGCTGATCATGCCACCACAATGATAAAATGGCATTGGAATACAAAAACGACTGGAGGAATCCAGCGCCATTGCTCGCGCTGCGAGGAATCCATTGTTGATCAGATTGTGGTGACTGAGCGTCACACCTTTAGGAAAGCCTGTGGTCCCTGAGGTGTACTGAATATTTACAGCATCGTCGAATTGCACTCGCTGCCTGCGTTCTTGCAAAACGGCAGGTTCGATCAAAGTGCTCAATTCCATGAAACGTTCAAAACTATGATATGCAGAATTGCAGTCGCTGACCGACTTTTGCAATACCAGTGAATGTTCTGATTCACTTAAATCGCCGATCACGATCACCTGTTCCAGAGATTGCACTCGTGATGCATTGCGGCTCTTCGCACTGTCGACGATGTGAGGCGCCAACTCAACGACCATCTCCAAATAATCGCTCGTTCTATTCCTTGGAATGGAAAACAAAAACTTAAGTCTGGATTGATTCAGCACGTATTCCAGCTCTGACGTGCGATAGCCGGGATTGATGTTGACGAGAATCGCACCAATTTTGGCTGCGGCGAGGAAGATAATGAACCACTCGCAGTTATTGGTAGACCAGATGCCGATGCGGTCACCGCGGTTGATGCCTTGTTTGAGCAGCGCCAGCGCCAGCACATCCGATTGGTCCAGCAGTTGCTGATATGTGAATCGTTTGCCTTCACAGGGACTGACTACAGCGTCATTGCTACGCAATTCGCTGGAGACATCTTCGATATGCTGAAAAATTGTGCGCCCGATTAACGGCTCGGTCGTTATGCCGTGATAATAGCTCGGTACCTGGTTTCCGGTTGCATCCGAGCTATTCATGGATTTATTTTCTGTTTCTAAAAGCGCTGGCGTGTTCACATCGGGAAGGCTTCTTTTCCGCCCATAATCATGACTCTGTCAGATTTTGTTTTTTCTCTCTCGACGACACGATCCTGGATGCCAGGCTTCATGCGATTGCGTCGTTCGTTGACTTTGACCGCTTTGCGGGCTTCGATGATAACGTCGACTGCTGATTGAATCGTGCTGTCGCCAACTTTGGCTGAACCGAATGTATTGACCGCTACGACTGGTTTGACGGATTCGCCGTTCGACAATCCCATTTCTGGAACGTTACCGACGCTGCCGCTCGACAAAATAATTACTGATGCTAGAACTGCTAGGTTGGACATAACTTCTTCCTGCCGTGACCTAGAGCAGTATAGCGCCGTTATAAATATCGATGAAACTCTGGTCCGATTGGTTTAATATTTGTATTAGTTCTACAATCAAGACAGGCTCCAGAAAGACGTTTAAGATGAAGCACAATTTAACTACAAGCCTCATGACAAGCCGCCTGTCCTCGTTTCAGAGGATCGCATTCTCGATTCTACTGACATCCACCTATAATATGATGCAGCCGGCATTCGCGGACAATGCCACCGAGATTCGAGATCACAATAATAGAGGCAACATGTTGCTTGGGCGGCGACTGTTCCAGGATGCCATTAGCGAGTACGAAACTGTGTTGCAGATCGACCCGTCCCACGCCGTCGCCAAGGGCAATTTGGCGCTGGCTCATAACGAATGGGGAATTTGGTTCTACCGGTACAAGAAGTACAAGGAAGCCAAAGAGCAATGGGAAATCGCAATCAAAATCAATCCGAATGACGCAAACGTAAAACGAAATCTGACGCTGCCAAACCTGAACACGCCACCGCCGCCGACGGCAGCCGCCAATCCGAAGCCGACCGGGCCGCAGGACTGGAACCCGTATGACGAAGACCTGAGCAAGCCGCAGGTGAAGAAACCTTTTACTAGTACCGCATCGAATTCCACTTCAAACGCCGCAACGACTTCAGCACCGAATGCGACTGTTGTCTCAGGCGCAGCTATATCGGCAACCGGCGCCACGCGTTCCAATTCCGCGAATTCTGAAACAGGCTCCAGCTCTGCGTCGTCTCCATCCGGATTACCGTCCACTTCCACTACTCAGGTTGGTGGTATTACTAGTGGTGCCACCATCATTGGTGGCAGCGGCATAACCATCCAGCCTGGCACCGCGGGCAGCGCCAAGCTGACGAGCGATTCAGAATCTCCGTTCGATTCATCGAGTGCCCCACCGGTCACAGGGAATTCTGGAGGCGGAGGTCTTGGCGCGCCGGATGTCGCAACTCCTGACACTTCAAATTCAGTAAGGATAATTGGTGGCTCGAGTGATTCCGCCAGCATCATAATTGGTGGCGCTTCATCACCTCCAGCAGCTTCCAGTTACGGCAGCACCATATCTAGTGGCAGCGGAACAGCCAATGTCTTTCCTTCGCCGGGTGCACCACGAACTCCAGTCAATACCGTTCCTGGTGGCAGCGCTCCAATTCGTTTCTCTCCGAGAGCCGCCGGCGGAACTGTTCCAATGTCCTGGCCCGGAGGCGGAGAATCTGCCCCGCAAAGCCCGTCTGGTCGCTCGAATCGCGCGGGCAATCAATCTTCGAAAGCAGCACCGAGTTTCCTGGCAAAGCCGGAAGACAATCAGCCTTCAGGAGATCAAGAAGGCAATGAGGACAGCAACAGCAATTCAACTGTCGACGATGTTCTCGCCAAGATTGAGAACAAAGTGTACGGTAAAGTGACGAAGAACATGCCGATTCTCAAACGAATCGAACGCCTAGAAGTTGAGACGATGGGCAAAAAGAAAAGCGGCTCCATCGCTGAACGCTTAAAAGAGTTGAAAGAAACTTACGGCTTCTAATCGATAGAGATTCTCATCGAACTTTGCTCTGAAGTGATTCGCGATTTTGTCATGAAGGATTCGTCATTCGCGATTTTTAAATGCCGCAATTGCCAGCATTATAGAAACGGCAGTTAATAGAACTGCCACCACCGCGTGAGCTTTGTGAATGCCGACTTGATCGCCGATAGCGGCAAGGACCAGCGGTGTGATCAACACAGCGCTACCCGTACTGATCGACATTCTGGCAGCAGCAAGACCGGTTCTATCACCTGCAGATCCGATAGCTTGAGCGAAACTCAATGGATAAACATTTGCATTACCGAGTCCGGCGATGCCGAGGCCGAGCAGCGTCACTGGCGTTGTGGTGCCGAGCCAATAGAGAAGAAATCCGCACAGGGCAATGGCGGACGCAACCGATAACAACATTTGTGCTCTATAACGCCGAGCGAGATTAACTCCGACCACTCGCCCTAGAAGCATTGCCAATAAAAAGATGCTAACCGCTTGCACTGCATCTTCTTTCAACAGACCTTTTCCAGTTTGCAAAAAGTCGGGAGTCCAGAAAATAATCGACCATTCACTGGCTACACTGAGCCAGATCACGACCCAGAAGAACCAGTACTTGAGCGGCAATTTGCCCGGAATAAAGCCGCGAGTGACGTAACCGAATTCAGTAAAGACAGCTTTGCCGGGAATCAACAAAAGAACGAAAAAAATAAAGGGAAAAATCATAGCGACGCGCCAATTGAATCCCATTTTGATAAACTGTCCCACCACCAGTGGTGCCACCATCGCAAACAAGCTGCCGGTGATCGTGACCTCAGTCAATGCGATTGTTCGTTCAATTCCAAAGCGTTCGGCATTGATTGTTGTAATTGCCTGACCCATGGTGCTTCCACAAAATCCTCCGATCATGACACTGAGGATGGTGATAGCAGTCACTTTTGCAAGTAGCAACGAAAGCAAAGCTAAGCAAAGGCCGGCTCCGAAGATCCAGATAGCACGCGAGGCTCCAAGTTTTCGTATGACAATGTTTCCAAACGAGCCCGCCGAGATAATACCGACAGACCATGCACTAAAATGCAGGGAACCCATCGTGTAGTTCAGTCCCTGTTCTTCTCTCAAATAAGGCATCAACGGACCAAGTCCGGAGTAAATGTAGCAATACAGTCCAATCAACAGATAGCCGATCCAGGTCGCTTTATCGCGAATGAAAACGCGCTCGTCAGTTGTAGATTCCAAGGATGCCACCAGCTACTGGTAAGTTTGGCGATTATATTCGATGTAGCCGCCACGATGCTTGTTGTTGGTAGTGTGGTGCGTGTAGTGCAGCACTCCACCTTTTTCGTTCCAAATGTATTCACCACATATGGTGACCATATCACCCTCTCGCAATGGAACATGTGGTGCCAGACTGGTATTGTGTGCCACCAGAACTGTCGAACCGTTGGATAGCTGCAACAAGAAACGTTGATGAGGACTGCCTTGAGTATCATCGGGTAACAAGCGTTTAACTCGAGCAGTGATTGTCACCACCACGTTTCTCTGGCGATTGTTTTGGGCGTCTACAATCGCGGCGTCATTGCCACTTCCACCTGATGGCACCGACGAAGAGGGAGGCGCAGACGGAGACTGGAAGGGAAATTTGAATGAAGGGAACCGAAACGACTTAAAATCCCATGGACTCGACTTGGCAGGTTTTGCAATCACTTCAGGCGAAGAAACACCGGCGGCAATTGATGGCAGGCTGTTATCAAACTGACCGTTATCTGCAGAGCCTGGGTTCGAATTAAAAGGGCTGGGGTTGTTGAAGTTGGAATTCGAATTCGAATTCGAATTGGAATTATAGTTCGAATTCGAATTTGACCCTGCTATTACCGGTGGTGAATCAGAGGAGGTATTGAACCGCGGTGATGTCCTGGAATTAGGAGCCGTCGAAAACGAAGGCGGAGACGCAGTAGTCGAAGGATACGACGGCGATGTCTGCGCTGATTGGCCCGTATAAGAATTTGTTTGAGGCCGAGAAGAAGAAGAAGAAGAAGAAGAGTTGGTGCCGTAGACATTTCGTGCAGAGCCAAAGGAATTTGTGCCACCACCAAGCGACGCAGTTCCAGCAGGAGGACAGCCGAAGCCTTGTTGGGTGCCGTGTGCTACCGACGTTGGCATATCAGTGATAGGTGTTGCCGAACGAGTGGGTGCAAAATTTGTCGGTTTCGCGCTTCCGTGAGCAGTGCCAAAGCGGCTTGAGTCGGGAGATTGCACAACTGTGGTGCCAGGCATATTTCCAATTACGGTTTGCTTACTGCGAGACTTCGAATGACTCTCTCCGGAAATTTCTTGCCTGCCACCAACCGTTCCGACATCTGCAGTTCCGAATTGCGCTCCGCCACCAACCGTTCCAATACCTGCACTTCCGAATTGTGGTCCGCCGCCAACCGTTCCAATACCTGCACTTCCGGTCTGCCGTCCGCCGAGGGATTCGAATTGCGATCCGGCATTGCGCGCAGCGTTCATTTCGGCGCGCTCGGTGTTTGACTGCGCTTGTGTTTCGGGTGCACCAAAGGCTGGATCGAATTGTTCTTGCCGTCCATCCAGATCGCGACTGCCCTTGATCAGTGGTGTCACACGCTTGGCAGCCCGTATTTCAGCCTTATCTGAATCGAGTCTGACCGGCGAAAAATTTCCTACTCTACTGGCAAGGCTGTTTGGCTGCTTGAACTGGTCCAATACAGAACAGCCACTGGCTCCCAGAGCGGTGGCGAAAATCAGCATGGCGACGAATATATACGGAGGACGCATAACGGTATCCTAGCTTATGATAGACATTTTCGTTATGCTGATTTGTGGCCACGAGATGAGCTAGTAATGGGGTTAGCGACCGAGATCGCCGCATCGAGCGACTTGCAGCGTGGTATATAGTGAGTGCATAAAGCGTTAAACTGGTCTTAGTCTTATTTATTAGGAACAAAAATCGCCCAAATGCTTGCGAACGTCTATATAACTGGAGAATCAGTCAACGCCCACGATTTGATGGGTGACTTGGCCACGCCGGATTGGCGCGCGTCCACGGTTCAGCGTTTGGAAACATACGGTCTTCGCGTCGTCAACCCGCTAGAACTGGCTTGGAATGTCCAGGAGACGCGTGAAGCTATAGATATTACCGACTCAGCCGATAAGAAAGTGCGCCGCGCGCTCGACCTGATCGATGAGTGCGACGCGCTTCTTGCCAATATTGAACGGGCGACTTACAGCACCGCGATGGAAATGTTTTACGCTCATCGTCGCGGCAAGATGGTCACGGTGATTGGTCCGGCGCCTTACAGCCCGTGGATCGTCAGTCACTCACAAGCGCGCTTTAACGACCTCGACCGGGCGGTCAATTATCTGATCGACAAACATCCCAGTGTCGCTCCACTGAACTGGGCATTGCAATACGAAGCTTTACTAGCCGAGCGCTACGAACAAATGCCTCCTCCTGGAGAGCCCGATTTCAAGTTTCTCGGCGGCAGTCTGCCGGTTCTCGTCGTCGCTCCGCACGCAACCGCTTACTGGAAAGAAGGCGAATTCAAAAGCCAGGACTCGTTTACCGGCTCGATTGCGTCAATCTGCAATCGCGTCGCCCAATGCCATTCGTTGTTGACCAACTATTGCTGCGCAGCCGACCCATCCTGGTATCTGGAAACCCCCTTCCGTCGGGCTCTTACCGATGTAGTCAAAGCAGGCAAGATCGGATGCGTGGTGATGGTTTTAGGAAGCAGTTGGGAAGAAGCGCCCGGACTGCAGGTTTCCAGCTACGGTCCCACCGAGGAAGCCTGTCTTCCGTTTATCAATCGAATTACAGAAAAATTGTCGACGATTGAACCGGTTGTCCCGGGCAGCTTCGACCACTCCGTTCGACCTTTGGCTTTGTTCATCGCAGAAGTTCTGGCAGTGCCGGTTATCATCGTTCGGCTCCACAAGCGCTACAGAATGCCAAGGCTACAGCCGCAACCGTTCTCGAAAGTGTCGACGTTGCTCGCTGAGTTTGTGTCTGAAATTGGCGTAGAACTGGCCAGGAGTCAAGCATAGATGCCCGGAGAAGTGGTGGCGTTCGTCACTTGTCCTTGTGACAAAGCAGAAAGTCTCGCCTCATCGATAGTCGAGAGTCGGCTCGCCGCCTGCGTTACCATCGTTGCGAAAGTGACTTCGGTTTATACATGGGAAGGAAAGCTCAATAAAGATTCGGAATCACTCCTGATAATCAAAACCAATCGCAAGGTATATGATGCCTTCGAAAAGAAAGTCAAGGAGCTGCATCCGTACGACGTACCTGAAATAATTTGTCTGCCGATCGAAGTTGGAAGCCCAGCATATTTAGACTGGTTAAACAGTTCTATTGGCTAGGAAAGGAGATTATCTTGGCTGAAGGCGATGCGACTCTTGTTGATATTTTCTGGCGCAGGGTGGTTGAAACGCCGGACAGAACGGCTATCATGCATAAGGTCGACGGGAAATATAAATCGACTCCGTGGTCGGAACATGGAAAAATTGTTGCCAATCTTTCGGCGGCATTAATTAAGCATGGTATTACCGCTGGTGACAAGGTCGGTATCTTAAGTCAAAACCGACCACACTGGACATGGGCTGATGTGGCGATTATCTCCACGCAAGGCGTCACGGTTCCTATCTATCCGACTCTGGGAAGTTCTGAAGTCACTTACGTGATCGACAACGCCGATGTGGTTTTAATTTTCGTTGAGAATTCACGACAATTAGAAAAACTCAGCAGTCCTGATTCTCCGTTGCCGGAGAAAGTCCGAATGGCAGTGGTGATGGACGGCACCCCGGGCGCGGCAGAGCCATTATTGGAAGTAAAAACCTGGGATCAATTCCTCAAAGAAGGCGAAGAATATCTCGCCCAAAATGGCGACGAAGTTTCTAATCGTCGAAAAATGGATCCGGAAAGTCTTGCCACCATTGTTTACACATCAGGCACAACCGGACTTCCTAAAGGTGTGATGCTTCTGCATCGCAATCTTTTCTCGGTCCTCGATTCGTTGAGCACTTTGACTGACTTCAATGAAAACGATATAGCGCTGTCATTCTTGCCACTCGCGCACGTTTACGAAAGAGTGGGCGGGCAGTTTCTAACTATCTTTTTGGGCATACCTTTTGCTTACGCCGAGTCGATGGAACAAGTGGCGAACAACCTTCAAGAGGTTAAGCCAACGGTTCTAAATGCGGTGCCACGTTTTTACGAGAAAGTTTATGCGCGCGTCTGGGGACAGATCAGACAAATGCCACCAGCGCAGCAAGGCTTTGTGCGCTGGGCGATTTCACTGGGCAAACGCGCGTGCAAACAAAAAATGGCAGCGCCAGGTGGTGATACCAGTTTGCTCGACCAACTTTACAGAGCAGAACTGAGAATCGCAGACCGTCTAGTTTTCCGAAAGATCAGAGAACGTTTTGGTGGTCGACTTCGCATGATGACCTCGGGCGCGGCACCACTTGCAAATGACGTGCATCTATTCTTCGAAGCGCTTGGAATGCCGATTGTGGAAGGTTATGGGTTGACCGAAACATCAGCACCACTGTCTTGCAATACGCCGAAAGACAACAAGTTTAAAACAGTCGGCAAACCTCTGCCGGGTGTCGAGGTCAAGCTTGCTCCTGATGGCGAGCTGCTTGTCCGCGGTTCAAATGTTTTCGCCGGTTATTACAAAAACGAAGAAGCGACCAAACAAGCTTTCGAAGATGGCTGGTTTAAAACCGGCGACATCGCCAAGATCGATGATGACGGCTACATCTACATCACCGATCGCAAGAAAGACATCATCATCACCGCTGGTGGCAAACACGTCGCACCACAATTCATTGAAAACTTGTTCAAGGATGAGACGCTGATTACGCACGTTTTGGCGTACGGAGATCGTCGTAAATACATTACCGCTTTGATTACTCTGAACCCCGAAGCACTCGAAAGTTTTGCCAAAGAAAAATCAATCAAAACAAAGGACGGGGTCGCACTGACCCAGGATCCGACCGTTCGCAAAGAAATCGATCGCCTGGTCCACGAAAAGAATCAAAATCTGGCTCGTTTCCAGCGCATCAAGAAATTCGTGATTCTGGACACGGAATTCTCGATTGAAAGCAACGAGCTCACCCCGACCCTCAAAGTTAAACGAAAAGTCGTCACCGAGAAGTATCAGAAGCTACTGGACGAGATGTATGAATCGGAAGATCTCGAGGCTCAAACTTCCGAAGCTGAAGCCGAAGCCTGATTTTTCTCATTAATTCTCGGAATTTTCGCCTATTTTCGCCTATATCAAAAGAACTAGATTAAAAAAGGCTTTACATTCCCTTGGCAACTAAATACAATATTGTCCGGCAGCCTTATACTTGCCGCTTTGACCGGACGCGTGGAGCGTCAACCTTACTAAGCAGTGTACCGCCCGTTTTCAGTTATTGGCTTTCAGCCACGAGGGTTTAGCAATGTTCGATTCGATTGGACGAGGATTTCGGCTAATTTGGGCCAGCATCAAAATGGGCTGGCACGACAAACGCCTGATGGTACCGTCGATTATCACGGTAATGGCTAACATCTTTTTTGCCATATTGCTCTTCCTCCAGGCCAAGACCCAGTTTGGCGGGAAGTCCGAAGTGGCTACAAAAATGATGCACCAGGGTCAGAGCCTCTTCCAACAGGGCGCCAACGGAGCGCACGGACTGACGGGGATGCCGGGAATGGCTGGACTCAACGGAGCCATGGACCCAACCGGCATGGGCAGCATGATGAGTCAGGATAACGCCATGGCAGTCACTGGCATTCTTTGCGTTTGGTGGCTCACTAACAGATTCCTCGAGGGAGTCACGACGGCTCTGGTCTACAGTCATTTGACCGAAGGCAAAGGTTCCGGCAGATTCGGAGCGGCAGCCAGTGCAGTGTTCACCAGCCTGCCAGCGATCATCATGCTTGGACTGGTTACCTTAATTGCAAAACGAATTGCTGGCTGGTTGCGCGGAAAACAAGGCGCCGGCGGCATGTTTGGTTTTGGCTTCAGCTTTCTCGCCGGCATTATAGAGGTATTCTGGACCCTCGCCGGACACATGATTCTTCCAGCCATCGTTATTGAAGGCACTTCATTCTGGGGTGCGATGAAACGCGCCGACCGCATCGCCCAGGGCAATTTGTTGACGATCGGTGTCGGTGAAGTCGGCGTTGACGTGATTTGCAAAATTACAAGCGCCGTTGTCTACGCAGTCGGCGTCGGTGGCTTCGGTCTGGCGTACTACGCGCAAATGAGCCTGACCTCGCCTGCTATGATGATTACAGGCGTTATTTGGGCAGCTCTGGTGCTGGTCATCACAGCTCTGTCCATTTATATACGTTCGGCGTTCTACACTTGCTTGTATGTCTGGGCAATAACCGCAGAAGAAGTCGAAGAGGCACTGCGAGCCGAGATTGCGCCGCCAGCACCACTGGCAGCAGCGTTGGCAGGTCGATAACGAACAACTCGATAAATAGGTCATTGAACTCGTCGCGATGCGATTAATTTCCAATGGGCAACAGCTGATCGCCTCGCCGCGCAACCATCTTGCCGCGAAGTTCGCTGGGAATTTTGCGCTCGGCATGCTCGCCTGTTATCCGGCGTCATTCTTTTTCACGGTGCCGGCCTCAGCGTTTCAAGTGGGCTACATCATCTGGACTTACAGCGGTCGCTCAGCGCCGGTATTGTCGCTGTCCGCAGTTTTCGCAGCAATGGTCTTTATCTGGTCCGGTCACTATTTGCTCGGTCGCACTTCTATTTCGCTACTAACCCGATTTGCCGCCAAGTGCGGCATCAGTACGCAGAAAGAAGCGTTGACGCCAATCTTCCTCGGCACAACTATGCTACTTGCCTGGGCGACCTGGCAGTTCACATACGCATTCGGCTGGACGTGGATGGGGAGCGTAATCAGCAACATATTCGTTATTGGAGGAGTCTCATCGTTCATTCTTGGACAACAGCATCGGATGAAGAAACTCAGAAACAATCCCGAGGCAGAAACGGTCAAAATCGAAACGACGAAGAAGAAATCACCAGAGAAGACATCCGGAGAACTTGTCGATCGGCTTCTAGCGCTGCAAACAGCGGAGAACTTCGATCATCTCGAGCAGCTCTCGAGAGATTGTCTGGCCGTGCTCAAGCCTGTCAACACACCGACAGTGGATTGCACTTCGAAGCTCGTCGATGAATTGATGAAACGCAAACTGAACAAGGAAGCCGATGATCTGTCAGCCTTGCAGTTGAAACTGATAGATCAGTAAGGACAGATCGAAAATGAAACTCCTGACTGACGCAAAAACTCCAGTGATAGCCAAACGAATTCGTTTTGCTAATTACCTCGCGATTGGAACAGCCACTTCGACTATGTTTTTTATAGTGATGACAGTTTTAGGAGCAGTCTGCATCGCGGCTCCTGTGCAATTTTTCCTGCTATCTTATCCTACCGGAGGAGCGGTAACTTTTGTCACTGCATGTGTTTCTGCACTTGTGATTTGGTCGGCACAATTTTATGCGGGCAAATTGTACATGAACATGGTCAGTCGGCTGGGTTTTGCCAATCGCAAGGAAGTCCTAACGCCATTGTTCTTGCCGTCGATTGTAATCTGGGGAGGATTAGCATTTTTCATATTGGCGTTCAGATTCGATTTCGCCAGTTTACTAATCTCTACAGGTTTCTTGCTCAACCTTGCCGGGCAACGCCAAACCATGGTGGCGCTGCGACGCGGGCTGCCTCACCACCATACAACGACGGTGAAAATCGAATCGGCAGCAAAGTCTTCCGAATTTCAAAATCAATTGTACGATTTGAAAACAGCAGAAAGCATCGAGCATTTAGAGCAAATGTCGAAACAATGTTTGTCGATGATCAAGCCCGCTGCGACCGGGTCTTCGGATTGCACTTCGATTCTCATTGATGAATTGATGAGACGAAAGCTCAGAACTGAAGCAGACGAATTATCGATGCTGCAGTTGAAATTAATTGACCATCAAAGCTAAGCCAACACAAACTGAATCGCGAATAACTTCGAACTTGGATCGCGAATTAGTTTGAACTTGAATCGCGAATTACTTTGAGTCCGTAGCGTTTTCGTTCGGCGCAAAAGATTCAGATTCAAGCACAGTGTTGATGTTGTATGTGCGCTTGTCCTGCGACTCGTGATAAGTACGAATCAACAGTTCTGCCATCAATCCCATCAAGATCAATTGCACGCCGACAGCGAACAACATGGTTGTTAGCACCGGCAGTGGTGTATCGATAAAGTGGGTGTTGTAATAAAGCCGAAGTACCACCATCCACGTAAAAGCAGCGAGGGATGCGAGTAGGGACACAAGTCCGGCGGAACCGAAAACATAAATCGGTTTCGTCAAATAGTTCGACATAAAGGTAACGGTAATCAAATCGAGAACAACTTTGAATGTTCGCGAGATGCCGTATTTCGATTTGCCGAAACGACGTGGGTGGTGGATAACGGGAATCTCTACAACCTTGGCACCAAGCCAGCTTGCATAGATTGGAACAAAGCGGTGCATTTCACCATACAGGCGAACATCTTGAATTACTTCACGGCGATAAGCCTTCAAGCAGCAGCCATAGTCGCTGAGCTTGACGCCGGTCATTTTTGAAATCAATCGATTAGCGATCCACGATGGAATCAAGCGCAGGAAAAGTTCGTCGTGACGTTTTTTCCGCCATCCGCTAACGACGTCGTAGCCCTCATTAAGCTTGTCCAGTAGTCGGCATATGTCTTTAGGGTCATTCTGCAAATCAGCGTCGATGTGAATCAGAATTTTGCCGCGTGCATAGTCGTGACCTGCTGAAAGAGCAGGCGTTTTCCCATAGTTGCGAGCAAATTTGATCACTCGAACTGTGGAGTCTTTCATCCATAATTGTTTGATGATCTCATACGAGTTATCCGTCGAACCATCATCGATGAAGATCAATTCCCATGTACAGCCGATCTTCGTGAGTGCATCAATCGTTTGGTCATACAACGCTTGAAGTGTGTCTTCTTCGTTGCACACCGGAATGATGAGCGAGACGTCGACTGATTTGGTATCAGGCGCGTTGAGGAAACCCGGGACCCCTTGAGGGACAACGGTCTGACCGGAGCGGTATGCGATTGTTGGTGTAGTTTGTAGGCTATGCATGTCGGTCATTTAACCATGGCTTGCAACACTGTTACCTTGAAAACTTCTAATCGCGCTCAAATAGTGCGCCAGGCGGTCGTTTGGAGGTATCACAGAAGCGTCACATGAGGTACCACTAATGAACCTACCTATGAAGGAAGCAGATACTTGGATTCATCGAAATCATCGGTATATACGTCTGGAGACACTGATCAGTGTGTGGAATCGCCGGTTACCTCAATCTTAGCGGAGCAGAACTAGACCCTCGTGAGCCGCATCTCGCCGAGATGTGCCGCAGCATCCATCATCGTGGACCTGACGAACGAGGCATGAAATACATCGGTCCAGCCGCACTGGGCATGACTCGACTCTCGATAATCGACCTTTCTTCCGGTCAACAGCCCATTGCAAACGAAGAAAACAATGTCTGGATCGTATTCAACGGTGAGATTTATAACTTTCAGGAACTTCGCGAACGCTGCCTGTCACTCGGTCACACGTTCCGCACCAAATCCGACACTGAAGTAATCGTTCATCTCTATGAAGAGTACGGTGTCGATTGCGTGCAATATCTCGACGGCATGTTTGCATTTGCAATCTGGGATGAAACCAAACAACGACTATTCGTCGCCCGCGATCGCATGGGCGAAAAGCCGCTGCACTGGGCGATCTTCGACAACAAATTCTTTTATGGTTCTGAGATCAAAACGATTCTGTCTCACCCAAGCGCAAAACGGCAGCTCAATCCTGTAGCGATGCAAGAATATTTGTCGCTCGAATATGTGCCGTCTCCGAGCACCATGTTCGAAGGTATTCATAAACTCCCACCCGCTTCCTATATGTTGATCGAAGGTGGGCAGGTCAAAATTGAACGATACTGGTCGCCCGAAGTCAAACAAATAAAGATTTCGGAACAAGAAGCGAGCGAACGTTTGCTCGAACTTCTCGATCGTTCCGTCAAACTCAGAATGATCTCCGACGTGCCGCTCGGTATTTTTCTTTCCGGCGGTATCGATTCATCCGGTGTGACAGCATTGGCTGCACGCCACAGTTCGCAGCCGTTGAAAACTTTCTCAATCGGTTTTCCGGATCAATCGTTTGATGAATCAGATTACGCAGAACAAGTTTCAAAACACGTCGGCACGGAACATCACAAGGCAACATTCACTCCGGAATTAGCTTTGTCCATGATGGAAGAACTCTGGACCGTGCTTGATGAGCCGATTGCAGACGCATCGATTCTGCCGACCTACTTCCTCTCGAAGATGACCAGACAAAATGTCACGGTCGCACTATCCGGTGAAGGTGGCGATGAATTGTTCGGCGGTTATCCGACTTACTTCGCTCATCGATTGGCAGCAATCTGGAGAGCAATGCCGACAGCGCTCAGGCAGGGCGTTTTCGCGCCGCTGATTAACTCGTTGCCCGTGTCGTTGAACAATTTGAGCTTCGACTACAAACTGAAACGGTTCATCTCGTCTGCAGAAGAAGAAACAATGGTCCGCCACTTTAAGTGGATGGGTTCGATTCCAATTGCTATGCAAAGTGGCTTGATTAAGTCATCCGCGTTCGGCACCGCCGGCAGTGCGGCATACCAGACGCATGACGATCTGGTCAATAAGCTGGCTGAAACCAGATGGTTGATGCAAACCATCAAGGGCGATACCAACGTAATTGATGCAGCCATGCGCCTAGATACCAGCTGCTTCCTTGCCGATCAACTATTGGTCAAAGCGGACCGGGCGTCAATGGCTACTTCGCTGGAAGCGCGCATGCCGTTTCTCGCTCATCCGGTCGCCGAGTTTGCCCTCTCACTTCCAACTTCGATGAAAGTGAATAACCTCACGACGAAATATTTGCTCAAGAAAACGCTCTCACCGTTCCTTCCAGATAACATCATCAACCGACAAAAGAAAGGCTTCGGCATTCCTGTGGCGAAGTGGCTTAAAGGCGATTTCAAAGTTCTCGTCGATGAATTTTTGGAAGAAGGCTACATCAAACGCCAGGGCATTTTCGAATGGACTTATCTAAATAGATTGCTCACAGATCACTACGAAGGACGCGCTGACCGCCGCAAGGAATTGTGGACGCTCATCATGTTCCAGAGATGGTGGCATAAATTCTTTGGCTCGGCCAGCTCACATGTGGGCTGTGCCGCCGAAAACAATTTGGTTCTCACCGCGCCATCCGCGGCTCATCCGCCAGGTCGTTGAATCTCACGGATTCCGGCACTCATGCCGGTTAACACAGACTGACGAGAGTCGGCTGCAAGTTCAAGGAGCAAACAATGTCATCAGGAACCCTGAAAACCGATCGTCAGAACAGGCAGCATCAAGTTGCGCCGCCTGAAACTAAAATCGGTAAAGAACTGCTGGTGGTATCACTCGTTTTTGGAGTCGCGGCTGCTTGTTTCTTCGTTGGACTCGGCGATTTCCCGCTGTTCAACCCGGACGAATGCTTCTACGCCGAACCAGCCAGAGAGATGCTTGAAACCGGTGACTGGATCACCACAACTCTCAACTACGATATTCGCTACACCAAGCCGCCGCTGCACTACTGGGCGACAGCGATTTGCTATTACTTATTCGGCACCACCGAATTTGCTGCTCGCTTTTTCTCAGCCACATGCGGTTCAGTTCTCGTCGCCGCAACTTACTGCATGCTCAATAAATTCGTAAGCATGCGCGCCGGTTTAATCGGTGCCGCTGTTCTCGTCACTGCACCACTATATACGGTGACCGGTCGCCTTGGTCTGGGTGACATGACACTGTCAGCCTGCATCGCGGGTGCACTGTTCTGCTTCTTTACCGGCTTCCGTGAGAAACGGGTTTCATTCGCTTATATAGGATACGTATTGCTTGCCTGTGCTGCGATGACCAAAGGTCCGGTCGGCATCGTATTGCCCGTCATCATCCTTGCGGCGTATCACTTGATTCGCCGCAATTTGATCGAAGCATTCAAATTCTACAAACCGCATTGGGGAGCTCTGCTTGCTGCCGCAATCACATTGCCGTGGTACGTAATTGAAACCATGGTCACCAAAGGCGAATACTTCACGTGCTTCATCGTCATGGAGAACTTCCAACGATTCACGAATATCGTCAGTGGTCACAAAGGCGCGTGGTGGTATCACCTGGCTGCCGTCGGCGGCGGATTGTTTCCCTGGACCGCCTTCTTGCCTCAAGCGCTCTACAACACATTCAAACCTGGTGCACCTGATGCGGTGCCATCGACAGCGTCTCTATCGGCTGCCAGCGGCGCATCAATTGCTCCAGCTAAATCACGCTGGAGCATTCTCAACATCTACCGCAATTTGGACGCCAAACAAGACCTGGCACTCTTCGCTGCTTGCTTCGCGATCATCACGGTTGTCTTCTACAGCGCCAGTGTTTCGAAGCTGCTTGCGTATACAGTTCCAGCGTTTCCCGCACTGGCAATCTTGCTCGGTATAGAAATCGATCGCGCCCTCAACGCTTCTAAATTGAGAAGACTATTGATTCCGATCGCGGTGCTCGCCGCCGCCTACGGTATCGCCACATTTGTCGAACCGATGATCGTAAAAATGATTCGCCGGGCCCCGGAAAACATCTCAGGAATTGTAGGCGGTTATATTGTCGCTCAGTTCTTCGCGTTCGCCGCTGCCACTGCGCTGATTGCGATGGGACGACGCGTCTGGGGTGTCGCTGTTTTGGCAGTTGCCACCATTGGCGTGGCAGGCTTTTACGGACTCCAAGGCGGTGCGGCTTACTCCGCACAGAAGGAACAAGGTCTTCCCGACATTGCCCGCTTTGCAGCTGCTTCCGACGAACCGATTTTTGTGTACAAAGCTCGCCTGCCTTCTCTGCCGTTTTACACTCACAGACATACAGTTCTCTCGCCCGCTCAAGAACGACCAATCAAAGGAACTAAGCGCTACACCGGAGTTGCTGGACAGTCGCAACCACCGATAGTCAACTTCTTTGGGTTGTTTGGAACGGAAGGCGCGAAACCATCAGTCAGTGAAACCACTGCACCGACTCCAACGCATGACGCCAACGGTAAGCCAATCTACGACTACATCACTGGCGGTGAAGTGCAGCACGAAATCAGCTTGCGACCAAAAGCCTATGTAATCACAAAAGCAACAGATGCAGCAGATTTCGAAAATCGCGCCGGCTTTAAGAAGGTGACGCAGTCCGGATCTTTTGTTCTATATCATTGGATTCGCCCGAGCGACAACACCGCGGTTCAATAGAGAAACTGGCGCATTGATAAAACAGCTGTATCGATAAAATGCATCGATAAAATGGTGCATCGATTAGCTGTTGCACTGATTTGCTCGTGATTGATTAAGTGGTGCATTGACTATCTAATGCAATGAAAAACCAGGCACTCGATCACATCGTCAGTGCCAGCGCGAAAAGTTTGTCCGCAAATTTTTTGATTACATCATGCATAGCTAGTTTGGATCGCCACTCTTCGGGCAGTTCTTTCTCGCCATAGAAAGCTCCGGCGAGTTGCCCATAGATGGCGCCCGTGGTATCAGCGTCGTCGCCCAAATTCACTGCCAGCAAACAACCATCTCTAAAGTTATCTGTTTTGTGAAAAGCCCAGAGAGCGGCTTCCAAGCTTTGCACCACATAGCCGCTGCCTTGAATGTCGGGCGGCTCCTTTGTTTTAAACGAACCGAGCGCAATCTCTTCAATTTCAGGAGCAAGCGGACGGTGCTGCCAATATTCTTTGACCGGTGTAAACTTCGCTGACAGCAACTGCTCTTTGCTTGCCTCTTGCAATGCACCAACAATCAATGACGCAAAATATCTGCACGCGTCGATGCAAAGTTTATTTGAATGCGTGGTACGCGAACTGTCACCAGCAAGATCCATCGCTTGCGTTTCTTGATTCGCAAATGCTAACGGCACAGGCGCAAGGCGCATGAGCGAACCGTTGCCGGCAGCGCGTTCTTCATCGATTCCGGCGAGAGGTTGTTTCGTACTCTCGTAATTCAACAAAGCTTTTCGCGTAACAGTGCCGATATCGAAGCACCACCCCTGACTGCTGAGATGTCCCTGATGATACCACCGGAGGTATCGCTCCAATTGATCGGCAGGATTGAATCCGCGCGAATCGATCAGACTCTCAGCCAGACAAAGTGCCATAGATGTGTCATCAGTCCAGTCGCCAGGTCGCAACCGGAACACGCCGCCACCGAGCATATCTACAACAGGCTCGAACGATCCGACTTCTTGAAATTCCACGGGTGCGCCCAGAGCATCGCCAATCGCCAGTCCGAACAAAGATCCTCGATAGCGTTCGATCAATTCCACCGGGGTTCCTCAGTTGCAAAAGCGTTATGCTTTCAGTAGCGATGTAAAAATCCTAGGCGTAATCAGCCATTTGAGAATGCCGGGCATTGTTGGTGGCAAATCAGCCACCTCGACACAACAAACTCCGCCCTTTTGAAATGGCAAAGTAAATTCAAATCCGGCGCCGACCATTTCTTTGACCAGCTCGCCCATGTCAGGTTCGTGTCCGACCAGAAAAATTTCGTGCGAGTTCGGATACTTTTTCAAGAATTTGAAAACATTTCCCGAGGTCACACCAGGCGTCAGCGCATCGCAAGTCGTCAATTCGCCGCCCAGTTCGGTCTGAATAATGTCTGCAGTCTGTTTTGTGCGCACCAGCGGGCTCGCCACAACCAGGTCAGGAGACACGCCCATGAGCTTGAGCCCGCGTGCCACCACTTTCATCTCAGTAATGCCTTCGTCGGTCAAAGGACGCTCGGAATCCCGCGTTATACCGCGAACCAGCCCCTCGACAGCGATGCCATGCCTGACAAGATAGATTTTCATGCCAACCTCATATTAACGGCGCAGGCGAAACGCCAAAATCGATCTGTATGGATTGTTCCACCTGCGGTAATATTAAATCAATGAGCGACAAACCTAGACTTATTGGACTTGACATTGGCGACAAACGCATTGGTGTCGCAATCGCCGATTTACTCGGCGTAACCGCCGCTGGGCTCGAAACCATCGAGCGCAAAAACGCCAAGCTCGATGTTGAGCATGTCAAACAGATTGCCGAAAGGCATGGCGCCACGCAGATAGTTGTCGGGCTGCCGCTGAACATGGACGGATCGTCCGGCGAACAAGCTGATAAAGTGCGCTCCTTTGCCAGTAAATTGGCGCGCGCCACTGGTTTGCCTATCGTTTATGAAGACGAACGATTGTCGACAGTCTCGGCGATCCGCACACTGACTATTCAAGGTGTCAATACCGGACGAAACCGAGACATTGTTGACCGACAAGCTGCCGCTATCATTCTGCAAAAGTTCCTGGACAGAAAATCTCCGCAGCCATCGGCGTAATAAACCGAAATTCGTAGTTCGAAGATCGCCATTCGAAATTCATTGCTTCAAAATTTCTACTTCGAAATTCGCTATTCAAAATTAGTGTAATGGCAGAAATCTCTAACGGCGCGGCATCACCACAGTAAATGTGGTGCCTTCACCTTCGCGACTTTCCACCACAATTTCGCCCTGGTGCGCGTCAACGATTTGTTTGCACAAATACAAACCAAGACCGGTTCCCACCGCTTGTCCTTTGCCTCGTTCACTGCGCCAGAATCGTTCAAACACTTTATTGATTTCGGATTCATCGATACCAATTCCGGTATCTTTAATGTGTAGCATTACTTGGTTCGGCGTCTCTTCGCCCCACGCTCTTACGCCACCACCACTGGGGGTAAACTTCAAAGCATTATCGAGCAAGTTGAGAACAACGCGCCGGATTGCAAGCGCATCTACCTGCACTCCGCCCTGACCAGGTGCGAGGTTGATCTCGAGTTTGATGTTACGTTGGTCAGCGACAGCCATCAATTCCTTAGCACAATCTGAACCAAGATCGAATAACGAAACATATTCAAACGCCAAATCAGGATTGCTGAAATCGTAGCGATAAACTTCAATCAAGTTTTGCACCATGCGAAGAAGACCTTGGTTACTTCTTTGCACCATCTGCAATACTTCGGACTGGCTTTCATCAACTTCACCGAGCGTTCCATTGATGATCAATTCCAGCGTTCGATCAGCACCAATCAAAGGCGTCTTCAAGTCGTGCACCAGTGTGGCGATGAAGTCCTCGCGCTGTTTGTCGACCAGACTATATTCTTCGACTTCAATTGTACTGACGCAAACACCAATCACTTTTTGCTTAGCATCTTTGAGAGGCCATGCCGCGATGTCCCAATACAACTGACGTTGTTCGGCGCCTTTACCAAGCTGGACTTTTTGACCGCTGATCTGCACATTTTCATTTAGTTCAAGAACGCTCGCCAACATTTCTTTTGGCAAGGTCGAAACAATATCATGAAACGGCTTACCAATGAGATCATCGACTTGCATCCCAAGCTGTTCAGCCACAGCCTTACTAGCTTTAGTGATGACTAAATCACGGTCGAGTTTCCAAACACCAATCGGCGCGTTATCCATTGTCGAACTTTGTTCGAGGGCCGTAGCGTCCCGAAAAGCCGCATGTCCACCCGAAATCGAGGGGAATGCCCCAGACTCCTTAACTCGAAATCCCGTTTTGCTCCCGTCGCGCGAAACTGCTTGATACCCACCGGAGTCCTTGACGCGAAAACCAACAGTTCGATCGTCTCTTACTGTGGGATAAGCACCTGACTCTTTTGGGAAAGTAGGCGTGGTGTGCACTACTTCGTTATAAACAGGATGCGCTCCGGAAGCGGCTAGTTTCGACACCGCCGATGCATCGATTCGCGTTTGCGTCATACCCGATTCGCTAGTATCCGTGCAACTTCCGATAAAACCGAGGAAGGCACCATCGCTGCCAATCACCGGCGTGCCTGAGTCCAGAAGCCGTCTATATCGCCGATCGTGACGGCGCATTCGGTACTCTACGTGAAAGCTGGCGCGATCTTGCAATGCTCGATCGTATGCGGTCTGAAAACGAAGCCGGTCTTGCGGGTGAATGCCGACCAGCCAGCCATCATGCTCAAGCGCTTCCGGAGCCATTCCTGTAAATTCAATCAACTTGCGACTGAAAAAATTTCTCGCGCCGTCAGTGGCCGCCATCCACACCATCTGCGGTGCGGTGTTGGCAAGATGATTGACCCGTTCTGTTAAATCGGTCACCATTTTGTCTCGCTCATACGCGTCGGTCAAATCCCGAAAATTCGCCATCACACCAATGACCGTGCCGGATCGATTTTTCAAGGGCGAGTAATAGGGTTGATAATAGCGACGTTCTCCGCGAGTCAAATAACTTTGCCGCTCGCCTGCAAAAGATCTTCCCGTTCCCGCGAGCGAAATTTCTTTTTCCAATCCTTCGAAAGGTAATTCTTCAATGGCTAGCTTCCCAAGCACTTCTTGGCGTTTGCGCCCAAACATTCTCTCCATCGCATTGTTCCAGAGAAGAATACGATTTTGCAGGTCTAGAGCAACGATTCCATCAAAACTATGAGTCAACACAAAGTCACTGATTTGCGAGACCATTTGAACCGAAGCGACAGAGCGCTCCGCCACGCGTCCGATTACCTTTCCCACTGCATTGTCGGAGAGATCATCAATCGGCACCACGTCAGCCGCTCCCAGCCTGATGATATTGAGAGCATAACGTTCATCTTTGTTTCTGGTCATGTAGACGACGCTGGTGCGCGGCGCTGTGTTGCGAATTCGGCCGATTGCCACGCCGGGATTGTCGTTGACGATCAGATCCTCGACCAGCAACACGACATCGACATCATCGCCTCTGACAATGTTCAAACATTCGCGCGCACTTTCTGCGTGACTTAAATCACCGGCAAAACCGTTGAGGCTGCCCCTGATTTTCCCAAAGAGTTCCGTGTCGCCGCCTGCAACCACGACTTTCATGTTCGTTAACTCGTTTTTCACCGCGTCTCCAGTCAAATAAAAGCTGCCAAGCCCGCACCTGTAACCTAATGACTTTATACACATGGGCTAACAAACTATATCGAGACGTTAAGCTCGATAGTTTTATACCGGTAAACGGATGCGCGTGTCTATAAGACGCACCTGCTCCTGAGCGCAAGCACTTCCAGTCTCAGGTCGAAACTTAATAAGCTCTAAACTTGCTTGGTTGAGCCTTAACACATTCAATCCTGCCATTAGGATGCCGGAAGATGGGTTATAATCCGTTGTCTAGCTGTTCCCGAGAGCAAATCCGGACAGCGCCTCAGGGAGAACACAATGAGTCCGCTTTATATCGCAATCCTGATTCTGACGACACTTTTAGCGATGGCAATGATCGCGCTGGTGCTGTTGCACTCGCCAAAGGGCGAAGGCATGGGCGGCATCGGCGGAACCGCGACACTGTTTACTGGCAAACGCGGAGCTGAAGCCGGTATCGACCGAGTTACCTGGGTCATCGCTTTTTCGTTTTTGTTTTGCTGCTCCGTTCTTGGGTTCGGTTTTGTACGGTAAAGTCTGATGCCTTCTTTCCAGCTTCCTACGCAAGAGGAAAAGCACGCTTACGTACATCAGCAGTTCGAGCGCATCGCCGCGCGATATGACCTTGCCAATGACGTGATCAGCATGGGCATGCACAGGATGTGGAAGAAGCTCGCTGTCGATGTTCTGATTGACGGTCCGACGCGCGGTCACAAGGTCGACAAGCAACAACGCTTGTCCGGCAAGTACCTTGATGTCTGCTGCGGAACAGGTGATCTGGCAATTAAAATCGCAGAACGGCTGGACGCTGAAGGCGAAGTAGTTGGTCTCGATTTTTCCGGAAACATGCTTGATGTCGCCAGACAGCGAGCCAATAAAGCGGCACCATCATTGCGCGCCAAGATGAGCTTCGAGCAAGGTGATGCGCTGCATTTGCCATTTGATGATGATACCTTCGATGGTGCCATTGTCAGTTTTGGTTTGAGAAATCTGACCAAGTTCGATCAGGGAATAAACGAGATGACACGGGTGGTAAAACCTGGTGGCATTGTCGTCAATCTCGATCTTGGCCGACCTGAAGGTCTGCTGTTTCCGCCAGCCTTCAAACTTTATTTCCGCCACATCGTGCCAATCATCGGATCGGTTATTCAAAACGATCGCAAGGCATACACATACTTGCCCGAGTCGAAAAATACTTATCTCGATCCGGAAGGCATCACTGGTTTATTCCAGACAGCAGGACTTGAAAAAGTACAGCACATCAAGCTTTCCTCAGGAAGCGTAGCGCTGCACGTTGGCGTTGTATCTGAATGAGAAAACGTTTGTAGCACCGCCTGTGGTGCAAACAAACGGGGGAACGCATTAAAGATAATGACACTCGAGGAACAACAGCTATTGTCACGAGGCTCCGCAAAAGCTGCTGACGCCGGCAGCGAGCAGAAGAAGCTTTCGATGATGATCATCGCTGGCGATATTTCCGCGGACATGCACGTCGGCAAAATGTTAAAGCGACTTCGGGAAATGGCTCCAGACCTGCATATATGGGGAGGACTTGGCGGCGACTGCATGGAAGAAGCGGGCGTCGAACTAATGTACCATCTTCGTGAAACCAACGTATTCGGTGTGCTCAACGCCATCCCCGTAGTTTTCAAAATCGAAAAACGGAAGAAGGAAGTCGTTAAGAAAATATTCGAGCGCAGGCCTGACGTCATATTGATGGTGGACTACGGTGCCTTCAATCTAGCCGTTGCTAAAATGGTACGCAAAAAAATTCCGGATCAAAAAATCATTTACTTCATCTCGCCGCAAGTCTGGGCATCAAGGCCGCATCGAATTAAATCGATTGCCGACAACGTCACGAAGATGCTCGTTATCTTTCCATTTGAAGAACCATTATTGAAAAAGTGCGGCGTCAACGCCCGCTTTGTCGGGCATCCACTGCCACAACAAATTCCGGATGAGCGAGAACTAATGAGTCGCGAGGAATTTGCAAAGGCGCATAACCTCGACCCGGCGAAGCCGATCATCGCAGTGCTTCCGGGCTCCCGCAAACACGAGATTCACGAACATTTGCCTGTCGTTCTGCAAGCCAGCAAGGACATTCGCTACGCCAGACCTGATGTTCAGTTCGTTATATCGAAAGCCAACAACGACCTGAATAGCCTGTTCGAGAAAGCTTTCGCCGCCGCCCGCATCGACATAACGGCACCAGGGCTGGTTATATCTGAAGGCAGGCAAAACTATAATTTGTTTAAGAATTCAGATATTGTCTGGGCAAAGTCAGGCACCACCACGCTCGAAGTCACTTTGTTCGGCAAGCCAATGCTTGTCTTCTACCGTGGCAGCTGGCTTGAGTACTTTGGCGTGCTGATTATTAAAACGGTAAAAAACGTCGGTCTGCCTAACATTCTCTCAGGCAAGACCCTGGTTCCTGAACTTTTACAACTGGATTGTAGACCCCAACAATTCGTAAGATATACATGTGACCTGCTCGACGTCCCCGGTCTGCGCAAAGAAGTATCTAACGAACTTCTGGAATTGACTAGACAGCTGGGAGAGGGAGACTACATCGTTAATTGCACAAACGAAGTCCTCGAAGCACTGGGCATCCTAAAAGGTAACTAAATTGGTAAGCATGACCCGCGAAAAAGAAGTTGAGAACGTCGAGAAAGAGAAGCAAGAAGTTCACGAGCAAGTGAGCAAACTTCGCTCGTTACAGAACCTCTTCTCACCTGAGCACGCAACGCTCTACTTCAGACTGCTTCAGTACATCAAACCCTACAAAACAGCATTCATCATTGGCTTGATGGCCGCAATTCCGTCCGGTGCCATGGACGGGATCATCGCGTTTTTAGCCGGACAGGGACTGCAACAGATCTTAGTCGAGGGCAAACATCATCTAGTCTATCTGGTTCCTGTCGCGGTGCTGGCAGTCGCATTTTTCCAGGGCTTGTTCCGATTCTTCGAATCCTATTGCATACGTTATGTCGGCGCTGCCGCCATTCGAGATTTGCGAAACGATATTTTCAAACATCTCGAATCACAACCACTTTTGTACTTCCTGCGCCAATCATCAGGCGTTTTAATCGGCCGGATGTTCAACGACGTCAACGTTATTGAAAACGCGATTTCACAAACATTCCAAACCATGATCAGCCGTGTGGTCACATTGCTGGCACTATCGGCGGTGCTGCTGTTCCAAAGTTTCTGGTTGAGCGTAATTGCGCTTTCCATTCTTTCTCTAATCGTATTGCCGGTTTCCATTCTCGGCAAAAGAATTCGTAAGTCCTCGAGACAGGGACAACAAAACGTTGGAGATCTGGTTTCGGTTCTTTCCGAATCGATTCAAGGCGCGAAGATCGTTCAGTCATTTAATTTGGAAAAATTCCAGACCGATCGTTTCCAAGCCACCAATGAGAGCTTCCTGGAGAACCAGGTAAAGGCAATTCGCTCGGAAGCGCTGTTATCACCATTCCTGGCCATGATCGGAGCCACTGGTATCGCCGTCGTCATCTGGGTGGCTGGATATCAGGTTCTGCACAACCAAATGACACTCGGTGCATTGACGTCATTCATCATCGCGCTTCTGCTTTTGTATTCACCGATGAAAAACATCGGTCGTATCAACGGAGTGCTTCAGCCGGCACTGGCCGCGTCTGAGAGGGTCTTCGAAGTACTCGACCAGGAGTCGGATTTGAAGGAATCGCCTACGGCGGTTGTGCTTCAGAAAGGTGTTCACAGAATTGAATTCCGGAAAGTTTATTATCAATATCCTGGAAATTCCAATTTGATTCTGAACGATATCAGCTTCACTATTGAACCCGGCAAAATGATTGCTCTAGTAGGTCTCTCGGGCTCAGGCAAGTCTACGATGGCGAATCTGGTGCCAAGATTCTTTGACCCCATATCCGGTGCCATAATGATCGACGACCGCTCGGTCGCGGACTACACCTTCGAGAGCTTAAGAAACGAGATCTCGATCGTCACTCAGGACAACTTCTTGTTCAACACCACCATCGGCGAGAACATCAGATTGGGTAGATTGACTGCCACCAAAGATGATGTGATCAACGCGGCGAAAGCGGCTTACTGCCATGACTTTATTATGGAACTGCCTGACGGTTACGAAACCGAAATCGGCGAGCGTGGAGTTCGTCTCTCGGGCGGACAACAGCAGCGCGTCGCTATCGCACGTGCGATCTTGAAAGATGCGCCGATTTTGATTTTGGACGAAGCCACCAGCTCGCTGGACAATGAATCGGAAGCAATCGTTCAAGAAGCTCTCAATAATTTGATGACAGCCAGAACCGTAATCGTGATCGCCCACAGACTCTCAACAATTCGGCACGCCGACGAGATTCTCGTGATGGAAAAGGGCGAAATCATCGAATCAGGAAGCCACGATCAATTAGTTGCCAAAGGCGAAACCTACGCGCGACTCTTGCAAGCACAGTTCGAACGTCCAGCAGGCATCTCGGAATCCGCGTCATCGATCGTTTAGTTCCACAACCATCGTTGGTTCCTGAACATCTGTTTTTGAACATCCGTTCTAGAACAAACAGTTCGCGAACATAGCTCATTCGAAATTGCCGGTTGCCTCAACACGCGAGACTTCTTATGAAGCGCTAGGTTAACTTCTGCCCAAGACCTCTTTACTTCGATCTCGATGACGCTTACATTGGCATATACATATCGGATATATTTTTATCTTCAATGTCTTCAGGCGGTGCATAGATGACGAAGCGGAAAAAGAGCAGCGAGTTCAATTTCGATAAAGACAAATCGGCTAAAGAACAGACGCCTAAGGCATCACTGAAAAATTTTGGAGTAACTAGACCGGGTCGAGATGCTGAAGCCACGGTCAAACCGGCCGACCTCTGGGATCTGTCCGGCGATGACCACACGAGCGACGCGGTCACTGCGCCAGTCGGTTCGCAAGCTTCGACGACTCCGAACGAATCAGCTCAAGCAGCGCAAGCGGCTGAAACTGCTGAAGCTCCCGAAGTTCCAACTGCTGAAACTATTCAACCATCCGAGGCTCCGCAAAGTTTCGATTTCGCGCAGTCTAAGTTCGCCGTGCCTGTCCAAGTACCTGTGCAGAAACCTGAAAACGCTCAAGGAAAACCGTCGATCAAGTCATTGATCGACTGGGAGACAGAACCTGAAGTTAGTGAAAAGATCGAATCTACTGAAGTTATCGCAGCACCTGAAACGGTTGGGTCAATTGAAGCAGGTGAAACAATTCAAGCCGTAGAAACAATCGAAACCGACGGCGTCGACACGCCGACTAGCCCCGTCGCTTCAATTGAAGCTATCGAGCCGGTTTCGGACGTTCAGCCAGACCAAGTCAGCGAGCCGGTTGCTCCAACGATGACGTCGGAAACACACACTATAATTCCTGAATTGCCGACGGCTCCTGGGATGCCGTCGATGACGACAGAAACTGTTTCACTCCCACCAACAAACTCAACGAAGAAAAATAAACGCCTATCGGTTCTCCAACAAGTTACCGGGCAAGCATTGCCGTCGCCTCAGCAACCGGCAGCAGAAGCTCGCCCGAATATCGAGTTCGAAGAGTCGTCCCGCAATAACAAAACTGCGATATTTGAAAAACCAAGCTTAGCCGCGATGGAAGCGGCGGCAGCCGAGCGCGCATCAGCAAAAGTTCAGCCGCCAATCGAGGCTCAACAACCGCCCCCGACGGCTCCCGTTGAAACGATGACAACGCCAAGAACAACTACGTCCGAAGTTTCAACTTCACCGACTCGCTGGCTTCCACCGCCTCGAAAAGATACGAAAGAACGTGAAGCACTGGCCGCATTAGCGGCACCGCCGGCGCAACCAGTTTCAGAAACTGAAGAGCAAGAGCCAGACAGTGGAGTTGAACAACTTCCCGCGCAAGAAGTTCATTCTAACGATCAGGCCGAACCACACCAAGCTCCACACACGGCGCACGTCGAAGAGCAGCCCGAGCACCAGGTTCACGCCACTGATCCTGAAGAAACGGTGCATGATATTCCGCCGCAACTTTTAGCGCAGACGGCAGACGTCGCGCAGACAGCCGCTCCAACAACACCATCGATCACTGAAGTTCAAGCTGAACCATCACCTACAGAATTCCATTCTGAACAACAGCCGGCATACGAATACAAATCGCCGACTCCGTTTAGATCGCCATCAGCATTTAAGGATGATGCACCACAGGCGGTTCATCCCGATCCGGTGGCACAGGCGGAACAATCAGCATCTGCCAGCCAGTTTAATCAGGAATTCGATCGTACTGTGGTACCAGAGAGTAGAGTCCATAAACGAACAATCGTTCAAGAATTTGACATCACGAAACTTCTCAAGGAAACACAGAGACAGACGCAAGAAGTAATGAAGCTACCGCCAGAACCGGAGTTCGACTCTGCGATGCATTATTTCTCTGCCTCTGCAGAACGAATGACATATACCGCCGAACTTCGTTTTCGTGCTAATTACACACCTGCCGAAAAGAAAGAAGCACCAAGCGAGCAGCCGCCGGAAGCCGCGTGGAACCATGTGGCTGACGAAAACTCGAGTGGTTCGAATAACACATTCGGATTTAAATTCCTCAATGACTTTACGCCACCAAAACAAGATTTGCCGGTGGCACCAAACACCGGTTTCAACATGCTTGATTTAATCGACGAAGGGTATCGCAGCGTTCAACCTAATCCGACGTTTAGTCAGACGCGCGGTCCCGGAAAAGTCGAAGTTGCCGTAGATTGGGTGAATTCAAATGGCAGACTGCCGCCGGCTTCCCGAGAGGGACTGGCAGCGGGTCTCGGTGCAACAAAAGCGCCCTCGAATCAATACAAAAAGAGTTGGTCGAAGAAATAGCCTATGAATTTCTATGATTATTTCAGCACCACAGGTGCTACCATAGCGCCATGAAAAAATCACGTATTCACTTACCAGCCTTGCTACTGATTGTCGCCTCTTCACTGTTGAGCTTCTCGAGTAACGCATTAGCCAAAACCGAAACAATCAAAGCATCCAGGGCGAACAGCACTAACAACGGCGAGGTCAAGGCCGCGCCAGTAACAACGCTCTTATCCGACTTCAAACGATTATCAGATCAGCCCGTATTGACTCCCCGACCAGGCAAGTTCGATTCTGTCGGCGCATTCAATCCAACTGCAGTCAAAGTCGCGAAGGGACGTTTTATCATGCTCTATCGCGGTCAGGACGACAAAGGCGTTTCTCGTATAGGCTATGCAGAGAGTAAAGATGGAATAAATTTCACGCGCAACGATGAACCGATACTTGCACCATCCCAACCGGATGAACAACATGGTATTGAAGATCCTCGTTTAACTCCGAGTTTAGAAGAACCGGGTCAGTGGGACCTGACTGTCACCATATACGATACCGACGCGCAGCTCGCGTTGTTTCGTTCCAAGGACCTGAAAACCTGGCGTCGCTGTGGCATTATGATGCCTGCGAAGGCAGGGGCATGGAACATCAATTGGACAAAATCAGGAGCCATCGTTCCAGAAAAAATCAATGGTAAATCCTGGATGTATTACATGGGTGATGCTAAAGATGGTAGCGATCAAACTGGCATCGCCAGCTCCACTGATGGTATCACCTGGAAAGATGCTACGGACGCTCCGATTTTACCCCGACGGGCAGGTAAGTTCGATTCTCGCGTCGTAGAGCCAGGTCCGGCCCCGATAATCACAAAAGATGGAATACTCCTTCTGTATAACGGAGCGGACGATTCTCTTGCCTACAAAACCGGCTGGGCACTGTTTGATAAAACAGATCCAACCAAATTGCTAGCACGCTCCGACGAGCCTGTTTTCGAACCAAAAATGGATTGGGAAAAGAAAGTCGCTTCTGCAACCGTGCATCAGGCACCGAATGTGGTGTTTGTCGAAGGCTTGGTCAAGGATGGCAAGCGGTATCTAATCTATTACGGAGCGGCAGATTGCCGTGTTGGAGTCGCTTCCTGCGTGCTAAAATCTGTCGCCGGAAAGTAGTTTGTGAACGAGGCGTTCGCCTCGAATCACAGTCCGGTAGGTTGACAGTCACTTGAGAAGTGACCGCCGAAAGGAGAGTGCACCATGCCACATACGATCGAAGCTGCAAAGACTGGACGAGCAAGTTGCCGCAGTTGCAAACAAACGATTGAGAAAGCAACTTTGAGGTTCGGGGAAGAAGTTCCAAACGCCTTCTCACCGGGCGAGATGACCTTTCAATGGCATCATCTGAAGTGCGCCTCAGAGAAGCGTCCAGCCGCCCTTAAACAGGCTCTGGAAGAGACTGAGATGGAGATTCCCGAAAAGGAAGATCTATTGAAAACTTGTGAGGTTTCCGGAAAAAATCAAAAGCCCACGACCTTCCCATACGCCGAGCATGCGCCAACCGGACGTGCATCGTGCATGGGTTGCAGCGAAAAAATCGAAAAGGGTGACTTGAGAGTTGCCATCGAGAAAGAAATGGATGCTGGTGCGTTTGCGGGCAAGAGCGCCGGCTATTTGCATCCTGCTTGTGCGCCGGATCACACTGGCGAAGAGCCGGTCGATTTGTTTGAGAAAATCAAAGCCAACACACTGAATCTCGAAGACAGTGACATGGAATCGCTCGAAGAAGAAATTTGCGGTTAGATTGATTCTTCTCTGCAAAATACATAGTGGAGAAACGCATGGAATCGACCACAAAATTGCCCGCTCATATTTTTCTCGACGAACGAAACATTCCATACGAGATTAGAAATTTTCCGTCCTCGACGGAAAAGGGTGCGGCTGCAGTGGCTGCTGCTCTCGGCTTCAGAGAGCGGCAGATGATTAAGACTCTCGTTTTTCAAACCGATAAATCGGAAAAATCGCTGATCATGGTTGGCGCGGATCAAAACGCGATCTCGAGTCGATTGAAAAAAGCACTGGGATCGAGAAACATTTCAATGGCACCACCGGAGGTGGTAAAGGAGACGACCGGTTATGTAATCGGTTCGATTCCCCCGTTTCACTGGCAGCCTGAGGGCTTCAGAAATTTTCTCGACGAGTCGCTCATGGACGAAGAGATTCTGGGCGTCGGCGCCGGAGTCTGGGGCAACGAAATTCTGATCACACCGCAGAATTTGGTTATTGCCACCAACGCGATTGTGTTCAATCTTTGCCGAGCGGAACCTACCGCTTAGCGAACTATTTGCTAGCACCAGAACGAATTATTTGTTAGTACCGGATTTGGTGCACCAGGTTTTAAACGTGCTGGTGAGCTCAGTCAGCCATCTGAGCTTCGAGTTATGATGTTTGACGAGCTTATACGACGCCTGACTGAACGCATCCGTCGATACCGACACGGAGTTTTTACCGGAACGCTTGCTGGATTTCAAACCTGACTTGGTTACTTCAAGAACTTGTTCAAGCGAGTTAACTTCATGAGGAAGAGTCGCGACACCAATACTTAGAGTCGCTTTAATCATTCCACCGTCTTTCGGAACAGGTGAATTCGCAACAGCAGCTCGGATACGTTCTGCAATTAGCAAACCATTTTCGAGACCAGTGGCTGGAAGAAATATCATGAATTCGTCGCCACCGATTCTTCCGATCCAATCTGAATTTCGAACTGTATCACGCATGGCGTCTGCCACTGCTCTGAGAACAAGGTCGCCACCAGCGTGTCCGAAGGTATCGTTTACGCTTTTGAAGTTATCGAGATCGACGAGAATCGCAATCACTTCCGTGTTGTTGCGGCGCGATAGCGAAACTTCGCGACCCAACACCGTTTCCAAACCACGCCTGTTTAATAGACCGGTAAGCGGATCGGATTTAACCAATTCTTCAAGTCGATTACTGCTCTTTTCCAATTCGGAGAGCATACTTTTCAATCTTTGCTCAGTCGTTTTCTGCGAAGTTAAATCGGTAAAGATATGAATGCAGTGTGACTCGTCACTTTCTTCGAACGCACTGGTTGCGACGGAAACCGGCATGTGCACACCGTTTGCGCCGCGAACATAACATTCAAATTCAGCGCCTCTGACCAACGCGGTCAGATTGACGGTTGGAAAAACGTCCTGAATCCGTTTGCCGAGAAACTCAACTTGCTCGTAGCCAAATATTTTTTCCGCTTCGAGATTGGCAAATTCAATGACACCATCGGTGGTTGTAATAAAAATCGGTCGCGGCGCGTTGTCCATAACGTGCTTGACCATCATTGCTGAGGCGCCAAGCCCGTCTCCATAACCCGCGGTTGCAGTTCCATTCAAAGTCCATTCGCCGGTTCGTCTGACCGGGTTGGAACCAGAAGTCGACTGCGGATCGCGAAGACTTTCATAACCGAGTTCTCTTTTAATATTGCCCCAGGCGGAGTTGTGCCCAAGCGCACTCATGACATGAGGGGATTCTTGCTCATTTTTTTCCACAATCAAGTGGCGAAGTTTGTTAGGAATGAGGACAACGTCGCCGCTCAACGCAAGTTTCAGCTCGTTGACCATTCGAGGCACCGCATCGGAACTCGCGTGTTTGCACAAGTAACCGCTGCATCCTTTCCACAAAGCTTCGCGCCCATCATCAGAATCAAGGGAGCTAGTCAACATAATGATCGGACCATGGAAGTTTAGTTGCTTGCGCAATTTTTCTAAAATTACCAGCCCCATTTTTGTCTCTGGTGGATGCTCCGAACTGTAAGGAAGCATCACGTCTAAGATGATGGCGTCCACGCCTTGCATGTTGCTTTCACGCAAACAAAATGACTTTGCTTCGATGTACGAACCACAGGTCGCGACAACTTGAAATTCATTGTCTTCGCTTAAGAAATCGCAAAGTAAATCCCGGAAAGGAATATCATCGTCGACGATCAGAACTTTGGTGACTTTTTTTGGCATCTCAGTTCGCTGAATTTCTTTCGCCTTTCTTGCCGAATTCGCCGTTAAGTAAGGTTTTTCGCCGAACGCGTCAGAGTGTCCGTGGGAGATTCGATACATGATGGATAGTAATCCCCTAGTAGAGTAACCAAGTCGCCAGGATTCTGAAAAAACACCGTAGACTAGAGAGTTCTGTTGTAGCGCACTGTCAACCGGTCGGTGACCATATACAGGAGATGCCAAGATTAAATGCGAATGGTCAATTTGCGGTGCACTAAAGACGTGACAGGAGTTTCTTTTACACACAACTAGAGGTATCGGTTCATGATACCACTTCTGGTGGCACAAACTGACACTTTTTTCCTCAGCGCGCAGCGACGATAACAGCTATTAACGCTGTTATTCTCGAATCGGCTTCAATCTTTTTTGCAGCTTGCTAATTAAAGCTAAACTGGATGCACGCCGTGTTTTTTATTCACGGGCACCATTTCTTTTGTGGCGTATGCGTTAAACCGACCGATTAATTCGGCGCGCAGTTTATCCGGCACCACCATGTGGTCGACGACCATTTCCGCCGAGAGTTTATAGATGTCGACGTCTTCGCGATACTCATTGCGTTTCTGTTCGACGAATTTGGCGCGCTCTTCTTTGTCTTCTATTTCCATGATCTTGTTATAGAAAACAGCGTTAACAGCGGCTTCCGGTCCCATCACGGCAATCCAGGCGGTCGGCAACGCCAGGCAGGCGTCAGGCTCGAAAGCAGGTCCGCACATGGCGTACAATCCGGCGCCGTATGCCTTTCTTATCACCACGGAAATTTTTGGAACAGTGGCTGCCGACATCGCTGAGATCATTTTGGCGCCGGCGCGAATGATACCATCGCGTTCCACTTTGGTGCCGATCATAAAACCAGGTACGTCTGCCAAAAACAATAATGGAATATTGAACGCATCGCAGAGATACATAAAGCGTGCGCCTTTGTCGGCCGAGTCGACGAATAACACGCCGCCTTTCGATTTCGGTTGGTTGGCGAGGATGCCGACCGCGCGTCCACCGATGCGAGCGAAGCCTGTGATCAGTTCAGGCGCAAACAGTTTTTTCATTTCAAAGAATGAGTCTTTGTCGATGATGCGATCGATCACCTGCATCATGTCGAACGGAATGTTTTCCTTTTCAGGAATGACCTGGTCTAAAGTTTTCTCGAATTCTTTTGCATCAATGGTCGGCAAAACTGCAATATCTTCGTGGCAATTGATCGGCATAAACGACAGATATTTTTTGCACAACTCGATCGCTTCTTCTTCACTTTGCACAAGCACATCGCCACAACCGCTCACCGAGCAATGCATTTTCGCACCACCCATTTCTTCGAGCGTAACTTTCTCGCCGATAACCATCTCCGCCATGCGCGGCGATCCGAGGTACATCGAGGCGTTGCCGTCATTCATGATGACGATGTCGCAGAACGCAGGAATGTACGCACCACCGGCTGCCGATGGTCCGAACAACAAACAAATTTGCGGAATGAAACCTGAGAGTTCCACTTGATTGTAGAAAATCTTGCCGGCGCCCCGTCGTCCAGGAAACATCTCGACTTGGTCGGTAATTCTGGCACCGGCTGAATCGACGAGATAGATTAAAGGAACACGCAATTTCTTCGCTGTTTCTTGAATGCGAATGATTTTTTCAACGGTGCGCCAGCCCCAGGAGCCGGCTTTGATAGTGGCGTCATTAGCCATGAAGCAAACCGTTTTGCCATCGATTTTGCCGACACCGGTGATCACACCATCGGCAGCCAGCGTTTGATCGATGTTGTTTGCGAAGGCACCATCTTCGACTTCAAAACCATCATCGAGCAGCAGTCTGAGCCGTTCTCTGGCGAAGAGTTTTTTGTCCTCTTTCAATTTCTCATGATATTTCGGTGCGCCGCCGGATCGGATTCGATCGTACGCTTTGTTGAGTTTTTCGCTCTTGCTGTCCGTCGCTTTTTCGTCCTTCACTTTGACTTCCATCCTGCTTCACCTGTTCATGATTTTCCTGGAACTGCTCAAAATCCGCTTGGCATCCAGATGGGTGCCGACTGAATCGTTCATAACCAGCATTCTACTAATAGAAAAGCTCAGGACCCGATTTATACCAATTCATTTCAAAAAGAATGAACCCAGATTTAATCGATATAATGATGGCTTCTAGCCAGCCCAATTATGGAGCTATCGTGACAACTGATTCCTCGCGCCGGGAATTTCTCAAACAAGCAGCTTTCCTGATCGCTGGGCTGAATGGAGCGATCGCGCTCCACGGCACAAATGGCTCGATGGCAGAAGCGCGCGACGGCTACAAAATCGGACCATGGACCGGCGATGACTTCACTGTTGGTCACCAGCTGCGCGACGGCAAAATTCCAAAATTCCCCAGCCAGGCTTCCGAAAAGGCTGACTTCGTAATTGTCGGCGGCGGGTTGGCCGGTCTTTCCTGCGCTCATTATCTGCGGGATTCGAAATTCCTTTTGCTCGAACAATACGAAGACCTCGGCGGTCACTCGCGTGGCGGCAGCTATCAGGGCATCGACTATTCGTATGGAGCCGCCTATCTAGCAACAATCGAAGGCGCCGTCGGCGAATTGCTCGACGATTTGAGTTTAAAACCACTGAAACTCGACGATTCAAAATTTGCCTGGTTCAACGATGGCAGCTGGATTCGCGGATCTGAAGGTGCCGACGACAATTTGATTTATCGAGAGTTTAAGCGTTTTCGAGACGAAAACAAATCATTCTGGAATAAATGGAACGGACTCTATCCAGCTCTCACCGAGTTTCCCGATTTGCTGAAACTCGATAACGTGACGATGGAAGACACTCTCAAAAGCTACGATCCAAAATTCGTATCTCTGCTCGATGGTTTTATTAAGTCAGGACTAAACGGTGGCATTAAAAGTGTGTCGGCACTGTCCGGCTTATCTACGATAGAGGATATTTTTGCGGCCACATATCTTCTGCCTGGCGGCAATCCTGCGATCACGAAAGAGTTGTCGAAGCGCTTGCGAACATCGCATGGCGAGCAGGTTAAAACAGGATCGTTCGTTTGGGATATTCGCTTAAAAGACAATGGTGCTTTGGTCACCTACGGAATGCAAGACGGATCGTTTCACACTGTCGAGTGCAGGCACGTAATTTTTGCGATACCACAAATGGTGGCAGCCCGCGTAGCGCGAAACTTACCGGATAAGGCAAAAGCGGCAATGTTTCGCTTTCGGTACGGGTCCTATGCGGTCGCAAACGTTTTGATGAAGAAACGAATCTTTGAAAGCTCGTTCGATAATTTTTTGCCCACATCATACGAAATCGGCGACATCACAATTGCTGAGACACCATATATGATGAACGGCACTTACAAACCAGAAATGGGTTCGGTGCTCACAGTGTACGTTCCGTACGAGGCCGCGTCTCAAGGCAGAACAGTGCTCTATCAAGGAAACAAAAAGAAACTGGCCGGCAGTATCATGACTGAACTGACTAAAGCGATTCCACAATTGAAAGGCAACGTCGAAGAAGTAATTTTGTCTCGCTGGGGTCACGCGTTAGCGGTCGCGCGCCCACAATATTTCAAATACGTTGGTGAATTGATGTCGTTTGAAAACGATTCACTATCTTTTGCGCACTCCAGTGCGCACGGGCTGCCGGGTGCTGAAGCCGCTGTTCAAGGGGCTCTTCATGCGTCACAACGAGCGAAGGCGATCAAGGTCAGCGCCAGGCCGATTTATTCAATTCCGGGTTTATCCAATCTAACATAAGGTATAAGTTTTGTTGTTGAAAAAATATTTGCCTTTTACTTCTAGTGTAACTTTGCTGATGACACTCGCGATCTCTGGCTTGGGCAGCACGACCGCTTCTTACGCGAAGGCACCAGCAAAGCGCCAACCACTGATCTACGCGGTCAGCAACAAATCGAAATTGATTGAGAGCATAGCTTGCGACGGCATGGCCGCAATGGCCAACGTCAACGGAACGAATGTAAAAGGAACTTATATGACCATGGTCCGAGCCGTCGGACTCGGTCACGAATTCGGCATGGTCAGTGGTGATGTCCTGCTCACGATCAATGACAAGGCCGCGGAATCTCCGGATAGAACAGTCGCTTTACTGAAAGAATATAGTGGTGTCAAAACCACAATTAAGTTTGCCAGAAAAGAAGGCAACGTGCTTGTCGTGCACGATTCGCCCGCTTACTGGGTGATTCGCGAGGCAGACAGTTCGACGCTACCTTCGCCAGGCAGCTTCAATGTCGATTCTTATGGAGCGGTTTCGCACGCACCACAGCCAACAGTGACGGCGACAGACCTCGAAGATTTCATGATGCAGATGGTCAACAACGATCGTACGCTCAATGGTAATTTGCCGAAGCTGAAGAAGAGCACCAAACTCTCAGAGATGGCACGTGCTTACGCTGAAGATATGGCGAAACGAAATTTCTTCGGACATAAGAATCCTGAAGGTCTCGGCATGGTTCAACGAGGCACCAAATTCGGTATCACCAACCACCTGGCGGAGAACCTCGCCAGCACTCGCTATAATATGGAATTGCGCGAACAAGTAAAGCGCTGCCAACAAAACATGATGAACGAACCGCCTGACGTTCCCGGCAATCATCGTGGCAACATTCTGGATCCGGAAAGTAAATCAATTGGTGTCGGCGTTGCGTTCCCGAAGAAGGGCGGCGTGATCACGGTGCAAGAATTTTCACACGATGACGTCCCTTAAATTTTCACACCACGAAGTTCCGTACAATTGTTTAGGTTCAACAAACCCAGTTCTAAAATTCAGGAGAATGAATGAAAGTTTCGGAGATTGGAAAATTACTAGTCCTAGCTACGGTACTGATCCCGATTTTTCAAGATTGCGCTGATGCACGCTGGGAAAAGGATGGTGACATAACCGCCTATCGCCTTCAACTCAAAGACCGAATCGAACTCGGTCAACAATGGGGAGATTTGAACTCGGCAGAAGCGGTTCGCCTTCAAGAAGACCTGAAGGAATTATCCAGGCTCGAGCGACGCAGTTCACGCAGCGGATTATCCGACCGCGAGAAAAGAAATATCTGGACTGAACTGGAAAAGCTGGACAACAGAATTACCGCACAACTCCGAGATCGAGATCGCACTGGATGGCGCCGCAACTGGGATCGCAATAAAGATGGTTTAGGATTCTGGCAAACGCGTCATAAAAAACTAAACTACAGCGCATTCGAAACTCGTTTGCATACAATCTCCGCGAAAACCGCATCTGGTATCACGTCCGGACAACTCAATCGCGACGAATCTGTTTACTTAAACGATGAGACGACTCGGCTGCGCGGCATCTTGAGCCGAGCGAAGCAAGCTGGAGGCATGCCAGCCGATGAAGTCGGCGATTTCGAACACATGATTGCGAAACTCAACGAGCGCCTCGAACGCTCGCTACAATCGCCCGCATCCAGCAAATGGAATTCCGGTAATTGGCACCACGGGTGGAGAAATAGCAAACACCCACCGAATCCGTCGTCACCACCGCGATGGTCGGTGAGCAAGGATGGCTATGTCGATCTTACTGGGCAAGTTCATGGCACCATTCCCGGCAACGAACTTTACCGCTATGGTGGCACTATGAAAGATGGGCGCAGAGCGCCGACCACGCCACACGTGAACATTAATACCAGCGGTCACATTTCCTGGTGATAGCAGCTGTGACTAGAGTTTTCATAATCGCAAACGGGGAACCTGATTTCCCGGAGTCAATCGTCTCTATGGTGGCACCGGGCGATTTCGTCATCTGCGCAGATGGTGGCAGCAATCATGCAATCAGTCTGGGAATCAAACCGAATCTGATTGTGGGTGACATGGACTCGGTCGATCCGGTTGTATTAGACCAGCTCAAAACCCAGGGCGCCGAAATTCGCAAATATCCGCGCGACAAAGATTCCAGCGACTTAGAGCTGGCTCTGCAAGCGGCTATTGAATTGGCACCATCTGAAATTTTTTGTTTGAGTGTTCTTGGACGAAGGCAGGATCATTCGCTGACAAATACTTTTCTAATCGGACGATATGCCAGTTTCGGCGGCAAGATTTCGCTAATGGGATCAACATGGCAAGCTCAGTTTGTCACAAAAGAACAATCATGCGCATTCAGCGGATCGCCCGGCGACATATTCTCCATCATCCCAATGGTCGCCACCGTCAGCGGTGTCACCGTAGATGGTGTAAAATGGCCGCTCGTCAACGAGACTCTTCCCTGGGGCAGTTCCAGAACGGTCAGTAACGAGTTCCTCTTCGGCCGCGCTTCTGTCAGTCTCACCGCTGGACTGCTGCTGGCGTTTCACTATCGTGCAGACGTTTAAATGTTTAGACGTTCAGGTGCTTAGATGATTAGATGTATTCGAAGTTCGCCGTTCAAAACTGAGATACTCGCTACTCACACCAAATAAACGTTCGCCATCGAATTCGGTGACCGCTTCGAGTTCAGTCTCGGCGTCTGCGGAAATCGGCTGGCCATCCACTAGTGGAAGTTTCGCCCGCGGATTTCCGGGCTTCCTTTTGGTTGCACTAGTATTTCAAAATTGGTGGCAATTACGTTTATTACTCCGGGCTCGTATTGTAATCGTCCTTGCACACACAAGAACGAATTCGTCATTATCTTGCGACGATTATCTTCGAAGACCTGTGGTCTTATGATCACATTAGCAAGTCCGGTTTCGTCTTCTAGAGTGAGGAAAACAAAGCCTTTTGCTGTCTCAGGACGCTGGCGGCAAATCACTGCTCCTGCGACTTTTACGATGTCTCCATCACTTGCTTTTTCGAGCGCGTTGCATGAATAAATTTTATTAGCATCTGCCCACTTCCTGAAAAATGCCATCGGATGTTCCGTTGGTGACAGTCCCGTCAGTCTATAGTCATCGCCAATTTCTTCCAGTTGAGTCAGCGCCGGCAGTTGCAATTTCTTCTCATCATCATCAACATCACTGATTTTTCGATTTTCGTTCAGCGCATCAAATAAAGGCATCTCTCTGCGCTTACGTAATTTCCCGAGAATTTCCCACAACGCTTCGCGACGTCCTGGATACAGACTCTCGAACGCCCCTGCCTGAGCCAGAATCTTTAAATCGGCCGGCGCTAAACCACTGCGATCGACAACATCCTCAAGCGAAGTAAAACTGCCTCCGCTGTTCCAACTCTTCTCGAGCATATCTTTAGACTTCCGCCCCAAGCCGTCGACAAAACGCAATCCAATTCTCAAAGCGAGTTTGAATCCGCTATCGTCTGTCACCACTTCAAGTGTGCAATTCCAACTGCTTTTGGCCAGGTCGACCGCGCGAATCTCAACGCCATGCCGCATGGCGTCTCGCACAAGAGTGCCGGGGCTGTAGAAACCCATCGGTTGTGCATTCAATATAGCGCAATAGAATTCGGGCGCATGATACAACTTCAAATAGGCAGAAGCATAAACAAGAAGCGAAAATGATGCGGCATGACTTTCCGGAAAACCATAATTCGCAAACGCTTTTAGTTGGTGAATAATCGTGGCAATGGCTTCCTCCGCGAAGTTATTTTTTCGCATGCCTGCCGCCAGGTCTTCACAAAGAAGCATCATGCGTTCCATCGAGCGTTTGTGACTCATCACGCGTCTGAGTTGGTCGGCTTGCGAAGGTGTAAACCCGGCTGCCACCACTGCTAGTTTCATGCCTTGTTCTTGAAACAACGGCACGCCTAATGTTCTGGCGAGGATTGGCTCCAGTGTTGGATGCAAGTATTCAACCTTTTCTTCACCACGGCGCCGACGAAGATAGGGATGAACAATGTTGCCCTGAATCGGACCCGGACGAACAATCGCAATTGAAACAATTATGTCGTAGAAACACTTCGGTCGGAGTTTCGGCAATATGCTCATCTGCGCCCGTGATTCAACTTGAAATAAACCGATGGTGTCTGCGGCCTGCAACATTTTATAAATTGCCTGGTCATGCATATCGAGCATGCCCAGATCGATATCAATGCCGCGAAATTGTTTGACTAATTTCAAGCCTTCTTGAATCATCATCAGCATGCCGAGACCAAGAAGATCTATTTTAATCATGCCGACCAAATCAATATCGTCCTTGTCCCATTGAATAACGGTGCGTCCATGCATAGAGGCCGGTTCAATCGGAACCAGCTCTCCAAGCGGTCTACCGGAAAGAACAAAACCACCCACGTGAATAGAGCGGTGACGTGGAAGTTGATGCAAGCCTGCCACCACTTTCAATAGCAAGACCACTCGTTTGTCATTCACATCTAAACCAATGCGCTGCAAACCACCTTCAAGCAGTTTTACAACGGCACCACGCGCTTCGCTATGATCCGCCTCACCCGCCAGGCGATCGGCTTGTTCTTGCGAAAAGCCGAGCACACGCGCAGCATCTCGAACTGCCGATCTTCCACGGTACGTGATAATTTCACAAACCATTGCCGCATGTTTTCTACCGTATTTTTCATACACATATTGCAGCACCGTTTCTCTTTCCTGGTGCGCAATATCAAGATCGATATCCGGTGGTTCATTGCGACCTTCTGACAGAAAACGTTCAAAGAGAAGATCCATTGCAATCGGGTCAACCGCTGTAATCATCAAGCAATAACAAACGGCCGAATTCGCCGCGGAACCTCTGCCTTGAACAGCAATGCCCCGTGATCTAGCAAAGCGCACGATATCCCACATGATGAGGAAATATGGTGCCAGATCGATCCGTGTAATCATGGTCAACTCATGATCGAGTTGCTTGATATGTTTGTCGGTTAAATCTGGATATCTGAGTCGTGCTCCCTCCCAAACTAGTTTTTCCAATAACGCAGTGGCACTCATGTCAGGAGAAATTCCTGACGACGCTGCAATTTCCGGTTCTAATTGAAACACCGGCAGTGGTGTGCGAAGAAATCCCAATCGGAATTTACATCTTTCTGCAATTACCAGAGTATTCTTCACGCCCGTAAGATCATGGCGCCACAATTGAGCCATTTCTTCAGGCGACTTCATATACCAGCTACCGTTCGGACGCAGCCGTCTACCCGCTTCCGCGAGAGTTACCTCATGGCGCAAACAAGTGAGAACATCATGGACGATTCGTTTGTCGGATACCGAATAATGGACATTATTAGTAACCACCCACGGTATCGATTGTTCTTTAGCCAGTGCAAGTAGATGCTTTCCAATGACTTGCTCTTGAGTGATGTAGTGATTCCACAGTTCAAGATAAAAACGATCTCCAAATATCTCCTTGAATTGACGAGCCCAATTACTGGCCTTGTCAAAATCGCCACGAGCAAAAGCCGCAGGAATAGCTCCATGTGGACAACCTGACAGAGCAATCAATCCATCACTGTGCTCCCACAGATCGCTCATCGCAACCCGTGGAGATCCTCTGGAACAAACCGAACGCGATTTAGTTATCAATCGACAAATGTTCTTGTAGCCTTCCTCCTCGGCAGCAAGAAGTGTGATGTGTGAATGATCCTCCAGCGTCAGCTCGGCACCGATAATGGCCTCCAACTCCACTTCTTTTGCAGCTGTTGCAAAACGAACGGCTCCTCCTAAGTCGTCGTGGTCTGTTAATGCCAACGCTGCCAGTCCAATTTCCTTCGCTCTGACTACGAGCTCTTCAGGATTGCTTGCCCCATCCAGAAGGGAAAAAGAAGAATGACAATGCAGCTCGGCGTACTCGTGTCGCAAGTTACTGATGATGTTTATTTATTACTATCTCTATATTGCAAGAGATAGCTGGGTTGGAAATTTAGTATTTCAATACTACCATACAAACGTATGCTCAACAAGTAGCAAAGCCTGCCACGCCCGCGATTGCATGTGGTACTTTATAGCGATATGAATCGACCAATGACCTGTGAGGACCTGCCATGACCACCCCTTATGAAGAAGTAGTCAGTCTCAAAATTGGAGAACCGGCGCCTCCATTTTCCTTACTGGCACATCCAGCAGGAACCGTTAGCTTAGAAGACTTCCACGGCAAGCAAAATGTCATTCTGGCTTTTTATCCGAAGGACAACACGCCAGGCTGCACCACAGAGATGTGCAAATTTTCGGATCGCAGCGAACAGTTTGGAGCACAAAACACAGTTATCCTCGGCATCTCCACCGACAATCCGGCGAGCCATGCGAAATTCGCTGAGGAATTCGGATTGAAGAATACTCTTTTGGCTGACACCACTCGCGAAACAGGAATCGCATACGGTGCGATTCGAGGCGATCGAGTAATCTCTGAGCGCATGCTTTTCGTGATCGACAAAGCCGGCAAGATTCGCCATATTCACTCGGGCATGCCGGATATTGATGATCTGATTGAATTGTGCAAAGCGCTGGAAGAGTTGCAAGCCGAGGAAGCCGGCAACTGAGTTTTCATACAGGTTTCTGCGCGTCGGGAAAAGACTGTGGCAAAAGATTCAGAAATTTATGTCAGCACGGACGTTGAAACCGATGGTCCGATACCGGGCATCAACTCCATGTTGAGCTTCGGAAGCGCGGCTTACCTCAAGGATAAAACGCTGCTGTCGACATTTTCTGCAAACTTGGAATTGCTCGACGGAGCTGCTCCCAATGCAAAAACAATGGAGTGGTGGCAAACACAACCGGATGCTTGGAACGCGTGCCGAGAGAACCTTTTAGAACCTGAATCAGCGATGAATAATTACTTGAAGTGGCTGAAAGAACTGCCCGGCAGGCCGGTTTTCGTAGGTTATCCGGTAGCATTCGACTTTCTTTTTGTTTATTGGTACCTGATCCGATTCACGGGCGAAAGTCCATTTTCGCACTCGGCACTCGACATAAAAACTTATGCCATGGCATTACTAAAAAAGCCCTATCGTGATTCCACAAAACGAAATATGCCGAAAGAGTGGTTCGACAAATTGCCGCATACGCACCTGGCTCTGGATGATGCAATCGAGCAGGGCGCTCTGTTTTGCAACATGCTCTCATGGCAAGATAAGAACCAATAGATTAGCAATAAATATCGGCACATGGAACTAATAATCACTGTCCACGCGACTGGGGAGATAATACATCACTACAGGTGGTGCCGAGGCTAAAATTGCGTGCTGCAAATTTGGTGGTGCCAAAATTTGGGCTGTCGAGTTCAGTGGCAAGGAACTCTGGTGCTGTACGGTTCGGGTACTAGAGTTTCGGTGCGATTAACCCTGTGTTAAACCCAGCTCCACTGCATTCGTGGTGGCACTCGCACAGCGAGAGCTTCAAATGCATCGTCGAGACTGACATCTTTGGACACTGCATGTTTCAGTAATTCCACGGCCTTGGTTCGAGGCACATAGCCAAATCTCAGCAATGTTTGGACTCTCAGAGTTTTATACAAAACCTCTTCAGTCAGCAACTTCGAATCCAGTAGCAGCTTTCCGATTTTCACGGCACTATCGGTTTTGGCCATTGCCTTCTCCAGCTCTTCGCGTTTGCACACTTCACTCTCGACGAGCAAGTCACCAAGTCGCGTGTTCATGTCCGCTTTGTGCAGAAGCTGATATTCAGCGATACTGGCGTAGACGTCTTTGTCCTCTTTGAGAACTCGCCGAAGAGCTTCAGCCGCCTGGTACGGTTTCAAGGTCCCCTTAGCGACACTGCCTTGAAGAGTTTCTGCAGATTCGAGCTGATCGCGGTTAACGATGCCTCTTTCCACGAGAATCTGACCAAAGGGTTTCTTCTTAAACAGCTCGATTTCCAGACACTCTGACATTTCCTCGAGTCCAATCAGACCGGCCATTTCGAAAAGCTCGCCGACGCGAGTCGTCTTGGCATCAGGGTGAATAAAGAATCCTAACTCGAACAATGCCTGCTCGAATGACACTTCGCGCTTCTTGGCATATCGCAGTCCTTGCGCCGCCTTGTCCTTTTCAAGCCCAGTTTCGCGCATGAGAAGAACTGCACCCAGCGCCGTATAAAGCTCTCTGGTCGTTAATTGATTGTCTGTCAAAAGCCACTGTCCGACCATCATGCCCGCGTCTTGCGAACTTTTGAGCGCCGTGCCAAGGTTTTCTCTTGTCAGCATTTTCGCCGACATCAGCAACTGGGTTAATTCGTTGGTTGCTGAAACCACAATGTGGGTCTGCTGGTGCAGCTTCTCGATCGACTTAATGGCATCATCGAGGGACACTTTGTTTTGAATCGTCAGCCGAACGGCTCGGATAGCCATGTCCAGAGTAATGCGCTTGTCTTCAACCAGCTTGAGCGCTTTGATGGACGTTTCGAGCTTGTCGGCTTCAGTGATGCCTGCATCGACAAGGGCCTCGTGCAGTTCCATACCCAGCTCTTTGGCGAGCTTAGTTCCGGCTTCTACCTGATCGCGACTTAAAACCCCACCGCCAAGCAGGATCGGTACCAGTTGGGATGCGGAAGTGTCTTTGCTGGATGTGGTCAACTTTGCACCTGTTTGGTCGGTTTCCATATGCGTACATCACGCCTGCGCGCATACTCAAATGTTACCTGATCAGCGACAATGGTTTTTGCCGCTTGGCGTCAGACAGATTTGCCGCTTGACTGTCGCTGAATGTCACTAGATCTTAAATGTCTGAATCTGTATTT
>JADYXR010000158.1 GCA_021772095.1 Candidatus Obscuribacter sp. | reverse complement strand
GTTAGTTGCCATCAGGTAATGCTGGGCACTCTAGCGAGACTGCCGGTGACAAACCGGAGGAAGGTGGGGACGACGTCAAGTCATCATGCCCCTTATGCCTTGGGCCACACACGTGTTACAATGGATGGGACAATGCGAAGCAATACCGCGAGGTGGAGCGAATCGCCAAACCCATTCTCAGTTCGGATCGTAGGCTGCAACTCGCCTGCGTGAAGTCGGAATCGCTAGTAAACGCCAATCAGCACGTGGCGTTGAATACGTTCCCGGGCCTTGTACACACCGCCCGTCACGTCATGGGAGCTGGTCACGCCCGAAGTCGGTGCGCTAACCGTAAGGAAGCAGCCGCCTAAGGCAGGGCCGGTGACTGGGACGAAGTCGTAACAAGGTAGCCGTACCGGAAGGTGCGGCTGGATCACCTCCTTTCTAGGGAGAACATCAGAAAGACTCTACAGTGTACGAGTCTGAATCTGACAGTAACGAGTGAGAGTCATCGCAAGATGACGCTAATATCACTCGGTTCTTTCAGGTCGATGCCAATGATAGCTACCAGATGGTCTATATAACCATACCTACTCAAACCAGGTAGCTTAGGCGACAGTAAATAAATGTCTTAATTGCTATTCAGTTATCAGGGCTCAGCCCCGATCAAAAAAACAAAGCCGGAACGCAACTGTGCGTTCTTTTTTTGTTTTTCGGGGCTTTGCCACGCCACCATATATGGTTCATCAACATTCAGTTGGGAGAACCAACTTCTGAAGCCGTAGTTATTTGAACGGGCATCGAAACTCGACTGCGAAGCGATCATCGAAATTCGAGTGCGAAGTGGAAGCGATCATTGAAACTCGAGTGCGAAGCGAGCATTGAAACTCGAGCACGAAGAGAGCATCGAAACTCGAGCACGAAGAGATCATCGAAACCTCAAGTGCGAAGCGATCATTGAAACTCGAGCACGAAGAGAGCATCGAAACCTCAAGTGCGAAGCGATCATCGAAACCTCAAGTGCGAGCGATCATCGAAACCTCAAGTGCGAAGCGATCATCGAAACCTCAAGTGCGAGCGATCATCGAAACCTCAAGTGCGAAGCGATCATTTGAAACTCGACTGCGAAGCGATCATTGAAACCTCAAGTGCGAAGCGATCATTTGAAACTTCAAGTGCGAAGCGATCATTGAAACTCGAGCACGAAGCGGTCATCGCGGATAAACAGCGAGAGTGTTGGGACTAGAAAAGCATAAGTCGGTGGCTTGAAGACAAGGGGCATATTAAAATGTGCCGGAATTCCCGAAAAATCTGAATTTGGATGTGCCGCTTTGCAAGCCGTGCCGCTTTGCTAGCATTTGAGCGCAGCCAGCAGTCTTTGTTTTTGCCACCATGGCAAAAGCTCGGCGCGCAAGCTGGGATCTCTTACGCGCAAGCGGGATCGAACACGCAAGCTGGGATCAGACGCGCAAGCTGAGATCGCAATGACATCTATGTGATCGTTCGTGCCAAGCTGGAGTTCATCCGGCTATGCCATGCTAATTTAGTTGCTTGTAATCTCAGCGCGAACGCTTTGCATCGCGCGTTTGTTATCGCGCTCTACAAGCCAGCTGTCGATACGTGCCATGACATCCGGAGAGACAAACTCGTGCTCTATCAGCAAGTGACCCTTGTCATCGAGAATGTGTACGGACTTGTCTTTGCACGGTAATTTTTCTGCGAATTTTGGAATTGCTTTGGCTGAATAGATTTGGTCTTTCTTTCCGGCGATGATCAAGACCGGCATGTCTTCTGGGATATTTGCAGTTTGTTTCAACGTAAGAGTATTGGTTTTTACACTCTTGATCAGATCTGCAGGACTTAGACTTTTATAGATCGCAGGATCCTTCAAATAGCCATCTGTGACTCGGGGATCTTCAGATAAATATGGCTCGATGTAAGGATCCAGTTTCATCTCTTTGTAGGGACGAAAGAAACCTTTGCTCGCATCCAGGATCACGCGCGGTTTAAAGTGCATGATTCGTTTCACGCAAGGACTCGAAAGAATCAAACCATTGGCTAACTCTGGATTGGTTGATGCAACCCAGACTGCGAGATTGGCACCTAGACTTTCACCCATCAAATAAATCGGCAAATTCGGATGAGCGTTCTTGATCGTTTTAAGGACTTTTACGAGATCTTCTTGTGCTTGTGTGTAGTGAATCTTCCCATCACCAGAGAATTTTTCCCCTTCAGTTCTCCAGCGGCCATAGCCGCGTAGATCCATCGCATAAGTTTGGTAACCCTGCGATGCGAGCTGATTTGCTATGTGATTGAAACGATTGGCATGCAATGTTACGCCGTGGATCGCGACGATCACACCTTTCGATGGAACTGATTGATCCGCCCAGCGCGTTACAGGCGCTTCCAGCTTTTCGCCCAGATTCACCTGATAATCGCGGACGACCTCAGCACTGGCGGCTTGTGCCAAGCACATGATTGATGCTGCAATCAGCGTAGTTAATGGCTTTGAGCGTTTCGAACAGTTCAACATTTCTACCGCCTCGGCCTTGCCCGGTTGCCATCGATTGCACACGTAAAGCGTAGCACGACAGATTACAAGCAGTACGTATTGTGATGTTGTCTCAATAGGATTTTAATCGAAAAACTCTGAAGAGTCAGTATGGCGTCCCGTTTCCAAAGCCTTGCATCAACTATTTTTTGCGATAAACGTGGAAGAACGATGTTCTCTTTTGGGCGAAACTATCGCTCTAGACCCAGTCCATCTACAACCTCGACATTAGGCAGTTTTTTTAACTCGTTTGGATTCAAAAGAATCTTCGTCGACCGATTGCCGCCGCCCAGGACCAGCTCCGCACAATCCATCAATCGCGCATCCAGATAAATCGGAATTTCAGGCAGACCAAATGGTGTAACTCCACCGATTGCATTCCCGTGAGCTCGAGCGTCTGATCTGCCGACGCGAACGAAACGCGCTTCGCTCCGAGCAACTGACTGATTTTTTTGTTGACGTCGAGTTTTGTGGTGGCAAGAATAACTGCGCATGCAAACCTGACAGGATCTGCTTTTGTCGCTGTAATGATTGTGTTGCCGGTAGTATCCGCTGAGTAACCATAGTGTTCGCAAAATATTGCCGTGTCGGCAAGTTCCGGATCGCAATCAAAAACGCGGTATTCGATTCCGCATTTTTCGAGCCCAGCTTTCACCGATGGATGCGGGTCATTGAGCGACATTTCGGACCTCCTGTTACCAACTGTTCGAGCTGGGGACAATGATTATTGAGAGTAGTCGACCTCAGATTATAGGGACAACTTTCGGCTTCCAGTGAAAGAATACTGGTTGAAAAACAAGTCTTATAAGTTAGACCAAAACGACGAACGCGTGTTTAATCTTTTATCTAGAGCCGAATTCCTGGCTTATTGTATGATTGGTGTAAACCCGGTAACCACCTGCCATTCGGGACTCGTATGCTGAAACAGGCGCAACTAGCTGGTATAACAATTGTTCTAGTTGTGGCATCAACAGCTGGAGGCGTTTATCTATGGTGGCAATCGCAGCCGCAGTTTGCCTTGCTGGAAGCGCGGAATGGCTACCTGTTGCGGGAAAATAAGCGATTTAACAAGTACGTAGACGTCGCCACGCTGACTACGGGTTTCACAGAAGAGATCATTTTTGAGCCTGCAGAAAAAACTCCGAATCTGACTAAGCTACAGCGAGTGATCGGGCTCGGAGCGTTGCACGCGGCGCGCACTGGAATCGATAACTCACTGATCTTTCAGATTCAAAGACTCGTCCAGGAAGGACGACAACCCAAGGTTGACTCGTCAGTCGAAGCCTCAGTCGGAGCCGCGGAAACCGCTGATCAGAACGCTGCAAACGACGGTGATGGAACAACGCCGGATGCCAGTCCTCACGAAACTGCGGCTGGCACCACTGGTAGTGGTGCCACCGAAAGTGGTGGCGAAGCGAAAGGTGACAAAAAATGCGAAAGCATGGATGATGCGTCGCCGGGCACCGAATATAGTGCCGATGGCAAGAAAATTCTTTCTCCGAAGACCAGTCGTTTTGGATTTCTGGTTCGTCAACAATGGCGAAAAGAGAAACAGCGCCTTAAAAGCGCCACGTTTGAGCGGATGAACCAGTTCGCCCGCAAGCATCCCGACACTTTGATCAATCGTATCTTTGCGGCACCGACTGGGCATCGCGCCAACGCTGTGAAAGAAATTCTTGCTGAATGCGGGTTCAAAGGAAAGAATTTCAAAAAGTATCTGCTGGAAAAAAAGGGCACCAAAGTTATCGCGCATCTAACGTTTTTCTCGCCGCGCATCAACGACCTGGTCACTGTGAAACTCGAGATGGAGCGTTTGAAACAGGGACCATTTGGTCGATACCGCATTTCGAGGTTAGTTGATTTCAAGAAAACTTTGACTAATCTAAACTACGATACCGACCAACAAATTCAAGGTCTGGTCGCGTACGGTCTCCAAGATTTAAACGGTATGACTATCGCCGGCAAGGCGAAAGAAGTGATGCGCGAGATCGGCGAATCGGTCAACGCGGCTGAACGCGCCGGTGCCGATGACGGCGATTACGATAATGATGACGACTAAACGACTAAACGACCACTAAGCGAGGATTAGGCGACGACTAAACGACGACTAAACGACGACCAGGGCAAGACTAAACGACTTAATCTAGGCTGATTGAAGCTTAGACTTGCTGCCGGTTTTCGTTGCAATTTTTTCGATTACGTTGCCCAGAATTTTGACCAGAATCTCTGCTTCGCGTTTCCGTTGATCGACGGTGCCGAAAATTCGGATTGAGCGATCGCCGGTGCCGAGGATGTGCAGACCTTGTAAGAATGCTTCGTTCTGGATCTCTGTTTGGAAGTCGTGATCCGGAACATCAAATGCGTTCATCTGACCTAATCCGCGGGTGTTCAAAATCAGCTTGGTGCCAGGCATTTGCGATTCCAGGCGCGTTCCTAACTGCTCGATCAATCCTCGCAAATACTTCCCGGATTCTTTGCAATGCTCGCTGTATGGACGACCTAACACTGGATCAATTTCTTTCAATTGGTCCAATGTGAAACAAGCCATCGCGATACCGAGCAAGTTTCCTTCGGCCCACGTTCCTGAAAATTTGCCTGATGGCCAATCTTCTAGAAGTTTTTTATCGATCAAGGAACCGCCCACGTGCAGTGGTTTTGCGAAGCTCATGATGTCCGGACGCAAGTTCGGATAGTTCTTAAACCAGTTTTGCATTCCGGTGAATTCGCCTGTTCTATACAATCCGGTTTGCACTTCATCGGAGACAAAGCACATTCCTTTCGGGCGCATCTTGCCGACAAAATCGCTGAGCTTTTGTAGAAACTCGGCATCCGGAATTAGATGGCCGCCTTCGCCTTGAACAGGTTCTACAATCAAGCAGGCAACCAGGTCTGCGGGCGCTTTGTGGCTTTCGATAACTGCTTTTAAACGATTCTCTTTAATCAGAGTTTCAAGCGGAGTCCAGTCGATGATTTTGTCAAAGTCGACACTCGAGTCGTATGGAGCGTGCACCACATATGGTACTGACTGATAGCCTTCTTTCTGACGGCTTTTGCTCATAGAGATCGTGTTGCTTGTCGAGGTTCTGCCGTGGAAGGCACCAGAGAATGCGACCACGAAAAATGGATAGTTACTCCAGAGATTGTCCTGATCTTCGCGCACCATGTAGATTCCCAGCTGTTCGCACATCGATCGATAGAGTTCGTCGCTCAGCTGTTTTTTGATCTGGCGGAATTTTCGGAACATCGCCACTTTCAATGAGTTCTCATTCGCTTCTGTTCCGGCGTTTGAGAAGTTCATCATGTACTCGCCGCCGTATGCTTCGCCGGCAAGAGCGGTCATCGCTTCAGCGAGGTCTGGCGGCGTCGGAGCGCCATTGCGCAGATCGAAAAAGAAGTCGGTGCCTGCGCCGATGTATCCGGCAAGGCAGGTTCCAATCTTTTGCAGTTTCGGAAAAATATTGGGATGGTTGTAGCCGAACACGGCGCTCGTTCCTACGTTGAGCACTGCGTCGAAATAAAGATTGTCGCCTAAGCTGCTGATGAACGGTCCCAGAGCAATGTGAGTCGGATCCATAATTGCAGGGTAATCAGGTTTAGTAGTTGATGGAATAACTTTCTTCTGCCGCGCTACGATTTCCTGAGCGCGCTTGCCAACCAACTCTTCACTGTTTACTTTTACTTCAAGTTCGCCGCGTTTATAAGTGACGTTCGTGAATGGGTTTGTGTACGAAGCGTTATCTACATTGCTTCCGTTCAACCCGTTTGAATTCTCTGCCATTTTCTTGTCTCCGAAAACCGATACCAGGTCTTAGCTACCTGCCATTACTGAACAAGGCAACTCTGCTGAAACTTCGTGTGTTTTGCAGCGCCTTATTTGGAGAGAGCTTATCAGAATCACTGCGTGTGCACTTGATCTGCCGCTCATAGTGCTGCTTCGGCGCGCGATTATTGGTTAATAATCACCTGACTCCATTTCTTTTAGGTGGCTACGGGATTCATCTTTTTTTGCTAGTTCCGTCAGACCGAGTTTTTTGTAAGCTGCCGCTCGCAGGTGGTAGTACAAGCCCGTATCCTCGTCGTATTCAATTGCTTTCGTGTAGTCTTCTGCGGCTTCCTTATATCGCTCCAGGGACATGAGAGTGTTTGCGCGAAAGCCGTAGTACTCAGCATGCTTTGGTTTTAGTTCGATTGCTTTAGTGAAATCTTCAACTGCTTTCTGAAATTCTCCGGCAATTTGATATTGTCGTCCACGAGAGCGATGGGCGGAATCATCTTCTGGGGCGAGTTCAATACATTTTGAAAAACTTGCCAGTGCTTCTTTATCTCGACTGAGTTCTTCGCAAATTTTTGCGCGCTCTTTATGATTTTTTGCACTTTTGGGATTTAGTTTTATAAGATAATCATAGTCAGCCAGTGCTTCCTTGAGGGCACCTGTTTCTTTGCGAAGGTGTGCGCGCCTCTGAATCAGCTTCTCATCTGGCTTGAGCTGAATTGCCGCCGAGATGTCACTGAGCGCTTCCTGGTAATTTCCCAGTTCTTTTCTCGACTCACTGCGCAGCTTCCACCCTTTGGGATTATTGGGTTGCTTTTCTATCACGCGATCGAGATAACAATTTGCGATGGCATACTCGCGCTTACCCAAGTGCATCTCGGCCGTTTCGAGCAAAGTCGGAATAGGCTTGTCGAGCATTGATTCGGGGAGTTTTGGTTGGCGCCAGGAGTGAGATTGATCTATGCGATGATGAAAAACATGTGGCGGAATCCCAGCTTCTGATGTCGCTAGCGCACCAGATGTGGTGGTGGCTGTTTTGCTCGCTGGAGGAATGTTGGAATTCAGAAGCGTCGAGCAAATTAACAATCCCAAAACGACGACAATCAACGCCGCACCGGTCACAGCAAACTTGGAGGCTTTGCTTTCGCCCAGCTGGAACGGGATGCTGTCAGTGGTTTCACTATACGGATTACTCGATGATGATACTGCATATGGTTCAGCGCTCACAGCTTTGAGTTCAACCGTAGGTTCTAAATCACTGATGTCTCTTTGTAATTGAGTAACTAATCTTTCTACTTGACTGAAATTATCGAAACGTTCTGCAGGATCTTTTTCAAGACAGGTGTAGACAATTTCCTGAAGTGCCGCAGGTATTTCTTCTGCGCTATAGGTTTCGTCTAGTTCAGGAACCGCCTCATTGGCATGTTTGAGTGCCAGCTCGGTAGTGTTGCCTCCAAGAAATGGTGTTTGTCCTTGCAGCGCGGTGAACATCAAACATCCGAATGAATAGATGTCTGCTCGCTCGTCGACGTCGGCGCCGGAAAATTGTTCGGGACTGGTGAAAGTCGGTGTGCCTATGTAGATATTACCGGTGGTGGCAAAGATTAGGGTGCCCGCCAGTTTCGCTATGCCGAAGTCAGCAATTTTAGCAACGGGATATTCGCTCGAAGAATTTTCGAGAAGCACGTTGCTGGGCTTCAGGTCTCGGTGTAAGACGCCGTGCGCATGCGCGTAAGTCATGCCTGCGCAGATTTGCTGAAAGATATGAAGGCACTTATTAATCGAAAGAGTTTCGCCTCTCTTGATCAACTCGTTTAAACTTGCATCGCCTACCAGGTCCAAAACCAGGTACGCGACTTTTTCTTCGGCGATGCCAAAATCCATCGCCGAAACAATATTGGGATGCGTGAATTTGCCGATCACTTTTGCTTCTTGCTGAAAGCGAAGAAGCTTCTGGTCGCCTGCATTAACGTTCAACAGTTTAATCGCAACTTTCTTGTTGAGATTACTGTCCAGTGCTGAGAAAACTGCTCCGGAACCGCCTGCACTTATGAAGCGCGGCTGTTTGTAGCGCTCTTCGAGTGATGCTGGAAATTGAGGTTGAGCATTTTGCATGAGGGCAAAATTTTTCGCGTTCGCTCGGCTGCATAAAGTTCTGCGCATTGATTGTCTTGCGCTGTGCATGCCGTTTTTTACCCTAAATTTGCGGGGATTAAACGAGCTGGTCGGTTTTTTGCTTCGGTGATTGGGGCTGAACTGATACTTTTGAAAGCTCGTCAACAAAGCTGCCGATGCGTACCAGTGCTTCTTTGAGCAGTTTGCTGTCAGTGGCGTAGCTGCAGCGGACGTGACCTTCGCCGCCCAGTCCAAACACCGATCCGGGCACGACTGCGACTTGCTTTGAATAGAGCAATTGTTCGGCAAACTGTTCGGACGTCAATCCCGTGGAGCGCACGCTCGGGAACGCATAAAACGCACCGCCGGGGTTAAGGCAGGTCAGACCAATTTCGTTGAGTCCACCGACGATCAAGCTGCGTCTTCGTTTGTACTCGGCGGCCATCAGCACGGCATCGCGTTCGCCGCGACGAGCGGCTTCCAGTGCGGCTTTCTGTCCAGGCGTCGGCGCCGATAGCATGGTGTAAGAGTGGATCTTCATCATCGTGTGCAAAATTTCGGGTGGGGCGCAGGCGTAGCCGATGCGCCATCCGGTCATCGCGTAGGTTTTCGAAAAACCGTTGAGGGTGATTGTGCGTTCGAATGCACCAGGCAATGATGCCACCATAACGTGATCGCCGTCAAAAGTGAGGCGGTCGTAAATCTCGTCGCTGATGATGTAGAGCCCGTGTTTGCAGGCAAAGTTAACGATCTCGATTAACGTCTCTCTCTCGAGAATTGCTCCGGTTGGATTGGACGGATGTCCGATCAGGATCGCCTTTGTGCGCGGAGTCACTTTCTTTTCCAATTCCGCGAGCGAAACTTGAAAATTATTCGTGTCGTTTGTTTCTACCGGCACAGGAATTCCGCCTGCCAGTGAAACACATGGTTTGTATGAAACAAAACAGGGCTCTGGAATGATCACTTCGTCGCCCGGATCAAGCAATGCGCGCGCGACAAGATCCAGTCCCTGAGCCACACCTGTTGTGATCAAAATTTCGGTGTCCGGATTGTATTCGACGCCGTAACGTTTGAAATTTAGTTTTGAAATTTCGCGGCGCAGCTCAATCAATCCGAGATTGGATGTGTAGGTGGTTTGACCTTTTTCGATCGAATAGATGGCCGCCTCGCGCACCGTCCATGGTGTCGCGAAATCTGGTTCACCCACACCGAGTGAAATTACATTCGCCATTTGCGAAGCGATATCGAAGAAGCGACGGATGCCCGATTGCGGCAGCTCAGAAGCTGTTTTCGATAAACTCTTGAGGTTTTGTCCTGAAATATTTTTCTCTGGCATGACTATTAATTCGTTAAGGCGACATGACCAACCGGTTGTCCGGTTCGATGTCGTGGAACAGAACGTTATCCTCTTTATACTTGCGCAGCAAGAAATGAGTGTTCGTGCCGGTGACGCCGTCTACTGCCGCGATTTTCTCGGCGACAAAATTGGCTAAGTCTTTGAGGCTGGTTCCTTCCACCATGATGCTCAAATCAGATCCACCCGACACCAGCCAGGCGCTTGTGACTTCCGGATGTCGAGCGATGCGCAGGGCTATCGAGTCGAATCCCACATCGCGAGCTGGAACCACCGTAATATCGACGAAGGCGATGATTTTCTCGACACCCGCCTTCTCCCAGTCGATTGTGGTGGCGTAGTGCTTTATAATGCCTTCTTGCTCGAAGCGGTCAATTTCCGCCTTGACTTGCGTGGGCGCCAGGCCCAACATGCCGGCGATTGTCTCGGCTGTCGTCCGCGAGTCTTTTTCCAGGATTTCGAGTATTTCGCGCGATTTAAGGCTGTCCATGGTGGTGAAGTTTAGCACACTGCCTAAGAAAGCCTTAAAACTGGACGATGTCAAGAAGTCTGTAATATGATGTTCTCGGATTCTTACTACGCAGGCAAAATGCCTAACAAATCAAACTCAAAAGGCAAAATACCAACAGAGCTCAAAGTAATGGAGAAACTGACGCTCGTTGAGCAGTTTCTCGCTAAACTCAAGCTCGACTTCGACACCTGCGGTTTTCGTCGCAATCGTGTTGTTGATGATGGTATCACCCGTGGTTTGCAGGAAATCGAAGAGGCGGTCGAACACCTGTCTAATGAGGAATTTCAAGAAGCTGATGTGGCCTGCCGTGTGGCGTGGTTGCATGCGCACTTCGCCCGCGGAATTTTCGACGCTGAAACCACCGAACACTATCTGGGTGAAGGCGTGTTTTTGGAACTTGGGGATGACGAAGCGATTATTAAAGACTGGCGCAAATTCGCCGCTGAGGAGCTGGCGGATTTACAGGAAGACCTGGTCAAGCTGCGGAAGGAAATTAATGATGAATCCAAGAAGCGGTAAGCGTCAGCACAATTTAAATATGTTGGCGGATAATAAACGGCATACTGCTACAAGTTCGCCAGGTATCCAGGTTTCACTACGGTGAGGATAGCCGAGTGTTAGACGATCTCAACAAATACTGGTCGAAGTGGCTGACGGGAAAACGTTCCAGTCAGCTCATGTCTGTAGTTCTGGAAGCGATGACTGAAGCGCGTCAGAAAGTGCGCGCCTCCGACAGTCCGTTCAAATCTCTCGCTCGGAAGTGCATCGACAAGGCTGAAGATTCCTATCAGGAAGCTATTTATCACCTCAAAGACGGCGAACCTCAGCTCTGTTTTCAACACTGCAAACAAGGTCTAAAGTTTCTCAGCATGGCGATGTTGCATTTGTCGGAAGCTAAAGAAAGACCGGAACAAATGGAGTTTGACGAGCATAGCGCAGAACAATCGATTATCGACCTGTCTCAATCGATCGCTCGTTTTAAAACCAGTGTTGAGTATACAAACGCAGAAGTGCCAACCGATTTGAAAGAAAAACTGATTGTCGTGGTGCGGCTTTATTTCGAATCCATCGACATGGTCAAGGACGGCGAAACCGATTCTGCTGCCCGAAACGCGCAAGCCGGCTTGTTATCGATGCACTGGCTCGGTCGTGAACTGGAGGATAAAATTCAAACCAGTGTGGTTGAGCAAGCTGCGTTGGAGCGCTGTCGTGGTTCGGCTGCTGACAGAATTGTCGAACTGATCGATCGTTTTTCTGAAACGCAAAAACTTCTACTGGAAGCATCGTTGACTGCGCAGGGACGAATCAAACTGTACATGGACGCGGCAAGGCGCACTATCGATAGGTGTATCAGTTCATACATGGACAACGATCCCGATGATGTCGGTCGATTGACCAAAGCCGGCTCCATGGAGTTGCGAATGGCTAAGCGCTTGATTGAATACGCGAAATACCCAGGCAGTGGTCCTGAGCCGGAGGACGATGAAGTCGACGCACTGGAGGATGTCGCACAAGACTTCAAAGCGAAGGTGGGAAGATTGCAACGCCTGCTCAAAGGTATGGACGAAGAGGCTGGCGTGGTGCGGCGCTTGAGTGTCGTCAGTTCGTACTATTCGCGCGCGCAAAACCTGCTTGCAAATGGTGATTACGTCGAAGCGGAGAGATACGCACGCTCTGCGCATCTCGACATCGACTTTGCGCGCCAACTGCTTTTAGATAAACAAGCCACGTATTCCGATCTGATCTGAAAGATTTGTGGTTTACTTGTAAACGCGATAAATGCTCATTGAAGAGGCAGTTCTCATGCTCAAAAAACCGCTTGCACTCGCAGCAGGAATTCCGGTCGTTCTTTTACTCGACGTATTCTCGCTGAGCGGCGCATTCGCTGCGGACAACGACTGGCGAAAGCATACTGACTCAGCCAACGAAATGATGCGCTCCGGCAAGATCGATAAGGCGCTTATCGAATTCAACACGGCGCTGGAAAGCGCTGAGAGGCTGAAGGCGGAAGACGATCTGGTCGCGCAAAGTCTGAGTAATATAGCTCATCTATACAAGCGGCAAAACAAATACAAAGAAGCTGAAGTGTATTATCGCAAAGCTCTTGCGCGTCGCGAGCAGACCTTGAGCCCTGACAGCGAGCCAATCGATCGAAATCTCGAAGACCTGGTTTATACATTGTGGGACCAGCGAAAATATGATTCGGTCGCTCCTCTTTTGACGCGAGTGATTGCAATAAGAGAAAAGCAGAAAGGCAAAGATTATGATGGGCTGGAGCGTCCCGTGTCGTTGATGGCTCGACTCTATTCCGATAGAGAGCAGTATTCTGAAGCGCGTACCTATCTCGACCGCGTCGTTGAGATCAGAAAAAAGGCTTATGGTTCGGACAGCTTGCGCGTCGCAGACGCTTACGATCAGATCGCGCGGTTGAAACGTGATGAACATAAATACGGTGAAGCGCGAGACTGGTATCAGAAAGCGTTGAAGATCCGCGAGAAGATGCTTGGTAAGGAGCACTTCCAGACTGTTCGCAACATGGATGAAGTGGCCTGGACCTACACAAGAGAAAAGCAATTCGACAAGGCGATACCACTTTATGGCGAAAGCCTGGAAATCAAACGCAAATTGCTCGTCGGTGAAAAGATCGAAGTGGCTCGCGCCATGCGGGATTTAGTGCGCGCCTATCAGGACAACGATCAAACCGACAAAGCGCTTCCTTTAGTCGAGGAAGAATTGAAGCTATTGAAAGAAGCTCTGGGCCCGGAACACATCGAAGTGGCCGAATCATATGATCGCTTATCGGATGCGCATCGCAGATTGAACCAACTTGATAAATCGATCACCGATGAAGAACAGGCGCTCGAAATCAGAAAGAAGACTCTCGGCGATAAGCACATTGAAGTCGCCCAAAATTTGAAGCGCATCTCGCGTTTGCATCAACAGCGAAACGAAACCGCGCTTGCCGCGTTATACGCAAAACGCGAGGTTTCTGTTTTGAAAACTCTTGTCGGCTCGAATAATCCTGAGTATATCAACGCAAAACGCGATGAAACATCGCTTGACGAAAAGCTGAAGCGCGAATCGGTGGAGGCTGCGAAGAAGAACGAAAAGCCTTCTTCGAGTGGTGCCGCTAAGATTGAAAAAGTGGACTCGTCGTCTTTAAGGAAAGAGAAGAAAATCAAGGTCGAGAAAAAGTCTAAGGACGGTCAATCTATTGAGATAGAGAAAACCACAAAGGCTGAGAAGGCGAAGAAATCTGATTAAGACTGTTCGACCGGACCGATTCGATTCGCTTGACCGACAGGTTTTGAAGTTTAGCGAATCCGTTTCTTTGAGCTGTAACTGCGCTTTGAAATAGAAACGGCTGCCAAAGCCAAATTCCCTGTCGCCGCTCGATGCTGGCTTCAGAGAATTTGACTTTGCCACCAATCATGGTGACACCCCTAACTATCAGGAATAAAGCTGTCTATTTTGATTTCTTTTCTTCGATCCGTTTTTTCAATGCCTTTAAGGTTTCGTCGGTATCGGCTTTTTCGGTAGTGCTACCACCCATTCCGTGGTGTTTCGTATGCTCAGCACCAGCAACTTTTCCGGTTTTGTCGAACTTAACTGTTTTTACGTCGTAACTTTTATCCTTGGCGTTAGGATCGTAATTATCACTAAAGTGAAGTTCAAATGATCCGTCGCCCCGGCAGTCGACGTTGATTCCCAGCTCCTTGCTTAGCTTCTTTTGAAACTTGCCGAATTGATCGTCATGGCCTTGTCCCGAGTTTAGTTGAAAAGTTTGGTGATCCCCTCCAGGACTAGCCTGGTATGGTTTCGGTTGCAACACCAGAACCCAATTCAAGAGGATC
>JADYXR010000017.1 GCA_021772095.1 Candidatus Obscuribacter sp. | reverse complement strand
GGTGGTGGTGGTGGCGCGGCCGGTGCCGGATCTCCGCCTCCTCCCGCTTTTAAATTGGCGAGCAACGTAGTCATCTGCGGTCTGTCTTGACCGCCACTGGTAGGTTCGCACGAGAACATATAACCGCCCCACCAGGAGCCTGCTGACCAGTATGAATAACCGGCCCAGACCTCGGGGTTTGCGTGCATGTACTGCAACATCGCAGCCAGTGACGCATTTGCACCTGCGTCAGTGGTGACGCCAATCTCAGTAAGAAACGCGGTGCGATTATGCGACTTGCACCAATCAGTAAATCCACTCAATGTGGCAACGGCATCTGCTGGACTGAGGTAGTCCGTGTGTGAGCCGGAGCCGTCGTAGTCCAGGTATTGGTGCACATCATATGACCAATTATTTAAAGGATCGGTGATGTTGATCATCACGCTGGCGTTTAAATTGACAAAATCTTTCGGGTGCATCCAATAAGTGGATGGCACCAGAATGAGATTGGTCGCGCCTGTTGCGCGAATCGCGTTGATCGCCGCTTGTGAAGATGCTAACCAGGTGGTGGCAGTCATCGAGCTTCCGACTGGTTCGTTCATCAATCCGAAAATTACTTTTGGATTGCCTTTGTATCTCGTTGCCAGCCTGCTCCAGAGGTCCGCAAACATAGAGTTTGGGTGCCCACCTGGGACGCCGACTGTGGTGTTTCTGTACGCACCATAATTGTGCACGTCCACGATTACCGACATACCTTTGGCGGTCATTTTTGAAATCGACGAATCAAGACGACCGACGTATCCCGCGTCGAATTCGCCGTTAGCCGCTGGTTGCAGGCGCTCCCAGAGGATAGGCACCCGTATGCATTCCATACCTTTTGCAGAGAAGTAATCGATCTCTGAATCGGTCGGAAAAACATAATCAATTAGAAATGTGCCAGGCACCGCATGTGGTGTGAACTCCGCTCCGGCGATGTTGACGCCCTCGTAGATCATCCCGGTTGGACCCACTGCTTTAGCCGCTTCCCCTGAGCAGAAGGCGCTCAATCCCACTGCCGTGGTGAACGCGACGAAGAAACGCCTCCTCGCGTCATGCGGCAATTCTGCAAAAGAATATGGGAAATTTATTTTGAACGCCATCAATTTATCCTCCAGGAAATTTGCTAGTCTTCTGACTTTCGAATGCGCAGAAAACCGGTGTTATTGCGCAATGAGACAGATGAATCGAAAAAGCGATTCACTAGTTTTGACCTATGTTCCAGGAGTGCTACATTGATAACGCCCTCGAAAAGTGGTCCGGTAACGGTCATCGGCAATAAATTATTTTGTGTATCGAATCTTTTGTCGTTTTGTCCTCCATGTCCCTGTTCATCCATTGTTGAATGCGGGCGCGTCAAGGAGGCATCAAGATTGAATTGCTATTTGTTAGGCGAATGTAAAACGGGCTGCCCGTCGGTGCTGTGAAAGAGCAACCAGTTCCAGTTCAGATTCCTGTTCCAGTTCAGTTCCATTTCAGTACCATTTCCAGACTATCAGAACTGCTGGTACCGCTGGATCGAACTGGTGGTTTTGATATCGGATTCGACGTGCTGAGCAAACGCCGCAACTCCGCCTGCCATGGGAATATTCCCATGTTTGGATATTGACAGTAACAGCGTCTGGACTTACATTAACCCTAACCACTCTATGTCTGGGATGTTTTCCGCAATCCCATTCGAACGCTCATCATCATCATCAACTTAAGAGGCCTATATGGTCGGTAGATTCGAACTATCTTCAGTCCGAGACGGTTCTGACGTGGCTGCATCCAGCAGTTCCTCGCTCAGCGCAGGTCTCTATGACAGAGCCGCAGTGGACACAACTCCATCTATAGCTATCCCTGGCAATATTTATCCCGAAACGACGGTCTCGTCGCCTTCACCGACATCATTTGCCGGTGCTGACTGGGGCGCGGTCAAGCCTGTTCTCGATAACGCCAGCGCAATCAACTATTCGTCCGCCGCTGAGAACCAGGCGGCGGGTGTGGAACCGGACTTCATTCTCGGCACAGACGGTCAGATGCGCTCCAATCCGAAGAAGACCACTCCGAATGCGGATGGCAGTATAAATGTACAGATTGAAGGTGAAGGTCCGCAGGACAAAACGGCAGCTCTGAAAGCGTCCAACGAGAATCAGAAAGCGAGCATCCGCGAACTCATTCGCTATTTCACAAAGAACAATCCGAACGCGAAGATTCCTGGAGAATGGCTCGATCAGCTGGAAAAACAGCCTGATTTCCCAACCCCGTCAGCTCGACGCGAGGCGCCACCTCAGATTGCTCCGCAGCCACAGTCACAGCCTCAGGACTACAGTCCGCCTCCGAGCAGTAGTTCTAATCGCGGTTTTTCTCCTGGCGGCGGAAGCCGACCGAGCGGGCCTGGTAGTTTCAGTCCTGGTGGTGGTCAGCAGCGCAGCAGCAGCAGTTCTGATGCAGGCAGTTTTGACAAACCGGCTCGCCAGCCGATGTTCCGTACTGGACGGGCTGGAGATGTGCCGCCGCCGATTGCAGGCGACATGGCAATGAAAGGACCTCCGACGATTACGCCTGAAAAAATCGACGAAGTTTTGAAGTCGTTCGATTCACCAGCTGCAGGACTTGGTCAGCATATTTTTGATGAAGGCGTAAAACGCGGCATCAATCCGGCAGTCGCCCTGGCGTTCTTCGTCCAGGAATCGAGCGCCGGAACCAAAGGTGTCGCCGCCGAAACCAACAGCTGGGGCAACATCAAAGGCGAAGGACCAGCCGGCTCGCATAAAGGATTCAGAGCCTACGAAAACTTCAGCCAGGGCGTCGACGATTGGTATCGCTTGATCGACGACAAATATCTTGCACCTCAGTCTGACGGTGGACGCGGCTATACGCACCTGTCGCAAGTCATCCACACTTACGCTCCAGGCAGCGACAACAACAACGAAAAACAATATGTCGCCAACGTGAAAGGCATGGTTCAAGGCTGGGAAAGTGGTTCCACAAAACCAGCGGCCAACGGTTAGGTTTTTAAGTTAGCGGCAAAACGGTTAAGGTCATCTCGGCGCATGGGCGTCATAAGCTAGCTGCTGCGTTTCTGCGCAGCGCCTTCGTCAGATCATTCTGATGTGGGATGTCAGATCGTTCCAAATGTGGACCGTCAGATCTCGCCACGAGCAACCGTCATATCTTCTTGATGCGGAACCGTCGATCTTGTTGGTGCGAAACCGTCAGCTCTCCCTGTCAGGAAGCGTCAGATTCTCGCGCCGCTCATTTACGGCTTCTTGATTGCGTTCAGTCTTGATCTGACAAAGCTGGCTGGATTCGCTCTGCTATCGGTGCCATTGTTGGCTTCGTATGCTCCAGTTTTGCTGTTCACATTGAACACGTGAATGTCGAGACTGGTTTTATGGTCTTCGTCGGTCACCTTATACAGATCGTTGATCTTGCGGAGTTCGTCGTACTGAGCTCCTGCAGGAACGTCGACTCCGCCGCGCGGAAGTTCGAGGAAATTTGCTTCGTCGCCAAATTGTCCGGGCACACTCTTGTCGAGTTTTGTTGGTGTGCATGACAGGTCTGTACAGATGACAGTGAAGCTGTGCACTACCAGCGGTTTATTCGATTTCTTAGCGTCTTCGAGGACCTTCAGCGCTTCGTCCGCTGTTTTGACTTTGAAGGCGTTGGTCTTGTCGCCTTTTTCTTCAGCTTTCACAGGAAGAATTTCGGCTGCATCCGGAAGACCCAGTTTCTTCAGCACTGCTGGTTCGACCAGGGAGGCTGGTTTTTCGACTTCAGGTTGAGCAGGAACTTGAGGTTTCGGTGCCTCTGCCGGTGGTGCCACAACTTCGGGCTTCACCGCGGGTTCAACCGGTGCCTCAGGGTTCACCGCAGGCTCAACGGGTGCTTTTGGTTTCTGCGCTTCAGCTGGAGGTGGAGCGACTTCACGCACCGCTGCTGGGTCAAACGGCGTTAATGGTGTCACTTCTGCAGGCGGCGGAGCAACTTCAGGCTTCACGGCTGCTGGTTCGACCGGCGCTACTGGTTTCACTTCCGCCGGAGGTGGTGCGACTTCAGGCTTAACCGGTGCTTCCGGGTTGACTACAGCTGGTGGCACAACAGGGTTCAACAAATCTGTTGCTTGCGGTTGGCCTGGAACCGGTACTTCCGGTTTCACATCAGCCGGCTTCACTTCAGGCTTCTGCGCTTCAGGCTTTGGGGCTGGAGGAATTGGCGCACCGTCGAGCAAAGCACGAACAGCTGCTTCGCTATTGTTTTTCGACAAATCGACTCCGCTCTGTTTCAAGAAACCGACGATGTCGTCAGCGGATGCCTTCGCATTTGTACTTTGACCGGGTGCGAACCGTTGACCAGGTTTCAAACTTGTCGGCGCGAAGGAGCTAAGATGAGCACCGGATTTGGTGTCTCCCTTGGCTTCCATTGCATTTTTCAGCGCCCAGAACTTTGATTGTTCCATACCTGCCTGAAGCATTTTGTCTGCCTTCGGCGGTGAAATTGAGAGCGTCGAAGCTAAGCCATTCTCTTGCAGGTATTGCAGAGCTTTGGCTACTTTCGGATCCGCCTGACCGTCCACGTAGGAGATCATTGGAACGTTTTTCTCTCTTGCCGCTTTGGCTGCGTCTAAGACAGTGTTTTCGTTATAGGTGCTTGGTGGAGCAATTTCAGCGGCGGCGGTGCCCGGTTGACGAACTCCGTCAGTTGGCTGTGAAGGCTTAACTGCTTTGACTTCAGCGCTGCCCATCGCGTTGCGACCGGACTGAATGAGAGATCGGACTTCATTCAGATTGTCGCCGCGTACGTCGGCAATGGGTTGTTTCAAGTTGTTCGGATTGAAGACGGCTACGTTCGGGAAGCCTGTGCCTCGCACGATATCGTCCATCATCGCTGCTGCTGCCGGGTTACTTCTTTGTAGCGCACCAAGCATGCTATGGTCCAGTCTCAAGACAACAGCGTCAGTAGTGCTTTTGCCTTCCATCTCCTTGCCAAACTGTGCCATGTTCGCTTTGACAGGAGGGCAGTATCTGCAGTTCTGCGAGCCTCTGTATACAATCAGAGGAAGGTTGTTATCTTTGGCGGCTTGAACAGCCTGCTCAATGTCGTTGGTCTCGAAGTCAGTTTTTGGAAGCTTGACTGGTCCAGTTTTTTCAGGTTTTGCCGGCGCGTCTTTGGGTTCGATCGGCGCATCGCTTGTGCCCGGTTTGACGACAGCTTCAGGGTTTGGATTGACCAGTTTGTCTGGAGCAATGACTTGCGGTTTTGGCTCTACTTTATCTGCTGGCGGTACAGCCGGAGTGTCTGTGGTGTCAGTCGGTGGTACTACTTTGCCGTCTGGTCCTGGCACCGTCGGTGGTGCTACGGGCTCGACCTTGCTGTCTGTTCTGACGGGACCTGGTGCCACAGGCCCTGGTGTTGGCGGCTTGACTGTGCCTGAGAAGACTTTCTCGACATCGTTCGCGGCTACCGCTTTCAAGCTACCCTGGGGGTCCTGGGCGTTGAAATCTGATGGATTGAAACGTCCGATGAATCCAGGTTTTTGATAGAGATTGTTGACGTCACCGCCGGCACCGCAGAGGTTGGCGAGCTGCCAGTAATGTGTGGTTTCAAGACCGGCGCGCATCATCTGATCGGCTTTCTGGAAATTGACATTGACGAAGACGGCGTCGCTTGCATTGGCTTGCATGGCGGCTGCTTCGGTCGCTCCGACCTTGCCGTCCGGTGTCGAGATCACGATAATCTGCTGGTTTTTAGATTGCGCCAGTTTGACTGCTTCGCCTACGTTACTCTCGTTGAAAACGGGATTTGGAACGATCTTATCTGAAGGTGAAGGCTCGATTTTGTCTGTCGGTTTTGGCGCTTCAGGTTTAACAGGCTCAACCGGCTTGACCGGCGTATCTGCAGGTTTCGGCTGCTCCGCGGGTGGTGCTACTGGTTTTTTATCCATTGGCACCAAGCCAGGAATGCTGTCCCAGTTTTTGAAAGGATCAAAAGGATCCATATCGATTTGCCCAGGCTGATCGGCACCCTTAACACCAGGTTTAGGCCCATCCTTAGGCTCTTTTGGAAGTTCGACAAAATTAGGATCGAAAGGATTAAGGATTACATCTGGCTTGGGACCTGCTTCTCCGGGCTTGTTGAGCTTGCCTGGAACATTGAATTTCGGATTGAACGGATCGGTAATAACGTCAGCATCGGCTGTGGCCGCGCCGTCTGCCTTTGGTGTCTTGTCCGTCGGCGCTACACCATCGAGTCCGTTGATCTGATTGAACTCTGGAGCATAAGGATTGGAGATTTCTGGTAAGGTTTCGCTTGGCGTTTCTTTTGCCGACGCTGTGGTTTTTGGGTCCGGCTGTGCGTCTTGAAACATCTTCGCCGCCAGATCCGGGTCGTTCGATAAATCCGACAGGTCTGGTTTTGGTGGTGTGTGATCTGTTGCCTTAAATGACATGCCGCAATCCCTCGTATTCCCCAAATGCCTTGTCCAATCAATGTACGGAGAATTTGTGTAGTTTTAGTATCCGAAATCGGATTGGCTTGCGGTTATTCCCATGGTTCGCGCAGATTTAATGCGGCTCGGTTAAAATATGCCAGTGCAAAACGGCACGGATGGGATGCTAAATGTGCCAACATTGGCACGTGCAGCAGTGCCTACATCCGGTACTCCCTGTCGGTATGAGCTGACGCGCAGCGGCAGGTGCCACCTACACCTCGAGGAGAGAGTTGTGACAGACAAACCGAAAATACTTTGTTTTGCAGGGAGCTTGCGAAAAGATTCCCTCAATAAAAAACTGGCACAGTTGGCGGGCAAACTTGCTGAGCAGGCTGGAGCTGAGACTACCTTTATAGACTTGAAGGATTTCGACATGCCGATTTATGACGGCGACATCGAAGCTGAAGCAGGTTTGCCTGAGAACGCCAAGAAGCTGAAGAAGCTCATGAAGGAGCATCAGGCATTTCTAATCGCCAGTCCTGAATACAACAGTTCGATTTCGGGCGCACTGAAGAATGCCATTGATTGGACCTCTCGTCCCGAACCGGGTGAGAAGAGCCTTGAGTGTTACACAGGCAAGGTTGCCGGCTTGCTGGCTGCTTCACCTGGTGCGATGGGTGGTCTCAGAGGGCTTGTCACCGTCAGATCGATTTTGGGAAACATCGGTGTCATTGTGATACCAGATCAAATTGCCCTCGGTCAGGCTGGCGATGCATTCAATGATGACGGCTCGCTTAAGGACGCCAAGAAACAAGAGACCGTAGGCAAAATCGCGGCTCGTGTCGCGGAAGTTGCTGGTGCATTGTTGACGCCTGCGGTTGCGGCGAAGTAATTCAGTCCACTAATAAACCATGCAGTGATGTTGCACCATGACTTGTTCGTGAGGCGCGATTTTCTATCGCATCACTGAACCCTAATATCGTTCTCAAAAACGGTCAGTCCGCAATAGCTTAGTTCGCCAACTCCGGGAAGCTGACGACGTTTCCTTCTTTAGGAAGTTGGTTCTTGTGCGTTCCGGGCTGAGTTGCTTTGTCGATTTTGAGAATGCCACCACTGTAAAAGTTCTTCATGAATTCTGCTTCGGCAGTTTCGCCGGACAAGTCGAATTGTTCGAAGGCGTAAGGTATTCCATTAGAACCGAGAACATCCGGCGACTCAGTGATGTGGAAGTGCAGGTGCGGTCCGTCGGTGTTTCCGACGTTACCGAGTGAGGCGATCATTTGTCCTTTTTTGACGCGGTCGCCTTCTTTCACTTTGATACTTCCAGGTTTTAAGTGAGCGTAGAAACCATATGCATTGTCGCTGATTTTTAGCGTGATAGTGTTGCCGCCCGGGTGCTCCATACTGCCTGAAGCTTTGTATGGAGGCTGGTTTTCGAATTTGTCAACCACACCGTATACGGTGGCATCAGCTACAGCGAAAACCGGCTTCCCGTAACCGGAAAATGATTCGACTAATTTCTTATCACCGGATACGATTCTATTTTGATCGTCTAAACGAAGCCAATCAATCGCGAATCGCTGAGCGCATTTTAGCGTGTTGTTTAACGGAAACAAACTGCGTCTATGACCGGAGTTGACATAGCCACCTGTAGCCAGCCATCCTTTGCCGGAGAGGGGCGCTCCTACAATTATTGGTCGTGTTTTGTCGACTGTTGTTTCGTAGGTTGTTGTTTTATCTTCTACTTTCTTTTTGTCTTTGTATTCGTACGTCAATTTTTGAATTAGCTTGTCCGGCGCCTTGCCATCTATTCCGAGATCAATGTTGACAAACAGTATCGCCACCGCACCTGGTGCCAGGTTTGAACCGATCTTGGGTTTCGCGGAGGACTGTAATACCCCGGCTATGCCTTTGGAGTCCAAGGTCAAGAGCGGTTTTTCGGTCGTTGTATCACCATAAACTTGAAACGACTTCAGCGGCACGTTGTTCAACCCGAAATTAGTAACGACGAGTTCGTAAACCAAATTCGTCACTCCATCGCTTCCAGTTAGTACGCGCGGATTGATGGTAGAAGCCAGTTCGACCACGGTCCAATCCGGCATATCGGTGGATGGATTCGAGCGTGTGCTTGTCGAATCACTCGCGGCAGTTGTTGCATCAGCTAAATGTTTTGTCTCTGCTCGTGTCGTTTCACGGGCTGATTTTGTATCATTGCTAGCCGCGGTTGCAGCAACAGGCATATGTTTTGTCTTCGCTGACGCTGCTGCGTCATTTGAGAATGCATAGACAGCAGTCACCGCCAGTAGTGGTGCAAGTGTTTTTGTTATTTTCAATTAGGTCGCCTTTAAGATTTAAAATTCCGCTAAATCACGTTCTTTCGCATATTTCGCAGCGTCGAATGTGTCAGGAATAACAGGCTTTTCTTCTTTGAAGAGCCAACTGAAGACTACGAAGGCGACTGCCGCACCAGCTAATTCGCAAGCTATAAAAGCTGGAACATCGCCTGGTCTTATGCCTGTAATCGTGGATGTGAAAATTCGTGAGATTGAAACTGCCGGGTTGGCAAAACATGTTGAAGACGTGAATAAAATTGCGCTCGCCACATACGCGCTGACTGATTGGGGGACGGCGTCAGGTTTCGAACGACCACATCCGATCAATACTGCAACCAGTCCAAACGTGGCAACTAGTTCGCCCGCCCATTGTCCGTAGCCGGTTCTGGCTGAATCGGAAATTCCAAATGCGGGAACCTCGAACATCAGATTGGCTGCAACAACGCCGGCAATCGCGCCGAGGATTTGAACGGCGACATAAGGGGCGACGTGCGCCCAACGCATCTGCCGCTGAACCGCGGTCATGAGCGTGACAATCGGATTGAAGTGAGCTGAGATTGAGCCGATTGTGTTTATCAACGCAAGAAGAACTAAACCAGTCGCAATGGCTACGCCGAGCACTGTGACTGCGACGTTGCCCGCATCGAGCTTGTGCATTAACGCGCCGGATCCGACAACCGTGGCCAGCAAAAAAGCTGTTCCAATAAATTCGCAGGTCAGACTTTTGAGCAAACGCATGACACACCTCGCTGATGCCTGGCGCGTGTATTCGGCGCTATGGCAATCGTATGTTTGGAACCTTTAAATGTTAATAGGAGCCGGTCTATAAAACGCGTATATAATCGAAATCTCATCTTTGGCGCTGTGCATCCAAATTTTTCGTTTTGCTCTCTTGAATACTGCGTCTCGGGCGGTCCACATGTTATTCTGCTAGTCCACTAACCGGCAGCTTTGCCAACACAATTCGTCGGCCGGATAGTCGTCGTTTGGATTCCTAGATCTTTGCCAATAGACACGATGAGAGAAAACTGGAACCGGGCAACACAAACTCTTGAGTTCACAATCGATGAACTCACGAAAATGATCGAACCAATTCTGCCGGACAGAAAAGTTGTCGCGAGCTTTTATACTCAAGGTGGATTGGCAAACACGAACATCCGGCTGCAATTGTCTGGCACGCAAACCCCTCTGATACTGCGGGTATTCACGCGAGACCCCAGTCAAGCTGAAAAAGAATGCCGCATTTATCAACGAATAAACGGTATCGTTCCCTCGCCGAAGATTTACTACTATTCGCCGACCAACCCGGTTTCCGGGCATCCATATTCGATTCTGCAACTGGTTGAAGGCGACAGGCTAGAAACACTTGTTGAAGGATTGGATCCGAGTTGGAGCGTGGAAGTTGGTCGTGGTGTGGGTGCGAGCCTTGCCGCTATTCACAGCGTGACGTTCGATCGCGAAGGTTTTTTAGACGAACAGCTGAACGTAAAAACTCCGATTGGTTCAGGAAGCTCTGGCTTAGTCGATTTCAGCATGAGCTGTCTCGAGCAGGATCTGGTATCACAACGCTTGGGTCCTGATTTACGCAAGCAATTGTCGCGATTTATCAAACGCGAGTCGATGATTTTCGAAGTTTGGAAAAGCTCTGCATGTCTCGTTCACGCAGATTTTGGCGGTTCTAATATTCTGGTCAAAAAATTCGATTCGGGTTGGAGGGTTACTGCTGTTCTCGATTGGGAATTTGCTCTAAGCGCGAATCCTTTTATGGATTTTGGCAACTTACTGCGCGATCCACTTGGTTCTGTCGAAGGATTTGAACAAGCGGTGCAAGAAGGATACTTCTCGGCCGGCGGCACTCTGCCTGCTGATTGGCGTAAGATGAGCAAGCTCTCGGACATAACCGCCTGGTTGGATTTTCTGACGAGACCGACGGCTAACGATCGTCTCGTGGCGGATGCGATATCAGTTATCGAGAAGACGATGGCCGAGTGGCACCAGCCGCGGTGACTGACCCAACTACCGGCGGTCGAAGCGAACTTGGCCCGTTTTTATCAGATGATCGCCATAAAGCCATAAGCCTGGAATGGCGCCAATTGCAAGCAATAATAGAAGGTAAGCCACACCGTAGTTGGGGTCACAGGCCCAAATTAGACCGCATAACAAACTGCACGCGGTGATCACCAAGTAGGTCTTCATATTTCTACCGTACCACAGCTCCCAAATGCGTACAAAATTGTTGCTTATTTATTCGCTATTACTCTTCGATCGATAATCCGCCAGTGGCGGTTCCTTTACCAATACTGTTCGTTGGATCCTTCAGGCTGCACAGGTGTTGACAAATCGTGCGGACGAACGACCGGCGTCGAGCTTCCTTGTTGTGACGACGGTTTGAAGTCGAGTCGTTCGTAAGCACCACTTTCTTTTACCTGCTTCGGCAAATCCTGTTCCATTGTTTTGATGTGACCTTTCCAAAGTTGCACTTGCCGACGTTCCGTGTCAGTCGAGCCGCGTAGCGTGCTCTCCGGTTGTTGTTTTTGTTGTTGTTGGTTCACTGCGGGATACTGCCCCGAAGCTTGAGTCTTCCGATTCTTGTTTCGCATGGCGGCATGATCATCATCATCAGCTTTTCGCCCCCAGGGGAAGAGACGTGAGAAAGCGCCAGGAATTAGAACTGCCATCGCGAGCATCAGAATCACAATGAATGTTACTCCAAGAACCGTGAATACATCTTTGTATTTTACGCCGGCAAACATCTCGTCCGATTCACCGTCGTCAACTGCAATTTCAAGCAGTTGTCCGAAAGAATCGAACTTTCTCTCTGCCACTGCATTCGGTGCCTTTACTTTTTCCCTGAGCATCTCGAAGAGATTAAAGTTAGGGCCTAAATGCTCGATATAGAGCTGATTGTATTTCGAAGACAGCTGACTGGATGTACCGGTCATGAGCCGCTTCGCTTCTTCCATGTCTTGTTTTGAAGCAGCGTTGTCTTTCTGTTTCAAGTTAGCGAACGCTCGGCCCATCAGCGCACGTGAGTAGCTGAGGTGGCTCTGGCTGATTGAATTACTATAAACATCGATCGCATCATTGAAAGTTTTTTCGGCGGCCTCGTATTTCTTTTCGGCGAGTTTGACTAAACCCGCCGTCAGCAAGCTGTTCGCGGTCAGCGGATGTTGAAGTCCGAGCGCTCGCCGTTTCAAATTCCATGACTCATTGCTGAGCTCGCTGGCCTCGTTCAATTTACCGCGAGCAAGCTTTACCATTGCTACCGAATCCAGTGCCTGAGCTTTAAGGACAGTGTCACTGCCTGCAAATTTCTCTGTCAACGAAAGTGAGGTGTGTGCTTCGTTTTCGGCTTTCTGGAAATCACCTTCTGCAAGACTCAGCAATGCCAGCTGCGTAAAAATTCTGGCATTCTCTTTGTGCTTGGCGAGGTGTTGCGCAATCGATTGAGCGCGATGAAGATACTCTTCGGCTTTGTCGAAATTGCCTGTTTCGGTTTCCAAAACGCCGAGATTGTACAGGATGAGAATCAGAGGAAGATCCTGTTGATTAGTCTCTTCCGAGGAAGAAAACTGTCTGAGATCGAGCGCCCTCTTTAAATTTGTGCGGGCTTTTTCGTACTCACCAGCGAGCATCTGCACGCGACCAATGTGGTAATGCGACTTACTCATTCGAGAACTACTTTCGCCATGAGTTGCTTTGCGCAATTCGAACGCTTCCCGATACATCGCTTGGGCGCTGGTGTAACGCCCTTCTCGTTCGAATACCGCGGCTAAATTTTCTGCTGCCATTGTTTTTCGCAAATCATCGTCAGCGAAATTTTTTGACAAATCATATGTTCGATGGAACAGTTTTTCTGCGCCTGGAATATCGCCGGCGGATTTTCGCTCTTCCGCTTGGGCGGTCAGCGCTCTCCATTCATCCACGGCGGTCGGCCCAGCGTCGCTCTCGTCGTCGGCATCAACTGTTTCAGCTGCAATTGATGCATTTGCAGTAGGTTTTGCAGCTGCAATAGATTTTGCTCCTGGAACCGATGTTGCACCTGTGCCAACTTTTGACTTACCGTTTATGTGTTGAACGGCAGGCGCAGCATGCGTTTGAGCCAGCGCTGCAGTTTGTGCCGTTTGAACGGCGAACAAGCCTGTCACTACCAGTAATACCAGTTTGTTTTCATTGAATGAGGACATGTTTTCTCCCTGCCGCGCTTCGAGCGTGGCAATACTGGGGAATTTGGAAATAAACTCCCGGGGGCTTGCGCCCCCGGAGCTCTTATTTAAAGGTGTAAATGCGGCGTTTTGCGTTTCGGGCTAATGAATCACTTCTGCATACGGAGAGTATAGGTCCGCCCTTGACAGACCCTCGCTTTATTAACTGGAGCTTAACATTTAGCAATCTGTTGATTCTGGGTATGAAGTTTGGACGATGAAATCCTCAGCTGCCAAACGACTGGAATTCCAGCAACAATCAGATATTGCGAGCGCGCGGCTCGTGAGAAGTTGGTTTGAAAACTATCCCAGATGGTCGCGTTCGTTCAACGTTCGATCTTCGAATTCCGGTGGAGCCGTTTTCGACAAAAGTGGAAATTATCGCTATTTGCTGTGGCGGAACGTCGAACGCGATCCCTCTAAGGAAGTTCAAGAAGACAGCGGCACGCTTTTGTTTGTGATGCTCAACCCGAACAAAGCCGATGAATCTCGCAACGACCCGACCATTCGCAGGTGCATCGGCTTTTCAAAAAGCTGGGGATTCAGCCGGCTCGAAGTCGTTAATTTATTTGCTGTCTGCGCAGAAAAGCCGCAGATGCTTATAGGTTTTGAGAATCCAGTCGGCTCTCACAACGACGAATTCATTTTGGAACGCGCTGCCCGCGCCGGGCGAATCGTTGTTGCCTGGGGCAATCATGGGCTCATCCTCGGACGAGATGCGAATGTCGTGGCGCAGCTAAAAACGAATCGTCCGCTTGAATGTTTTGGCACCACAAAACTTGGAATGCCTCGACATCCTTTATATGTCCGCGCAGATTCAGCGATCAAAATATTCGGTTCAACTACGAGCAGTGAATTGGAAGCGAAGAAGGCGCGTGAGCTGGAACCGAAGAGCACGTTTGATTCGGAAGCGCAGAAGGAGGGTGAATCGGAACTAAAGAAAGCGCGTGAGTCGGAACAGAAGAACACGTTTGATTCGGAATCGAAGACAACGTTCGATTCTCCAGCGAAGAATACGAGCGCGCGATAACGCTCAAGTCTATTGTGATGATCACACAATCATTGTACTTTTATTGATGGTAGCATCGACCGACTTTCCCGTAGAGGAATTTGACCGCACGAATCCAATCGGAGACACGCATGCGAGGACTATCGTATTTCATGTTCGTGCTGGGCATCAGTTACCTGGTGCTCGTCGGCATGGAATACAACAAGGTTATCCAAAGTCAAAACTGGAACCAGGTGAATGCCACAGTTGAAAAGTCGATCAATGGTGTGCCGCTAACCAAGTTCGAGCCCAATAAGTTCAATGACATGACGGCGTTCGTGAACTGGACTTACATCAGATACCACTACGTAATCGGCGCCGCGCACTACGACGCGGAGCAAGAACTTGGTCCGCACTTGAGCGTATTCGACTCAATGATTGGATCTATTAAAAAACGATTGCCGTCCAACAGCACAATTGAAATTCGCTACAATCCGCGTGATCCAAAAGACTCCCGAGTCGGTTTTGAAGTGCTTCGCCCGATGGAAACCTACGGCGGCACGGCACTTGTGTTCATATTTATCGGCGCCGTGTTGTTCTACATGTCCAAGGTGCACGAAGCCACTCTGACAGACGACCAGGAGCTAAATCAGCCTCTTGAATATTTTGAGAAGAAACGTCGGAAGCTCTAAAAAGAAACCACTCACATGTGGACAAACGAAGGCTTCTCTAGAGTAAGTAACCTTATGCGTTTGCGAAGAAATGTCGGCAGCATTGCGATGATACATACGCAGTGCTAAGTCTGCCGTTTGCCCTAACAAGAATCGACAGCTCTATTTCTTTTGCGGAACCGCTGTTTGCGCACTGCTCACCGCAGCCGGATACTCGGTTGGAACCTGGTCCGGATGCCGATCCAGCATCGCTTGCACGAGTCCGACGAATAACGGATGCGCATCATCTGGACGCGATTTTAGTTCTGGGTGGAACTGGCATGCAACGAAGTAAGGATGATCTTTCAGTTCGATCATCTCAACAAGATGTCCGTCAGGAGACAGTCCTGAGAAGATCAAACCGAATCCTGCCAACGCTTCGCGATGCGCATTATTGACTTCATAACGGTGTCTATGACGTTCTGAAATTTCCAGTTTTCCATAAACTTTATTAGCAGTCGATCCTTCAGTCAGAGTACACGGATACTTGCCGAGGCGCATGGTTCCGCCCTTGAGGACGACGTTGTGTTGGTCCGGCATCAAGTCGATCACCGGATATGGTGACTTCGGATTGAACTCGGTAGAGTGCGCGCCTTCCATTTTTGCGACGTTTCTTGCAAACTCGATAACCGCTGTTTGCATACCGAGGCAAAGACCAAGGTAAGGAATTTTCTTCTCACGCGCATAAGTGGCAGCCTGAATTTTTCCTTCGATACCGCGATCGCCGAAGCCTCCGGGAACCAGCACAGCATCTACATCAGTAAGATATGCTGCCGCTCCGTCCTTTTCGATATCTTCCGACAGTACCCATTTTATATTTACCTGGGCACCGAGTTTGACACCACCATGCTTCAGCGCTTCCACGACTGAAATGTACGCATCGGACAGCATGACGTACTTTCCGACGATTGCGACGTTGACTTGATAGTTTGGTCTTTGCACGCGCTCGACCAGTTTTTTCCACTCGGTCAAATCGGGCGGATTGTTCTGCAATTTCAGTCGTTCCAAAACGCGGTGGGCAAGACCTTCTTGTTCCATGACCAGTGGAACTTCATACAGGTGTTTTACATCTTTGCACTGAATTACGGCTTTCAAATCGACGTCAGTAAAGAGCGAAAGTTTTTCTCTAAGAGATGTATTGAGATGTTCTTCAGTTCTGCAAACCAGGACATCGGGCTGAATACCGCGACTTCTCAGCATATCTACACTGTGCTGAGTTGGTTTGGTTTTCAGTTCATGCGTGGTTCTTAAACTTGGGATCAAGGTGACATGGATGTAACAAACATGATCTCTGCCGATATCTTTGCGCATCTGACGAATCGCTTCGAGGAAAATCAAACTCTCGATGTCGCCCACGGTGCCGCCGACTTCGACGATAACAATCTCCGCTTGCGATGTGCTCGCCGCTTTGCGCAGGAAATTTTTGATCTCGTTTGTGACGTGCGGAATCATCTGTACTGTGCCGCCGAGGTAATCGCCCCGACGTTCTTTTTCCAAAACACTCTTATAAATTGAACCAGCAGTGACATTGTTCATGCGGCTTAGATTGACGCTGATGAACCGCTCATAGTGACCAAGGTCGAGGTCGGTTTCTGCCCCGTCTTCAGTGACAAAAACTTCTCCGTGTTGATACGGACTCATCGTGCCTGGGTCCACGTTTAAATACGGGTCCAGTTTCACAATCGTGCAGGTGATGTTTCGGGCTCGCAAGAGCCGACCCAGGGACGCGGCAATAATGCCTTTTCCGAGCGACGAAACAACGCCACCGGTTACAAATACATACCTGGTGTCCATGCGACCTCCAATAAGACTGAACGAGATTCCCTTACAATATACGGCATAGAGCGGCTTTCAATGTGGTTGTGGAGTGAATGCAAAGATGCATAATCGTGAGAAGAACCACATCTACACGCGGAGACGGAGGGACCAAAATCTTCTCTGATTCTTTCCCTCGTCGATTGCATCTTCTGTTTCACTGTCCTAGTCCCCGATTTTGGGTACCCTGAAGAAAGATTTTGATTCTTCCGTACCATCAGGAGCGCTTGAAGTGACTGTCTCGGCATCCGGTGCGGTCGCTAAGAGAGTCTTATGACCTGGAGGCGTCTCCACGACATCTTCTCTCAACACGTTTACAACCGGCAGGGCATGCGACATCGGTTCAACGCCGTCAGTATTGACTGCGTTAAGCTGTGCAAAATATTCGAGTATGCGACTGAGCTGGTCGGTGTAAAGGCGCTTTTCATCTTCGGTCAACGCCAATCTAGCCAGCTTCGCGACATGCTCGACATCTTTTGAGGTTATCATCTCAAGTCCATCTTTAAGTTATGCCCGTCTGCTTTCTGCTATTCTGCCAGAATTAGAGTCCGGTGTGAATAATGACTTTAGCAATTGTCGTGCTTATAATTTCGCTGGTCGTCATAGTGGCGGCAGCGGAGCTCTTTACAAATGGTATTGAATGGCTTGGGCAGAGGCTTGAGCTGAGCGAAGGTGTGGTCGGCAGTGTGCTGGCTGCTGTAGGCACGGCATTGCCCGAAACGCTCATCCCTATTGTCGCTGTCCTCTGTTTTGGACAACGAGAAGGCGATGATGTTGGCATCGGTGCAATCACCGGCGCTCCCTTCATGCTCAGTACGCTCACCCTCGGGCTGTGCGGCATAGCCGGCATGCTCTTCCTGCGAAGCGGTAAGCGCACGAAAGAGCTGACTTACAACACCGTCGTCATGACGCGGGATTTGAAATTTTTTATTCTTGCTTACGCGATCGCTTTGGGCACGGCTGCCTTAACTTTTCATCCGGTAGCGCGATATTTCATGGCCGGTTTGATCCTGATGATTTATCCGGTCTACCTTTATTTCACTTTTCAATCTTCCGGCGACGTCGGCGAGGAACCAGAAAAGCTCTATCTAGATCGTGTGCTGAAGAAGGGCTCCAACAAGCTCAGATACATTTTGCCTCAAGTCATGCTCGGTTTACTTGGTATCGTAGGCGGTGCGTACTTCTTTGTTGACTACATCCAGGACATCGCCGAGTATCTCGGCTTCCCGGCGCTTGTACTGTCACTTGTTGTTTGTCCAATAGCTACAGAATTGCCTGAGAAAGTAAACAGCATATTATGGATTCGTCAGGGCAAAGACACGCTTGCTATGGGTAACGTGACCGGCGCGATGGTGTTCCAGAGCTGCATTCCAGTTGCCTTCGGTGTGGCGTTTACGCCATGGAATCTAGATTCCGGCGTTGTGATGACCGGGGTGGTTGCCATTTTCTCAGCAAGCGTTTTGCTCCTGCTGATCAAACTGAAAAAGCTAAGCTTCCCGTTCCTGGCTGCTGGCGCGGTTCTCTATGTCGGCGCAGTGACACTGCTTTTGAACCTCGACACTGCACCAGGACATGGCGTCAAGTCGCATCCGAGTGCTGAGCATGCCGCTCCAGCTGCGGCTCCTGTTGTTCCAGCGCCATAAGTTCGGCTCTAAAACTGATGTCGCGCCAATCTTGCTTGTTAAGCTTTCTCAGAGCCACAGCGTAATGTGCGCGCTGGCGTGGAATAGTACTTACGAGATTAGAGGACTGTGTTGATGATCGTAGCCGCGTTCGAAGAGTGGTATCAAAATACAAATGGCGAGTTGGTCAAAGAATTTCTCTTCGAGGATCTCTGGGCAAGAATCCAACCCCGAATTCAAAAATGGGAAAACCGCGGTTACCAGGTCTGCGGTGTCTCTGACGACGGCCTGATGTACGCGTTTCGCGACCAAATGAATCGTGGTTTGCGCATCACTGAATTTCACGACGAGGATTTCGAATCGCTTCAATACATCGAAGATGTCGATTCTCATGACTGGCTAGTTTTCATTTCCGAACGTTCCACCCGCACTCTGGGATTCCTGAGAACCCAGGCGTGGACTCGGATTGGCGTTAAGCGTTTGGCTGTTCGCGAATACTCAGAGACAATTACTGATGGCGAGCAAAGCATTGAAGAAATACGCAAGCAGATTGTTTTGACGCTTGCTGAAGAAGAGGGCGGAAGAATAGAAGCCCTTGAATCCTCGTCAATAGAAGAGATCGAGGAGCGCACCAGCATTGCTCATATGCGAATTCAGATGGCTGTGTTCGGTCAAGACTAGAATTTAATTTTTATCCACTACTCATGAGCGGCTTTCATTTCTTCGATAATATCATCGGGATCTTTTGGTTTCGGTGGCTTAAACATTGTCGAATCAACATGCACGACAGGACCGTGAGCATCTGCCGGCGGATAGGCAAAGTCGAGCACCAGTTTTACGGCCGCGGCCACTGGGATGGCGATCAGCATGCCGAGCGCTCCTGCGAGGACCTCGCCGCAAATCACGGCGAAAATAATTGCCAGTGGATGCAATTCGATCACGTGACCGACAAATTTTGGTATCACTACATAATCTTCAAGCAGTCGCGCGATCCAGTAACACAATGCGATCAGTCCGCCTACTTGCACGCCTTTTTGTGCGACGCCGACAATTACGGCAATCGAGATGGCCAAAAGCGGTCCGACGACTGGAATAATTTCCAGAGTGCCACTCAAGATAGCGATCAAAAATGCGTATTTGATTTGAAACGCGAAATGCAAAATGCAATACGCCACTGTCGACATCAAAATAATCAAGAACAATTGAGTGCGAATGTATTTTGATACCATCACGTTCATCTGACCGGATAGTTGAACAACCGCATCACGCCTGTCTTCCGGAATGAAGCGCAGTAAAAAGCGACCGACGCTTTCGCTGTCCATGATCAAATAAATCGACGATACTATGCAAACCAAAATGTGTAAGAGACTTTTGGAAATCAATTCTCCAAGGTGCATCAATTCTTCCGGCTTGCCCAGCCATCCTTCCAGATTGGTGACGATGTCGGCTGATGTCGTTTTGACATCCATCTGCCATCCGAATGATCCAGACAGCTGATCGAGAAGATTGACGATGATCTCGTGGCGATCCTCGAAAAGAGTTCCGGCTTGTTCGATTAACAACCCGCCGAACAGTTTACTCAGAATAATTATGGTGAAAAGAAAGCCGATGTAAATTGCGCCGACTGTGACATGTCTTGGCATTTTGATCGTGTCGCCGACGAAGCGAACGAGTGGCAAAAGCAAATACGCAATAATGCCGCCGACAATAAACGGCGGGAACACCTCACGTACAAGGTAGAGGAACCACAGTAATCCAAAGATAGCCAGCCACTTGAGCATAGTTTATTTTACCCGCCCATGGTGGGACCAAACTTACAAGCTTGCCCGCCGCGTGCATATCAGGTTTTTGTCAGAAAAAAAGACAAAATATCTGACAGCGCGCGGCGGTAATTATTGGACTATCGGGCGGTAATCGTTTCTTTTGCTTGCAGTTGCGAGAAATCTTTCACGCCTGCGCGGACGAGTTTTTTCAGATACCACGATGGTCTGAAACGTTCGCCGAGGTCTTTATGGTGCGTGTTGATTTCATCGAGGCACCAGCTCAAACCTTTTTCTTTGGCAAGGCTCAAAATTCCGCCTCTCATACCGCAGCCGAATTCCATTCCAATTTCGACGTCTTCCGGCGTGACGACATCTTCTTGAAGCGCGTAAAGCGCTTCGTTGAACATCGGCAAAATGATGCGGAAGGCATCGAGTTTTTTGCTTGAGGTTCTCAGTTTGCCGTCAGCGTTTGATTCTTTAATGATGGCATCGAGTTTTGGATTGACCTTAAGAGGCTCGCCTTTCTTTGGAATGACGCCTTGTTCGTGCAGGTAAAATCCGCTGCCGCTCTTCTGTCCGAGGCTGCCTGCTGCGATAAGTTTGTCAAGCAGAGGTGATGGTTCGAAGCGTGGACCGTATTCTTTGTAGAGGAAAGTGTTGACGTGACCGCAGATGTCGATGCCGGTCATATCGAGCAATGCGAATGGTCCCATCGGCATTCCGTATGCCACCATCATGTCGTCGATTTCTTGTGGTGATGCGCCGCCTTGTACAGCCCAGAGCGCCTCATTCATATAAGGGAAGAGCAATCTGTTGACAAGGAAACCAGGACATTCTTTGACGTGAACTGGTTTCTTTTTCATGACGTCGCGGCAAAGATCCATCGCGTGTCGGATGGTGGCAGCGTCAGTTTTTACACCGGGAATAACTTCAACCAATTTCATTGTTTGTGCTGGGTTGAAGAAGTGCATGCCCAGTACTTTTCCGGGGCGCTTAGTCGCGGCTGCAATTTCTGATATTGAAAGTGCTGACGTATTGCTTGCCAGGATTGTGCTGGCTGGACAAACTTGATCTAGTGTTTTGAAAATGTCGAGCTTGACATCGATTGTTTCCAGTGCTGCTTCGATCACGATGTCAGGCTGATTGAGCTCGTCGTAACTAGTGGTGCCGCGAACGTTTGCAAATAGACGATCGGCTTCTTCTTGTGTCAGCACTTCTTTTTTGACACGAGAGTCATACATTCTTTTTATGTTTTTAAGACCGCGTTCTACGAACTCGTCTTTGACGTCCTTGAGGACGACCTCAATCCCTGCCTGGCTGAGGACTTGCGCGATGCCGCTTCCCATTGCCCCGGCGCCAATAACTGCTGCTCTTTCAAACTTCATGCCAATGCCCTCACGCACAAGTGATCCTTGACTAGAGCGTCATGCTAGCATGTGCAGGAGCCTTCGGGTTCTATATCAATGTTTGTTTTCCTTTTCACTTACTATTAAAAGCCAACGTGCAGGTGGGTTTGTATGGCGCTTGTTTCGGAATTATTGAGGCGGGTTCCCAACGTCGCTGATGGAATCGAAATGGATTCCCCTAAGCACCTGGGATGGTTGATGCTTACTGGTTTAGGAATCGGTGCCACCATTGGCGCTGGCATCTTCGCAATGCCTGGAATCATCGCCGGCAAAGCCGGACCGGCAGGTATCCTGTCTTTCCTGATCACCGGCTTGATAGTTTTAGTGGTGGCAATCTGCTACGAAAAGTTTTCGCGTCACATGCCGCACGGAGTTTCCGCTTACAGTTACGTCTACAACTCGATTGGTGAGCTGGTGGCGTGGGTGGTGGCATTCGGTTTGTTCATGGAATACAGTTTCGGCGCAGCCGCAGTGGCTATCGCCTGGAGCGTGTATCTGCAAACAGCCGCTGGTTATACTTTCCCGCCGAGTCTCTCGTTTCTTAGCGGACCGACAATGAAGATCAATCCGGCAATTGCCGAAGGTCTGCCAGGGCATTCGGAATTTGTTTTCGGAATTAACGTTGTTGCGATGGGAGTAGTGGCAGTCATCACGTTGATTCTGATGTATGGCGGTGTGAGCAAATCTGCGAAAATCAATTTTGCTCTTGTAATTTTGAAAATGGTTTTGTTGACGGTCTTCCTTTGCGCAGGACTGCCGCACGTCAATCCAGCTAACTGGCAACCATTCATGCCGAAAGGCTTTGAAGGCGTATTAGAAGGCGCTGCAGTTGCGGTTTTCCCATATGTCGGTTTCGACGCGCTTTATACTTTTGCTCGTGAATCAAAAACTCAAAAAGATACGACGATCGGAACCTTCCTTTGCGTCGGCATCGTCGCGCTTCTATATGTCGCGGTTATGGCTGTGGCTACCGGTCTTGCTCCGTGCTTCTTCGATGGCGATCCGATGAAACCGAATCCGTTGTTTGTCGGTTCCGAGGCCGCTGCACCACTGGCGAAACTACTGGGCGCTGTCGGTGAAACATGGACAGCGAAATTAATCGCTTGTGGAGCCGTTCTTGGTATCTTCAACGTGCTGCTCGTTCTTTGTATGGGCGGACCGCGAATTTTCCGCAACATGTCGGAAGACGGTTTGCTTCCTCCGATCTTCAAGAAATCTCACCTCGGCAATCCTACTTTCGGCATTTTGCTGAACGGTATTCTGGTCGCCGCCTTCGCAGGTTTCATGCCGTTCGGCGAGATCGCCGACATGATGGTTTTAGGAACATTGATCGCGTTTATCTTTGTATGTTTAGGTGCCTGGAGAAACAAACTTGTTAATCCGCTGCTCGCGATTGTCGGCATGGTTGGATGCGCGGTACTGGCTTCCAAACTCAATCCGCTGGTGTTGACCACCTACGCGATCACTTGCCCGATTGGTTTGATTATCTACGCAGTCTATGGATATAAAAACAGCAGACTGCGCAAAATCGCCGCAGTCGCCGACGCGAACACTCCTTAGAAGACCGAGACAGCGTCACCTAATAGCCGGAGACGCTTAGTTGAAAATCAGGTCGTCCCTTATAAGGGACAGCAGACTCCAAAGCGGTGGCTATTTCATTTCGCTTTCTTTCTCTGCCATCTTCCTGTCGATTACTTTCATGGTCAATGGGAAGCTGGCTGCAACAAGCGCTGTGTTATTGTCGCGAGTGCTTTCGCTTCCGCCATACTTCGCGCACATCAATTCAGCAAAACATTCGTGCTGTCCACGCGTATCTTGTTGCATGTAATAGTGCAATTTGTTGCGTGTGGATTCATCACGAATGCCGCCCTGGTCGAGGCGATACGCGTGTCTGTATTCGTCTGTTTCAGAAATCTGCCCGTAATAATGATCGACCGCGTGACCGAGTTCGTGCCGCAATGTTCCAATCGGATCATCGCATTTATCCCAGTCGAAGCCATTGCCGATAGTGAATTCGCAGACCACTATGCCACCAGAGTAAAACATCCCCGGACAGTCTTTGAACGTGTGACCTTCCATGTATCCTGATGGTGTCGTGTGTTCCAATCCAGGTTCTTTGTCGATCATTGTCGGCGTCAACCAAATGCGGCAACCTTTGTCGTAAACCAGTTGCAGTAGGTGTTTTGGGTAAGCGTTTAACGCTTCCTTCGCCCGCTCAACCAGACTCGGTGAAACAGCTGGTCGATTCTTCACCGGCTTCACCGTTTTGACCAGATCGTTAATCAGCCCGGCGCTAAACGTCGGCGTTGATGACCGCCCCATGCTCCTCACCGTCGACACCGACGACACCGACGACACCGACGACACCGACGATGGTCGCGCGGTACCACCACTGTAGCCCATTGCGGCGTAATTCGGATCGGCAGAATGCGCTGCGAAGTCGCGATCCAATTTCTTCAAATACTCTTTTAACTCGTAGGCTCTTTTAGTGCTCGGAAATTTCCGCACTACATACCAATATGCTCGCAAAGCTTTTTCGTTTTGCCGCGACAAGTACATGCAGTTGGCATAGTAAACATGAGCTTCTACGTTGGTCGGCTGAATTATCGAAATTCTGTAAAACGCTTCACCGGCCCGGAGGTAGTCTTTCTGAATTTTGTAAACATCAAGCGCCATTTTCATGACGTCCGGCTCCGTGCAAAATGCCGGCAACGCAGTTTGCAAGACCGTGCCGAGTGCAACAACGACCGGCAACATTCCGCGGATGATTTGACGATTTAAAAACATCCAACAACTTCCCGAGGATAAACATCGTTGGACCTTATATGCCCAGCGCAAATTATTTTGCAAACAACTGTTGCTCAATTATTTTGCGTCAATCCAAGTTTTGCCAACGCTGACATCTACTCGAAGTGGTGCAGACAGTGGTTGATTCAATTCCATCGATTGTCTGACGACTTCCGAGATGCTTTCCAATTCCGAATTCGGAACTTCGAGCACGAGTTCATCGTGTACCTGCAACACCAACTTGGCTTTGCTGCCGCGTTCTTGAAGCTGCCTGTCGAGTTCGAGCATCGCTAATTTCATTAAGTCGGCGGCGCTGCCTTGAAGCGGCGCGTTGCACGCTGCTCGTTCGTCCGCGCGTCGAACGTTGGTATTACGGTCTGCCAGGTTGGCGAAGTAACGGCGGCGTCCCCAGAGTGTGCTAACGTAATTGTTGATGCGCGCTTCTTCGACCGTTTTGGTCATGAAGCCTTTGACTTTGGGATAGCGACTGAAATATTTGTCGATGTACGCTTGCGCTTCCTTCGTTGAAATCCCAAGAGACTGGGCTGTGGCAAACGGACCCTGTTGATAAATCAGCGCGAAGTTGAGCGTTTTTCCAACGCTGCGCATGTTCTTATCAACGGACTCGAGCGGGACGTCGAAAATTTCCATTGCCGTTCTGGCATGGATATCTTGATTCTTTTCGAACGCGTCAATCAAATTCTCGTCGCCGGACATATGCGCAAGCATGCGCAATTCAATCTGCGAATAATCTGCGGAGATTAGGCTGGAGTCATCATTGGCAGTGACGAAGGCGCGTCGAATTTTTCTGCCCACTTCCGAACGGATCGGAATATTTTGCAAGTTGGGATTACTGCTGGACAGGCGTCCGGTTGCCGCAACTGTTTGGTTAAACTCGCCATGCAAGCGCGAATCATGCGGTAGTACTTCTTTTGGCAGCGCCTCCACATATGTGGAACGAAGTTTTGTAAGATGACGGTATTCCAAAATTTTTGGAATGATCACATGCTCGTCCTTGAGTGATTCAAGCACACTGGCGTCGGTCGAATAACCGGCTCCAGTCTTCGTCTTTGCTTTGGTTTTTAAACCAAGTTCGTCGAACAAAACCTTCTGGAGCTGTTGTGTGGAACTGATGTTGAACGTATGTCCAGAGATTTCGAAAATTTCCTTTTCGAGTCTGGTCAGTTCGATCAACATTTCTTCCGAGAGCTTCTTCAGGTAGTCTCGGTCGAGAGCCACGCCGGCTTGCTCCATGCGAGCGAGCACTCCCAGTAGTGGCAGATCCATTTGATAGAGCAAGTAACGTTGTTCTTCATCGAATATTGCCGCATAGTAGCGAGTTAATTCGAGCGTTATGCGTGCGTCATCGGCAGAATAAGGCGCCACTTTTAAAACGGGTGCCATCGCCATTTCTATTTGCTTTTTGCCAGTGCCGATCAGATCTGTGATGCGACTCGGATTGTATCCGAGCAATCTATCGGCCTGATCTCGCAGGGAATGTTTGTCGTCAGGATCACGAATGTAACTGGCCAGCATCGGGTCGCTTGCAACCGGCGCGAGCGTGATGCCCACGCGCGAAAGCACGTTCATCACAAACTTGGCGTCTTGTGCTACCTTGCCGATCTGTTTATCTTCAAGAATGGGTTTTAACCGGTCAGCCACCACATCCGGTGCGAGCTGTTCTATCCCGATATAGCGATGGCGAACGGGAACATAAGCTGTTTGCAAATCGCTCAAAGGCACGTCGGCGTTAGCGACAAGAGAACCGTCTTCTTCGAATGTCAGCCCTTTGCCCCAGGCGAATGCCCAACCAATAATGTCCGTGTTTAGAGAATTCGTGCCATCAGTTTCAATACTCAAACTAATTACGCTTTGCTGGAAAAGCGCGGAGATTAGCTGATCGAGCCCTTCCTCATTGATCACAATTATCGGATCGACCGGACTGACAAACTTTGTCAGCACAATGTCCGGTACCGCTATCGCCGGAGCAGGGGCAGGACGATGCTCTTGCCCGGTAGTTTCGCCTGTCTCGTCATCGGCTCCTGATGCGAATTCCGGAAGGTCTCCGCCCATAGCATCTTTGTAAGAGATCGGTTCTACTTCGAGCGCGGTGATGATGTTCTTTAGCTTTTTCTCCAGCTCTTTTATGTCCTCGCCTTTTTCGGAGAAAGATTTGGCAAGGCAGATAGGCAGCCGGTTGATCAAAGATCTAAACTGCAGACTCTTGAAGAATTTTCCAGCCTCTTCAATGTCAGGCATGACGAGGCGGCACTTCTCGTAGCAAAAATCAATCGGAACATCCAAAACAATTCTTGCTAAACGTTGGCTCTGGAACGCCGATTCGCGTCCTTCAATCAGTTTTGCCTTTATCGATTTCGATGTCAGCGCCTCGACGTTTTCGTAAACTGCTTCCAGCGTTTTATATTCAGTAAGTAGTTTTACAGCGGTGACAGGGCCGATTCCTTTGACTCCTGGAATGTTGTCGGAATTGTCTCCACACAACGCTTTGTAGTCGATGATTTGCTCGGGCCAGACGCCCATTTTCGCAAACACTTCCGCTTTCTTATAACTGCCCAAACCGTTTTTGCCTGGCATCAAAACTTCGATCAATTCGTGTTCGTCGCCAACTAATTGGAAGGCATCTTTATCGCCTGTTAGAATCTGGACGCGGCGCCCTTCTCGAGCAGCTTTGATGGCGACGGTACCAATCACATCATCGGCTTCGAATCCGGCTATTTCCAAAATCGGAATTTGCAGTGCTTCGACGCCGCGCTTGATCAATGGCCACTGTGCCGCCAGATCATCAGGCATGTCCAGGCGATTTGCTTTGTATTCAGCAAACTCTTCCTTGCGGAAAGTTGGTGCTGCAACGTCAAAGCAAATTGCCAGCATATGTGGTGCCTGACGATCGATCATATCGAAGAGCGACATGAAAAAGCCCATCACCGCCCACGTCGGAATGCCGGTTTTGGTCCGCATTCCGGTGGTCAGCAATGCAAAAAACGAGCGATACGCTAACGAACTGCCATCGACTAAAACGAGCGTTTCTTTTTCGTCCGCTGCAGAAGTTTCAGTCGAAGAGCCGTTTTCCAGCACCATAGTTTCTTTCTTATCCATGTCAGACTCTCGTTGACGCGTTATCTGCGCTTGCGCTTGTTTTGTCCGTCGTCTTCCGAAGCCGGCTGAACTGCCGGTCTGGAAATCGACTGAGTCGATGATTGTGACATCGCTTCAGCTAATGGACACCCTTCAGAGTTAGACGGTGCCTCGATTCCAAGGATAGCGCAAATTGTTGGAGCGATGTCGGAAGGAGAAGAACTTTGTCCGTATCGTCCTGGCTTGATGCCCGCACCATGGAGTAGGAGCGGCACTTGCGTATCGTAGGCGAATGGCGAACCGTATCCGGTGCCGGTCGGTTCAGATGTGAAAACAAAACCAGGTTTTGGATTGACGTAGACTTCGCCGCTGCGTCCGAAGTAGTAGCTCTTGCGCACCACGTCTGACAAGGGGCTGTTAGGCGGCTGGTTGGTGTAAAGTTGCCATGCCGTGAAGGTTTCGCCGATGCCGGGCACTGAGTGCGCCACTTTGCCAACTAATGATTCGACATCAGGCTGACGAAGTTTTTGTTTGTCGATCGCATCAAGATTGAGATAGAGGTTTGGTGGCTCAAATGCTTCGATCCAATCTTCATGTCCGATTTGAGTATCGAGTTTTGCATCGAGGAAACTGGAAAATACTTTTGGATCGATACGTCCGGAATCAAGTCCGCGCTCCTTCGAAAACTCAGGTATGGATGGGCTTCCGTGGCTCGCCGTGAAGACGATCAAGGATTTGCCGTGACCAGCTTTGTCATTGATGAACTGAAAGAGGTTGGCAAGGCTCTGGTCCATTCTCAAGACCAGGTCTTCGGTTTCTTGACTGTAAGGACCGTAAAATTGAGTCAATTTTTCGCCGGCGCTGAGATTGAGGATAAGCAAATCCGGATCAGGATGTTGCCCGAGGAATTCCTTTTCAACAGCTTCTTTGGCGAAATCGCAAACCAATTGATTGGCGAATGGCGTCATTGCAAACGGCTCGTAGTAGTCCTGACCGGCTGATTGTGAGCCAGGTTGAACGACGTGAGGAAAAACTTTTCCGTCGCCTGCCAGCGTTCTCTCGTATGGATAATCATCCTTTGTCGAGGCCGCGTACTGGTTTTCCGGCAATAGACGTTGCCATGGTTTGCCCAGAGATTTTTCCGGATAGCGCATGTCGTTAAACGCCTTCACCCATCCCGTCAGGGTTCTGCCGAACTTCGAGGACGTGACCATGCTTCCCGTTTTGTTGTCAAACCAAAATGCATTGTTAGCCAAACGTCCAGCCAGAAGCAATGATGACGATTGATCGACACCGATTGCGAAAACTTTGCTGCGACCATTGGTTGCCAGCTTCATTTGATCGCCGATTGTGGTGCCGGCCATGCCTTTGCTGCTGCCGGCGACGCCGTTTGCGCCCACCATTTCCGCGGAATCATCGACGGTTGCGGAGGTCAGTCCTTTCTTGTTGCGGCTGTACCAGCTGTTGCCGACTACGCCAGTCGCCCATGGATACGCACCGGTGGAGATGATTGATGCGCCGACCGCTGACTGCGTGGTACCGGTTTTATAGTTGCAGCTTGCATAGTGTGCGCCTTGATCCATTAAAAGGCGCAAACCGCCTGCTTGAAACTTGTCTTTGTAGCGGGCTAAAAAGTTATATGGAAATTGATCTGCAACTACCAGTACAACCAGTCCAGGCTTGCCTGACTCTGTCGATTGCGCCTGGCTGGGCATTGGTGGACATAATATTGAGATGATAAACACAAAGATCATGATTAATCTTGGCAATGATCTTGAGGATTTAGTAAAAGTGGCGCGCGCAGATGCTGTCAAGACGTCCCTCCTGGGTCGAACCGAGGCTCTCTCAAGGTTTTGCACTGAAGTTTAGCCATCGCTTGAGAGCTTGTATTTTACTCGGTTTGGACCAAACTTTTAGCGGCTTGACAGGCCTAATTCGCTTCAAATTACTTTGTGAAAGCGTGCATTTAAGATGGTGTCTTGATATCTTTGTGTGGTCTCGCCGCTATATCTGTGTCGTTTAGTTAAATGACATTCGGCACCATGTCCATGAAATAGCGGCATCAGTGGAGAAGGAACGTCATGAGTGAAAGTACCACTTTGATCAAAAAAGCTGTATTAACCAGCGTTGGAGCCACTTCGAATCTCGAAAGAATCAAATCCGCAATCGATGATGCCATGAAAGATCTTGTCAAGATCGGTCAAGACCTCGTTGATGAGCTGGAAGAGCACGGCAAACTCAAAACTGAGAATGCACAATCATTCCTGCGCGGACTTCAAGATGAAGCATCCAAGCGCTCCGGCCAGATCGAAAAGAAAGTTCAAGAGAAGGCCAAAGGCTTTGGAATCGTAAGCAGAGAAGAGTATGAAGAGCTTCTCGAGCGCATCGAACATCTCGAACAAGCCAATGGAATCACACCTCCAGCTCCTGAAGCTGAAGGCGAAGAATCCAAAAAGCGTTCTAAATCGAAGAAAGCATCCAAGAAAGAAGAAACCGGCGAAGAAACAGCAGCTGAGTAAGCTCTGCCTTTGCGAAAACTTATAACCAGTTGGCCTGAGAAGGTCAGCTGGTTTTTGTTTTGCGACGGTATCGGATGTGATACCAGGTGATTAAGTTTGAAACCACGTGAATGAGTTGAAACCCCATGATTGAGTTAAAACCAGGTCATTCAGTTTGAAACCAAGTCATTGCCGTTTGATACCGGGTCGTAGGACTTGATATCACGTTATCGAAGTACTAAACAGCTGTTCTCTTTTCGCCGCCGAACAATGACATGATGTAAGAAACGAATTTGTGGATCGTGCGTTTAATCGCGGCGGCGACGTCGTTGCGTTTTTTCACCAGTCGTTCTTTGCCTGCCAGCGCGCTTTGATTGTCTGGTTCAATCGTCAACATGCGATCGTATATCTCTTTTGCGCCTTCCAAATCGAATAAGCGAAACTCCAATATTTCTGCGAGTTTGCTCAAGGCGCGTGTCGAGTCGGGTGCTGCATCGATGTACTTTTGAATGGCGCCGCGAGCCAGTTTGTAATCGCCTGTGTCTTCATAGATTTCAGCGAGATCGAACAACCAGGCGACGTTGTCCGGACTGATTCTGACTGCGCGTTCGAGATACTGTCGGGCTTTGTCGGGCTCGCCGATTCCTTTGTACACTTTGAATGAGAGATAGAGCACATCAGGATCTTCCGGTTTCAATTTCGTCAATTCCGTCAGTTCGTTTTGAGCTAACTGAACGTTGTGATTATCAATCAAAGCCGAGATCAACGCCTCACGTGCGCGCACTGAATGAGGTGAAATGTAAACGGCCTCGCGTGCCATGCCGAGCGCGATGTCGACCGATAGATTCTCGCGGTGCATCTCGGAAAGCGCGATGTAGGGTTCCAGTAAGTCTGGTTGTTTGCTGCGAACGTGTTCGTATTCCATGATCGATGGCGACCACAAGCCGATCTTGCGAAACAAACGGGCAGCCAGAAGTCTGACGTTGATGTCATCGGGACGTTCTGCGCGCAGCTTCTCGATGCTGACTCGCGCCTTTGAGTACGACCCGTCTTCAATCAGTTTCACTTCTTGCGCAAGGGCTTGATCGTCGATTCTGACTTCGCCGTCTTCGAGCGCCAATGTCGCTCCGGGCAGTCCGATAAATGCCAGGCTCGAAATGATCGAGCTTATCAACGCCGTGTTCGCTATGAGCGTCCTTTTCAAACATCCATCCTTGCTAAACATCTGTTTTGTCCGGTCCCTAACAAGAATGGTATCAAATAGTCAAAATATTCTTGGTATTATCGTACTAGATCGACTCTCGCCCCTCCACTACGGACGGTGGCAACCCGAAAAGTGCGCGAACCGCCTTTCGATTGCAAGAAGTGTGAACAGCTCGAAAGCAAGCGATTATCCTCTTTGGCATGTTGTGGTGGCATCCATAACCACCGGACTTTTGGTCGGAGTTTACATTCTGGTCATGGGGCGGCTCAACGTCGACCAGAGCGTGGAAGATCCGCTTAAGATGCAGGTTACCGAGATTGCCAATAAGTTGGTTTCGATCTCGGAGACTGATTCGAGCTTCGGATACATCGGCTTATGCGACTCCACTTCGTCAGGCTTCACCTTCGGCGGGGAGTCGCGAAGAATCACGTCGTTGAATTCCGCTAAAGCGAGTCTGCATGTCGCTGCCTTGGTCGCAAAAGGGCTGGGCAGCACAGCGGCTGAGGGACAAATTCATGCGGACCTGGATGATCTCGACGCTGCGGAACGGCGGTTGATTGCTCAACTCGCGCAAGCGGTTGCTCCTGGAGCCCGAGATCGTAAGATTGGAACCAGCAACAATGCGATTGGAACCGACAACAAAGCCAAGGAAGAAACGCCGCTTGCCGAGTCGACTTCCGAGCGATTGGTCGACTCGAGCTTCCATGCAAAAGTTCTCAAAGCTCTTCAGAAGAACGATCCCACTGATTTGAGAACCGTGGCGATCAGCATTCAGCTGGGTCGCTATAAAGACCCGGACACGATGAAGACTTTAGCGCATCCCCAATCAGAAGCGAAAGAACCTTTTGTCACGGATGGCTACTTCCGAGGGGACTTCCCAGTGCCGGTTTGCTCCGATCGATTCGTGCGCTTTCTGCCGTTAGCCGATAAAGTCAAAATCGCGGATCCGGCAAACTTCATTTTGGCGGCTCCCGGCACGATACCAAATGCGGTGCTGCTGGAAGTTCAATATGAACCGCGTGGTAAATCCGCATCCACTGTTCAAGTGGTGCGCAGGTCGTGTGCCGTGCTTGGCGGCAGCGCACCGGCAACGATGCCGAGCTGTTTCCTGTTCCGATTCCCGCAAGGACTGACGCAGAATTTCAAGACGCCGGCTGGATTTTTAAACCGCTCACTCTGGAACAACACCGGCACCTGGCAGCAGGCCTCGGGCGGCACCGTACCCGGTGCCGGCAAGTTGAAGCTGACAATCGATCCGGTATTGCCGGCGATGACGCCGGATCAGTCTCTTGCGATCGGTTTATATCACTGGATCAGACACATGCGCCCGGCACCGGACCCGGAAGCCGTCCTCGCTGTTATGCATCAAAAGTTTCCCGAGGGCGAAATCAGAAGCAACTCGGCGGATGCAAATTTAGCTCCGGTGAATAGTTGTCTTGTCTCAGACACCGGCGCGCGCGAACATAGCTTCTCAAAAAACACGGAGAAAGGCAGCGAAGGGCAACTGGCGATCGAACAATGTTTCGAGTACTCCGGTCAACTTGACCCCTATCCACAGAGCGCCATACCACTTTACGTGGACAGAACCGGCAACGTCAATTTAGCCGGACGCACGGGTTTTGACGCTGAGCTGGTGAGCAAATATTTGACCGCAGTTTACTCAAGCAATCTGGCCGCTATTGAATCAGCTGCCACAGCTAAATTAGTAAGCCGCCAGTCCGCTCTCGAAAACCGGGAACTGCTGCTCAAACTCTCCATCGTCAAACAAGAACTGTCTTCATCGATCAAGCGGCTTGCTTCAATGAAGGCTCAGATGCATGGTATTAAGGACGATACCGCTGCTGCTCAGATGCAAGTGAAAATCGAAAAGACCGAGAAAAGCATCGAGGAATACAAATCGACAATTGCCACACTCGATTCGAGAATCGCTCAGTTGCAAATCGTCAACAACTTGACGCGAATGACTTTGCTCAACTCCGAGCGTGCGATTGCCAAAACTTATGAGATTTGCTCAACCACATTTACGCTACTGCGCAACGGCTTGCATGTGCTCGACGCGCCGAGCAATGGTTTCTTACTTGGTCGGAAACATCTGTTTATTCCGCTTAAAGGACCCGTCAAGGAATCTGATTTCTTCGACGCGTCCGGCTGGACTGTAAAGGATCCGATTGAACAAGCGGACCGTTACGCAGCAGTCTCACCATGGTTTCAAAAACACCTTCCCGTGCTGGTTTCGGCTGATGAGATGCTCGCGACCGGAGTCCAGTTTACCATCGATGGCAAACCTGCCAGCGCTGTTTTAGCTGAAGTCGAGGTCGCCGATAACATGCCACCACTGACGGTGCTGCTCGATTCCAGAGAATTAACCACGGTATCGCAAGCGCAATTGCACACTTCGTCGAACTACCCTTTCGCAGGCACACCAGTGGCTGAAGATCAGGCTTTCTTCTACGCCAAGTCGGCTACCTCGACCGGCGCTAACACAGACGTCGTGTGGTCCGTGGTCATGCGCGATCTGGTTCTTCATGAGAACATTGCGCCGGGAAAAGTCTTAACCGGTTCTCCTTCGAGTGGCTGGGAGAAACGTTTTACACCACCGCTTGCCTCTACTTGTGGGCTCGCTGTTGAGTTCCAACTGCGGCGTCCCCTGCCAAAAATCGTGGGCATTCCAGCCGGCGCATATATCACCGAACCTAACAAGCGTCTGATCACGCCTCAGATTCCACCGATTCCAGTTGAGTTGATGTAGACTCCGAATTGACTACTGGCAAGATGCGTACATATAAAACGCGAAACTCGCCAGGGCGATGAACTCCTGGATCCGTCCGGTGTGCGGGCTTCCACGGAGACTTGGATTCACCACACGCCGTATTCAAACAAAAAGACCGCCGTTTAACAGGCGGTCTTGATGGTGATTAGTTGTTCTTCGAGTTCGGCGATGGCGAACTTGCCGTCGGTTATTTTACCGGCTGTTTGCTGAGAACGCGCTTCGGTCCGTGAATCGGATCTTCGATAACTACAGTGTGATCGCGATTCGGTCCGACGCTGACGATAGCGATTGGGCAATCCAGTTCTTCAGAGATCATATCCAAATACTTTTTGGCATTTTCCGGAAGATCTTTGACGCTCTTGCATTCGGTGGTCGGTGTCAACCAACCTTTGACAGTCGTGTAGATCGGCTCCATGTGCTGGAATTTGCTGCCGATCGTAGGCATCTCGGTTACGGTTTCGCCGGTCTGTTTGTCGCGATATGCTGTGCAAACTTGAATTTCTTCGAAGCCATCGAGCACGTCCAACTTGGTGATCGCAAGACAATCCAATCCGTTGATACGAACCGCATATCTTCCGAGAACAGCATCGAACCAGCCGCAACGACGAGGACGTCCAGTCGTGGTTCCGACTTCGACGCCGACTTCGCGCAAGCGTTGTCCGAGAGAATCAGTCAACTCCGTCGGGAATGGACCTTCTCCGACTCTGGTGACATAAGCTTTCATAACGCCGATTACTCGGTCGATGGTTGTCGGTCCGACGCCGGTACCGGTGCAAGCGCCGCCTGCAGTCGGGCTGGAGCTGGTGACGAATGGGTACGTTCCGTGATCGAGGTCGAGGAGCGTTCCTTGTGCGCCTTCGAACAAGATGTTTTTGCGATCGCCGATAGCCTGGAAAATCAAGGCTGCAGTGTCGCAAACATATTTTTTGACTTTCTGTCCGAGTTCATAATACTCGTTGACGATTTCATCAGCATCGAGTGGTGGCAAGTTGTAGATGCGCTCGAGCAGTACGTTTTTGCGTGGAACCATCCAGTCCAGTTTTGCTTTCAAGACATCGCGATCGAGAAGGTCTTCCATGCGGATGCCGGAGCGTGCGCATTTGTCGGCGTATGTCGGACCGATACCACGTTTGGTGGTACCAATTTTTTGATCGCCGCGGCTGTCTTCTTCAGCAGCATCAATAAGGAAGTGATAAGGCATCGTCACGTGAGCTGACGCCGAGATTCTCAGTTTTGAATCTTCCAGACCGCGATCCATCAAGCCGGAGAGCTCGGAAAGCAGTGACTTAGGGTCGATCACCATACCAGGTCCAAGGACGCAGGTCTTGCCTGGATAGAGGATGCCGGAAGGAATCAGGTGGAACTTATAGGTTTCTCCGTGGACGACTACTGTGTGACCAGCATTGGCGCCGCCCTGGTACCGGACAACCATGTCGGCGTTTCTTGCCAGCAAATCAGTTACTTTTGCCTTACCCTCGTCACCGAATTGGGCACCGACTACAATTACGTTTGCCAAAGTTACTCTCCTGATTACGGGCTGCCGCGGCAATCTTTTACGTGCGAAGACGGCCGCTAAGGGACCCGGCAACATAGACCTAGAGGCACTGACATCGCCGCACGGATAAGTCCAATATTTGGACTTTTAGAACCTGAATAGTCTAGGCTACACGCCAAGAGCTGTCAATTTAATGGTATCTGTTTTTACTGGTTTATTAAGCTCAATCGCCGTCATATCAGGCTTTTAGGTGTGTCTATTAGAATTACTTACACTTCGTGAGAATGGCGTCATCAAGTTCAGATGCCAGGTTGTGTAAACTAAACTGTATATCGGATCGGATTAATGGCAGGCGAAGTATAGTCGTGGCAGTCGTTTTTAACTCAGCGCTAATCAAGAGCCAGCCCACCGTGACAACGTTTTTCACGTCGGCACTTGCCCAGGGAAAATTGGCTCACGCATATCTTTTCGTCGGCGGAAACGTAGAAGATAAGTGGCTCGCAGCCAGGCAAATCGCGCTTTATTTAAACTGCACGGATGACAAAAGAGAAACACTCGGATCATGCGGCATTCGTGAAATAGCTAATGAAACGCGCTGCCAGAGCTGTCGTTGGATTTTGGAAGGCAAACATCCGCAAGCCTGGTTTGAATTAAAAGATCCGGATGCGACGACAATAAAGATTCCAGTTGAGCGCGCCAGGCAGATTTCAGCGGAATTGGCCAAGACCTCCCACTACAATCGCGTCATCATTGTCGAAGACGCCAGTCAGGAAATTTTTCACAGACCGGCTGCTAATGCGCTTCTTAAGACTATCGAAGAACCACGGGGAGTTTTGTTTTTCGCGTTTTTCGCCCGCTCGGTCGATCAAGTATTGACGACAGTAGTCAGTCGCTGCCAGGTAGTTCCGTTTAAACAAGATGGTCAAGCTCTTGTCGGCCCGATTGCTCTTGCGGTGCAAGGCAGTACTGATACGCTTCCCCGCTTGTTGAAAGACCATCAGGAATTGATTCCAATCGTTCAGTCCATGAAAAATCGGAAATTTTTTGACTGGTCAAAAGCCCGCAGCGGCAAGCAAAGAAGGCTTCCTCATGAGATGCATTCACAAGGTCCTTCAGAAAAAGCATTCGCTGTTTCTGAAGCTCTGGAATTTGGAAAAGTGATTGTCGGATTGATCGGCGACGAACACGATTCGGACGCCGTGATCGACGGAGCGGTCTTGACGGAGCTGGAAATTATCGGAACAAGAGCAGTTTTGGAGCCCAAAATTTCAGGTTATCTATCCAATCTCGAAAATCTTGCTGACGAAGCCAAAATGCAGCTCAGGGGCTACGTCACGAAGAAAGCGGCGATTGACTCATTCCTGATCGAATGGGTGAATTTGCGGTCCAGAACAATCGCATAGATAGATGAAACTTATCTGTTGATTCAGTTTTAGTATGATGTTTTTGGGCAGGTATTTCTTAGTACTGCTCTTTGAAATTTGTGGACCAGGAGGAACGGTTTTGGCTAAGGAAAAAGGTGAGGTTAAACCTCCGGGCGAGACAAACATTGTCAAAGAATTGTTTTGTCCACAACTGATTGCGGCAGTGATTTGTGCAGGCGCGTTTGCTTACACTGTGGTTAAACCGCTCAATGTTCCGAAGCTCAATCCCCTGGGGCTGAAAGCGGAGAGCGGGCTTGCTGCCGCGGCTGATCCGAAGAACATCGACAACGAAAAGATGTTCGACAAAATCGATGCGGTACCAGCGATGGTTCTTCTCATAAAAGGCGAGAAGGACAAAGCGATCGCGGCGGCACTCGAGATCGGCGCAAGCAGAGAGAAGCGCAAAGATCCAGTTCAACTGCTGGCTGCCGGAACAGTGTTGCTGACGTCCGACAAACCGCAAATGAAATGGAAAGGCAATATTCTTCTCGAGAAAGCTATAAGAGTGGCTCCGAAGAGCCGTTATGTGAAATTGATTCACGCCAGAGAACTGTATAAACAAGGTCGCATGGCAGATGCCATTGTGGAATACGAAGCTTGTTTGAACCTCTCGCCAGCCGATTGGGTGACGCCGCGTCTTGAATTGGCCAACCTTTTCATGATGAATGAAGAAGGCGCCAAGTCGATGGACATGTTTAAAGAAGTAGTAGAATTGAAACCCGATGATCCGCGAATTTTGAAACGCTACGGTATCATGATGGCTGTCAATCACGATCAACAGGGCGGTTTCGATAAGTTCATCGAAGGCTCGAATCTGGAATACGATAAACCTGACTATGCTCCTGAAGTGCAAGAACTTGTGGACCAAAACGCAGGACTGATCGAAGACGCAATCTCCGGCGCGCGCGCTGACGTCGACAAAAATCCAGAGGACATTCACAAACGCATAACGCTCGCCCGATTATTGATTTCAGTCAACCGACTGAAGCAAGCGAAGGAGCAGCTAGATGAAGCATCCAAGCGCCGCGAAGTGAATCCGGAAATTCACGAAGTTATGGCCGAATGTCACAATCGCATGAAGCAAGCAGATCTCGCACTTGCTGAGTTTGCTACAACGGCTCGGCTGGAACCGCTCAACAAGCCGGCTGCACCACCCGATGCGAAATATCTTGCCACGTGGGATGACTTGCACGAAGAAGAAGTGCTCGAAAAAGAACCTGAGAAACCTGCGACTTAATAACGCGGACGAGGGGCGAAGGACCTAGTTTTGAACGAACGCTGAAGGTGCGGAGTTTGCGGGTTCCAAATCAGCAGTCTTGAGCGTGCAGGTTTACGCGTGTTGAAATGAACGTGCGCGCGCGTTTCAACGGACCGCCGAGTTTCCTTGTGCAGTCGTTTCAAACTACGTAATTCTTTCTACGCGCTGGTGCCTGCTGGTGCAGCTGCTTTCTCGAGCTCTGCAAGTTGTTCGTACAACGCCCGTTCTTTATCCGTGGGATGTGATGGAATCACAATCTTCACGCGAATCAACAGATCGCCTTTGGTTGCGTTTTTCGAACTCGGAAGACCGCGTCCTTTTAGTCTGAGCATGCGACCATTTTGTGTGCCCGCCGGAATTTTGATTTTGACCGGACCATCAAGAGTGGGGACAGCAGCCTGTCCACCGAGAACGGCCAAAGCCGGTGAGATGGAAAGATCGCAGATGATGTTGTCACCATCTATGGTGAAATCAGCATGCGTTTTTACTTTTACGCGCAGGAAAAGATCGCCTCTGCCGCGCGGTGTTTTCATTCCTTGACCGGCGATACGCACACGAGAACCGGGTCTTACACCAGCCGGAATTTTGACTTCAATCGTTTTGGCCTCAGCACCAGGTGGTGTGATTTTCAAAGTGCGCTGTGCACCTTTTGCCAGTTCTTCAACGGATAATTCGATGTCTGCTTCCTGATCGTACATGCGATCAGAACGCGCTGCCTGTGCTCCTGCGGGTCCGGACCGTTGCTGTTGCTGCTGCGAGAACGTCTTGCCACCGGCACCACCGGCGGCGCCACGACCAGCTTGTTGTTGCTGACCTGGCTGACCAAAAGTTTGTCCAAATAAGACATCGAAGAAGTCTGAGAATCCGCCTTGTTTGCCGAAGTCTCCGAATCTTTCGAAGTCGAAATTGAATCCGCCTCCGCCGCCGTACTCAGGAGGCGGCTTGAAATCAGAACCCGCCTTCCAGTTATTTCCGAGCGTGTCGTACTTCTGCCGCTTGTCCGGGTCCTTGAGTACTTCGTATGCCTCAGCGATTTCTTTGAATTTTTCTTCCGCGCCCTTGTCGCCCTTATTGGCGTCGGGGTGAAATTTGCGGGCAAGATTGCGATAAGCAGTCTTAATTTCTTTCTGTGACGAGGTACGAGTAACGCCAAGGGTCTGGTAATAGTCTTTGAATTTGACCACCGAAGCCACTCCTCGCCATTACGTTCAACAGTTTAGTCAGAATTGAACGCGATGAATAATCGACACTTAACTAACCTTGTTGTATCACAGCGGGCGGTGGAATTCCAGGCATTTTTGCGACCGCGCGGCGGAAGTAATCTTCCGATTAAAAAGACGAGTAAATGGGCATATGGAAAGCGGGGCAGAGTATGACGTTTTGGCGAATCGGGCGTGTCAGGGAGATGGGGCTTTGGTTGGATACAGAACGCGACTGAGGAATTCTGGGCAGTCCACTGTCGAACTGGTTTGTGGATTGTTCGTTCTTGTACCGCTGGTGTTGGTGCTGTTTGATCTTGCTGTCATCGTCATCGGTGTTCAAGTCAACGACCAGACCTGCAGGCAAGCAGCTCGGGCTGCGGCAAGCGGCGATCCGTCCAGCGCCACTCAACGCGCTCAGTCGGTTGTTGCTCGCGCCAATCAGCAAGGCAGCTCGATGCTTAGCAACTTCACTCTGATAACACCGCTCGGATTTAATCCGGGCTCAGTCATAACTGATGCGGCTAACCTCGTGCCATATGGTGGCACTGTGTCCGGCACCGTCACTGTTCAGACCGAAGTGGATATCCACCCGTTCATCGTGCCGTATGTGTACAGCGGCGGAGCGCCTTTGAAGTTTCGATCTTCTCAAACGTTTCCCTTCACGCATGTTGTGAGAAACACTGCATCCTGACGTTGGAAATTCAGAGAATCCAAAACTGCTGATCGATTGTTGAAACTGTCGATCGCGATGCTGCGGTTTCAAATACAGTCGAACTAAAAGTCGATAGCGAAAACCAACAATCTCAAAAAGTACTACGAGGCGCTTCTTCAAAAAGATGCGCCTCGTTCGTATTTCTTGGATTCGATTTATTCGATCGAACTATTTTTTGTTGAGTTCAGCAAGTGTCGTGAGATCCAGTTTCAGTCCGGGTCCCATCGTCGAGCTCAAGAAGACCGATTTGATGTAAACGCCTTTGACCGATGGAGGTTTGACCTTCTGAATTACATCGACAACAGCAGCGACGTTTTGCAACAAGCGCTCATCTTCGAATGAGAGTTTGCCGATTGCCATCTGCACCAGGCCACCATTCTTTTCTGCGCGGAAGGAAACCTTACCGGCTTTCAGTTCTTTGATGGTCTTTGCGATTTCTGTTGTAACGGTGCCGTCTTTCGGGTTAGGCATCAATCCTTTAGGACCGAGCAATTTACCCATTTTGGAGAGCATCGCCATACAATCCGGTGTTGCTACCAGTTTGTCGAATTCGAGGAAACCGCCGCCGATTTTCTCTACGAGATCTTCGGTACCAGCGACATCGGCTCCGGCGTCGATTGCTTCTTGCACTTTCTCGCCTTTGGCGACAACTGCAACTCGCACTTCTTTACCGGTTCCGCCTGGAAGTGTGACGGTTGAACGAATTTGTTGATCGTTCATTTTAGTGTTGATGCCAAGGCGGAAATGAATTTCTACAGTTGGATCAAACTTTACGGCTTTCTCTTCTTTGAGAATTTTGATTGCTTCTGCTGCGTTGACCGGGGTCGAATGTTTTTCCCGCAGTTCTTGCAGTCTTTTGCGTCTTTTGGTTAGTTCAGGCATTTATGCTCCTATTAGATGCGTGCGTCAACGCGTTAAATCGTTGACTCTCTAAATAATCAGATCGCGACAAACGGCATCAGGTGCCGGTTGTGAGCGGATCAATTAGTCGGAGATCGTGATTCCCATATTTTTGGCAGTGCCGACAACCATCGCTTCAGCGGCTTTGATATCAGTGGCGTTCAAGTCGGGCATTTTGATCAAAGCGATCTCGTTTACCTGACTCATAGACACACTGCCGACCTTGGCTTTGTTTGGTGTGGCAGAACCCTTTTCAACTTTGGCTGCTTTTTTGAGCAGTTCTGAAGTTGGAGGTGTTTTCAACACGAAGGTGAAAGAGCGATCTTCGAAAACGGTGATTTCGACAGGGATGATGGTCCCGACTTTATCTTGCGTTTTCGCGTTGTACTCTTTGCAGAACTGCATGATGTTTACGCCATGCTGACCCAGAGCGGGTCCGATAGGCGGCGCCGGGTTTGCTTTCCCAGCTTGAATTTGCAACTTGATTCTTCCTGTGACCTTTTTCACGGCTTACAGATCCTTAGTGGAGTGAGCGAGACGACCGAGTGAACGGAACATTCTCGCTAGAATATATGTACCGAACCTATGATTCTATGGCATGTTCGCCATATTTTTCAGCAATTGTTATCAGATTTAGACTTTTATTACTTGGTTGAACTCAAGCTCAACTGGCGTGGCGCGTCCGAAGATGATGACAGAGGCTTTGATTCGCTCTCTCTCCAAGTTGACTTCTGTGACTTCGCCTGTAAAGTCGGCGAACGGTCCGCCGGTAATACGAACGTAATCCCCAACCTTCACATCGATGGCTGCAGCCTTCTTTCCTTTCACTCCCGAAGCAGCGATTTGGCGGCGCAGGATTTTGCGAATTTCAGAATCTTGTACGGGGATTGGCTTCTTGCCTGCACCCACGTATTTCGTAACGCCTGGAGCTTCACGCACCACTCGCCACGAATCATCATCGAGAATCATTTCAACGAAGACGTAGCCCGGGTATTCGCGTTCTTTCTTTTCAACGCGTTTGCCGTCTTTTACCTTCGTAACCATTTTTTCAGGAACGATCACACCGAAGATTTTGTCTTGCGCATTCATAGTGACAACGCGCTTTTCGATGTGTTCTTTGACCTTGTTTTCGTGACCGGAAGCAGTTTGCACTGCGTACCATTTACGTTGTCCGTCGGACTTGATAAAACCCATGGTCCTTCCTCTTTCTCCTCACTTTATGGGTGCGGTGTTGTGGTGGTCGCCGGTGCAGGAGGCGTTGTACTTGTTGGTGCCGCCCCTGGAGCAGGCGTCTGCGGTGCTGACGGTGTCGTCGTAGAAACTGGCGCTGTTGTCGCACCTGGTATCGTGGATGGTGCCGTCGTCGAAGTTGGTGCCGGTAAGCCTGGCATGTTGCCAGCCGGTGGCAGAGCCGATCCGGGCTCGGTCGTAGGTGCCCCTGGAGCTGGAGTGACAGGAGCTGTGGTTCCTGGTATCACTGGAGCTGGAACAGGCAATGTCGCGTCAGGCGACGGAGTGGAAGGCGTATCGCCTGGTGCTGGAGTTCCTGGCGCGAGCGGTGAGCCGTCCGAACCAGTCGGCGCGACTGGTACTTCTTCGAATAACGAATCGGTAGCTTTCGGTGCCATCATCTTTCCTGCGTGTTCGATTGGTCCGAAGATCCAGTTGCCGAGCACGTAGTCGAAGCCCAAAACCATAACAGTGATAAACGCAACCATGACGATTACGCTCCAGGTTTCTGACATCACCTGGCTTCGTGGTGGCCACGTAATCTTCTTTGCTTCGGTTCTGACTTCCTTGATGAAATTGACCATGCCATTGATACCGCCGGCACTTCTTCGATCTTCTTCGTGTTTTTTTTTCGCTGCTGGAGTTGCTGCAGCTGCATTGCCGTTTGGTTGATCCATCGAATTGGCTTCGTCTCGCTTCGTTAGCTTTCCGTTATCGGTGTGACCCGCTGATTCCGGCGTGATCTTTGTTTTCTTGTCTTGCTTGTCGGCCATCTATAAAAGATCTCGCACTGTCCGATGGGAATTGCTGTTGTCGTCAATCCGCCTCGATCGACTTGTAATAAAGACTCGCGCCCTGAAGGAGTCGAACCCTCAACAAACATTTTGGAGACGTTCGTTTTACCATTAAACTAAGGGCGCACAGTGTTGCGCGGCTTGCCAGATGCGCTCCTGCGTCAAATACACAGGAGCGAGGGGAAAGCCGGCAACTCTTACTTCTTGGTTTCTTTGTGTTCTTTGTGAACGCGGCAAGTCTTGCAATATTTCTTGATCTCTATACGATCAGGATCGTTGCGCTTGTTCTTCATCGTTGTGTAGTTGCGGCATTTGCATTCGCCACAAGCCAGCGTGATGATAATTCTGTCGTCTTTCTTGGCCATTTTTCCGTCCCTCGATTAGGCACCAGCGCGCCCTTTCACTATAACGTTTACCTTCCATTTGATTCTCTTGGATCTATATAGATCAAAAGAAAAGAAGGCAAAAAAAACTGCCCCCCGGTGGGTGGCAGGAGATCAGTATATCCATACGTATGAAAGCCTGTCAACAACGCCCGTTACGGTGTTCATTGAATTTGCGGTCAAAACGGCTGTTTTCGATCTATAAAATGTCTTAACTGTTGAGGATGTGTTTTACGTAGTTTTGAAACGTTTATGATTATGCAGGCTGTCTCAATTGCCGCAAAGGGACAAAGATTGAAGCCATTTACTAGTTTGTGAACCTGGAAAATACAATTTCAAATCCGCAACCCACGAGTCTTAACCGCTCCTCATTTATCGTCAGTGCGATCGCTATCATTGCGATGTCGCTGGTTTTGCTTACGGGCTGCGCTTCTCGCTCACGTTTTACGCCTGGTGTTCTGCGCATGAACCTCGGCACAGAACCTCCAGCCATCGATTGGCACATTACAACCGACGCGACTTCGGGCGATGTGATTGTCAACATAATGGCGGGCCTGACTCAATATCGTAAAAATCTGAGCGCCGCTCCGAGCTGTGCGGAAAGCTGGGAAATTCTCGATGATGGAAAACGTTACGTCTTTCATTTGCGCAACGATATTTTCTGGACTGATGGAAAGCCAGTCACTGCCTATGATTTCGAATATGCCTGGCGGCGTATCGAAGATCCAAAAACCGGAGCAGGCTATGCTGACTTCTTGAATGACGTTGTCAATGCCAAAGAAATCAACACCGGCAAAATCAAAGATCTTACGCAGTTAGGCGCACACGCACTCGATGCGCAGACTTTCGAAGTGCGTTTGAAGAAACCGGCCGCGTACTTCATATACATGACTGCGCATTGGGCAACTTATCCGATGCGGCAAGATGTCGTGGAGAAGCACAAGGACCGCTGGACGGAGCCTGCCAACATCGTCACCAATGGTCCGTTTAAACTCGACAGATGGCAGCATGATTACAAGATAGAACTGGCGGCCAACGACAAATTTTTCGAGGGGCGACCCGCACTAGATCGAATCAAGATGTTCATGGTGGCAGAACAATCAACAGCATTCGCGTTGTTTGAAAACGATGAACTCGACTATGTCGACAATCGCAGCTTCTCCACTCATGACGTCGATCGTTACCGTGATTCGCCGTACTACAAGCGCGTTCCGCTGCTCCAGGGCACATATATAGGTTTCAATTGTTTGAAGAAACCATTTGATGACAAACGCGTGAGACGCGCTATCGCAATGGCAGTTGATAAGAATGTGTTTCCAAAATTACTACGACGCGGTGAGCGACCGTCCAATTCATGGATTCCTCAAGAGATTCCGGGATCGTCTTCTGATGCCGCTCTCACGTTTGATCCGGAGGCGGCGAGAAAGGACCTGGCAGATGCCGGTTTTGCAGGAGGCAAGGGCTTTCCATCCGTGCCGTTGCTTTATCCAAACCGCGAAGACACGCGTCTGATCGTCGAATCCATCCAGGCGCAGTTGAAACAGAACCTTGGCATAACGATCGAGCTACTGAATCAAGAATGGAAAGTTTACCTCGCGACTCGTCGTCAGGATCCGCCTCAGCTCTTCCGCGCCAACTGGATCGCTGACTTTCCGGATGCTCAAACGTTCATGAATCTATTCACCACCGGTAATGGCAACAACCATACGCGCTGGTCGAATAAGACTTACGACAAGCTTGTCGAAACGGCAGAAGGTGAACTCGATCAGAAAAAACGAGTGGGGCTGTATCAGCAGGCTGACCGTATTCTTTGTCATGACGAAGCGGCGATTGTGCCGACTTTTGTCACCACGCAAAACCTGCTGTTGAAGCCGTGGACGAAAGGAATCGAATTCAACGCTCTCGATATTCAGTTTTTCAAAACTGGAAGAATCGATGATTCAAATGAATCGCTTAATAAAGTTGAACCGCCCGCGGAGATAATTAAACCGGCCACAAAGCCCATCGAACCTGCCAACTCGGAGGTGAAGAAACCCTGATGTTTGCTTTCCTTGTTAAACGAATCCTTTACGCCATCCCGGTTTTGTTGATCGTTGCATCTCTTACTTTTGTGCTCGTGCGAATCGTTCCGGGCGGTCCGTTCGATGCTGAACGAAATTTGCCGAAAGAAATCGTCGCCAATCTGGAAGCGAAGTACAACTTGAATAAACCGGTGCACGAGCAATACTTCTTGTATCTAGGACGGCTTGTGAAGGGCGATCTCGGTGTCTCGTACAAGTATGCCAATCGAACTGTTAACGACATCATCGGCGATGCATTTCCTGTTTCACTGCAATTAGGTTTGGTCGCACTCGTGCTGGCAATTTGCATCGGTGTTCCACTTGGCGCACTTGCCGGAGTGAATAGAGGAACTGCCATCGATTATATCTCGATGTTCATATCCACTTCCGGAATCTCGCTGCCCTCCTTCGTTATCGGAGCCGGATTGATTTTTATCATGGGAATCTCGCTGAGGATTTTGCCGGTCGCGTTGTGGGAGTCGCCACAGCATATGATACTGCCGGCGGTTACTCTCGCGTTTGGTCCGGCAGCATATCTTGCTCGACTGACGCGTGCGAGCGTTCTCGAAATCCTGGAAAAGGATTGGGTCCGAACGGCTCGCAGTAAAGGTTTGTCGAAGTTCTCGACCGTGGTCAAACACGTGCTTCGTAATGCGATGATACCAGTGCTGACTGTTCTTGGTCCGATTACCGCTTCGCTGATCACCGGTTCATTCGTCGTCGAATACATTTACGCAATTCCAGGAATGGGGCGATTTTTTATAACTGCGGTGAGCAATCGCGATTACGATTTGATCATGGCCACCACGCTTGTATTCTCGATCCTGCTGCTGATTACGAACACACTCGTGGATATCGGATATAAATTCCTCGACCCCCGCATGGAGGTCGACGGATGAAGAAAGTGAAACGCGATGTCTTCTCTCGTTTAAAACGAATCCCTACCGCGCACTTTTCGATGTGGGTGGTCGGCATAATTTGTTTGATCGCATTGCTGTCTTATTTGAACGTTCCGCTTACTCCATATTCGTTTGATCAAACTTCCGAAACCGTCTTGCTAGGTCCGTCAATGGCTCACTGGATGGGAACCGATGAACTGGGGCGCGATGTGCTTACGCGCGTAATTTATGGCTCTCGTTTATCCATTAGCATTGGCATTATCACCGCACTTGTCGGTTTTCTGGTAGGCACTCTATATGGTGCCATCGCGGGTTATGTCGGAGGCAAAGTCGACAGCGTTCTAATGCGCATCGTCGACATTGCTTATTCGCTTCCCGATCTTCTAGTTATGATTTTGCTTGGTGTTCTAATCGGTCGCGGCACTGTCGGCATACTTTTAGCCCTTGCTCTAACTAGTTGGAGAGGCACAGCTCGACTGGTTCGCGCGCAGTTTATCCAATTGAAAAACGAAGAGTTCGTCGAAGCGGCGCGCGCGCAAGGGCAAAATCATTTGCTCATCGTTTTAAAACATATGCTGCCGAATTCATTAGGACCTGTGATCGTCGCAATGACTTTCACTGTTCCAGCCGCCATTCTTTCAGAATCAACTTTGAGCTTCATCGGTCTTGGATTGTCGCCGCCGGCATGTAGTTGGGGTACTCTGGCAAGCGACGGCTGGCGCGCGTTGCGCACGCATCCTCATCTGATTTTCTTCCCGAGCTCATTCATTTTTATGACCGTGCTGGCGTTCAATTTCCTCGGCGACGGCCTGCGCGACGCCATCGATCCGCGAACACGAATCTAACGATGACCTTCGCTGCTACGCGTTTTGATCGGGCATGATATCCCGCATGTGCTGCGAATACTTTTCTCTATGCGCTTTCGACTTAGCAGCTTGTTCGTCTGCTTCTTTCTGAAGTTCAGCTGCTTCTGTCTCGTGTTTCTCTGCTTCTTCGTTGCGTTTCAGATTGCGAAGCAGCTTAGCGTAGTCCCGCTTTATTTGCGCTGTTTGTCCGCTGTAGTCGGCTTTTTCGCCGCCGTAGCGTTGCAGCATATCGAGGCTTGAAGCTTCGTGCAACTCTAGCGTGCGAATAAAATTCTCTTCTGACTCCTCGGCTTTGCCGGTGTCGCGTTTATAACATGCCGTGGCATTATAAACCTGCCAGAGGTAGGTGTCGCCGAACTCCGGCATTGCCTCACAGTAATCGGTCGCGCATTTCAGTGCCTCTTTCAGCAGGACCTCGGCATCTGGATCATCGCCCTGAAGGTGCTTAATTTCAGCGAGCGAAAGCGTGAGATTTATCCGAACGCCAGCTCCAATCCAGTCATCACCACTGAGTTGGAGCGCACTTCTATACTTACTTTCAGCCGTTTCCAGGTCGCCCTTCTTTTGAGCAACCGCAGCTTCCAGTGCCAGGCGCGACGATTGCATTTGTCCGTCCAGCGTGTCTCCAATCGCCGCCATTACCTCTCCAAGACCAGGCACGGTGCTGTCCATCTGCGTGACCATTTGATCGAGAAGGTCAGCCTTCCCGCCGAACATCTTGTTGAGTTGTTCCAGTCGCTTTTCCGGATCTTCATCGAGGATCGGTTCAGCGATCATCTGCATGTTGATAAGATCCGATTGCAAGATCATCTCTTTCATTTCGTCAGTCATGCCAAATGTTTTGCATTCTTGAGCCATGTCGTGACATTTTTTGTAGGAAACAAAATCGTCTTTTCTCTGATACAGAAAACCCATGTAATCGAGGACACGACTTCGTTCTTGCATGAGGTCCTCGTTACCTTCGGTTCGTTTCAAACCATGCTCGTAAACGATCATCGCTTCGTCGGGTCTTCCGTCTTTCTTGGTATCCAGAGCAGATCCCAAATCGACTAGTCTGGAAACCGACAGAGCTTCAGGCGACCAGTAACTGGACAACTCTAATTCGTGCATGCGTTTATAAAATCTAGGCATCGGCAGTGCCGATGGCTTTCCGCGCTGACGCAAAATTTCTTGGTCCAAAGCTTCTTTGCTTATTCCATTGGCATCAAGAATTTCTTGCGGTATCGGAGTGGTACCGTTAATGGTGCGCTCCGCTGCCTCGTATTGAATAATATCCTTCAGGTATTGTTTGTCGACATCTTTGTTGACGTACTTGAGGCGAGTTTTGGGACGCTTGTCTACATTGCCGCCGCAGAATCTGCAGTCCTCATCGTCATTAAAAATGTATTCCGCGCAATATTTACATTTGTGATTCTTTTCCAGTTCCGCTTTCCGCAATTCACTTTCGGCTATCACCTCCTGTGGTGTCATCTCCAGAAGTTTCAGTTGCGGATATTCGCAAATGTCGAAAAGCGATTCACCGTTTTCATGCAAAGATAATAGAATGTCATAAATCAATCCAAGAATATGCGGCTCTGGTGGCTCGTGCGGGCACACTTCCGTCTCCCGATTTTGCTTCCGATACTCCATCGCGTCTACACCTTCCGGCACTCCCACGGTGCCCGGCGCGAAATCTATATCAGCTAATTCAACGCGATTTAGAAGATCGCCGGATGCTTTAGTAATCAGAGTGTTGAACGATGGCAGCCATCGCGACACATCATCGATAGTGGTGACAGGTCGAGCGTGCATTTTTCTCAGGAGACTGTTATTGACTGCTTTGCTGCAGAACCGGCAATAACTCGCGTCCTTTCGAATGTTGCCTGCGCACTGGAGACACCACCGGTATTCCGATTCTGGAAAAGTGAACATGCCAAATACCTCACAGCACGCATCGTATAAATAAGGACTTCCTTTTCATACCCAAACGGATTTATTTGAAAAGGGATTCGCTTATTTTATGTAACAGACGCGTTCAAATGATGTAACAGCTATTTCTCGTCGCTGATCTCACATTGATCGCCGCTATTCTTTTGAATTATCGCGAGCGCTGCAGTGAGCACGCCGGAGTTTGCAAAATCTTCGAAGGAGCATCCTCGAGAGACATCGTTGATGGGATGGTTTAGTCCTTGAAGAATCGGACCGGTAGCCGTTGCACGACCGAGTCGCTCTGAGATTTTATAGGCGATATTGCCGCTGTTTAAATCAGGGAAGATAAACACGTTGGCACCTTTCTCTTCAAACGGAGTGCCCGGTGCTTTCTTTTTCGCAATCGAAGGCAATAGCGCCGCGTCGAATTGAATTTCACCATCAATGATCATGTCGGGACATTCTTCTTTTGTTAGACGCAATGCCTCTTTCACTTTATCGACGGACGCCCCTTTGGCGCTATCGCGAGTCGAGAAGGAAAGAAACGCGACGCGCGGTTCGTAGCCGAATGAATTCACGGTTTGAGCGGTGGCATGCGCGATATCAGCAAGTGTTTTCGCGTCCGGATCAATGTTGACGGAACAGTCAGCGAAAAACAAAAGTCGCTCCGGCCATTCCAGAACGAATAGCGAAGAAGCTCTTCGGAAGCCTTCCTTGAGACCAATGATTTCGAACGCCGGAACGAACGGTTTCGTCTCGCTGTTCAGTCCTGATACCATTCCATCGGCTTTGCCGAGATGCACCATCAGAGCACCGAAATAATGCGGCTGTCTGACTTTCTCTTCCGCTTGTTTTCGAGTTATCTTCTTGTGCTTGCGAAGGTCGCAATACGTGTCGACGTATTTCTCGAAATCCTTGTCGTCATCTTTGTCGTGGATGTCGATGCCTTTGGTTTCGATACCTAATTTTTTCGCTTCCTTTTCGATCTCATCAGTTTTGCCAATCAGAACCGGTTTTGCCAAATCCTCATTGCGCAAATAATCGGCTGCGCGAATTGCGCGCTCTTCGTTGCCCTCGGCATAAACGACCCGCATTCCCTTGCCGCGCACTCTTTTCTTCATCGAGTCCAGAAACATAACTCTCACTTTTGATTAGGAACGCACATTGTAGAGCAAATGCGTTTCACTGATCGTTCAAATTAAGTTCTAATGGATGATTGCGACAAACTGGCAAATTGCATTTTTTTGTCGTAATTTCACCAGTGAGAAGGCTGTCTGGTCACTAATTGTTCACGAAGTGCCTATAAGCTTCTTCGTAGCCAAAGTTCCTTATTGTCGCAAGTGATTTAGTATTCTTCGCTCGCTCTCAGGAGGCGACATATGGTTGAACGTGGCATGACTTTGAAATCAGAGAATTATGCGTTCGGCGCAAACGCGCTGGCGACGGACTCACGCGCGGAGGACGATGGACAGTCGGATTCGGCGAGTCCGTGGAATTTTTTATCAATCGTCGGCGAACTTCCGCGAATGAAGTCGTCGGACAAAACCGGCACCACAACTGGTGAAGCACCAGCTAAGATAGAAGCTCCTGCGACAGTAAAACCTGACGCACCAGTTAAACCAGCAACGGAAATTGAACGTCCCCGTCGACATCGAGAGAGCACTGCGGCTGCTGATCTGAAGAAGGAACTGCCAGCAGAGAAAAATTTGCGCGACGGCGACATCATCTTCTGTTCGAATGGATCATTTGATGAAGGCAAAGCAATTCAATTGGTATCAAAATCACCACTAACGCACTGCGGAGTTTTATTCAAAGAAGGAGATGACTGGGTCGTCTACGAGGCCGTGCAGCCAGTTAAGAAGACGCCGTTGAAAGACTTCCATAAAACTGATAATGGTGAAACATACGCAGTTCGAAGGCTAAAAAACGCCGACGAAGTTCTCACCAAGGACAATCTGGATAAGCTGCAATCGTCATTGAAGAAGAACGTAGACAAAGATTACGACCACCTCTTCGGCTGGGGCAACGACAAAATGTATTGCTCGGAGTTAGTGTGGAAAGCCTACTATGAATCCACCAAATTAAAGGTCGGCAAGATCCAAATGGTTGGAGACTTCGATCTAAAAGATCCACTGGTAAGTAAACTTGTGGAGGCTCGTTACGGTAAAAACGTCCCAGTCACTGAGCCCACAGTTACTCCTGGTGCCGTCTTCGATAGCCGCCTGCTCAAGACAGTTCGATAGATTTGTGCCCTTGATACCATATTTAGTGCCGCCCGCATTCCAGGCTCTTGTTCGTGTCGACCACTTATGACCACGAGTTGAAACGTTTGGATTCAGCCTTGCAAGTTTCCTTGTCTCTACCTCTGGGTAAACCGAGGACGACGAGATCATGTTTTTTCTCGCGAAATTCATTATTATTCGATAGTGAGACAAGTGGTTGAGGGCGCAAGCAGATGTTGATTGGTAAGTTGATTGGCGGCGCGGCGGTAGTGCTCGCAGTGGCGATGGCGCAAGGTGCGGCGCAGGCGCAGGAATCGGGATGGGCGCTTACTCAGAAGAGTTCGGCGATGGGCGATCTCTACACTTATGTCAGCCCGAGCGGCTTGAAGTGGACGGTACCGAAAGTCGGTGCCAACATTGCGACGATGGGACCGAGTTGGTCTGTCACTATGTACAACGACAAAACGCATTTGTATTATTCGACGACATTCGCTGAGTGGCAGAAAACAATCTCTCGGCGCGATGCGCGAACTGCTGAAATGAAGAGCCGTCCGTGGCAACTGGCTGGTGCTGGGAACGTTGCCGGTTTAAGAGCAACGAAATACACAATGAAAAATGCCGCGCCTGTTGCAGGTGGTGGTCGAAATTTGAATGCGGTCGCTTCAGCCGAATGCTGGGTGGCAACTGATATCGCGGTTCCGCCTTCGGTTTCCGACATGTTATCGAACACGTATGGCATGCCTAAGACAAAATATTTTCCGCTTCGCATAACGTACACCGGTCCTGATGGCAGGCTCGTCACCGCACTTGACACCTACAAAAGTGAGGCTCGTCAGATCCCCGCCAATTATTTTGGATTGCCCGGTGGATACAAGCTCGCATCGAGTCAGGCAGAAGTTTTTATGGATGATGAAACCCAGCGCATGATGAATGACATGGCGTCGGAGATGGGAATGGACGCGCCAAGACGCCCTCAGCAACACGCTCGACCAGCGGCGGTTCCTAATCGTGGAGGCGGTGTTGCTTTGAGAACTCCCCCGCCGCAACAAGGCAATGATTTATCGAAAATGTTGGATGCCTTAAAGGGCGGCAAGTAACGACATCACTTCGAAGCCCAAACCACTGATTATCCGCAGCTCTGCGGGCAGATTGGCATTTTTTTCATACATAGAATTAAAATAGGCGAATTCTGGGAATATACGTTTTGTCAGACAAAGCGCAGGAATCCCGACTCGTTTGAACAGTCAATGTAGGGCGCGCAATTGAGCCCATTGGGCAGAGGCTACAGGCAGCAGTGCTACCAGCTCAGTTAAGATTCAATCTCAAAATCGTGCACAAGGGAGCCATTTTGGTACTTGTGCCGTTGCTCTTTGAATTAGTTTTCCTTGCCGTTTTGACAGAACTGTTGCACAGAGCGGAAGTTGAAGTTCAGCGTCAGGTCCGATCGAAAGCGATTATATCGCAAGCCAACACACTGTCTAAGTTGTTCTATGACGCCGGTGTGGCGATGGGCGGATACAGTATCACGAAGAGCCCGTTGTTCTCTGATAGATACGACAAAATCGTCAGACAAATTCCTCAGGATTTGGCTGAACTGAAAAAGCTGGTTGGTGACAACCCAAAACAACAAACGATTTTAGAGAACCTTCAAAAAATCACGGTCACCGGTTTGAAGATTCTCGGCGAAGCGAAAGCGGCAATCGACGACAACCGGGTTGATGTTGCGCAGTTCCGCGCCCGGCACATGTATAAGGAAATCCGTTCGCTGGCTGATAAACTGCAGGATGAACTGCGAGGATTGACCGAGGACGAACGTAGAATCGAGGCGGAAAGCCCTGAGAAGCAAAATCGTTCCAGGACTATCTTGAAACTATTCCTGGTTGCAGGCGTAGTCTTCAACATATTAATTGCGTTTGTCTTGTTGTGGTTTTTCACCCGGTCTATTAAAAACCGCCTCGACGTGATGACGGACAACTCGTTCCGACTGGCTCGTTGTCAGGCTCTTAACCCACCTGTTGGCGGCGGCGACGAAATCTCTGACCTTGACGGCGTGTTCCATAGTATGGCGGACGCCTTGATGGAAGCCGCCCGGAAAGAGCGTGCCGTTATCGACAACGCAGTTGACGTTATCTGTTCGATCGACATGGACGGTAAGTTCGTCGCCTGTAACCCGGCTTGTTATGAGAACTGGCAATACACCCAAGAAGAACTTCTTGGAAAACGCTTCATCGAAATTATTGCGCCTCAAGATATTTCTGAAACGATCAAATCGGTTCGTGCTGTGCGTGCAGAGAAAGGCAACATGCAGTTCGACAACCGCGTTCGCAGAAAAGATGGATCGGAAATTTCGGTTTCATGGTCAGCGTATTGGTCTGAAAAAGAACGAGCGATGTTCTGCGTAGCGCACGATATCACCGAGCGGAAACTGGCTGAAGAAGCTATTCGCGCCAGTGAACAAAGAATTAGAACGATCATCAACCACATGATCGTCGGTCTTGTAATCGTCAATCACGATGGTTTTATCGAATCGATGAACCCTGCTGCTGAAGGCATCTTCGGATACAAAGCAGAGGAAATCGTCGGTCGACATTTGCTCTCGCTTTTCGGCGATTCGAAATTCTTCTCTGAGCATAATGAAAACGATACGATGGCGTTTATGGAAACGCTCTTCAACCAGGCGTTGAACCGCATCGGTGAATTCGATTGTATTAAAAAGAACGGCGAAGATTTCCCGGTAGAACTTTCGCTGAGCGAACTGAAAACACACGAAGGCGAACGCTACATGGCGAACGTACTCGACGTGTCAGAGCGCCGCGAAGTAGAGAGACTGAAAAAAGAATTCGTGTCAACCGTCTCGCACGAATTGCGTACTCCACTCACATCTATTCGTGGTTCACTCACACTGCTATCGGTAGGCGCCATGGGCGTGTTGCCTGAGCAGGCGCAGAAAGTGGTCGGTATCGCAGAAAGAAACACCATCCGTTTGATCGGTTTGATCAACGACATTCTAGATATTGAAAAACTAGAAGCGGGCAAGCTCGACATGGTGTTCGACAATTCACCAATGCAAGACATTTTGGAACGTTCGGAGCAATCCACCGGATCGTTTGCCACTGCTAATGGTGTCAAGCTTGAAATCATTCCATCTGATGTGATCGTTTACGCAGACGGCGATAGAATCGTTCAAGTCTTAGTCAACTTGTTGTCTAACGCGATCAAATTCTCTCCACGAGATGCAACAGTCACCGTATACACAGAGTACGCGGCCGGCTTCGTGCAAGTCAGAGTGGTCGACAGAGGACGCGGTATTCCTGACAAATTCAAGAAGTTGTTGTTTCAACGTTTCCAACAAGTCGAAGCGTCGGACGCGAAGAAGAAAGGTGGTACCGGTCTGGGTCTTGCAATCTGCAAAGGCATAATCGAACAACATGGCGGCCAAATCGGCGTCGAATCAGAAGAAGGCAAAGGCAGTTCGTTCTGGTTCCGAATCCCGCCTGCGAAGACCGATTCTACACTTGTCGTCACTGGTGTAAAAGAAAAAGTTCTGGGCTAGGGTTTATTCACAACCTGCACTCTTAATGGTTTTGTACTACCAGTAGTTTGTTTGCGCCTTGATAGAGTCGAGTCGAGGACTGGCGCAAATCGTTTGTTTGCGTCTGCATAGAACCGAGGGCTGGCGCTGATATAGTTCCAGCTCAGCGCAGATATTGTTGTGTCGAAGAAGCGTTTTCGTTCTGACTCTATAATCCTCAGGCACCAGATAAACCTTTGTATACGAAAGGATCCGATACTAACTTATGCAATTGTTGGTTTCGCTAGTGCGTCTAAGTTAATTGCCATGGGGAATAAAGGGCTAAGAGCACTGAAGATCTGACAGTCTAAAGTGTTAATATGTCGGGCTGGTGGTATTCAGGCGAGGCTCCAAGCCTCGAACTACAGAGAGGGACAAAACCCGGAATGAAGGTTCTCATAATTGATGATGAGGAGGACTTTCGAACAATTGCCTCTAGTTGCCTTGGTCTGCTCGGCGGAGCGGAAGTAGTCGAGGCTTCAAGTGGTGAGGAAGGTCTGAGGAAGGCTGAAGTAGACCAGCCCGACGTCATCCTGTTAGACCTGGTCATGCCAGGAATGGATGGAACTCAGACGCTGTCGAACATGCGGAAAAATCCCGCAACAGTCGATATCCCAGTGATTTTTGTGACCACCAAGGGGATGTTTGAAGGTTTTGATGAGATGAGAAAGCTTGGTGCCCTGGCGGTTATCACCAAGCCATTTGATCCAGTGAAATTAGCAGACCAGGTTCGCAAGATTCTGGAAGATTCGAAGACAACTGGAAGTTAACACTCCGCGAATGGTTGAGTCCGGAATCCCAGAGTAGAAGAGGAATGACAATGAGAGTACTCATCATAGATGATGAAGAAGACACAAGAGAGATAGCCAAAATGAGCCTCATGTTGTTGGGCGGTCTCGACGTGATCGAAGCAGAAAATGGTCAGCATGGTATCGAAGTCGCTTCGAAAGAACGACCAGATGTAATTCTTTTGGACATGATGATGCCAATCATGGATGGTCCATCCACGCTCGAAGCGTTGAAAAACAACGAAGCGACGGCGGGAATTCCGGTGATCTTTCTTACTGCAAAAGCAATGACGGCAGAAATCGAAAAGCTCAAACGTATGGGTGCCACAGGCGTCCTCACCAAGCCTTTCGACCCGACAACGCTGGCACAGCAAGTTCAGAAAATTTTGGAGGGTTAGCGCTCAGATGCAGTCCTGGAAGGAAACCTTCGGGGAGCTAAAAGAGAAATATCTTAAGAGATCGACCGAACGTTTGGCCGAGATACTCGAGATTCTTGACGGACTCTTTTCGAATCCTTCCGATGCTGAGCTGATTCGCCGATTGAGTCGCAACTTCCATTGGTTGGCGGGCTCCGGTTCAATGTACGGATTTTCGCAAGTCTCGCAGCTTGGCGCCGAAGGCGAACAATATTGCGAGACGATTTTGCGTGGCAACATCAACGAACAACCTGCTGATGTTCAGAAACTCAAAACGATTATCTCGGAATTGTTCGCGATTTTTGCTGGTCCGGAAACTTCGAATATTCTTCCATCGCCTGCCAGTGCTGTCAGCGAAGAACCGCTTGCTCGCCCGCCTGCGCCACTGCCTGATGCAGGCAAAGCTTCTATTTTAATCATCGATGAAGATCAAAACAATCTTCTGGCGCTCACTGCACTCGTCGAAGAAAATGGCATGAGTGTCAAAACCTCTCGCAATATTGCTCAAGCAATGGCTGAGCTGCAGAAACAAATGCCTGATGGGCTGCTGCTCGAGATGCCCCTTCCAGATGGTGACGCGTATGAACTTGTTGAACGCGTTCGGGCGATGCCGCAGGGTGAAGAACCCGCAATTATTATTGTAAGCAAACAAACTGGTTTTCTCGACAAGGTTAGATCGATTCACTGCGGCGCTGATGCGCACTTCGAAAAGCCTGTTGATACCAAAGCTATGCTCAGACGGCTGAGATATTTGCTTGATAAAAAACGGCAAGATCCTCCGCGAATTCTTTCGGTGGAAGACGATCCGGATCAAGCCGCGTTTATCCGAGCCTTCCTGGAATCGGCTGGCTATCAGGTTCGCACCTGTACCGATCCGAAGCACTTCGATTCTTACATGTCGCAGTTTCAGCCTGATCTGGTATTGCTCGACGTTATGCTCCCCGGTATGACAGGGTACGAATTGGCGCGCTACATCAGGCAGGATGAGCGTCACGCGACATTGCCGGTTTTGTTTTTAACGACGCAAGGACAACTTGATGCACGCATCGAAAGTGCGCGTGCTGGTGGTGACGATCACCTTGTGAAACCAGTGCCGCCGGCATTGCTGTTGAACAGCGTATCTTCGCGTCTGGAAAGATCGCGTTTTCTGAAAACACTTTTGCACAAAGATGGATTGACTAATCTTCTTAATCACACCGCGTTCATGGAACAGGGCACGGCTACTGTGTCTCAGCAGAAGCGCCGTTCCAGCGGTTTCATGGCGATGATTATTCTTGATATCGATTATTTCAAATCAGTCAACGAACGTCATGGGTATCCAGGCGGCGACAAAGTTTTAGTCTCACTGTCATTGCTTTTGCGAAGACGGCTCAGGCAGTCAGACATCATCGGTCGAATCGGTGGAGACGAATTTGGTGTGATCGCCGAATCTCTCGACCAAAAAGAAGCGGTGACTCTGGCCACTCGCATTCTGTCCGACTTTGCCGCGATTCAACACGTGACGATGTCGCACTCGGGATTTTATGCCACCTGCTCGGCAGGAATAGCAATTCTCGATCCGAAAAAGACTACGCTGGAACAATGGGTCAATCAGGCGTACATGGCTCTTCAAGAAGCTAAGTCCGCCGGTCGAAATTGTGCCGTCGCTTACAATCCTCAGAGTGCAAAGCCGATTATTCCATGACCTCAGTTTCCGGTGTGAAGGTTGCCGTTCTTGGTTCGGGCGCGTGGGGCTCGACTATCGCCTGGCTTTTGGCAAAAGGCGGAACGCTTGATGTCTGGCTGTATTCGCGCAGCGCTGAGAAAATCGCCCGCATGAAAGAAACCGGCATTTTAGAAAAGCCGGCACCGGTGGCGGTGCCCGATCAATTGACCTTGTCGAGCGATCTGGAAGCCACCGTATCTGGTGCAGGTGTAATTGTCATTGCTTGCACTTCACAGCATATGCGCGAGACTGCTCGGATTTTGAAACCGTTAATTGGCGTATCGACTCCAATCATCGTCAGCGTCGTGAAGGGGCTGGAGCTGCAAACCAATTTGACTATGTCGGCTGTGATCAAGCAAGAATTAGAACGCGCTCGCGTACTCTGCATGTCGGGGCCGAATCTGGCTTTCGAGATTCGCGCCGGTCTGCCTGCCGCTTCTGTTGTTGCCGGTGAGGTGCTTGAAGACGCGAGGCTTGTTCAAAAAACTTTGAGCGCAAATTCGTTTCGTCTTTACGCAAGTGACGATTTGCCTGGTGTCGAACTTGGTGGCACATTGAAGAATATCATTGCCATCGCCGCTGGTGGCTCCGACGGACTCAATCTTGGAGTCAACGCAAAAGCGGCTCTACTCACTCGCGGTCTGAATGAGATGAAACGGCTTTCGTTGGCGCTGGGCGCGCGCGAAGCAACGCTCTACGGACTTTCCGGCATGGGCGATTTGATCGCTACCTGTCAAGGACCGCTGTCTCGCAACTATCGCGTCGGTCATCATCTCGCCAAAGGCACCACTCTTGCCGCTGCCTTGAAGCTGGTGGAGACCGAAGCCGAAGGTGTAACCGCCACATACGCGGTTTGCGAATTGTCTAAGAAGCTGCAGCTGGAGTTGCCGATCGCATATCAAGTGCAACAAGTGCTCGATGGAACCAGCACGCCCGAAAAGGCAATTATGGCCCTTATGACGCGCCCGCTCGCTGTCGAATAGCTGCAGCGGCGGCGCCGGCAACGAAGCACTCACCGCGAAGCGCGATTCAAACGACGCGATTCAAACGACCAGCTCACAGAGCATGAAATTCCCAGACACCATAGTTCTGCGGCGCGCGCGAAACGGGTGGTTGAGGATTTTTTTGCACAAAAGCGAGCGAGTTCTCAAGAGTCATATCGTATTTTCGAAAATCGGCAAAAAGCGGCATATTCTATTGTGACGCTTGACATTGCGACGCCATTCCGGAAGATTCGATCACGATTCATCTTTCGCGGAGCCAGTTTTAGTATGATCTTTAGCTGCTGCCGGGGTATATTTTTGTACTCGACCCCCGTATGCCGAAGCGCGTGGTTAAGTACCTGACGCCCTTCAGACACATAACGCCCACCGATTGGAGTTTTCACGTGAAAGAACGAGTTTTAATGCTGGCCTGGGAGTATCCGCCCCGAATCATCGGCGGTTTAGCGCGAGTAGTTTGGGCTCTGTCCAAAGAACTGGCGGCGCAGGGACTCGAGGTTCACGTCGTCACCGCCGATCACCCGGGAACCGCCGAGCACGAACTCGACGGGCTTGTGCACGTTCATCGCGTTAAGACGCAATCTGACACGACCCCGGATTTTATGACCTGGGTTTCTCGTTTAAACATCGGACTTTTGCAATACGCCCTGAAGCTTCACCAGGAAAAACCGTTCGACATCGTTCATGCCCACGATTGGATGGTCACCGATGCCGCCTGGGTGCTGAAAACCGGTTTGGGTATACCAGTTGTTTCCACCATTCACGCCACTGAAGCCGGGCGCATGGGCGGGATTCACACGGATCAGCAAAGATACGTCAATCAGATGGAATGGCGTCTGACGTTTGAGTCCTGGAGATGCATTGTCAATAGTCAGCACATGTACTGGGAGCTGAACAAACTTTTCAACGTGCCATTCGACAAGATTGCCGTCATTCCTAACGGAACGGACCCGTCACATTTTGATTTCGAGTTTGATGCTAAACCAGCAAGAATGATGTACGCGGCTGAATATCAGAAGATCGTGCTTTACGTCGGACGATTGGTCAATGAGAAAGGCGTGCAAATTATGTTGCAAGCCGCACCAATGGTGCTTTCTCATTATCCCGGAACGCAATTTCTGGTTGTCGGCACAGGTTACTTCATGGATGAATTGCGCAGCCAGGCGAATGCTCTGGGCATCAGCCACAATGTCAGATTTCTTGGATACGTCAGCGACGACGATTTGCTGCGCTTGTACAAAATCGCCGACATCGTCTGCATCCCGAGCTTGTATGAGCCTTTCGGCATCGTAGCTCTGGAAGGCATGGCAGCTAATGTGCCTGTAGTTGTTTCTGACACCGGTGGATTGCGCGACTTTGTCGAGAACGGTCAAACCGGCATCACCACTTACACGGGTAATGCTCAAAGTCTGGCATGGGGACTGCTTGAAGTTCTGCGCAACCCTGATCTTGCCGCTCACTTGCGCAAAACAGCATACGAGAAAGTGCACACCGTCTACAATTGGAAAGCGATTGCGCATGCCACTCGTGACGTTTACGAAAGCGTGCTGACAGAGAAAAAGCAGGGGCTCCTGGATAGTGCCGGTGCTGCTAAAAGCACGACGAAAGACAAGCCGAAAGTCTCGGTTTGAGTTCTCGATTGTGGGCGTGACATTTGCATCTAGTTTAAAGTAAAACGGATTGACTGGAGGAGTGACGATGAAAGCTGTGATCATGGCTGGTGGATCGGGGACTCGATTGAGACCCCTGACCTGTAATCTTCCAAAGCCGATGGTTCCTGTGGGCAACAAGCCGATGGCCTTGCACATCGTCAACCTGCTGAAGAAGCACGGTTGCGAGGACATCATCTTTACGCTCCACTACTTGCCTGACGCGATCAAAGATTATTTCGGTGATGGTTCTGATTGGAACACACGCATCGATTACGCGATTGAAGAAGGCAAACCGTTAGGCACCGCCGGTTGTGTTAAGGCTGTTCAAGACAAGCTCAAAGACGGCACCTTCATCGTTATTTCCGGAGATACCCTCACCGATATCGACTTAACTGAAGCGCTAAAATTTCACAGAGAGAAAAAATCTAAAGCCACTCTGGTTTTGAAACGAGTACCCAATCCGTTTGAATACGGTCTGGTGATCACGGATTCGGACGGTCGCATTCAACGGTTTTTAGAAAAGCCGGGAGCGAGCGAAGTATTTTCTGATACCGCCAATACTGGCACGTATATTCTTGAACCCGAGGTATTGAAGTACATCGTCATGGGTCAAGAGCAGGATTTCTCCAACGATTTATTCCCGCTGTTGATGCTGAGAAACGAACCGATGTACGGATACGTTTCCGATGCTTACTGGTGCGACATAGGCAACTTGCAGATGTATCGTCAGGCGCACAAAGATTTGCTGGAAGGCAAATGTTTGATGGATATCGATTTGCCGACTGCCGAAGAAGACGTGCTGATCGGCGAAGGCACACTGATCGACCCAACTGCAAAACTGCAGGGGCCGATTCTGATCGGCAACAATTGCCGGATCGGACCGGAGACAGAAATCGGGCCGTACACCACAATCGGTGACAGTGTCGTCATTCAAGAACAAGTCTCCGTCAAGCAACCGGTGATCTGGTCCAACGTCTATATCGGTAACGCTGCACAATTACGCGCTTGCGTTGTTTGCAACGGTGCCACCATCCACGATGGCGCTGAATTGTTGGAAGGCGCGATCGTCGGAGCGAACACGACCGTCGGACAAGAAGCTACCATCAGCCCTGACGTTAGAGTTTGGCCGGATAAAGTCATCGAATCCGGATCTCGCGTACTCACATCACTCGTGTGGGGAACCAAAGCACCAAGAAGTTTGTTTGGTGCACACGGCGTTCGTGGATTGGCCAACATCGAGATCACTCCTGAGTTTGCCGTCAACCTGGCAGCCGCATACGGAGCCACTCTTAATGGTGGACCGATTCTGGTCAGCCGAGATTACTGGCCGGTCAGTCAAATGATTACTCGAGCAGTGATCGCCGGTTTGATGTCTGTCGGCATCGAAGTACAAAACTTAGAAGCCACGCCGCTGCCGATCGCGCGTTATTACATTCAAACGCTACGGGCAGCTGGACTGATTCACGTCAGACTTTCGCAAAGAGAGCTCGACAAGATCACTTTAGAATTTTTTGATCCTGCCGGTATTTCGATTAATAAAAAGTTGGAGCGCAAGATCGAGAACACCTTCTTCAAAGAAGACTTCCCGCGCTGCAAGCCGAATGAAGTCGGCAACATCATTTATCCAAGTCGCGTCAAACAGTATTACAAGGAAGCCTTCCTCGAGTGCATCAAGGGTCAAGTCTTCGAAGAAGACACCGTGCCGTTCTGCGTCATGCCTGGTTCTGCATTCACACGGATGACTCGCACTGGCGACATCGCCACTCAAGCGCCGAAAGTAATTCTCGATTACGCAATGGCGGAAACCGAAGTTATCCTGCCTGATTTGCTTGGAGAACTGGGAATCGAATCAGTCGTTTTGAACTCATCGATTCGTGTCAACAATCCACCACGTCCTGAAGATCGGCTCGGTATGCGGAAGCAGCTCGCCGATGTCGTTAAGGCGCTCAACGCAGAGATGGGCGTTCAAATCGGACGCAATGGAGAACAGCTCACACTGGTCGATGACACGGGACAAATTATTAGAGGCGAACTTTTGCTCGCTCTGGTTGCCGAAATTATTTTGCGCGACAAGCCCGGCAAGACAGTCGTGGTGCCCGTCAACGCCAGCTCGATCATCGAGCGCATTGCCGAGCAACACAATTGCACCGTCGTTCGTTGTAAGGCGTCGGAGACCGAAATCGGCACCGTTACTTCGAAAACAAAAGACGCCGCCCTTGGTGGCTCATCGAGCGGATGCTTCATCTTCCCTGAATTCCAAAACGGTTATGACGCGCTTTTCACCGTAGGACAAGTGATAGAGCACTTGACCTATCAAGGCAGAAGTTTGAGCGATGCCGTGAAGAGTTTGCCGCCACTGATCTATCAAGTCGACTCCGTGCATTGTCCATGGGATCGAAAAGGACAGGTCATGCGCCTTCTGGTTGAGAAGCATCAAGACAATCAAGTCGAATTGCTCGACGGCGTGAAGATCGAAACGAGAAAAGATCATTGGATTCTCGTTTTGCCTGACGCCGTTGAACCGCTTGTTCACGTATACGCTGATGGCAACGATCTGCAGAAGACGTCTGCCGACCTCAACGAATACACAGAGCTAGTGCGCTATTTCCAAAAATCGTAAGCATGGCAGTTGCGCTTCTAAGCATCGAAACTTTGCTCGAAGACTTCGCAAACGGTAAGCGAAAATTTCTCGTTGTCGATTCGCGTCCGGAGCCGGAGTTTCTCGAAGGGCATATTCCCCGTGCAATTAGAATCGCCTGGGAAGACTGGTGCGAAACCGCACCAGTCGAGGCTGCGCCAATTTTGCACGAGCCCGGCTACTGGGGCACACTCGCTGATACCGGCAATAATGTTTTTGAGCAAAGGCTTATTTCGTGCGGGATCAAACAACATGAGCCGATTGTGGTTTATGCCGATTCCATTCGTTCAAAAGGCCGCGAAGGTCGAGTCGCCTGGATGCTTCTCTATCTTGGTGCCAGTCAGGTTTTTATTCTTGATCATGGATGGAACGAATGGGTGCGCAAAGGTGGTCCCGTTGAAACCGGCGATCAATTTGAACGATCAGCAAATCAACAACGATCCGCAAATCAATCTGAACGATCCGATAATGAAGAGCGATCTGGAAATCAATATGAACGATCCGGCAATGATGAACGATCCGGTCAGCAATCCGAACGGACTCCCGGCGAATTTACGATCGCACTGGATGCCAGGCGTCGGATAAAACATGACGATCTTTTTCAAAATCCTGATTATGAAAAACAATTGCCATTGATGATCGATACGCGCACGGCCGCTGAGTTTCACGGTGATTGTCATGATTATCAGCCCTTCAAGGGCAAACTTCCTAACTCGATACTTTTTCCTTTCGCTAATCTGTTCGAGTCGGACGGTACTTTCGTCAGTCGAGAGCGCTATCTGGAAATCACGCCGGCGGACATTTTGCGTTCTTCGTCGCGAGTGGCGTACTGCGAAGTCGGCGTGCGGGCGGCGACTTTTTCTTTGCTGCACGAGATATATGCTGGCGAGATAATTCCAGTTTATGACGGGTCGATAATAGAATGGGGTTGGCTGCGCCAAACTAAGAGTCCGACCACGTGAGCGTTGATAAGTTTCACGATTGGAAGCTATCGGCATAGGGCATAATTCTCACAAGGTCCACAAGGACACAAGGAGGCTCCCGCTATGCGTCCAGGTGATTCTTCTCGAAAGAAGGATGACAACCGCAAATTTATCGACCGCCATACCCAAAAACAGGGCGGCGCGCCCGGTTTACCGCGCACGGGTATCGATAGATCCGGTTATGGCGAACAGGCAGGTGATGCCGCCGGCCGAGGTATGAGCGACTGGCAAGTGGCGCATTCCGAGCAGGTTCTCGTCTACCACGAAGCAGAGCAGCCTCAAGATGCTCCGTCGCCCGACTGGATGAGCCAGCTCAAACAAAATTCTATGCAGTTTCTTGCCGATCAGCGCGGCGTGCAATTGCAGGACGTCTATAAAGAGTCGGTTTATAAGACCGGCATTGCCATTCTTGTAGACAAGATCTACGGACTTTTGCAGCGTTATACTTTCGAGTTCAACCAGGTCGCTGGTGGAACAGATCTCCACGTGTCCGGCACCATATCTGGTGACGTCACCGAAGTAACTCGCTACAACCGCATGCGCGAAGTCGAGGAGACCACGACATATTTCCGCTGCCGTTTTTCCACAAAATATTTTGCCCTTACCGTTCGCGGTAGTGAGGACACTGTCGAAGCCTATATCTTGCCTGTTAACAAGGTGATGGCATTGAGTCAGACGGAAAATCAATATCCGTCACTGTGTTGTATTCAAGTGAAGATTTCCGAACACGGCATGATGTGGAGAATGAGAGACGGCGAGCCTGCTGTCGATACTCTCGACCAGCTCTGCATGTGGCTTTTCACCAAACTTGTTGAGGAGACGAAGCATTGTGTTGACAAGGGTATTAAGCCGCCTGGCATGTAATAACCGGTCAGTGTCCGTGTTTGCTGTCGTTCAACCGTCAGCAGTTCTCCATGTCAAACTTCGCTTTTCCTGGCTGCATCACCCTTCCAATCAACTCGTAGTGTGAGGATTTGTACTCTCGTTCAAACTTCCGCTGGTTAATTTCTACCGGGAGTGGTAATAAAATGGTAGGCGCAGTGGCGTTTACATTCGCTGGAACCAGATAGGAGTTACTCCGGACCATGTCTTCAATTAACCCGGAAATGCTCAAGCAACTTCTCTCGGAGTTTGAGGAGAAGCAGGCAGTCTGCCGGGAAGAAATAATCGAGATCAACAATCAGATTCAAGAACTCGAACAGAGGATCGAATCCTCTAAAGAGCGCTTGTCGTCCGTGGCTCGCGATCGCGAAAAAATCGGGTCGATGAAACAGCGCTATCAAGATGGCGACTGGTCGGCGGTTCTTTCACAGATTGCAAAACCTGCCACCAACGGCGATGGGCTGACGACAAAGATCGCTCTTCCCGAACCTAATGCGCAAACAGGCGATTACCCGGCGATTTCAATTCCTTCAAAAACGGATGCACCACCAGCGAATCTGGCGCCACAGCCAGTTATCTCACCACCTGCGGCGCAAGAATTTCCACCATCGTTCGGTTCAGAACCGATTCCGCAGGCGGCTCCAGCTGCGCCGGAAGTGGCTGCGCCCATGCCTGATTTTTCGCAGGCTGTCGCCGCTGAATCCGCACCAGTGAATCCTTTCGAACAAGCTCCCTCAATCCCAAGTCCTACTCAAGCGCCTTTCCAGATGGAAGCGCCCAACTGGGAAACTCCGCTACCATATCAACCGGAAGCCGTACCAGCTCAAGCTCAAGCGCCGGCTGCTCCACCAGCTCCAAACGAAGGTTTATTTCCATTCTCCGGTCAAGTCCAGGCTGACGCTGCCGGCGGTGCTGACATTCCCTGGGCGCCACCGCCTACGATGACTTGGGAATCGGTTGGCAATCACACTTTCCCGAATCAAGGCGCTCCTGATCCGGGTCAACAGTTTCAGCAGCAACAACAACAACAACAACAAGCACAGCCACCGGCTTTCCAGAATGCGCCACCGTCCTTTCCGGACTCCAGCCAATTCGGCAACATGCCGTTTGGGCAGGGCGCAGAGGCAGTGCCGCCCGGCAACTTCGGCGATCCATCGCAGGGCGGACCTCCTGGACCTCCAGGAGCCTTCATGTCGCCTCCGCCCGGACCATCGCCCAATCCGGCTGTTCTGACCACCGCGTTTGATGAAGAGTTCGATATCAGCGACGCCCTTCGCGGTGACGACGATAACGCCAGTCCGGATTCCAGAGATAACGACAAGAAGATCAAAGACGCGCTGCGCGGATTGTTCTCCTGATCCAGTAGTACAGAACGATTAATTCGGTCGTTTTGAACTCAGCCTTCACTTATCCTGAACACTCAGCAGTCGCCGCGTTTGCTGCCATTGAGACTGCTCGTGGCACGCATAAGACTACGGTCATCTAATTGCGCGCATCCTTTGATACCATTATGACGAGACCTAAAACCGGGCCAGTCTGAAACCGGCTCAAGGCGTGTTATCTGGAGAGTCTATGAAAGAAATTGCAAGCATGATGGCTGGTGTCGTAATTGACATCCTTGTCAAAGCTGGGGACGAAGTGACTGAAGGAATGGAAGTCGCAATCCTCGAGTCGATGAAAATGCAACTGCCGGTTCCGTCCGAACAAGCTGGTAAGGTCAAGGAAATCAAAATTGCCACCGGAGACTTCGTCAATGAAGGCGATGTTCTGATGACACTCGAGTAGGACTTCTTCTATGTTTGAGAAACTACCAACCCGCGTAAAAATCGTTGAAGTCGGACCGCGAGATGGGCTGCAAAACGAGCCCAATCTTGTCGAGACCGACGATAAGATCCGCTTGATTCAAGCGTTAGCGGAAGCTGGTTTGTCTCACATCGAAGTCACTTCTTTTGTTAGTCCCAAGTGGATCCCGCAACTTAAGGACGCCTCCGAGGTTGCGGCTGGTCTTGCGAAATTGAAATTGAATGGTGTCACCACTTCTTGTCTGGTGCCAAACCTGAAAGGCTACGAGCGCTTCAAAGAGTCAAAGCTTGATGAACTGGCGCTCTTCATGTCCGCGACTGAAAGTCATTCCAAGAAAAACATCAACAAATCTGTTGAAGAAGCGTTGGCGACATTGAAAGAAGTCGCTGATGTCGCGAAAGCAGATGGTTTTCGGATTCGTGTTTATCTGTCGGTTGTTTTCGAATGTCCTTACGAAGGGCGCGTGGACAGCCAGCAGGTGCTGAAGGTCACGGAAAAACTCGTGGCAATGGGAGTCGATGAAGTTTCACTTGGTGATACCATCGGAGCCGCCACTCCAAAAGATGTTTTCAAAATGGTGGAAGACGTCAGCCGCTATGTCGACAAACAGAAGCTGGCTCTGCACTTCCACGATACACGAGGAACCGCGCTCGCCAATGTCGTCGCTGGATTGGAAGCTGGTGTCACCATATTTGATGCCTCGCTTGGTGGTTTGGGCGGCTGTCCGTACGCGCCGGGAGCCGCCGGCAATCTGGCTACAGAAGATCTCGTCTACATGATGCACGGACTCGGTGTTGAAACCGGTATCAATCTGGACAAACTTGTCGACGCTGGTGCTCTGGCACAAAAGCTGCTCGACAAGCCACTGCCCGGGCGCTATTTGAAAGCAGCGCTTGCCGTGCGCGATAAAGCAAATGCAACTTCTAATGTGTGTTAAACCAGGAGTAATCAGATGGCCAAAGCAGTAGCTCCCAAAGAAACCGCCAAGGTTTTATTGGTCGAAAAAGACGGACCAATTGCCTGGCTCAAACTCAATCGTTTCAAGGTTCTCAATTGTTTGAATCGCGAGCTTTTGCTTGATATTAACGACGCCTGCGAATCGGTCGCCAGGGATAAAAAAATCAGAGTCGTTGTGATCATCGGCAGCGGAAAAGTTTTTTGTGCCGGTGCTGATCTGGCTGAACGCAGGGGTATGACTGAAGGCGAGACGCTCGACTATATCGCGCTTATTCAAAAAACAATGCGCAGCATTGAAGGAATGCCACAACCTGTAATCGCGGCAATCAACGGATCCGCTTTTGGTGGCGGGACAGAACTGGCTCTGGCATGCGATTTGCGCGTGATGATAGACGATGCTCAATTGCGTTTGACCGAAGTTAAGCTTGGTATCATCCCTGGTGCCGGTGGCACGCAGCGCTTGCCTCGTTTGATTGGAAAGTCAAAAGCTAAAGAGATGATTCTAACGGCGGCGCCCATCGGAGCCGTTGAAGGCAAGGCGATCGGGCTAATCCATCGCGTTGTCGCTCGCGATGAAAACGAAGATGTCAGCGACGGATTCTCGGAATCACTGATGAAAGAAGTTAGGGTGTGGGCCGAAGAGATAGCGACCGCTGCTCCGCTGTCGTTGAGACAAGCCAAACGCGCTATCGATCAGGGATACGATCGAGATCTGGAAGCGGGTCTGGCTATTGAAACTCGCTGTTACCTCGAGTTGCTCAACACAAAAGATCGTCTAGAAGGTTTGGCTGCTTTCCAAGAAAAGCGCAAACCGGCATACCTGGGCGAATAACGAATATCGTTAGCTACTATTAGCGATGATAATGCAACTTGTTTGCCTTTTTGTCCCTTCGGTCGAAACAACAAATAGGCAACAATCACAGATCTGTTGTTAATTCCGAAACGCTGATGTGGCAATCGATTCCATCGATTTCAGCTCCGGCTGCAAAGCATCAACAACCGGTTGTAACAGCCGAGGCCGAAAAAAGAAGTACCTGTGGATGAATAATCTCACTTTTGCGAAATGCTCTTGTTGTAAGGCGCGCAATTAGCTAACATATCGTTTTTCGTGGGACGGACTCTAGTGATTTCCAACTACACAGAACGAGAGCCACTGCCATTGCCGTTAACGGCGATTATACTTTGTGGCGGCAAATCGAAGAGGATGGGGCGTCCCAAGGCATTCTTACCGTACGCCGGTTCGACTATGATTGCTCATATCGTCGAGACATTGAACGACATGTTCGTCAAAACGCTGTTGGTCAGCAACGAACCCGCGCAGTTCGAGGATCTTGGTCCGGATGTTGTGAAAGACATTCTTCCGTTTCGTGGTCCGATGGGCGGAATTTTGTCCGGACTACTTGTCGCTGAAACTGACTACTCGTTCGTAATCGCTTGTGACATGCCGCTTGTAAGCAAGAAGCTCGTTCGCGACATGACGGCCGCGCGCAGTGGATTTGATGTCGTCGTGTTGACGCATTCAACTGGATTGGAACCGCTGTTTGGTATTTATTCCAAGGGTTGTATAAAGCCGCTTGAAGAGTCGCTCTTCGCTGGTAGTTTGAGTGTTCAGGATTTGATTGGTGGTTTGAAATCTTCGACATTTAAATATGACGAGGCCAAATACGATTCAGATTTGCTGCCGCCGTATTTCAACATCAATACACCACAAGACTACTCGAGGCTGATTACCAAAGGGTCTTCGTCTGTTCATCAATTTCCGGAAAAGCGAAAAGTTTAAACGCATTCGCTAAATTGTTTTCGATCTAATCTAATTTAGCACTGGTCTTTTTTCGGAAGCGTGCGATTTTTAGCAGTGAGGTCAGATCCTGGCAATCCTGCGGTATGCCTGCGATTCCGATTTGTAGAATAATTTCGTTTGGCGCAAACGGAGGTTGTTGCAGGAGACTTTGGAGTCGATTGAACAAACCGAGGGCGGCGTTTGGATCAGTGTGCGGCAAGATCACGGCGTAGTCATCGCCTTCATAGTGCCCGAGGATGTCGGCTTTTCGAACGGTGCCTTTGACTAGACTCAGGGCGTGTCTCAAACTGCCGTTCTCCGGCATGCCAGGGGCGTGTGCGAGTTTAAATAGAGCGATGGAAAACGCGGTGTCGTATGAATGAAATCGATAGAACTCGTGTTCTAAAAAGAAGAGGAAAGCGATTTCTGTGTATATGCCGGTGTCTCGGCGCGCCATGCTGGCGGAGAATTTTTCTAGTGCGATTAGATCGATCGTCAAATTAGAGCCGGTATGTTCGAGCGCGGCGTTCTTTGGCGGCTGGTCTTCTGTTTTGTTCTCAATTCTGACGATGCCGGAGGAGACGAGATTGAAGATCACCGGGGTCCAGACGGAGCGCGTCAAGCCGCACTTCGCGATCATGTCTGAAAACAAAACTTTGTTGTCGATCATTTGATACATGCGTTTCTGCAAGCTCATGTCGACTGGTACCAGCGAGTTGAGTTTGCCTTCGAATTCTTGCTCGGAGATGGTTGCGTTGGCGCGCATCAAGCAGGAGTCGGGCTTTAGACCTTGCCGGTCGAGGAACTTTGTGTGATCGCTCAACGCCGCAGCCATCAGCATGAGCGCATCCAGGCGCATCTTGATGGTTTTGTTCGGCGTAGTATCAGAGTCGAAGAATTTGAAGTCGCCTGTTGAGCTGTTCATCGCCAGCTCGAGGAACGCTTCGTCGCCGTCCTGATTTGGCCTGTGGACCGCGACTACATGCCCGTCTTCGAAGAACATCTCCGACATCTCGTCGTGCGAATTGATGCTGAGACGCCCTGTTAGTCGGCTGTTCTGAATGGAGTTGAGGAGCGAGTGCAGAGGCATGTCTGCCAGACTGCCTTCCATGACGCCCATCTTCTTGCGATGGACCGCTTGAGGACCACTTTGGCGGACGCCCGGCTGCGAGCCCGTGTTCTGCGCGTTTTGCTGTGGGACGATCTGCTGCGACCCACTGATCTGATCGTTCTGTTGTTGAACGACTTGCTGCGAACCGCTGTTTTGAGAGTTGGTCTGAGGAACTACTTGTTGAGATCCGCTGTTGAAGCTCTGTTGTGTAGGGTGTCCATACTGCTGCGCCCCGGTGAACTTGCCGTACTCCGGCGGCGGAGTCGGCTTGCCCTGCGGCTGCGCGACGATTTGCTGCGCGCCGCTTTGTTGATCGAACGGTTGTGCGACGTTTTGCTGCGCGCTGCTTTGTTGACCGAATGGTTGCGCGACGACTTGCTGAGCGCCGCTTTGTTGACCGAGTGGTTGCGAAACGATCTGCTGCGGTCCACTTTGCTGACCGTTTGGCTGCTGCACGATTGGCTGCGGACCGCTGTGTTGACCGAACGGCTTCGGACCGCCCTGCGGTTGCCCGACCGGAGTCAGCCGCGGAGAACCGCTCTGTCCCTGGAATTGCGGGTTGGATTGGGCAGCGTTGCCGTTAGGTTGCAGCGACTGGAGCGAGGGGTCGGAAATACCTGGAAAGGCAGTCATAACCAAGCTGTAGATTTGCACGAAGTCAGAACTTTCGTAGTTCCATTCCAGTTTTGATTCTTCACCGTCGCCGTGATAGAACGACCACTGATGGCTGTGTTCGTTGTTGCGGCGCTCGAGTTTGCAGGTCAAAACGTAAGGCTGTCGATTAGTCGACCACGCTAGTTCAACCACCAACCCGGGCTGCTTCGAGGCTTCAACGAATAAATTTTCCAAGTCGGAAACCTCAGGCGCGCGCGACTGTTCCGGCAATTGATGCCGGCGCTGAGAAGAATTTCCAACCTTAAACATGTATGAACCGGATTTTCTGACCCGTCATTTCAATGCCCTTAAGAGCAAGGACGCCACTAGAATTTTATCATCCGGCGGGCATCGCCGGAGTGAACATCACTGATTTATGCGTCAGATGGTTCGTCTCCGGCAATAGCGCCAGTTTTGATCTACCGAAATATCTCGCGGTTCTGACGCGATTTCACACTTGCCTTCTCGCTCTTGCCTTCTGGCAGTTGTCGCGAGAAGTCTGCATGAAAGAATCGCGATGCTTATGCAGCAATCGCGATTCTTGTTTGAGGATTCGAAGTAGCGATGCTTATGCAGCAGCCGCGATTCTTCTTTGAGAATTCGATCTATTCGTTCATTGCAAGAACTCGATATTGAATTCTATTTTGCTTTCGACTTCTTACTTGCGCTAGTTTTTGAAGTCGTCTTTTTAGTTGCCGCTTGTTTTTTTGTTGTCGAGGCCGTTTTCGTTTTCGATGATGCGGCACTCGTTGTTTTCTTTGCGCCAGTTTTGGAGCCGGTCTTGGCTGCTACCTTCTTAGGAGGCGCTTTTTTTGTTGCTGGTTTTTTAGCCGCTGTTTTCTTGGCGACTGGTTTTTTTGTCGCTGTTTTTTTAGGTGCGGCTTTCTTTGCGCTTGTTTTCGCCGCGGATTTTTTAGGTGCGGCTTTTTTCGCGCTTGTTTTAGTCGCGGATTTCTTAGGCGCAGCCTTCTTCGCAGATGGTTTCTTCACTGCGGATTTTTTTGGACCAGCTTTCTTCGCAGTAATTTTCTTAACTGCGGCTTTTGTAGGAGCGGCTTTTTTCGCAGTCGATTTTTTCGCTGCGGATTTTGTAGCGCCTTTTTTGGCGCTAGTTTTCTTGGCGGCTGTATTAGGTGCCGCCTTCTTGGTTGTTTTCTTCGCCGTGGATTTTTTCGGCGCGGATTTTTTTGCAGTTGTTTTCTTCGCACTGGTTGTCTTAGCCGAATCTTTTTTAGATGTCGATTTTCTCAACGCAGGCGCCGTTGTTTTCTTATCTTTAGCTTTTGCGTCCTTGGCTTTAATGCCGGTTTTCGTAGCTACTTTTCGCTTGGCAGTAGACTTTGCTTTCTCTTCCGTTTCCTCTTCTTCGGAAACATTTTGGGAAAATTTATCCAGGTCCAAACTTGGTGGATTGGATTTCAATACCTCTTTCTCTTCCAGAAATTCTTTGCCAAGCTCTTCCAGGTCGGCGTCCGACCGGTCCAACTTCGGCAGCAAATCCAGCTCTTCTTCCTTAACGTGATGTTCGATCACTTCTTTGAGTGCTTTCACTTTCGCTTCGAAGTTCTCTTCGCTTCCATCGAATTGATCCAATTCGGCAAGCAAAAATTTGGCAAGGTGGTGCTCTTCGAACGCCTCCTCAACCTTCTCTCCGTCTTCGCCTTTGAGTGTGGAATAAACCAGCTTCTCTTCAGCGGCGCTGTGCAAATTCAGTTCGGTAATTATCTGTTCGAGAATGGACAATTTTTCGTCCTTCTCTTCTGCGTTCTCAAAGTTTTTAAAAAGCTCTTCGACCTTACGATGGTCCGCTTTCAGCAAATCGATCACATTGTCGGAGGGGGGAGATTCTCCAATATTGAATACTTTCCTCAATGTTTCTGTAAACGTCTGTTTCATCATTGATCCTCCATCAGCGATGACCGTGTCATCTGCGTACGAGACAATGATTTTCACGAATAGTTCCCAGACGTTTCACGAAACTAACCTATCGAATCGGATCGAGTTCCATGGTTATTTGTTTGCCGTGTTCTTCAAGCACAGCCCTGTCTTTGCCGATATCAATCAGGGTGACGGTATCAAATTCTTGACCCTGAGAAAGCGTTATATATTGTTTGTAGCGATTCTTTTTTTGGAAACGGCGATCTTTAAATGCGAGGATGACATGATCGCCGACGATGGCGTTCAGCTTGAGCCTCTTCGAGAGCAACGGACGATCGGGAGGCGGTGGAAGTTCTTCCAGCGAAATTCCTGGTAGTGGCGGCGGTGGTGCCACGTCAGTTGCTAAACTCGGCATGTTTGACGAAAGTGGAGGCAATGGCAATTCGTCCGGACCGCTTCCCATGAGCGCTCCTTTCGTTCCACGACCTTTCGATGATGTTGCAGAATCAGACGTGGTTTTTTGTCGAGGAAACTGCCGGCCACCTGGAAGCGCTTCAAACGGATTCGCGCGCCCTGCGTCTTGCCGAGCCATTACCATGGCGTCTTGTTTGCGTGTTGCTTCGATGATACTGACCGGCATGGTCTGGAGATATTGCAGTCGTCCCGCGTTGGAATCGTAATTGGCGATTGGTAGTTTCGATGAGGCTGCCGATGGCATCATGTTTTGCAGCGACTTAAGAGTGTTTTGAATGTGCTGAGTAACATGCTCGGATTGAGAAATTTGCGGTGACTGGGTGGCCGACGTGGGAATTGAAGGTGACGAGGTGGTCGATGTGGAAATTGGAACGCCGTTGACTTTGATTGTTGGTTTTGCACTCGTCGAAGTTATTGTCGTTGTGCTGCTGGACGGGGTCGACGTGCTTGATACGGACGTCGAACTCGATGTGACTGTGGTGTCGGAAGAAGTCGCTGATGCGCCTGGAGCGGCATCTGCCTTGGTGTTCGCATTCTCATTGGCGATGGTTGAGCCGTCAGATTTGTCCGCCTGCTTTTGCCGGGCCTCTGCGAGCTGTTGTTCATAGGCGGCGTCTGCTGAGCTTTCCGCGGATTTGTCTTGCGGTGGATACGACAAGTAGTAAGTCGCACCAATTGCGACCACCCCTATCGGCACTATCCACTTCAGATTCTTAGACATCCAATTCTTCCGTCCTAAGGACTAATTCTAATTCTAACCTCAAGGCAAATAATAAACACTCATCAGGAACGTCATTACCGGCTGCGTTAAGTCCAGATTCCGCCCCTTTTCGCTGGCCAGCGTTTTCACCGTCTCGTGGTCGCTGTTCTCAGGCATCGCGATGATCAAGTTTCTAATACCGACGATCCTTTGATACGCTTCCAGGCGCTTCAGAAAATCGACTAGCTGAGAGTAGCTGCCGGAGACGAATACGCGGCGCTCCAGGTGCTGGATGCCGAGTGGGTTGGCTTCTGGTATCACTGCAGGCTTCACTGCCGATGGTGGCGGCGCTGGTGTCTTCGGGGGCGGTACTGCCGGTGGCTTGCCTGTTGGCGTCATCCGACCGCCCACTTCAGCAATAATCGAATCCATCAGATTATCGCCTTTCTCTTTCTTGGCGTCGGCTGATGGTTCGATTGAGATCAGATCGGTTCCGGCTTCCTCACTCAATTTTTCAATGTCGATCAGTAAAATATCCATCTCCGGAGACGGCGGTACTGACGCGCGCATGCGTTGAATGTCTTTGTCGAGCAAGCGTTTTTGTTCGAGCAAAACCTCTTTCTCTTTGATCTTCTGAGCCAGTCGATCGAATTCCTCGGTCTGTGTTTTCAACTCAGCGTGCGTCCGCGACGCCGATTCAAAAGATGGACTGATGTAGCCGAGCAACAGAAATATCGTTACGACATACGGCATAGCGGTAACGATTATTCGCATTGAATTGCTCATCATCATTCTGCCTGCTCCCGTGTGGAGAGTTGGATTCCATCCAGTTCTGGCGTGGCGCGTTTGGCCACGGAAGTTTTCCCATTCTCGGTAAACACTGAACCGATTGATGGTGTTACAGATGGTGCCGTACTGCTTGGGCCAACTGCCCGCGGCAAATCGACTGGCTTGATTTTAGCTGTTAATCCAAACGTGACATATTGCGGGATCTTGTCTTTTCTGCCGGCAAAGTCGATGCTGGATTCTTTGATGAGAGGCGAGCCTTCGAGGTTTAAAGACAGCTTCGAAACGGCAGTAAAGTCTTCAGCAAGACCTTCAACCTGGAAATCTTGTTGACCGAAAATCACGTGATCGATCTGCACACCCTTAGGTGTGTTTGATTGAATCGTATCCATGTAAGACGACCAGCGCCGCCCTTTGGAAACCAGGTAGTTGAGCACTTTCTGTCGCATTCGCAGCGATGTGTTGGTTTCTTTTAATTGATTGACTTGCTCTAAATCTTTGCGAGCTTGAACAATCTTCGCTTCGGTTTCAACCAGCTGCGCTTGCTTGGTCGGAATTTCGACATAGTTCAAATAAGCTAGTGCCGAGCCTGCCAGCGCCAGCGCAACCAGTCCGCCAGCCAGCGCCGGACGAAACCAATACGGACCTACTGGTCTTTCTGCTTCGATTTTCTGTGTGGCGCGTTCGTCGTAGAAGAGTGGCAGTCGACCTTCTTTGTTGAGGTCGAGATCGACAGTGAAAGCTGGATTCCAGATCGGGTCCAGCGAACTGCCTAACGACGAGGCAAGAATTGGACGCATGCGTTCTACAACCAGACTTTGATCGAACGTCATGTCGCGCATGGCGTCACCGAATATGGTTCTATATCCCATTCGGCTGCCGATGTATTGATCCAGATTCGGCACCATGCAACCAGGTCCGGTGAGGATAATCTGATCGAGCTTCACGTCACCGACTTGCGATTGATAGAATTCCAGCGAACGTTCCAACTCATCTGTAATGTCGCTGAAAATGGTCCGCGCCACTTGAGCGGCTTGACCCATGCGCTGATCCTTGGGCGGCATGCCGAACAGTGGAATTTCAGGAAGCAGCGTCAACGCCGTTTCAAAATCGATTTCGAGACTTCGCGAGATTGCTTCGGTTAGCGTTTCCATTCCGATGATCACGGAACGTCCGAATAGGGGCATCGCGCTTCGAATCACGTTAATGTCTGTCGCGTCCTGCCGAACGTTGACCACCATCGACATTTGTCCGACGGTGTCAAGATACCCTGCTGTAGCCAATCCACGAATGGCCGCCAGGGACGAAACTTCAATTTTGCCAAGGTGCGCGCCGCACGAATCTGTGGTGCGCCAGCAAGTTTCAACGATAGACCGCTGCACCGCCGCTAGTATTACGTCAACTCGTCGCACACCGTCGGCGTCAGTTCTTTCCGTTGCCGGCATCAAGGACCAGTCAAGATTTGCATCGGATATCGGAAAGGGTACGTGGTTGGTTGCTTCTTGAGTGACAACTTCGGCGAGTTCATCTGGTGGCATTCCGGTTGGCACCGGCATCAAACGAATAACCACAGCCTGAGCCGGAATCGTCATGTTGATGGTGGGCGACGGACCGGTGGGCGCAATGCCGGCTTGCAACATCAAATCGCTGATCACAAAACCAATCGCACTCGGATCGGCAATCAATCCTTCTCTCACTGTGTTGGCGGGCGTAGGCATGCACGCGAAGCGCGTCACTTCAATTCCCACTCTCGTCTTTTCGAGTTGAATGAGCGTGATGCTGTCGCTGTTTATGTCGATCCCAAAGGTGGGACCTTTCTTCTTCCTGATGCCGAAGCCAAACAATTTGCCTGTGCCGAACATCTGCTTTCCGCCATTTCCGTTTCGAAATCGGGCCTGCTCAATCGATCATCGACCGATCAAAGGTAACACGTTGTTGAACTTAAAAACCGCCCCCCTGTATGTTTATGCCCGAGGCCTGGCTGAAGTACCAGACATCGTTTGATACCAGAATCGCAATCAGACCGCCGATAGCGAGCGCTGGTCCGAATGGAAATCGATTTTCGAAACGTCTGGAGCCTGCCATCACAGCGCTGAACAATGCGCCTGCAACACCACCCAGCGCAGCCATTCCAAATGTTTGCGGTTTGATCATTTCGGCTTGATTTCCGGTCATGAAACCAAGCGCAAGTATCGGCATCGATAAGATCAAGAAGCCGATCAGAAATCCTTTGATTGCCGGACCTTTTACGTCTTTCAGCACGTCGCGTTTGTGCATATCCTTGAGCAGATAAGTCGCACCCATCAAGGAGCCCGCCAGGAAGGCGATAACCACCGCCATCGACATTTGCTGCCAGCCGATCCAGCAGGCGATAACCGCCGATAGTACCGCGTCGCCACCACCCATGACGATGTCGTCGTCCGGATTGTATTCTTGTTCTCTGTAATCGTAAGACTCATCAACGCCGAAAGGGTTTGCGCCAGCCGAGGGACCGAGATCATCATCCTTCAAATGTTTGATAGCTACCAAACCATAGAAATCGATAAAGTCGAAAAGTATATAACTCACTCCCGCGCCGATCAGCGCATCCGCCGGCGATCCATGCCGGATCGAATAGTAAATCAATCCCAGCAAAATCGACGGATAAGTAATTTCGTGCGGAATGAGATGTTCGCGAAAGTCAGTTATCGTCACCGTAACCAGGGTCGCGGCAAACAGGCACATCGCGAATCCATCGAACGAATATCCAAATTTGAACAAGATGGCAGTGAAAATAGCGGCGGTGAATAACTCTACTGCCGGATACTGCCAGGAAAATTTCTCGTGGCAATGACGACACTTACCCTGCAGTAAAAAGTAAGAGAGAATCGGAATCATGTCCAGCGGACCCAGATTCTGATTGCAATTCATGCAGTGCGAACGCGGACTCCACCACGATTCTTCGCGCAACGATCGAAGTGCCACCACATTCAAAAAGCTGCCGACGCAAGCGCCGATCACAAAGGCGAGCGCGCCGCGAATGTAGACATTGCCCCCGTCATAGGGGATCAAAAAATCTTTGGTTAAGTAAGGAGCGAACCAGGGATCCATTAAGGAAACTCCCTTCTTTCATTCACCAATGAGGCGAGTCCGAGCAAGAAAAAGATGAAGGCAAAAACGTACGCGAGCATGAAAATAATAATCTCTTGCGAGGGTTCCTTACCGTACATTAGCACGGACCGGACGCGCGTCAATTGCGCCAGATCAGGAAGGCACCAGTACAATGCGGTAAGAAGCTGTTGCGCTGCCGGATTCGACGACATCTTGCTGAGATCGAGTAATGAACCGCCAAGATGACCGATAAACCACAGCGAGAGCGTGAATATCACACTCATTATCGGCGTCGAGAAAGTTGAGAAAAATGTAGCCAGTGCCAAGACAAAAAGTAACTCGAGAAAAACCAGCGCAAGCGACGCGATAATCGAACCGATATGCAACTGCATATGGTGCGTCGGATCAACCATCCAGATCAGCCCGAGCAAGAAAACGCCCATCGCCAGAACTACCACGAAGATGCACATGACCAGCCCGAGATACTTGCCGGTGATGAATTGCCAGCTTGATACCGGTTTGGTAAAAATCACATAAATCGTTCTGCGTTCCAGTTCTTTGTAGACTAAATTGGTTCCGGCAAAAACAGATATGATGCCGCCGATGATGGCAATAACTGTCAGACCTAAATCTTCGATGATGCGAATATCCTGGCCGACCGACAGCGAACCCAGTAAAATTCCGAGCACCGTAATCGAACAAGCAAACACGAAGAATGCGTACAAGACTCGGTCTCGAACAGTCTCGCGAAACGTGTTGATCGCGATGGCTATAACCGGATTAATCACGGATGATACCATTGCCCTAGCCACCAACCTTGGTGAGAAAGTATTCTTCCAGATCTTTATATCCGCCACCACGTTCGATATCTTTGATCGAATCTTCTGCCACCAGTTTGCCTTTAACCAGCACACCTACTCGATCGCAAACATCGCTGACATCCGGCAGCAGATGCGAATTGAAGAAAATCGTTTTGCCCTCCGATTTTAATCGCTCCAGAATTTTTCGCACATCGCGGCGACCGATCGGATCGAGCCCCGACATGGGCTCGTCCCAGAAGATCACTTTGGGATTGTTGATCAACGATTGCGCGATGCCAAGTCGTTGCAGCATGCCCTTGGAATATTTGCGCATCGGTTGGTTGGCGTCAGCGGTCATGCCGACCAGCTCCAGCAGTTCTGCCATGCGCTCTTTCAATTCTTTTTTCTTGAGCGCAAACAACTGACCGATGAATTCCAAAAATTCATAGCCGGTCAAATGCGAGTAGAAGTAAGGATTCTCAGGGAGAAAACCGATCTGCTTCAACGCCTCCGGCTCGCCGGCTTTCTGTCCGAGAACCAACGCGTCACCACTGTCAGGCTTGATCAGCCCGACCAGAATTTTGACCGTGGTCGTTTTACCGGCACCATTGGGACCGAGCAAACCATAGGTTTCGCCCTCCCTGACAGTCAAAGAGAGGTCGTCGAGAATCGGACTGCGCTTGAGAAGGAAGCTCGAGACCCTGTCTTTCTTGAGTCCGCGCGCTTCGATCACGTTAACGCCAGTCACGTCAATATGCTCCTTCGGCTGTTGTACCGTATCCATGCGGATTTCGGCAGCTAACTTCGAAGTCTATTTTTGGTTGTTTTTCTCTGCGGCCTTGCGGCTTTGAGTGATGATCTTGTGGAGTTCGGCAGTCGCTGCTCTCAGTCTGCGTGATACTTGCATCTGAGAAATTCCCAGGCGCCGAGCCACTTCTGTTTGGCTCAGATCTTCGTAGAACGTGAGTTGGACCACTTCTCTCAAACCATCGCGCAACTGCTTAATGGCTTCGGAAAGCATGAAGCGGTCTTCTTTTGCGAGTTGATTGTTGTGGTATCTGCCATCAACCAGAGTGTCGATCAGAGATTGCTCAGAACCCGCATCATTAGACAATGCCTGGTCCAGCGAAATCAGTGTGCGTCTGCGATCGACTTCGTAAGCTTCGTTGACCCGCGACACTGGAATCTGCAGCTCGACTGCGATTTCCATGTCCGTGGGTTCGCGCCCGAGACGGGCGGTGAGATTTTGTACGAGACGATTGATGCGGAACGAAAGTTCTTGAAGTTCTCTCGGCGCGCGAATCATCGCGGTTTTGTCTCTAAGGTAGTGCCGAATCTCACCTGTAATCAAGTGAGTGGCGTATGTCTGAAACTTAGCGCCGGCATCAGGTTTAAACTGATCGACAGCTTTGATCAGACCGATGGATCCAACTTGAATCAAATCTTCGACTGGGTCGGTAGAACGACGGGCTAAGCCGTACGCGATTCTCTTAACCAGGGGCAGAGCCGCCTGGATAATGGAATCACGGAGTGACGGGTTCCGAGTTTCTGAATAACTCGCCAACCACTCGTGAATTTGATCTTGCGCCTTTGATGCGTCTGCTCTGGGACTGGAAGACGACGGTCCTGGGCCCGGAACTACTCTTTTTGCGTGCAAACCCTTATTCCCACTTTTCCAACGAGGTAAATAACCCACGATCATTATTGTATGACCTTAACGCAGATTATCAAAGAAATTATGTAAAAACTAGTGGCAAAAGATATACGCACGCCTTTTAGGGCGTATATGAAGGCAGCTTTGAAAGCCCCTTAACGTTCCAGTGACCAGTCTTTCGGGTTTATATCACCAGATCTTGCCGATCTGGAAGTTTTTATCTATCAGCCCGTCGTCGCGTCGGTTTTCCGTTTGGTTTCTTTCATCCGAACCGTTCTGTCTATCAACCTTTCGCACTTGCCAATTTGAGCTTGCTCTCCTGCACCTCGTCCTCGGCCTCGTAGTCGAACTTGTCGAGATCGATGCTCTCTGGCGGGTTTTCACGTTGCCAGGCGACGGTTAATGCCAACGCTTTATCGCGAGGAGTGGTTTCTTTCCAGTTGAATGTTGAACGGAAAGAGTCCGTATCAATTGTCAAATGCTGGCGCCAGTCATAGTCTTGGCTCAGGTGTTTGGGCAGCGATTCATCTTCCAGAGTAATCACTTCACCGGACCAACCTGCCGCCTGTCCGATTTGCTTGACCCATTCAAGCTCGGACAGCGAGTCTTGTTCGCCGATGTTGTAAACATGGTTGCCGCTCGACTGGTCTTCGCTCGCCAGCACGACGGCGCTGGCTACATCATCGACGTATCCACGCGTCAGCTGCCATTTCGATTGTTGTTTGCCGAGCAGGATCGTTTTGCGACCATCGTCCATTCGGCGCAGATAGTCGAAGACACGCACTTGTGGGTCTTTTGGACCGTAAACCACTGGCAGTCTAAGAATGGTACTTTGCAATTCCACTTCGCTCTGAGCGAGCCGTTCGACAAGAATTTTCTCGTACTCATAGGCGGTGTGCAGCGCGTCCACGGCTACGCCGCGGTACGGATAGAGCTGCTCACGTAGTGGGGCGTTTTCCTTCAATGGTGTGGCGTCAGGGCTGCCTGGTTCTGCCTTACGCAGCCGATTGTAAGCCCGGTAAACATCGATACTGCTAATGACGATCAAGCGGGACGCGACGCCCGACATAGCTTTCGAGATGCTCCAGGCTTCCTGCGCGGTCCGCGGGATCATGTCGATCACTACTTCCGGTGCGATTTTTCGCAATTGCGGCACGTGCTCCGATAGATCGCGTCTATCGAAAACCAGCCCGGCGACCCCTTCAGTAAGCGCCTTGCCACTGCGACCACGATGGACAATTGTGACCTCGTGCCCTTTCGCTGCCAATTGTTTGACGACATGGCTGCCGATGTAACCTGTTCCGCCTAATACCAGTACTCGCATGAATGCTCCCCAAATCCTTCGTTCAATGAAACCAAAAACAATTCTGCTCTCTTATAGACTTTCTTCCACCACTTGCTGATATTTATTTACGCTCCGCAACTCTTTTGACATTTATTTGTGTGAAATCAAGGACTTTCGGGACATTGATTCCAATCCGGCGGCAGATCGGGCATATAAACCTCAACTTCAGGTGAGGTTAACAAATGGATAGTCCCGACCCGAATGATCTAACCAAGACCGGTTTGTTTCTTTTAGCCAAAGAGAAACCTGTTAGACCGCTCAAATCGGCTTACCTTCTTGGTCTTGGCTTCACGTCGATTGCGTTGGCCGCCGATCTGGTATTTCAGGGATTCCAGGGAAATATTGCCGCGACCGGGGCGGCAGCCGCTGCGGCTGTGATGACACTCTGGATCACCATTGCGTTTTTGTGGCACTCGGTTGTTCAGATGAACAATAAGATTGACGCTCTGATTCGACTGGTCGAACAGCGCAAGGATTGATCGAGCACCAGTTCCATTGGCACTGTTCGAACGGTGAAACTCGAAGACGCGAAGACCCTGGCGTGGATGCAGGTTCTAGTGCAACTGATTGATCACGGTGAAGATCGGCAGATACATTCCAACTACGACAGAACCAACAACGCCGCCGATGCCGACGACCATGATAGGCTCGAGTAGAGACGTCAGCTGCTCCACCGAGTTCTCCACTTCCATATCGTAAAAGTCGGCGACTTTGGATAGCATGTCGTCGAGCCGCCCGGTTTCTTCACCGACGGCAATCATCTGTGTGACCATCGGCGGGAAGATCGCGTTTCTACTCATCGGCTTCGAGATGGTGCCGCCCTGGCGGACTTCGTCGTAAATCTGGTCGATGCCTTTTGCCACCACGGCATTACCGGCGGTGTCTTTAACCACATCGAGTGCATTGAGCATGGGGACGCCGGCTCTGATCAACGTTCCAAAAGTGCGACTGAATCTGGCGATCGCTACTTTCTTAATCAGGTCTCCGAACAAAGGCAGACTCAATTGAAGTCCATCGATATATAGTCTGCCGGTTTCTGTTCTATAAAAGCGACGCAAGAAATAGAAAGCGATTCCGCAAAGAATCAAAAAGAAAACCATGTATATGGAACGTACCCCTTCCGACAGCGCGATGAGAAACTGCGTGTAGAGCGGCAGTTCACCGCCGATGTTTTTGAACAAGCCTTCGAACACGGGCAGAACAAATGTCAGCATCGCCCAGAACACGCCGATGGCGATCACTAAAACGACTGATGGATAAACCATCGCGGCGCGCACTTTCTGATTTAGTTTTTCGCGATACTCAAGATAATCGGCGAGGCGTTTTAAAACATCCGAGAGAATACCACCAGCCTCACCGGCTTTCACGATTGCGATGTACAGTCGATCGAATATTGATGACTGCCGTGCCATTGCATCGGACAATGATAATCCTGATTCAACCGATTTGCGGATATCGTCGAGAGCCAGTTTTAATCGCCTGTTCGGACACTGCTCCACAATGATCGAAAGTGTACGCAACATGGCGACGCCGGATGATACCATCGCTGAAAATTGTCTGGAGAAAACAACCATGTCTTTGAGCGAGACACGTTCGAACTGGAGTAGCACGTCGTTGACTCGAACATACATCTGCTTCGCGGTCATACCGCCGCGTTCTTTTATGTCGATGACATCCAGTCCGCGTGCAGAAAGTCGCGTCCGCAAAATGGCGGGCGAGTCTGCCTGCGCGATCGCTTCGCGCATTTTGCCCTGGCTGTCTCTTATCGTGTAGATGTATTCCATTGAGTTGGTAGTTTGTCTCGTTCTCTTTTACGATTGTACTGGTTGATTCTTTAGTAAAGTGAGTGAGTGAGTCAGTAGATGGTTTGTTAGCTTTGTTGTTGTTGTTGTTGTTGTTGTTGTTGTTGTTGTTGTTGTTGTTGGCTGCTTGCTTATTTGAACGTGGGCGCGATTACGTTCCAACGCGAGATACATTTTTAACTCAATCGTCCAAACATGGAACGCCGCTCCGGTGCCGGTTCTTGCTGCGATGACTGCGATTCCTTTCGTTCCGGACTCAGTAAAACTTTTAAGTCATCGGCGCGAGTTGTTTTCGAATATGCATCATCAACGGTGATGACGCCTGCTTTTGCGAGCGTGGATAGTGATTGCTCCAATGTTTGCATTCCTTGCTTCGACCCCATTTGCATGGTGGCATAGAGCTGCGAATTTTTCGCTTCTCTGATCAGGTTGGCTATCGCTGAGGTGTTGACTAGAACTTCTGCCGCGAGCACTCGGCCTTTGGTAATCGGGCTGCCGCCGGCAAGTTCTTCTTGTCTTGGAATCAATGTCTGAGAGACGATCGACACAAGACTGCTGGAAAGCATAATTCGAATCTGTTGTTGCTGGTCGTGCGGAAATGCGTCGATAATTCTGTCGACAGTTTGCGCGGCAGAACTGGTGTGCACCGTACTCAGTACCAGGTGTCCAGTTTCCGCAGCGGTAAGTGCGAGGTGGATCGTGTCGAGATCGCGCATCTCTCCTACCAGGATGACGTCAGGATCTTCCCTTAGTGCAGCTCTCAAAGCGTTGGCGAAACTGCGCGTGTCGCTACCCAGTTCTCTTTGAGAAATTACAGATACTTTATCGTGGTGCAGATATTCGATCGGGTCTTCAATCGTGAGGATGTGAACCGGTCTCGTATCATTGATATGGTCAATCATCGACGCAAGCGTGGTTGATTTCCCTGAACCAGTCGGTCCAGTAACCAAAATCAATCCGCGTGGTTTTTCAGTGAGACCCTGACACATCTCCGGCAGTCCAAGATCAGCCAAACTCGGAATCGTTGTCGACACTATTCGGAAAGCGGCAGCCAGAGCCCCTCTCTCTCTATAGATATTGGCGCGGAATCTGCCCAAACCTTCAACGCCGAAACTAAAATCGAGTTCGTAGATATTCACGAGCTTGTCTTTTTGTTCGTCGGTGATGATCGAATAAATCAAATCTTCGACATCTTGTTTTGACAACTCAGGAAGTCGCGTGCGTTCAAGCGTGCCCGAGACGCGGATGATAGGCGGTTGCCCGGCCTTCAAGTGCAGATCTGAAGCCGCTCTGTCAAGAACGAGCTGCATCAGTTCTTGCAACTCAATATTCATGCGTCATCTCCTTTTCGATGGCTCACTTTTTCTTTCCTGATTTTGAATGTTGCTGTTCTACTTGTCCGGTATAATTTTTCGAGTGCAGACAATACGGGCATTTATGCCAGTCTCCGACGATTTCGGCGGCGCAGAATTGACATCCGGTTTCGTATGCTTCTTCGTATTTATTGACGCCGCATTTCGGACAGCTTGCCCAATCCTCTTGTTGGAGAGTGCCGCATCGACGGCACGATGTTTTCAAATCGTGTTGACAGAACGGGCACTTGATGAATTCATCACTAATTGGATTCCGGCATTTACTGCACAACTTATCTTCGCCGGATGTGTCAGCCAGTGTCACGCGGACCACTTCATCCGTTGTAGTTTGACCCTGCCCGACCAATCGTATGCTGTAGTCCTTCAGTGGTATCATGCCGGATTGTTTTGCGGCTAAACGCACCATGGCTGTGTTAGAGCCTTTGCAGACAAGGTCGCGAATTTCGTCGTTCATTCGCATTACTTCGAATACGCCGATTCGGTTTTTATAACCCGTGTGGTTGCACGAGTCACAACCTCTTCCGCGCCGGAAGATCGGCATGCCCATTACGTCGCATCGAATCTTGTAATATTGAATTGTCGACTCAGCAAGCCTTTCTTGGGTTTTGTCCAACAATCCTAGATAACGCAACGAAAGAACATCAGGTGTGTATTCTTCGGCGCAATCTTCGCAAATCTTTCGGACCAATCGTTGTGCCACCACTCCAATTGTTGCCGATGCCACCAGGTAGGGATCGACTTCCATCTCAGCCAGTCGTGACATTGCTCCGGGTGCGTCGTTGGTGTGAAGTGTAGTGAACACGAGGTGACCTGTGAGCGCGGCTTCTACCGCGATCTTGGCCGTCTCTCGGTCCCGAGTTTCTCCAACCAGCACGATGTCCGGATCTTGTCGCAAGAAGTGCCGCAAAATTTTTGCGAAATCGAGACCTTTCTCGCGCAACACCTGCACTTGAGTGATACCAGGCATCTCATATTCAATCGGGTCTTCGGCGGTGCAGATGTTGATTTCAGAAGTGTTTCGTTCAGAAAGCGCGGAGTACAGAGTAGTCGTTTTACCGGAACCAGTTGGACCGGTTACGAAAATAATGCCATAAGGTTTCTGAATCATGTCGCGAATCATATCGCGCGCATCCTTCTCAGAGACTAGATGTTCGAGTCCGAAGTTGGTTTGCGATTTGTCCAATTGCCGCATAACCACTTTTTCGCCGTGCTTCGTCGGTATCGTCGAGACCCGGAAGTCAACGTCCTTTCCAGAGAAGCGCACACGAATTCTTCCGTCTTGCGGCAACCTTCTTTCAGCGATATCGAGGTCGCTCATGATTTTGTATCGTGATACCAGAGCCGCTTGAATCGCTTTAGGCAACGAGCGATCGACATACAACACGCCGTCGAGACGATAGCGCACGGTCACTGATTTATCTTGTGGTTCGATGTGTACGTCAGAGCATTGCCGTTTGATCGCCTTCGCTAAAACTTGGTTGGCCAGCTGCACGATCGGCGCATCCTGAGCCTGTCTCGCCAGGTCTAGATCGTTGACTTCATCGTGCGCGTCTTCGATCATCGTGATATCGGAAAGGTCGACTTCGGACTCGATAAATGTCTCGTCCTGGTGCTCGACCATCTCTTCGGTCAGCTCTTCTTGCCGTTTTGCGTAGACTGTTTCCATAAAATGCTGGAAATCATCTTCGGTGCAAACGACCGGCTGAACGGTAATTCCTTTCAATCGATACTTGATGTCATCGAGCGCGAGCAGATTATTCGGATTGACCATCGCAATCGTGAGCTTGGTGTCTTCCTTGCTAATCGGCACCACCTGGTGCTGGCGCATTACCTTTTCCGGCAGCAGTTCCAAACAATTCCCAGCCGGCGAAACTTTGGTCAGAGAAACATAATTGACGCCGAATTGCAGTTCCAGCGCGTTTTTCAAATGCTTTTCATTGGCAAGCCCAAGGCGCGACAGGATAAGCGAAATCGGCTCACCTGTTTTCAGGCGCTCCTGCTGCACGAGTTTCAGTTCTTCATGAGTAATCAACCCATGATCGACCAACAATTCGCCAATCTCTCGTTTAATCAGCGCCATATCGAGTTACCTTGATTCCCTTCGATCGACAGTTGCCGGCTGCGTGTGTGACCGATATCAATTGCATTTAATTCCGACCAACCTGAACTACTTTCTAATTTAGGTTCTAAACGATCTATGCCCGTTTCTGACCTCTAACTATACTCGTACTACAATGGTCTTCTGTGCCGCACTTTGCGGCGAAACCTTACCAGGCTAACGCAGAGTCTAAAATCGAATGTCGACCCGACAAATTAAGACGACTCTCGCGCATCGCGGTTATTCGCTGGTAAAGATGTCCTATCCGCTGTTTGCGCTGGCTTTCCTGGATTTGTTCAGCTCCAGTAACTGGTTCGATTGCGACATCTCGTGGCTCGGTCTGCCGCTTATCCTCGCGATCCTCGTAGCGTCTCATATTTTTTTGTTGTACCTGCAAACAGACCGAGCTGCGCGAGTTTTCTACTGGTTACATCGGGGAAAGCCTCCGGCGATTTATCTTGATTGGTTAGAAATAAACGAAACTGATAACCCCGTGGATACTTCAATCCGGCTGGGCTTGCGAAATTTTAAATTGTCTTATGTCGATGAATTGCATCTGACGATCTGGGGAAATCTGGTTTTCAAATCGCGATTGATGACCGGATCAAAAATAGAAAATGGCAAGCAAGCGGTTGATGCCGACGACGTCTTCAAGGTTCCGTTCGGAGTTATTTCATCGAGCGAACAGAAACAATTTATTGAGCTCGTCAAATCTGTGCGACCAGATGTTGTTTTAGGAAAACGACTGGAGAAAAAATTATCAGCAAAACTGGTTAAAGGCGAAGACTACATTCAGGCTCTGGGTGCGGCTTTCCTGCTGTTCGTTCTTTTCGACCTCAGTCATTCCATGGGTGGCTATCTCGAGATGCTGAAGCATTATCATTTAGCGCAAGTGGTGGCACGTGAAGAGATGCCATCGCAAGCGGTGCGCGAGGAAAAGTTAAAAAAGGCAACCGATCAGTTTGAACGAGCCGAAAAAATGCTCGACAGTCCCGCTGGAATTTCGCTTGTCAAACGCACCGTGCTGCATAAAGGTGTAGCGACAGCCGCTGTTTATCAGGCTCGAGCCGATGCGCTCTGGTATCTAGGGAAGCGCGAAGAGGCGATAGAGTCGCTCAACACAGCTCTTGAGTTTTATCCAAAAAGTTTGCGCATGCATTTGCAATTGGCTCGCTGGCAAATTGCGGTTGGAAAAACCCGCGAGGCGCGCAAAGTTATTTCCAAAATGATTGAAGAACATGACGATGTGTTGCTTCCTCGCCTTTACATGATGGTTTTGACCAGGCAAACCAGCGACGATACCCGGGCGAAGCGCTATTACGAGATCTACGCGGACCAGTTGGACCTTCAGGTGTTCGGCGACGAACCGTGGTGGCCGCCGGGCGGCAACCGATTGCTGAAAGATTCCTGGACGCGGGACGACATGCACTTTGTTTTAGATCCCATGATGCTAAAAGGAAAGTGACAGATAATATGTGATTTAAACGAATATCTGGACCCGTATGGGGGAAGTACATAATATCAGGGCATACAAACTGAAGTTTAAGGAAGCGAGGGACTGCTTACGTATCCGCTTCGTTAACTCGGTCCCTCCGACTCAACTCCACTCAATCGAATAATGGAACCGGAAACACAAAACAGCCTTGACTTAAGCGTAGACACGTTGCCTTCTTCCGAGGACGTGTCGTCATCGGATTCTCTGGCGGCGACAGCGAAAACTTCCAAAAAGAAAGGCAAGAAGAAAAGCGAAGGCGGTTCTGACATCGCCTTCATTGTCTGCTTCCCCGCCCTGGTCATTGCTGTGGTCACGATTGTGCTGAGTATTGTCGGCTTCCTTCCCAACATGTGGCTTGCTGAACTCTTTGCCAGTCTGCGAGCGCAGTTCATTATCATTCTTCTGCTGTGCATTTTGCCGGCGCTGTTCGTTCCGCAATTACGATTGCCGATGTTGATTTCGTGCGTATTATTCGCGGCTGTCAATGCGGCTTTCGTCGTGCCTCCGATGATTCCGAAGCCGCCTCCGAGCAAAGATCTTGAAGGTTTGACACTGGTCAATTTCAGAATCATGCAGCTCGGCATCGAAGATCCTGAGACCAAGCTGGAACCGATCGTGCAACAAATCAGCAATTCCAGAGCGAATGTTGTTTGCGTGACCGGTATTCCGAATAGATCACTGATAAAACTAAACGAAATCATGCCTTCGCAGTATCTCCATCGCGCTTTTTATAATCGCGACGACGGTTATGCTCAGGCGATCTACAGCGACGTCCCGCTGAAGGGGAGCGTGCAGAAAAAGGTTGGTCCGGAAAAACTGCCAGTCGTGTGCACTTCGATTCACTTTGACTACGCCTGGTTCCGTGTGATTATGGTTAAGCTGCCAGAACCCACAAACGATGCCACTCTTGCAAAACGAAACGAACAACTCACTGCCGTCGCCCAGGTGGTTAAATCCTTCGACGGACGCAAAATTGTTCTCGGTAATTTCAATACGACACCATATTCGATGGCATTCAGTCCATTCCTTAAGGACACCGAATTGATCGACACTCGTGACGGTGTTCAGCCAAACTATAGTCTTCTTGGACCGGTTGATGTACCGGGATTGTCGCGCGTTCCGGCGGACCATATTCTCATCAACAAACGCGTAGGACTTTTGCATCGCTACGTTTTCCCGACCGAAGGATTGACCCACCAGCCATTACTGGCTGACCTGTATCCAGGCGATCGCGATGCTGTGTTGTACCAGGAAGCATCCGAGAAGGAAGTCGAAGAAGACGCCGCTCCAGCTGCCGCAGAGCCGGCGCCAGAGAAGCCCGCAGCCGACGAGAAGAAACCGGGAAAACGTAAGAAGCGCAGCAAATAATTGCAAGCGAGTTCGTTTAAACTTGACTCGCACGAGTATCAACTATTGCCAATTAGTTGTGGCAGCAGTCTTCTTTGCGATGGAGCTTTCTTTGAGGCACGACGCCAGATTATCGTTCTTGGCGATGGCGTCGGTAATGATGTTGAGCAGCCGGTTTCCGCCAGTTGAATTCAAGTGAACTGTGTCAAGGTAATCTTTACCTTCGAATCGCGGATCGGCTGAAATATCCAGGAACTGCGCACCATATTCGGTGCTGGTGCTGGCTAGATAACCGCGGAACTCGTTCCAAAACTTATCCGGCAACAGCGCTCGGTTCGGCCATAGGCTTGGCATACCTACTACTAGAACCTTGATGTTCTCTTGTTTCAAGTAAGCCAGGTATGATTCGAAAAATTTCTTCTGGTTTTGATAAATAGGCGGATTCGAATCTTTATATCGAACTCGATACTCCTGGGTGTTATCTTTGAACGCACCCCATGAACATGCCACCACTTTCCACTGTCCAGGTTTTACTTCGCCCTGGTTTCCGTAAATCGCTTTGAGGACATCAGAGTTGCCTGCGTCACCAGCGGCTGTTTTCACGGCCGGCTCACCAGCTTCACCGGCGGCGTTTTCACCGTTTTGTTTGCCGGCTGGCTTTGCCTCGGCGGTTACTTCACCGTCTTCGGACACCACGCGCGCTGGTGTCGTCGGTAGTGCTTTGATAATCACTTCAGGAAGCCAAGCTTTTAATTGTTCGCCTGTCGTTTTCGCTGGCATGGCATTGTTGATTTGCCAATCCATCCAGCCGATCAAATCAGGAAATGCGCAGGTCGCCAACTGCCCTAATTCAACATACGGGCTGAGGTAATTAAACGCGTCAGTCGCGCTGGCAGACGGCATCGAGTTGTCGATGAAATCGCGAGGATTGACGCCGACCACAACCACTTTTGGTTTATGCAATGAGTTGAATAACGACTTCGACATCATAAATTGATCGGACACCATGGCACCGCCCATGGAGACATTGAATGCGTTAATGTCGGTTCCGATTTTGTCGTGCAGAAGTTTCTCGGTCAGTGTAGATTTTCTGTGCGTGACCGTGTCTACTGCATGATTCAAATGCTCTGCTTCGCTTGCGTAGAGCGCTGAGCCCATCTGCGAGCTGCCCATGAAGACCAGATCTGCGTCCTTGCCATCGACAAGATAGTTTCTGGTGATCCACCAGATCCAATTGCCTTCCTGACGTTTTTCGTTATTGGAATTTTGAACGATTTTGTCAGTCAAAACATTTTCGTGTTTTGGAACATAACCGGCAAGAGCCAGATTCAGCGCGCCAAACGCCAGCAGCGCAACCATGGTGCGACTGTTGATAAATTTGCGCTGTTTCTTTTCTTCCATCGTTATAGCGGGATGTCCGTTTTGAAATTGTCTGGAACGTTCTGATCGGCAAGCTCTTTGCTGCGTGCCATGTGATGACCGGACGCTTCTAAAGCGAGGCGGGTTGAGAAGGTGCCGCCCATGATGTCCACCAATTGTCTGAACAATTTGTTGCCGCCGAATGCATTCAAGTGCACGCCATCGGCGTAATCATTGAGCGAGTAAAGTGCGAAGTCGTTTAAATCAAAGGCACGTGTCTTTTTGTCCTTCGCCATCTGACGCAACGCATTGACGTAGCCCATGTATTTATAGGAACCAAGCACGCGAATGTTTTCCAGAGTGATGGGCATGTTCACTACAACCAGTTCGATGCGTTCGCGTTTGCAAAGTTCGACCAGTTTCAGCAAGAAGTAATGCTGAATGCGATAGTTTTTCAGATCAGGATTTTTGTATCGCTCTTTGTACTCAGGCGTGTTGTCGGTGAAAGTAGGTGGTGCCTTCGGATCCTGCGGACGCACTACCACAGCCAGTGGATGAATCTCTCCGGCTTTGTAGGCGGGCAAAAGTTTTATTCTGTCCCAGTAAGTGAATGCACTGATCGCAGTCGGTGCAGGAATGACTTTGTCGAAGGTTTCATTGACCTTCTCCATTACCGTCATTGAGATATCGAGCGCGTTTCCGTAGAGGAAAACATCTCGCTCCAGAATGAAATTGAGTTTGTCGAATGGCGATTTGAACAGCTTATTCCAACTGTCGTCCAGGTTGACCAGGCGATGCAGGAATTTGAACGGTTCCGTATCGACAGGGCTGGACATCGAGCTGTCATAGAAGTCTCGAGGTGCCACGCCGTAAACAACTACGTCCGGGCGCTGATGTGTCTTTAGCATCGCATGTAGTGTCATGTATGCGTCGGATGGCATCTGACCGGGAGCGGCGAGATTGTATGTTCTAAACGTGCCACCAAATTTTTCGCTGAGCAATTTATCGAGATAAACCGCTTTGTGATATTTGGCGAGGTTCAATTCTTTCTGTGTGTACATCGCGTCGCTGTTGTTGACGGCGCTCACCATAAGCGATGAGCCAAGCAATGCCACGTTGTGTTCTTCAGAACTCTGATGCAAATCGTTAAACGTCCACCAGGCCCAACCTTGATATGGGAATTTGAATTTGTCGAATTCGATTGGTGGCGAGAAGCTCATCAACAAGTTTGAAACGATGAAGATCGCAAGTGCCACGTTGAAGACGCTATAACGTCCGCTTCTAAAAGTCTCTTCGATTTTCTCTAGAGTAACCGTTCCGGTCGTGGTCGAGAGTTCCGCTTCAGTGGCGGCTTGAGGCGATCTGACTTGAGGCGAGTTAGTTTGAGATGGGCCCGTTTGATGCGAGTCAGTTTGAACTGAGTTAGATTGAAGGGAACTTGATTGAACCGAATTCGATTCAACTCGATCCGTTGTTTCCGATGGTGCCGAAACTGGTGCCAATGGTTCCAGTTTTAAAGTATCAAACTGATCGATATTTGTTGCCTGAACATCGACTGCTTTGGACTGAACAACACCACTGGCAGCAGCGCCAGGCGCGTCCGTCTGCGACGAGTTCAATGCGCCCGCCGCGTTAGGGATTCCATTGGTCGATTGGAGCGTCATAGCCCTCCGCTTTTCAAACCGGCAATCGACGAGTGTTCGCTGTCTTCTCTATTGATGTTGAGGGCAGCCGTGACTTCGTGATTCTTAGCGAGCTTTTTAGCGAGCATGTCGAGAAACAGAGCTCCACCACCGGAGTGAAGGTGAACGGTGTCGCCGAAATCTTTAAGCGCGAATTTGTTGGTCGCGTACATATCAATGTAAGTTGCGCCTTTTGATTTAGCGACACTTTCTAATTTGGTTTTGTAGTCGTTCCAGGCCGGATCGGAAATCAGTTGGCGGTTGATGTCGGTAATCGGCATGGCGACTACGACTACGTGAGTGCCGCGATCGGATGCGATAGAAAGAATGTCTTCGAGGAATTGCATTTGCGAAATGAAAGTATCGCGCTTCAGAGTTTTATATCGCTTTCTGTATTCATTGATGTTGTCTACGAATGGTGCGCGATTCTTCTCGTCGGTTGGATTGAAATAGCACTCCTCAGGCAGGATTTCGAAGGGATGATATTCCGGAAGTAATGTTCTGCGTGTGGCGATATCGGATGGTTTTACCGAAGGAAAGGTCGTCGTTAGAAAATTATTGAAACGACGAGAGAGCGAAGTCATGATGTTATCGCTGGCACCCATCGGGTAGAACATGCGTCCAAGCTCGTAGCCAAGCCGCTCTTCCCACTTCGGTGCAATCAGGTCGATGCGTTCGCTGTAGTCACCCAGGCGCGAGAGATAGCGAAATGGATCGGTTGCTTTCGGGCTCGGCAACAGGTTATCCATGAAATCGCGAGGTCCGACTCCATAGACGATTACATCAGGACGTTTTTCGTTTTTCAATAAAAACTTGGTCAACAAATAAGCGTCGGAAGGCATCTCACCTGGCAGCGCGAAGTTGTAAGAGGTGATGTCAGTGCCGGAATATTCTTTGAATTTGGATTCGAAGAAAATGCTCTTGTGGTGTTTTGCGCCATCAACTTTGATTTTGGTGAAGTCGGCATCGACTCCGTCGACTGGCACAAGAACGAGTGATGAGCCCAGAAAGACAACTTCCGGACGTTTGGTTTTCTCTTGTTGAAACTCGTGAATCGCCCATGAAGTCCAGGTCGGATATGGGAAATCTTCTGGTTTCAGCCAGCCGAATTTTGTTGCTGCCATGATCTGGCAAACAACAACAAACAATGCCAGCGCCCAGAGCGCCGAGCTCTTGTGCGTTTTGCGCAGATTGGTTGGTTCTGTATCTGGTGATGCCATTGTTTTGGTTTCAGTCATTTAGAACTGGAAGTAGATAAACCGAGGTGAGCTGTCAGGACTGAAGATGGTGAGCAAACACATAAGAGCGACCATCACTCCGACTTGCATCGCCCATGGTGGCGACTGATAGAACTTCTTGTCCTTGAGATAGTTGACGACAACTTGACCGATCATCAAAGCCGGCAGTAAGAAGACGAGCGCAGGGAAAATCAGCGGGTCGCGAATCTTCAGAACTTCAAGCTGGTTGAGGCTGAAATGCATCAGTTCGACCGGGGCTTGAGCCATCTTCGTCAGCATGGTCATAGCGATTTTTTCGGTGTCGGCTCTGAAGAATACCCAGCCGACGCAGACAAAATGGAAGGTCAAAATGACGGAGGCGATGTGATAGATCTTGCTCTCTATCACGGATTTCGGAACGCCGACTTTCTTGCAGAAGTGCTGCCACTCGCGGTGACCGATCAAGATCACGCCCTGATAGACGCCCCAGATCAAGTAGTGGAAAGCCGCGCCGTGCCACAGTCCGCCCAACGCCATCGTGATGAAAAGATTGCGATGAGTTGCCCAGCGACTGCCGCGTGAACCGCCCAGAGGAATGAATAGATAGTCTCTGAGCCAGGTCGACAGACTGATGTGCCAACGATGCCAGAAGTCGGCCGCGTTTGATGCAATATAAGGTAGGTTGAAGTTGATCGGAACTTTGTATCCGAACAAGAGCGCCGAGCCGCGTGCAACGTCGGTGTAGCCGGCGAAGTCGAAGAAAATCTGGAAGGCGAACGCATATGTGATAAGCCACAAGTCGCATGCGGAAAATTGTTCCGGATGATTGAATCCAGCTTGGGCAACCAGTGCGAGGTTGTCGGCGATAAGAACTTTCTTGGCCAGACCGACGAGGATGAGCTGCATGCCTTCATCAACGTATTCCCATTTGAATTTGCTCTTGATGTCGAGCTGGGGAATGAAGTCCTGGTACCGTTTGATCGGACCGGCGATTTGCGTCGGGAAGAAGGACGCGAACAGTGAGAAGTTGAAGAAGTTTTTGACCAGCGGTTTTCCGCGATAGACTTCAACTGCGTAGTGAATGAATTCGAATACGAAAAACGATATGCCGAGCGGCAGGAGTATGTGGAGGTGCGGTTCGCGCCAGTCGATGCCGCCGGCAGCCAAGCCTGATTTGATTGCGCCGACGGTGAAGTACGCGTACTTAAATATGCCGAGCACGATCAAGTTGGCAGCGACGACGATGCCGAGCCAGAGTTTCTTGCGGTTGACTGACCTGGCGATAAACGGAACAAGCAGGAAGTTGCCCAGCGTCAGTCCAAAAATCAGGATGCCGTAGACCGGCTTCCATGACATGTAGAACACATAGCTTGCCACCAGAAGCAGTGGCACGCGCAGTTTGTGAGGCGTCACCCAATAGAGTAGAAAAACCACCGGGAGGAAGACAAGATACTGCAGGCTGTTGAATAACAAACTAACTTCTCCTTGGACTCCGAAACCTAAGCTGCGCGCGTTCCAGATGAGTTATCAATGGATAACGAGTCACATGATATCGGCTTGTTTTCAAGAATTCCAGAAGGCAGCGCCCGTCTTAACTTAAAACGTTTATAGTATCTAATTGCCGCATGGCGTAATGCACGCGCAGCTCACGATCTCCGGCGCTTGACTAGTTCGATTAGAACAATGTTGTTGTAAGTAGATAAAAAGCAAATCCACTTACTTGTTAATCATAAGAAGTTTCACATCTGAGCTAGCGCTCAGTCAGGCATCTTGCCTGTCTTGGCGAAACCTTCAGGTATAAGTTGATAGCCGCCACCATAGACGGTTTTTATGTACTTACGCTCTGTGGTTTCCAATCTCGTTCTCAGGTGTCTGATATGAACGCGGATGGTGTCGACATCATCGTCCGGAGAGTAGCCCCAGACTTCTTCCAGCAACTTTCCAGTGCTGACGGTTTGACCGTGATGTTGCATCAAGCAGTGCAAAATTTCGAACTCTGTCGGAGTCAATTTGACGATTCTATCTGCCACTTTGGCCTGCAGATTCTCTGGTATCAGAGTGATTTCACCAGCGGTGAGAATCTCTGGAAGCGTTGCCGAGTGAGGCACGGAGCCTGCTCGTCTGAGCAACGCCCGGACGCGAACTTGCAACTCGGGAATCTCAAAAGGCTTAACCAGATAGTCGTCAGCGCCGGAATCAAATCCGGTGACTTTATCTTTGGTCATGCCGAGCGCTGTCAGCATGAGGATTGGAATCGGATGCGTTGCCGGATTCTGACGCATTCTCTGACAGACGGTAAAGCCGTCCAGATCAGGCATCATCACATCTAGAACAATCATGTCCGGATGATTTTGTTGCGCAAGCGCCAGACCTTTAATGCCATCGCTAGCGGTTTCAACGTGATGACCGAGCAGTTCGAGGTTGATTTTCACCAACTCGGCGATGGCGTGGTCATCGTCTATTACCAGAATTCTTGCCAATGTCGTCTTCGCATCCTAGATATTAGTCAGTACGAGTAACTGCTAATTTTACTGGAATTTTTGTGATTTTCGGTCCTTTATCAGCGTCATTACGTAGAACTGTGAGGTTTACCACTTGACCAGCGGATTTTTTCTCAATGTATGTGAACAAATCATCCACATTTCGGACCTGGATGTTGTCAACAGCAACAATCAAATCGGCGAGACTTCGATCGTATTGCTTGATGTACATGATCTTGCCGCTCGCCGTTTTGCCAATCGGATAATTGACCAGCCGCGGCACCCTGAGACCCGCCTCGGTAGCCGGACCCTTTGGATCTATTTGAATCACTCGCAGCCCGGCCAGCACTCCAGTCTGCACGCGCACACCTTCAGGGTGCAGCACCATGATTCCCAGATCCGGTCTTCTGACCACGCCGTGCAAAATCAGCTCAGGCACAAGAGTTTTGGTGATATTGGATGGAATAGCCAAACCAATTCCGGATGAGCTGCCGGAACGACTGAGGATGGCAGTGGTGATGCCTATCACTTTCCCCTGCGTATCGAGCAGCGGACCGCCCGAGTTGCCGGGGTTGATGGCGGCGTCGGTTTGAATGATGCCTTTGATCACTCTTTTGTTTGGCGTTTGAAATGTTCTATTCAAACTGGAAACGATTCCAGCTGTCATGGTGTGGTCCAGACCAAATGGATTGCCTATCGCGAACACGCGGCGACCAGGTTGCAGATTGGACGAGTCTCCCCATTCAACGAAGCTGAACTTCTTTCCGGCTTGCGCTTCGATTTTTAAAACGGCAAGATCATTGGATGGATCGACGCCGATCACACGCGCAGGCAAACTGCTTCCGTCGAAGAACGTCACCTTTACTGCTTCGGAGTCGCCAATTACGTGATTGTTAGTGACGAGGTGACCCTCGGCACTGATCACGACTCCAGAGCCGATGCCCTCTTGTTGGGCCTCATGACCGTAGAAATAAACTTGTTCGGCTGTCTGTAATGGCGCAATGTTGACGACGGCCTTGTAACTTTTCTCGTAGACCGACACATTCACTTTCTCGTCGGGCGTGAGAGAAACCGGTGATGCCTTCACGGTTTTCGGCACCCCCACCGGGGTTGCCAGTTTCTTGTTGACAGGCGCCGCCTGGGCCGCTTGCGCGTTGCTGCTGGACGGACTGGTATCCTCTTCAGGCGCAACCATCGCTATCAAAACCAAGGCGGCAAGCGACGCACCGGAGAGAAGAAGAGTCCCTTTTGACTTACTCATTTGTGATCCTCCACTGAATTCACCGACGCATCGACTTCATGCTTGTTTCCACAAAGTGCACGAGAAGTCGCTTTCTGAACTTTCATTTATCCGGGACAGTCAAACAGCCTTACGACTTATGGTATGACGATATTTCATTCTTCGCTTGGTCTGCTATTGGCATTGGCAGAATCGTTTGTGTTACAGGCTTTCTCCTCGGTTGCAGCCGCAGAGGCTGATTCTGGTGGCGCCTTGGCCTTGTCACCCAGTTTAGCTTCGGTTCCTTCCAGTATTCTTTTTATGTTGGTCTTGTGACGGAGAACAACATAAACCGCAGCGACCAGAGAAAAGACTAGCACCGCCGGCGGTGCGCCGCACAAATACATAATCACCGGGCAAGAGATCGCCGCCACTACCGATGCCAGTGAAACAATCTTCGTGGTCAGAACAATCAATATCCACAGACCGAATGTCAAACTGGCTGCCATGATGTTTAGACCATACAATGTGCCCAGAGTAGTAGCCGCACTCTTGCCGCCTGTGAAGTTCAAAAAGATCGACTTGCTGTGACCGACGATAGCTATGATTGCCACCAATACCGGTATCACCTGCGGATAGTAAAACGGCAAGGTGCTCCAGACCGGACCTTCTAACATCTGAGAGGCATAGACAGGCACAAAGCCTTTCATGATGTCGACTATTAGAACAAACAGCGCCGCGCCTTTGCCGGCTGCACGCAGCACATTGGTGGCACCGGTAGAGCCACTGCCAATCTGACGAATATCGACGCCCTTAACGACCTTGACCACCCAGTAGCCGGTAGGAATTGCACCCAGCAAATAACCCAGGATAATAATTCCAGCGGCGTACGCGATGTTCATCTCAGTCCTTCGTTTTCTTAGCCCGGGCAGCAATTCGGATAGGCGTTCCGGCAAAGCCGAATGCTTCTCTGATTTTGCGCTCTAAGTAGACTTTGTAGTTTGCGCCCAACAATTTTGGATCGTTGACGAACAATATAAATGTTGGGGGTGCCGAAGAGACTTGTGTGGCGTAATAGACTTTGAGGCGCTTGCCGCGTTTACTCGCCGGTGGTGGCACAAGCGCATAAGCTTCTGCAATCACCTGGTTGACGAGCGTCGTTGTGATGCGGCGATGCGTTTGAGCGTAAGCTCGTTCGCACGCCTCCAAAATCTTCTGAACGCGGATTCTCGAAATCGCACTGGTGAACAGCACTTCGGCATAACCGACGTGACGCATTTCTTTCTGCACGATCTCGATCATCTCGTTCATGGTCGTCGAAGATTTGTCTTCGATCAAATCCCATTTGTTGAAGACAATGACGACGCCGCGCCCTGCTTCTTCAATTTTTGCTGCAATTTTTTGATCTTGATCTGTAATCGGTTCGGCTGCATCAAGCACATGAACAGTCACATCTGAGTGGTCGATCGCTCGAATGGCGCGAACAACGGCGAATCCTTCAATACCGTAATCGACTCGCGATTTTCGCCGGATACCGGCGGTGTCAACCAGTGTGATATCGCGTCCATGAAAAGTAATCGGCGTATCAATGGCATCACGGGTGGTGCCGGCTACAGGTGAAACAATTGTTCGTTCCTTCCCGCACAAAACGTTGAGAATCGAAGACTTGCCCACGTTTGGCTTGCCGACGATAGCAATAGAAAACGGTTCACTATTGATATCAGCTTCGCTTTTGATGATTTCGTTTCCGTCTTCATCCAGCAATGGTTCGTATACGATCTTCGAACTCTTGGTGAAGTTGCCGACGATCACGTCGAGCAAATCGCCTACGCCGCCGGTTCCTCGGGATGCGGAGAGCGAATGCGGTTGACCCAGTCCCAGCGAAAAGAATTCCGGTACGTTGAGTTCTTCATTGGGTCGGTCGATTTTATTGACCGCCAGAATCACCGGTTTTTTGCTTCTTCTTAAAAGATTGGCTACATCTTCGTCTTGACCGGTAGGTCCTTCTTTTCCATCAACCATAAAAACAATTACATCAGCTTCATCAATCGCAAGTTTGACCTGTTCACGAACATTGGCAGCCATCGGCTCTTCACTATTCGTGATGATTCCGCCTGTGTCGACCAGTACAAAATTGTGACCGGACCAATCAGTTTCAATATATAAACGATCGCGAGTTACACCAGGACGGTCGTCGACAATGGCATGGCGCCTGCCAAGGCAGCGATTAAAGAAAGTAGATTTCCCGACATTTGGTCGACCAACGATCGCGACCACATTCTTGGACATGTTAAAACAACCTCTCTGGTCGTTTTACTATATCAAGATTTATCGTCTGACTTGTTTTTTCCGGTAAAGGGAGATGAACCGCCGCCTTTTGGTCCGAACTTTCCGCCGAGTTTCGGCCCGTTTTGTTCGAGCCAGCGAAGAAGCGTGTCCTTGGCTGTGTTCAAGTAAATTGAAGACTCAGTGTCGCCGCCTTCCAAATCAGGGTGAACGCTTGTAATCTGGCGCTTCCACTCTTTGTTGACTAATTCTTTTGTAAGGTCTTCGGCACGAACACCCAGGATCATGCAGGCTTTGCGGATTTCGGGTGGAATATGTTTGGACAAAACGGAAGCGTTGGTGGTGCTGGACGCCAGATTAGCTGTAGCCGGTGCATCTCCCGGCGCGGCCTGTGCGGCTTTGGTGCCGACAAACTTCCTGCTTAATCCCGGGATCGGCTTCTTGCCTTTCTCGTCCTCTTCGCCATCCGGTGCCGGCGGGGTGCGGACGGTTTGGTCGTCACTCTGCTCGTGCGATGCGGAGATTCTGTTAGCGATCAAATCGCGAAGCTCGGCATCGGAAACAGGCGCAGCTGCTGGATCTACAACGGGTGACTCCATTGAATTGTCACTCATCTCCTCAAAGTTTATTTGGATTGGTTCGTTGAGAACATCGATGCTTCCTAGTTCGGCAAGGTCTTCGAGACTGTCGAAAATGTCCAGCTTGTCGAGGTCGATCAATTCGTCAATGAAGTCAAGCGCGCCGTCCGACTTTGGCGGCTCAGGTTGGACGACATCGATGATGCCATCGTTTTCGCCAAACATCCTTGTCTCAGCAGGCGCATCCTCGCCAATCGGATGACCATAAGCGTCCAGGGCGGGCTGTGCGAACTCCGACAGCTGGTTTTCATCGAACATATGTTGAACTTCTTGAGAAGGCTGCAAGTCCGTATCTGGGTTGAACGCCTTCATCTCCATTGTGAACTCGGGAAACAATGCCGGTTTCTTCACCGGTTTCAACCCGGCATTCGGTTGCACGGTGTCATCGGGGAACGTCGAGCGCGGTATGCGCTGCTCCGTTGGCTGGATGGTTTGCTCCGGAAACGATGGTATATCCGGTCGAACCTGGTTCGGATGCAAGGTCTCGTCGCGTGAGACTGGCTTTGCAGGCTGTGGAATCGGTGGCGGTCCGGAGACTGCGGGCTTCTGGAGCTCTGGACCAGGCGCATCAGCGCTGGTTATCGCGTACTCGGTAAGGTTGCGCGAGAAATCTCTGATCGACGAAACGCCCATGCTGTAGACCGTTTCTAGATCTCTCCAGCTCAAAGATTCTAACGGGTTGAAGGTGGAAGCCACATATGGCCCGGTGCGAGCGAAGTTTTGAACCTGATCGGCCTCCGAACCCCAGCCCTGGGCGGGCGTCTCGGCGACAATTTCTTCGTTGGCTGCCGGCTCTGGCGGATGATTCTGATTGCGAATCTCGACATTGGGCATCTGCTGATGCATCTCGTAGTACTGACCAGGCGTGTGAACCTCCTGGTCGCCGGTGGCGAGATGTGAAGGTTGTCCGCTGAACTCGCCTGTCATTTCTTGCGAAAGCGGCTCCAGCTCCGAGTGACCTTCTGGTTGCTGCACGGTCTGCGCTCCAGGCGGAGGGGCGGCGCCCTCGTCGCCCTTGCTGTCGGCAATCCCTTTTTGATATCCAACATGAAACGCGTTTTGCAGCTGCAAAGCGAGCATGTCTGCCTCTTGCTGCAACTCTGCCAGTTTCGCTTCCAATTCCAGAATCAAAGATTCGTGCTGGCTGTTGGTCGCTTCGAGCAGCATGATGTGCTCGTTGTTGGCGCGATGATTGCTAATCAATTCTTCGAGCCGGAGCGCCATCTCGCGATTGATGCTCTCCATCTCTTCGTTAGTTTTTGCGGGGCGACCTGACTGTGACGCCAGTTGCCGTTTGATTTCGGCTGACTCAGCCTCCATCTCGCGCATTCGATAATTCAAAGCTTCGTTGATCTTCTCGAGTCCGGTCACACTGCGGGTCAAATCGGTTTTGTCTTCCTCAAGCGAGACTACCTGGGCGTATGCGCCTTCCAGTTCGTTCTCCAGGTGCTTGACTTGGTCGTCGGATTCAGAACTGAGCAGCGCTTTCATCTGTTCGTTCAGTGCTTCATCATTCCCAGGCATCGCTGCCAGCTCTTGCGAAGTGCTGAGCCTGTCCTGCAGGTTTCTGACCTCGGCTTCAAGCTCAGTGAGCCGTGAATGCTGCTCGGGCACCGGCTGAAACGTCACATCACCGCCGCGGGCGTTGATGATTAGCTGCATGAACTCCGGGTTCTTCGAGATATCGCCGTGCGACGCCTTCGCTTCTTCGGCGACGGTGTAAGGGTTGACGTCCCATCCTCTGTCTCTGACAGATTTGATGGCGCTTTCCACTTGGGCTCTAGTAATGGTTTCTTGTTTGGTTACGTTCTCGGACATTTCGTTAGTTTGCCGTGCTTGTCAACACGAGAGTACGCTCGACGGGGTGGTGGGCGAGCTGAACAGTCAGTATAGCCACTCCTATATTTTATTTCTTCCCTCTTTAAACGAAAAAACAGTCAATTTTTCTGATAACTTATTCTGAAGTTGAAAGTGGAGCGCTTCGAGCAACAGAAGCGAATGAAATGACGGAACTTTCAGATCCGAATTATCAGAAGTCGCAACGAGCAAGACTGAGAATTCATGGGCGCGTGCAGGGTGTTTTTTACCGCAAAAGCGCCGAGGAGAAGGCTAATAGCCTTGGACTTTCGGGTTGGGTACGAAATATGGAAGATGGCAGCGTTGAAGCTTTCGTCCTTGGACCCTCGGATGTAATCGAAACCTTCGCATCCTGGTGCAAAACCGGCCCCTCCGGCGCCCGAGTCGACACCGTCGACCTGGTTTGGAAAGAAGCCGTCGGGGATGCCGACGAAGAAGTCGAGTCTGGAAGCCGCTTTCGCGTCTCCGGTCACTGGTGACCAACGCCTCTTGCCGCTCGTATCGTAGGCACTGTATTAGTTGTATCTCCTGAAACTGAACTGCTTGCGTCGGAACCTGAACGGCTTATCGTCGAAACCTGAGCATGGCTGCTGCTTCTCTCCGTTTAATATCGCAGAAGAATTGTGATATTGAAGTCCGGAAGCCGATTTCGCTCGCCGATTTTTATACTTGTATTGAGAAAAGCGCGCGTCAGAACCGCTTTGTCGCCTTCGGCAAAATCATTTTGAAAAATTGGTGGTCTGTCACACGGATCTTAAGTTGCGGCAGTAAATTGAGTCCCATGAAAAGAACGCCGACGACATCACGGTTTCCGGGGGGTAAGTTACTGGCGAACGAAATAAACGTTTCTAATTAAGGAGAATTCCAAATGAGTTCAGAAATCGAAAACGAAGTACCAGCCGCTCGCGCCGGCGCCGATTCGACCGCCTTTAGTAATGTCCAAGCAGATGTGTTTAAAGGTTTTGAAAATTTTACTAGTGTTAAGAGTGCAATGACTGACACCACCAGTAGTGCACTACCATCTCTGGAGTTGGTCGACGATTCGAAAACTTCAGGAACTGACAGTCAGGGCGAAGCGCCGAAAGACCGTCGCAACGAGGAGATCTTCATTCCCGGAGCGCCTAGACCCGGCGAGCCTAGAGCAGTAGGTCAACAAGATTTCCAAACCCCAGCGCCACCAAAACCCGAGGTCCTCCAGGGACCCATGCCTGACGACGGATCGAAAGATACTCCACGGCAAGAAGGTGTTACTAACCCCCGCCAGAGATAAATTGCCGGCAAAGCCGTCTGGTCAATGTTCGAACAATCTCAGTGCGCATTCAGCTCAGCTGTTTGCGCACTGATTCTATGTTGCGGTCTCACCGTTTCCGGTTCAATTGCACAAGTCTGGATTGCTCTAGGCCTGGTTGCGCAGATTTTGCGTTCTTCGCAAACGATCCTTTGAGTTGCGTTCGGATTTCGGACTACTGAGTTTCAAACGAACAAGGTAAACTAACTGGGACGCGCTAAAAACGAATAACTCAACAGAAGAAACTATTCGCGCGGTCAAGTTCGAAAACATTTGCGGGCAATAGACTTTTGTCAGGAGCTGGTGTGAGCGATACTTTCGACCAATCCGAGACCATCTTGAAGCTCCGCGAAACTGTTGAAGAGTTGACCGAGAAGTTAGCGAGCGTGCAAAAAAGTCATAGTGCTTTGACGCTGCGAATTCAAAAGATCATTACAAGCTTTCCTTCCGGTCTGATTATCGTCAATCAGGATTTTCAGATCGAGGCTCTCAACAAGCTCGCAGTGTCGTTCTTCGAATACTCGCTAGATGAACTGGTGCGACAGCCGCTTTCACTTTTGTTTCCCGAGATGGAAAAGTTGTCCATCAATCTTGAGCCGGTTCGAACTACTGCGGTTCGAAAAAGTGGTGACTCGTTTCCTGCGGAAATTCTTGTGACCAGTCTTGAAATCAAGGGTGCGGAGCGTCTTTTCGTAAACATTCAGGATGTTACCGAGCGCCAGCGATTGGATCAGTTAAGAGCCGATTTGGTTTCCACTGTCAGTCACGACATTCGGGCACCACTTACTTCTGTTCGCCTGACTTTGGACATGTTGAGTGGAGGGCATTATGGAACTCTCAGCGAAAGAGGCGACAAGAACGTTGAAACAGCGCTCTCTTCGGTGATCTATCTCGACTCACTGGTGAAGAACTTACTTGCTGCGGACACTATAGAAAGAGGCGGCATTCAGATTGTTCCCATTGATACTACTGTTGGTGCCATCGTTACGAAGTCTGTTTCTACAGTGAATTGCGGCAAAGAAAAAGCATCCGTTGAGTTTGATTGTGATTACACTAATGATGCGATTCGCGTTGATGAGCAAAGTGTGATTCAAGTTTTAATCAATTTGCTGACTAACGCGGTGAAGTATTCGCCGAATAACTCGGTCGTGCGTGTGGAAGCGGGAATCGAAGGTTTGGAAGCGCGGTTTAAAGTAAAAGATCAGGGTCCGGGCATTCAGCGAGAATTGCAAAATAGAATTTTCGAGCGCTACATACAGCTGGATCAACACAAATCTGTGAGCAGTCATGGATTCGGTCTCGGTCTGGCAATCTGCAAAGAAATTGTCGAGAAGCATGGCGGGCGGATCTGGGTTGAGAGTGAACCGGGCAAGGGCAGTCAGTTCATTTTCACCATTCCATTCTCTTCCGATTGATTTGTTTTTCGTCTTTGAGCGTGTGGTATGTCCTAGTGTGAGAACGAAAAGGTTTTGCGAAGACAGTGAGTCGAATTCTGCTAGTGGAAGATGATGAGAGAACTGCCGCCTCGGTGATGGATATTCTTCTTTCGCAAAATCACGTCGTCGATCTGGTAGTCACCGGTCCTGAAGGTTTAGAATGCCTTCTCGGGCACCACTACGAACTCGCCATTCTAGACTGGGGCTTGCCGGGAATGGAGGGCTTTTCGATTTGTAAGGCTTATCGAAATAGTGGTGGCACGTGTCCCGTTTTATTTTTGACAGCGCAAAACGAATTGCCTAAAAAAGTCCAAGCACTGGATATCGGCGCTGATGATTATCTCTGCAAGCCGTTTTCGCTTGCAGAACTTCTTGCTCGTGTGAATGCTTTGCTGCGAAGACCGCCCCAGGAAGAAAGCAAAACAATGAGATCCGGAAATCTTGTTGTTAACATCGGAACCGGCGAAGTGCGGATTGGAGACAATGTGGTCGCATTTACGGCGGGTGAATTCCGACTGCTGAATTTGCTGATGCAGAATCCCAAACAAGTTTTTTCAGTGCCGGCGATTCTGGATAAACTTTCCGTCGCGGAGCCTGAATCCACGGAAGCCGGCATTCGCCAGATGATTATGTGTTTGAGGAAAAAACTGGTGACGGACGGCCACGATCAATCGATCAAAACTGTCAAAAATGCCGGATATGTTTTCGAGCCTGCTTCTTTTGTTGCAGAGGCTGATGATGACAAGGTTTCTGTAGGTTAAGCGCGCATATGGATAAAGCACAAACTTGTCCAGTCTGCAAAAATCCGAGAAAGAGCGACGGTTCCGGAAGCCTGACTCAATGGATCGTAACTTGCGAATGTGATTTGAAGGCTCTGCGGGAGTCGGCGCAAGGGCTCACTTCTTCAGTGTGCACACGATGTGGAAAAAGAACACGCGAGGCCTTGCCAGGATCGTTTTCTCAATTTATTTTTTCGTCCGACTGTTGCAGTTGCTCGCAAGAAGAACTTCAGCGTCATGTCGATGCAGGCGCTATTGATGCCGATCCTGACACGCGTTTAAAAACCCAGAGCACACCTGCAGGCAGAAAACTATTTCGAGACGAGCAATCTGAATTTGAGCAGGACGGTTTAGATAACTTTGGTAGCTCTACCAATGATGGGCTGCGTGGAGCTGATGACGAGCTGTCTGGCGCGGATGGCAGCAAATTGAAACAGTCGTCAGTTTTGACTTCAATTCAAAAATCAATTTTGGAAGCTGCCGATGCGCAACAAGCAGAACCGAAACGCCAACCGGCAACAGGAGTGCTTCTCCTTGCTGGATTAGTAGTGGTTGCAGTTTTTGCAATCGGGTTTAGCATGACGTCAGGTTTGTTCCGCGCGCCGGAGCGCAACGTTGCCACTCAAAAGATTGCACCTCCTGACGAAACATTGTCGGATCGTATGCGTTTGTACGAAGACGAAAAGTGGACGCTGTTAGCCCAAGATGGGGTGCCGTTTTACGACGGCGGACCGGAAATAGTCGAGGAAGATTTTGGGGTTCTCAATCAATATAAGAATGTTCGTTCACTGCGATTGCTGCGGTCGGAAAAAATAACCGGTGCCGGATTTGCACTTGTTAGAGACAAGAGAATTGGAGCGATCAATTTGAACTCGCGAGAATTTACAGACGAAGGCATGACAGAACTCGCCCGCTTCAAGGGTCTTCAGCTTCTGACTCTGGGCTTCTTTTACAAAGTAACCGATGCCGGAATGTCGCGTTTGGAAACTCTACCGGTTTTAAAACAGCTGGTGTTCAATCACGCGCGGTTGCCTGACCATACTTTGTCAACGGTGATCAAAATCAAAAGTCTCCACGAAGTCGGTTTTGCTGTTTGCGAGAATCTCAAGCATGAGCAACTGAGCCAGCTTTCAAAACTTCCGAATCTTCAAAAAGTAAGATTGTGTACGCAAGATATTACCAATGCTGATTGTTTGACGATTTCGCGTCTATCGAATTTGCAAGAGCTGGACCTGATCAACAATAAAATCAGCACCACCGGTGTCGAACATCTGGTCAAACTTCCGCTCACCAGGCTGACCTTGTCTGGCAATCCGATTTCGGACAAAGCTTTAAATGCATTGTCCAGGGTCAAAACGCTGAAACTGCTAATGGTGGCAAATTGTCCACAACTGACTGAAGAGGCGAAGATCGCTTTTCAGAAAGCGCTGCCGAAGTGTCAACTCCTCGAAACGGTTTCAGATACTCAGTAACAGCGCGCTCAATGCGTGGCGGACAATAAAGACGCGCGTTGGTTTAAACGATCCCAGTTATTCATCCGGTCGAGCGGGTCTACCTCGCGCCGCTTTCGGGAAAGCTCGCCGGCACCGCCGTCAACCGCTCCAGGCAACCGTTCTGGCTATTAACCGATCAAGCGTGACCCGGGCCCTTCGAAGATTTTGTATGCTTCTTTCAGTTTTGATGATTCGACGTAATCAGCCATGAGAGTCGTAGTCACTTGTCCCGGTGCTTCTGACGGTGGCGTATGCGGCATTGGTCGGTTTCGTTCGCCACTCGGTGCTGGGGCTGGTGGTGGTGCAGGCGGTTTCGGTCTTGCCATTGTTGCCGTCGGCGGAACTCG